>NZ_JAFCSW010000001.1:0-957166 GCF_049895685.1 Bacillus sp. DC4300-2b2
CACGTGTTACTCACCCGTCCGCCGCTAACATCCGGGAGCAAGCTCCCTTCTGTCCGCTCGACTTGCATGTATTAGGCACGCCGCCAGCGTTCGTCCTGAGCCAGGATCAAACTCTCCGAGGTATGCAGGATGCATATCACACATGCGTTGCTACACGATGTAGCGAACTTAGCATGTGATCATTTCCTGCCTCGCCAGCGTTTGACTGACTACCTATGAAGTATCATAGGATTTTTTTATAAAAACTCGAATTAACAGGTACGTTTTGTCTTGTTTAGTTTTCAAAGATCATTTTCGTCGTCTCTCAGAGGCGACTTTATTAATATAACATTCTATCAAGATAAAGTCAACAACTTTTTTCTTAATGTTATTTATCAACCGCGCTGTTTCAGCGGCGAATACAAATATAACACCTTTTGAAAGAAGAAACAAGTATTTTTTCTAAATAATTTATTTTTCCTTATCTCTTCCTATATATCGATACAAATGCTGCTCATCTCGGGAATTGTCTATTGTTGATCCTGCAGGTCTTTAGTATATTTATAATAGATTGAAACTAAATAACCGCAGGGGGAGCTTTGTGCTGAGAGTGAACATTCGTTGTTCTGACCCTTTGAACCTGTCAGTTAATACTGAAGTAGGAATGTGGAATCACTTGGATACATATGGTGTATTCAAATCGATATGTTTTTCTATGAATAACATACTCATCCTTACACGGTCTCTCCTTGCTCAATTCATGAAAAAGGAGATTTTTTTATGCAGCAATCAAATCAATTGGTACGACTGATGGAAATCGCGATTATGACTTCACTTGCACTTGTATTAGATTACTTATCAGGTCTCTTTTTAAGAATGCCGAATGGCGGATCTCTTGCTCTGATTATGATTCCCGTCATTCTCATGTCTATTAGATGGGGGATATCTACCGGATTTATCATCGGTGTGTTAATCGCAGGTCTTCAGCTGATGAATAGCCCGATCATCACTACACCTGTTCAAGGATTCCTCGATTACTTCGTTGCATCTGTTGTCATTTCTTTAAGCGGCTTGTTTTCTGGATTGATCAAAAAGGCCATTCAGGATCAAAAGCGAAAGCAGCAATTTTTCTATATTACCTTAGCTGTTTTTGTTGCTAGTTTCTTCAGGCTACTGACGTTCTTTATTTCTGGCGTCGTTTTCTTTTCTCACTATGCACCGAAAGGAACACCAGGATGGGTCTACTCTTTAATTTATAACAGCACATATATGGTTCCTTCATTTATTATTTGCAGTATTGTTCTTTGTATACTCATTCCAAGTGCGTCCCGTTTGGTTTTTCCTCATCAAAAATAACCGGCTGATGACAGCTGGTTATTTTTTTATGCATAATTTTCTGCTCTATGGAATCTATTAATAATAGAAGATTTCATGCTGGAGGTACGACAATGAGCCCTTACTCCATTATGCTTTGCTGTTATTTTCTCAGTCTTGCTTATTTTTTGGCAGGTTTCTATGAAGCTTTAAAAATAGCAGGCGTGAAAGGAAAAGTAGAAGCTTCACCGTTTATTTCTTATATGTTGCTTGCTGTACTTTTCACTTTTTTCTCACATTATTACTGGAAGCTGACGATTTAATTCGTTTTACATGGTTATTCAATCTAGACAGCTCCCATCCATACCCTATTTCATTATGGTTCTCGCCAGCCAGCTCGAACTGGCTGGTAACGACAAAACTAGGTTGAAGCTCTTGATAAAATTGTTTCGCCGAATTTTGTTCAAACACCCATAGCAGCATATTCTGATAACCCTTTTCTATTAAATATTCCACTCCTTTTTCCATTAGAGCAATACCCGCACCTGATTTCTGTTTCTGTTGGAATAAATAGATGGCATATAGCTCTCCATCATATGTAGAATAACGTTCATCACGTTGTTTTCCGAAAGTGGCAAAACCAAATACGCCATCCTCATCTTCTGCGACAAACGTGCCTTCAAGCGATCTTTTTCTCCAGCTCTCTTCCCGATCTTCAATGGTTAAACCATCTAAATATTCCTGCGAAATAATCCCTTGATAAGTCGTCTGCCAGCTTTTCACATGAATCTCGGCGATTTTTGGAATATCTTGATGTACAGCATGTCTTACATTCATCCGCTCCACTCCTTTTAGCTTTTTCCACCTTATCTTCATTATGATAAATTTCTATTACATAGATCAATGGCCAGCGTTTTGTCAGCACATCATTCAATAGTTAAATCTTCTTCTATATAAAAGTGACACCTTCTGGTGGAAGGTGTCTCTTGATTTTATTCTTCTATTTGATGGTCAGCTTTTTCGATTTTTCTTGGTTGTTTGATTTCATTTGTCAGCTCTTGAATGCTTTGTTTGACATTGCCTTTGCCAGAAAAGTTCTCGATAATTTCTTTCACATCAATTCCAGAGGATGCTTTCAGACTCTCTTGAAGACTAGACATGAGATTTGTGGCATAGCCTGTAACTTTATTGGCACCGCTGCCTTCTCCGTTACCACCCGTATCCACAACAGTAATTTTATCAATGTTAGAAAGTGGTGCAGATACTTGCTTCGCATATTCAGGTAGCATTTTCACAATCATATCAAGGATCGCTGCCTGACCATACTGTTCGAATGCTTCCGCAATTTTCTCTTTCGCTTCTGCTTCTGCAAGTCCTTTTAGTCTAATGACTTCAGCTTCTGTTTCCCCTTTCGCCCGATCTGCTTCTGCTTTGGCAAGCCCATCAATTCGGACTTTCTCAGCTTCTGCTTTTGCCATTGCTTCAATGCTGTATTTCTTCGCATCTGCTTCAGCAAGACGTTTCGCTTTTTCTGCCGCAGCCGACTGCTCAACAGCATAACGGTCCGCATCTGCTTTCTTTTTCACTTCAGAATCGTATTGACGTTCACGACGCTGAATCTCTTTTTCTTCTAATTCAATTTGTTTCTGACGCTCTATGATTTTGACTTGCATTTCTTGTTCAGTTACGTGCTGACGGTTACGAGCTGTTTCTAGATCGTACGCTTGGTCAGCACTTGCTTTTGCTGTATCCTGTTCACGTCTGAATTCTGCTCTTTTCAGCTCATTAATCTTTTCTGCTTCAGCGATTTCAGTAGCGCGCTCAAGCTCAGATTTCTTCGCATCTTTATCTGCTTCGGCACGTTTGATCCGTGTTTCTTTATCTGCTTCAGCTGTTGCAATATCTGCATCGCGTTTTACTTGGGCAATTCTTGGTTTACCTAGAGATTCTAAATAGCCATTTTTATCACGAACATCTTTGATCGTAAACGAAACAATGACTAGACCCATTTTCGCTAAATCTTGAGAAGCAACGCGTTGTACTTCTTGTGAAAATTTCTCTCTGTTTTTATAAATCTCTTCAACTGTCATTGACCCTAAGATGGAACGAAGGTGACCTTCTAATACTTCTCTCGCTTCGTTTTCACGGTCTTCTTTTGTTTTACCTAAAAATTGCTCTGCAGCAGTAGCTATTTCTTCAATTGATCCACCAATTTTTATGATGGCCGTTCCATCCGCCATGACCGGTACACCTTGTTCGGTATAGACTTCAGGGGTTGAAACATCTAGCTTGCTAGATAGTAAGCTGAGCGGCTCTGCTTGTTGAAAGACTGGAAGGACAAAGGTACCGCCGCCTCTTACAATCTTAATCTTGTTTCCACCTTCGTCCACGTGGACATTTTTACTTCCTAGATAACTTCCTGTGACGATTAATGCTTCATCTGGACCTGCTGTCCGGTATTTAGAAACAAATACACCAATAAGTGCAATAAGAATGACAAGCACAATTCCAATGATCACTAAAATAGTTGTTCCTGGCATTGCATTCCCTCCTAGATTTCTTCATTTGGTATAACAGATAAGACGCCTTTGTTCACTTCGACAACTAGCACACGGGTCCCGTATGGAATCTCCTCTTGGTCGAAACTGACAGCTGGCTTTGAGATTTTCCCGCTGTTACTGATTAACAGCACTTCTCCAAACCCGTCTTTTGGAACAGATACAATGATCTCCCCAGTTCTTCCTTTTAAATCGGCCTCCGTATATGAGAGAGATTCTTCAGCAGAGGAAAGCGGGATTAATACAAATACATTCAAACAGGTCACAAGGATCACTGCGAGAATGGCAGATAATAGTGCACCAAGTCCACTTCCTACAATTGCTGTTTTTTCAGAAATAAACCCTCCAGCCGAGAAAAAGGTAAGAAATGCGAGGATCAATGTTGGTTGAAGGAATGGAATAGGGATCGCTTCAAACCATCCATCAAATACATCGCCGAAAAAGACGAAAACAAGTGTCAGGATTCCTGATATCATTAATATGTATAAATACAGCGTCTGAAGAGGCAGCCCGAACACATCCATCTTCCTCATCCTTTCTTCATGAAATGAACATCTTTTGTTTCATTTAGAGCTCACCCACCTCCAATGTATTCCTTCTAACAGGTAATACGAACCACTTTTGTAAAGGTTTCATATTTCATCACAATTCTTCAAAGGGATTTTCGGATAGCTCAAGAATGATTGTCATGTACCATTATGTTAAAATTTGATCTTGAGGTGATGAAGAAAATGAGTTTATTACATGAAGCAAGACAAGAATTGTGGCACGAGCTGCAAGGTTTGAGCGAAGAACAATTGAACCAAAAATTATCTGATGATACTTGGAGTATTCAAGAGGTAGCAGATCATTTAAAGAAAATGGACCTAGTTGCAGCAAAACATCTCGCTGCTGAGGGAAAAAAAGCACCGATCAAAGAATATGAACCAAAGCCGGTGGAAATGGCAGAGGATCGTTCAAAAAAAGCCACTGCGCCTAGTATTGTTGCGCCTGAGCGCAAGCATGCGACACCTACACATTTAAAGGATGAGCTCGATACAGCTCGTGAGCAGCTCAATCAAATTTTATCAACATTTACTGAGGAAGATTTCAAACGTGTCATTGCACACCCTGTGTTTAAAGAGCTATCCCTTAAGCAATATCTTGATTTCATCGGCGCACATGAAAAACGCCATATTCATCAAATCAAAGAAATTAAAGAACAACTTTAAAACATAAAAAGGACTCCCTTTTGGGAGCCTTTTTTCATTGTTACACTGTTTTAGGTGTTAACTCAAAGCAGCGCGCATATATCCATTTGTATGCTTTTTCGTTTAGATCTCTTGGGTTTCCTACTGTTTGCGGATCTTTCATCGCTTCTTTAGATAAACGATCAATCATATCTTTTGATACACCTTGTTCTTCTAATGAAGGAATTTCTAAATCTTCTACTAAATCATACATCCAGTTCACGGCTGATTTGGCTGCTTCCTCTATTGACATTCTGCTTGTATCAATCCCAAACGCTTGCGCAATTCGAGCGAATTTTTCCGGATACCCTTTCCAGTTATACTCCATCACTGGTCCCATCATCGCTGCAACACACTGACCGTGCGCGACAGGAATAATGCCTCCGAGTGTTTGACTCATCGCATGTGCAGCGCCAGCTGATTCACTTCCATAAGAAAGCCCGGCAAGCATCGCAGCTTGTGCCATTCCATATCTGGCTTCTAAGTCCTCACCATCAGCAAAGGCACGGCGAATATAATGAGCTGCATATTCAATGGCCATGAGCGCTACCGCATCTGTAATCGGCTGAGCAAATTTCATCGTATAGCATTCAATCGCGTGAGCAAGCGCGTCAATTCCAGTCATTGCTGTCACATGAGGCGGCATGGATACATGAAGCTCTGGGTCAATCACTGTAAGATGAGCTGCAATAAGAGGTCCACCAGTATTGAATTTGAATTCTCTTTCTTCATCAGTAATGACTGCCCATTGCGTCACTTCTGAACCTGTACCAGCTGTTGTCGGAATAGTGGTTAATGGCGGGATTCTGTTTTCAAGCGGTTTTTTCCCCTCTGCCGCTTCGTAATCAAGGACTGAGCCTTCATGAGTCGCCTCTACTCCAATTGCCTTTGCTGTATCCATTGAGCTGCCGCCGCCTACTGCAATTAATCCATTACAGCCTTCTTTTTCATATAAAGCAGATCCTTCGTTCACTAGACGGACTGGCGGATTTGGCTCTACTTTATTAAATAGAACGACATCAATTTGTGCTTCTTTTAATGAAGCAATTACGGGGTCCACCACGCCCGCTTGATAAATGCCGGGATCTGTTACAAGCAATACCTTTGAAACGCCGTATGCTTTTACTTCTTCCCCTACATGTTTAACTGCACCAATGCCGTGTTTGATGACAGTCGGAATTTCAAATGTATGGAATTTCTGCATGCTTTCAATTTTCATATTTAGTGTCATATAGAATCTCCTCCAAATGCGTAATTTTTATTTAAACCAATGAACCGCTTCAGGTTTTGTATTTCGATATAAATGCTTCACCTCGGTATATTCTTCAAGTCCCGTGTGTCCTAATTCACGCCCAATGCCTGATTGCTTGTAGCCACCCCAAGGTGCTTGAGCGAAATAAGGATGGAAGTCATTGATCCAAACCGTGCCTAATCTTAATTGCCGAGCCACTCTTTCGGCTTTGCTGATATCCGAAGACCACACAGCTCCTGCTAATCCATAAATCGTATCATTTGCCAGCTTAATGACTTCTTCCTCTGTACGGAAGGATTCAACTGTCAGGACAGGTCCAAAGACTTCTTCCTGCACAATCCGCATATCTGACGTGCAGCCTGAGAAAATGGTCGGCAAGTAGAAGAACCCATTTTGCAGCTCCTCTGCGTCAGGTCTTTTTCCACCTGTCTCTAACTTAGCGCCTTCTTCTAAACCGATGCTGACGTATTTTTCTACTTTTTCACGATGCTCAGCTGAGATGAGCGGTCCGCTCTGCGTCACTTCATCAAAGCCGTTGCCTAGCTTGATTTGTTTCGTACGCTTCACCAGTTCTTCTACAAATTCATCATGAATGGATTCTTCCACCAGCAGACGTGACCCCGCTGAACACACTTGCCCTGCATGGAAAAACACAGCATTCATTGCCTGGTCAACCGCTACGTCTAAATCAGCATCTTGAAACACAATATTCGGATTCTTTCCGCCAAGCTCAAGGGCTATTTTTTTCACATTCCCGCTGGCTCCCTGCATAATTTTCTTCCCTGTTTCAATACCGCCTGTAAATGAAATCAGATCTACTTGATCATTTACAGCAAGCTCATCACCAACAGTTGCCCCAGGTCCAAGCACTAGGTTTGCAACGCCTGCTGGAACGCCCGCTTCTTCCATGAGTTTAAATACTTTTATTGTGGTGAGTGGTGTGATTTCACTTGGCTTTAGAACGATTGTATTTCCCGCCGCAAGTGCAGGAGCGATTTTCCAGCTTGCTTGAAGCAATGGATAGTTCCAAGGAGTGATTTGTCCGCATACACCGACAGGCTCTCTGACTAATTCACTTTTCGAGTTTGGAATTGGCGATGCAATGATTTCCCCGCCCTCTTTATCAGCTAGCCCTGCGTAATATTGGAACACGTTCGCAATATCGTCCATATCTGCCTTGCTTTCCTCTAATGTTTTGCCTGTATCAAGCGATTCCAATTTGGCTAGTTCATCAAGATCACGTCTAATCAATTCAGCTATCTTAAACACAATATTTCCTCTTTCAAGTCCAGGCAGGTTTGCCCAGTCCCCTTGATCGAAGGCTTTTCTCGCTGCTTTAATGGCTAGCTGCGCGTCATTTCTAGATCCTTCGCTGACTGTCGCGATCACTTCTTGATTGAACGGATTGATGATATCCCGTGTGTCGCTACTTTTAGCGCCAACCCATTGTCCGTCTATAAATAGCGTTTGACTCATAGAAGGAACCTCCTCTGATTCTCTTTAGTAAGTTTGTTAAATAAAAATTTAACGTTTTGAACATAATTAACTTATCATGTTCAAATTTTTCTGTCAAAGGGAGATATGCTTCATTTATTTTGACATTTTGTATTCTTCCGTTAACATATAGTCCATAAAGATTTTTTTGAACGGATTGAATTTTCTTAATAGAAAGCAGGGACAAAATGAAAAAGCAGGAACAGCCGCAAGCAGAAGATCGTATTTTAGCTGCTAAAGATCTAGTCATTGATTCCATAGCTGAAACGATGGATCTCTATGGCATTACACGAAGTGCAGGTATTCTATATGGGACGATGTATTTAAATGAGGAAATGACGCTGGATGAAATGCGTGAAGAGCTGCAAATGAGTAAGCCGAGTATGAGCACAGGTGTGAAAAAGCTGCAAGACATGAATATTGTCAAAAAGACGTTTCACCGTGGCCGAAGAAAACACAGCTTTGTTGCTGAAAAAGACTTTTTTAAGTTTTTCACGAACTTTTTTCCACAAAAATGGGAACGAGAGGTTGAGGTGAATTTAACGGCAATTGAAGAAGCGCAAGAGCAGCTTCAAGAGGTGGCGCATGATGATCAGCTAGAGGAACATGTAAGAGAGGAAGCTCAGCAGCTCATTGAGCAGCTTGAAAGCTCAAAAGCCTATTATGACTGGTTGAGACGATTAGCCCAATCTGTTCATTCTGGTGAAATTTTTGATTATATTCCAATTGAGCAGAAGGAAAAATAGACGATGTGTTTACGTTTTACAGCTTGAATTTCACAGGAGGATTGATTATAATAAATTATGTCGTCATACCTCGGGGCATTAGCTCAGCTGGGAGAGCGCTACGCTGGCAGCGTAGAGGTCAGCGGTTCGATCCCGCTATGCTCCATACGAAAAACCATTCTTGAGAAATCAAGGATGGTTTTTTTATGTACATATCTTCTACAGTTCTGTTTGTTCTTTGTTTTTTCTTAGTCTTAATAACTTTATGATGCGGTATGTAATCACAGAAAGATAAGTAACGATGAGAATGATTGTATAGGACACAGGAAAATCACTCGTCATTCCGTGATAAATGAAATAGATGAGCAACGCTGACAGCATGATGATCTGGAACAGTTCTTTTTTCATTTTTCTCTCCTCTCACAATAGTGATTTGGTTGATTATATCACAAAAGATGTTATTTTTTGTTAGCTATCAGCAAGGAGGCATTTCCTCACTTGCTGATAGTTTTTTTATACATCATCACTTTTTCAGCAATTGTTCGATTTTGTTCTTCGTCTTCGGTCCGTAAATTCCGTCTGCAGCTAAGCCGTTCATAAGCTGAAAACGCTTGACTGCATTCGCTGTTTTCGGTCCATAATAGCCGTCAATCCCGTTGTTTTTTGCCCCTTTGTCTGGGTAAAAATAGAGGGAAGATAAGGCTTTTTGGACGGCTGTGACTTGAGGGCCTTTTGTTAAGGGCCTGGTTACTTTTAAAATGCCCGACGGCAGGTTTGACGATTTCTGTTTGGAAGCGGGTGCTTTGTGGCTCAAGCTTTCTGCCTGAACTGGTTTTCTTGTGCTTTTGCTGCCGGTATGTGCTGTGGCTATGCCAGCTTTAAACTGATCCCATCGTCCAAGAAGTTTCCTTGGACACTCTTTCCCGCTCCAATGTTTATGAGGCACTACATTTGATAAAGGAATCCCCAAATCTCCAATCAGCTTGCGAATGAGCCATTGGGCATTTTCGACTGCTTGTTCAAAGTTACCGTCTGCATTTTCACAAATTTCAATTCCAATTGACTTCATATTGCCGGTGCCTCTGCCATCCCCTGCGTGCCAGCCGTTTTCGTTTAACGGTAAATGCTGATAAATCACCTGATCATCAACAGTGTAATGCCAGCTGACACCTGTACTTGAACGTGCAACAAACGCTGCATGACTGGCCGCATTAGCACCTTTTGCACTGTTTGACGTATTATGCACTGTAATATAGAGCGGCTTCATTGTGTTTCCTGGTCTGTTGCGATGTTGTTTTGGGATCAATGCTTGAATGATTTTCACCATGTCGTTTCTCCTTCAAGTATTATTTTGTTAGCCCTCTTTGTTTCAGAGCATCTTTTTGTAATTGGCCTTTGTAGGTCACATAATTGTTTTTAAACCAAGCTATTACCGCTGTGACCATAGTAAAAATCGTAGAACCTGCCACATAAAGTGCTTCACCTGCGGTTTGTACTTGCTCCTCACTAATCGGCAGCACCGTCTGTCCAAACATGACAAGCGTTTGATTGATCAGAGCAATAAAAAGAAGCACTGTGCGAATCACAGTGCCTTTGTCGAATGTTTTCATGAGTTTTCCTCCTATTTTAAATTTCGTTCTATTTTGTCGAGCTTGTCGATCACGACGTCATACTTTTCACTAAACTTTGCTAGTACATCATTTTGCGCCTCGATTTGCTCATTGAGCTTGTTTTCTCGTTCCTTTGTTGTGTTTAATACGTAAAACAGCACCCAACAAAACAACACCGCAAACGGTCCTTGTGTCATTAAATATTGAGTCAAATCCATTTCCACTGCACTCACCTACTCCCTCACTTTGCCCATTTTAAAGAAGGCAAAATAAAAACGCCTATTCAGCGTTTGTTGGATATTCTTCTTTTGTTATTTCTTTGTATTGTTCCGACGTAATCTTCTCGAAACGAACAAATTTTGCTACATCTTCATTTTCATAACACTTCCATTGATAGAACAATGAAATACTACGGAACCAATCCAATTAAATGACCCCCTTTTCATTCAGCAACATGATAAGTTCTGATATTGTTTTTGATTGTTCTTCTACTCTCTTTTCTGACTCTGTAAGCTGCTGAAGCAGGTCAACATTTTGATGTTTTAATAGATCAATTTCTGTTGGTGGCAGCGTTTTTGGCTGCAAGCTATCAATGTATTCCTGTGTTGCCGACTCATACCATGCTCTTTTCGCTTCATTGTAGATACCTTTGTACAAGCCATCTTGAGGTCTTACATCTGTATATCCTTTTGGAATGTCTGCGTCCCCTTCAATTTCTATTTCTTCCCCTGGAAGGTAATTGAATTTTTCGTCGTATTTATATATCCAGTTCACTTTCATCCCTCCTGTGCCGCCATGAATTTAAAGCCGAAAGTAATAAATTCATTTGGGTTTGTTGAATTGGAGACACTTTGTATATACACATTACCATCAGTATCAATATGTGTCCTGTGTGTTTGCGGTGTTGAACCAGCACCAATACTAGATGCTACCCCTATGAAATGCATTCCCTGTATAGGACGATAACCACTTGGCAATGTAAAAACAGGTACTGCAAAACCGATAGTACCCCCTGTAATAGAACCAATTAACTCTACCTCTCCAAATGGATTCTTATAAAATTGCACTTTTTGAGTACCGTATTGTTTCCATCCGTTTATTATTGTTGTGGGGGATTTCCAATCTATTTGCTCTTCGCTGGTTAACAAACGTTCCCATTTTGACCATACGCCATTTGCTATAGTCTTACGCCACGTGCGGTTTAAGTTGTCAAAGCCAATTGCCTGCCCGTACGTACCTGTGTTATTACAAGTCCATATCCCCCTTAATGCATTACCCGGGCCATTGGTTGGTGCATTTGCAGATACAAAATGAACGAATCCTCGATACTTTGGTAATACTTCATGGAAATCTTCCGTATTTCTGATATAAACCTTCCCCTGTCCATTAATATCAGTAATAGGAAACGATTGAACAGCATTTAAATCTTTAGCTGTGAGCTGCCTTTCCCATTCAGTCCATGTATAGTCAGTCTTCCTAATTCTATAAAAAGAGTTCAGACCATTGACTGCATCATAGATAGCTTGTAGCAGGGTATTCCCATAACTGATAACAATCATAAATGCCCTTTTGATCCCTTGTGGACCATTTAGACCTGCATTATAAACGAGATACATTCCTGTTTCCGTAATTTCGTTATAGTCGGTGGTCTCACTTGTACCTTTATAAAAGGGTTGACCGTTATCCCTTGTTATTTTATGAAGCTGACTGTTGTTCCATTTATCTTTTTCAGCTGCTGTCGGAATCTGAGTCCAAGTGATAGACAAATGGCTAGAATTATAGTAGAAGTAATATGCATTGCCTGATGTATCTATCGCAAAGCCTGTTCCAATGTTATTTTGTCCCACTGTCTGTATCCCTCTAATGGCGAATTGTGAAGGGCTATCCTCTATTCCACTGGGCGCATAAAATGTACATGTCCCTTTGTCTTTAATTGAATCAAAGATTTTTGAGCCGGCAGGAATATTTAAAAGTTGTACTCCATTATCTCCTGTAATTTTATACAGCTGCGACTCATTCAATTTCTTTTTTTCTAGTTCTGAAGAGTGCTGTCTCGAATTATCGATATGATTAGTTAATTGTTCTGATAGACCAGTGTCGTTATGAATCAGTATTTTCAACATATCGTTGAATAGATCAGCATGAGCTTTATCACTCGTTTCAAAAGAACGAGGAGTTTTTATATCCAATTTGTTCTCTCCTTTGTTTCAATGAGATTGAGAATAATTTATGATTTAATAGTTTTTTAACGCCATCGGAATCACCTTTTTTCCGGCAAAAAAATAAAGCCATTAGGCTTCGTATTTGTCTCCTGTTATGTCTTGATAGTCATCTGCCGAAATCCAGCCAATGCTTACATAAAATGCAATGTCCTCTGGGCCGTAACATTGCCAGTCCCAAAATTGTTTGATATCTGCTACAGTTGGAAACATCATTCTGAAGTCCCCCCTTTCTGCATAGCCAATAGCTTCGTTAATTGTTTTGATAATAAAGCATTTTGTTTCTTTAAAAGTTCTATATCACTTGGTGGGAGAGGGGCTGATTTTAAGCTATCTATATACTCCTGTGTCGCTGATTCATACCATTGTTGTTTTTCCACATCAAATGCTGCTTTATAAAATGAAGGATTATTGGGTGGTGCAATTGTTGTGCATTGCTCTGGAATGACATAATTGCCTTCATCATCCCTTTCGAACACTTCGATAGGTCTGACCAATTCATTTTGATGATTGTATTCATAGGCTTGTATCATCTTTATCACTTCCTTAATTTAATGGGACGACTGTGTCAAAATAATAGCCAGTTACTGCACTGTTGTTCACTGCATGTAAACCAGTTAGTTTTAGCTCTCCTGTCTTATATATATATAGTTTACTATGACCTGTTGTGCCTGATACTGGGACTGATACTACTATGCCTTTATCTGGTAAGCCTGTATTTGGAATACTTCCACAGATCACTTCTCTATTTGCTTTCAGATGGCCCCTTAACAATAATAAGTTTCCCCATTTAACATATTGGACCGGTCTGTCTCCAATAGAGGAACCATTGGCTAGTGTGACATCTAGCCACTTGACACTTTCAAAATCAGCATCAGTTACTATTTTTTTCCACCCTTTGAAAACACCGTCAGTATGAACCGTACCAAACCAATGAGTGTTGTCATAACTTCTAATGATATGAATAGTCTTTCTACCATTTACAGTTTCTAAGATATCGATATTAAACCAAGAAGAATCATTATCGACAGGCATATTTACAACATTAGATCCAACAGCAAAGTAAAATCCGGATGGCAGCGTTAAAATATCGGTACCTATTGGCATTGAAAGTCTTAATCCCTTTGAGTTTAATAGATTATGGTCATTGAGACGTTTCCAACCGCTCCACTCTTGTTGAGTACCTGTTACATCAGTTGTTGAACGATTAATATAGACATCTCCTGTATTGTTTGCACCGATGACCCAGCCGTAGGTATTTTCACTAAAAACAGACAAAGCCCTCATGGAACTTCTTGTCGGAAGATCTGGATGTGCTTCATGGATGTACCATGAGTGAACTCCCGGCAATTTTATCAGCTTATCTAAAATGCTAGGATCATCCGCATTAATTCTTTCAAAAGCTTTTCCATCATCAGCAGTGATTTTAGATAATTGTCCTGCATCCCATTTGTTTTTTTCATTTCGAGTCGGCATTTGCACCCAGTTGATTCCAATGTCTTTTACATAATAGGAAAAATAAAATGCATTGCCTAATGTGTCAATTGCGATTCCTACACCAATATTGTTTTGTCCTACAAGCTGGAAGCCTCTTAATGCAGCGTTCCCAATAGCAGGAGAATCAACTACTCCTGAACCTCCTGGGGCATAGAATGAGCAAGCACCTATCGCTTTAATCTCCTCATAGATACTGCCACCAGCAGGGATATTAATCAATTGGGACCCGTTATCATTTGTTAGTTTATATAGCTGTGATTCATTCCATTTCTTCTTTTCTGAATTAGAGACGTGAGGGTTTGTATCTTCTGCATGATGATGAATTTGAGCTAATAGTTCTGTATCATTTTCAATCAAGATCTGTATCATCTTATTAAATAAATCTGCATGCGCTTTGTCATTTATCTCAAAAGAACGCGGTGTTTTTAAAACCATATTTCTCCCCCTTATAAAGTTTTAAAGTGATTTTTTAATTCTTTTATGTCATGTAATATCTGTGTCATTTGTTTGGTTAAAAAGGCATTTTGCTCCTTTAATATTTCAAGATCATTAGGTAATGGTTTTGTTTTTAGGCTATCGATATAATCTTGCGTAGCTGTTTCCTCCCATTTCTGCTCTTTAGGATTAAATTTTGCAATATACGATTCAACAGGAGGAGGTACATCGGTAAACCCTTCAGGAATTTTTTCATGTTCATTGATGAGTTTTTCTTCACCAGGCATATAAATCAATTGATCATTATATTTATAAATCCACATTTTAGTTCCTCCTATAATGTACTGAATTTAATTAAAAACGTAATGAATTCTGTAGGGTTGACAGAGTTAGAGGAAAATTGTACACATACTCTTCCGTCATTTGAGATAAATGTTCGATGATATTGTGGTATCCCAGATGTACCAAGACTAGAAGCAACCCCCACATAATAAACAGAATGTTTCGGGCGGTATCCCTCTGGAAGGACAAAAACAGGAATTTCACCTAAGGCACCATCTCTAACAGCACCATTTATCTCCACTTCTCCCAAAGCATTTTTACCAAAACGAATAGGCAGCGCACTTGAACTATATTCTTTCCATCCGTTTAAAAGTCTTGGTGTGGTCCATGTAATTTGTTGATCAGCCTCACTCAAATTACGTCTCCAGCCTTGCCAGCCTAAATTTAGATCAAGGTAATTCGTATACATGTTGTTTTTGTTATCAATAGCAATGACCCATCCATAAGTTCCTTTATTATTACTATCAGACGAAGTAAAATGATAAAATCCTCTGGCAGAAGACTCAGAGGGATTATCTTTTGCACCAGCCACGGAATAAAAAGTGCCGAATGTTTTACCAGTTTCAGATATTTTATCTAGAAGACTATCTGCTGCATCTACAGATACACGAACACCACCTGTGTCATTAGTAATTTTAATTAATTGACTTCCATTCCATTTATTTAAATCGTTTATACTCGGAAGAGGTGTCCAAGTAATAGTTGTATGCCCATGATTGTAGTAAAAGCTGTATGCCTTCCCTGCTATATCTACCGCAAAGCCTGCCCCTATGTTATTTTGGCCTACTATCTGCATACCTCTTAGTGATATATTTGAAGATGATGGAGAATCTTCTACTCCAGGAGCTGCATAAAATGTACATGTTCCTTTATCCTTAATCGCATCAAATATTTTTGAATCCGCTGAGACATTGATAAGCTGCATACCATTATCTGCAGTTATTTTATAGATTTGCGAGTCATTCCATTTTTTCTTTTCTTCTTCAGATGCATGTAAGTTCATATCTTGAGTGTGACTCGTAAGCTGTTCTAACAGTCCATTGTCGTTTTCAAGCAAGGTTTGGACCATTTCATTGAATAAATCAGCATGAGCTTTGTCACTAGTTTCAAATGTTTTCGGTGAATTTATTTCCATTAAAATCCCTCCATTAATAAATATCATCAATCTCAAAAACGAATTCGATGTCGCCGTCTTTTTGTTTGTCTGTCATGGTGCGGATGGCGGTGAATTTGCCGTCTTCGTCGACTAGTGCTAGTTCGTTGATCACTTCTCCTGCCAGTTCTCCTTCGGCTATCGTGCAGGTGTAGCGGATTTTTGCTGGTTCCATGAAGGTAAATGAATCAATATTTTTTTGGACTAGTTCTTTTTTAAGTTTTTGTTCCGTGCCGTCTAGTGAGATCGGTTTTCCATCCTTCGTTCCCCCATTTCCAAATGCCATTTTGACGACTTTTGTGAGTTTTGTTCCTTCTGCTCTTGCCTTTGCCATTTGTTGACGTGCATACAGTGTTGTTACGGTTAATTGATCAGCCATTGTGATCCTCCTTATAACTCTATTTTTTTAGAAGTTGCTGCGAGCATTTTTGATCCGTCCAGCGGAACAGATCCATCAAGAATCCAGTAATGGTCCTTGATCAGTAAGCTTCCACCCTGCTCAGTTTGGACATGTACAGGCAGACGGAATGTCATCTTCTTTTTGGTTTGATGCTGAAGATGATTTTTTGTGCGTAAAGTCAATGCCGCTCCTTGCTTCGTTTCATGTACTGCTCCAGTCATGACATAGTTCATGCGATGTGCTGTTTCTGACTGATGTTGAAGCCGCATTCTCATGTTTAATGAATGCCGAAAACGAGCAGGTACATCCGTTGTACCTCGTGTTCCACTGAGATAAAACGTACCATTTAAGACAAATTCACCATTGAGTAAAATCGGGATATGATCGAAAAAACCCACCCTGCTGCGCAGTGTGAGCCTCACGTGATGATCATTTTTTTCATGTACGTCGGTATGATGAAAAGCAGTGAACGTATAAGCCAAGTGAGCAGGCTTTAACGTTTCAAGAATTTCTACAATATATCTCGTGTTTTGCAGATCATCTAGATTCACACGTAAGGCGAAGTGATAGCGATTGGTTGTGAGACGGATGACAGCACTTGGATTCTTGAGAAAGCGATTCACTGATTTCTCTAATGAAAGATACGTGATTGGTGGAATATTTGACATCATATTGAGTAAGCGCGCCCTGCGCAGTTCAATTGAATCATCTGATTCCCGCTGCACCTTCAGCATTCTTTCCCATCTGTTCAATCCCCATGTCGCTGTTAAAGGAAAGAACTGATCCGTTAAATCGAAAATGGATCCGTCCAATTGCTCAAATTCCGGCGCCTCTGTCTTGAGCAGGTGATCCACTTCATAAATTTCTGTAAAATATGGCGGCAAATAGTTTTTCATTTCATCCTGTTTGCTCAATAACCTTCACCTGCCTAAGACGCGGAATCTCAATGTCCTGTAATACTAAGTTTTTCGACTCGCCATTCAATAACACATCTGCATAATCTGACACACTTTCTGAATGATACAGAATATCATTTAAGGCGGACATTCGAATGGTACTCTTTTCAAATGCGATTGATTTCAACAACGTCTTGACCTTTTCTTCTATTTCTTTCTGAGCTCCTTCAAGGGTCCAGTCCATTTGAAGTTCGACAGCCACTTCTATGTCGATATCCAGCCATTTGGCGCTTTCAACGGTTGCTTTTGAGCCTATAGGTGCTTGTCCTTCTCCTTCACCTGGCACTGGGTCGATATATTCCTGTACCCTTTTGACAAGAAGGTCTGATGCAACATCAAAATTGCCATCTGTGATGACAATTTTGACCGTCCCTTCTCCGTTCCAAAGCGGGAACACTTTCGCTCTGCCAACACCGGCTACTTCCTCAGCCCATTTTTTATAATGCGCCCTGTTGGCACTGACAGCCTCTCGCCTCGCACGTATTAAATATCGATCGTATAATGAAGCGTCATCTTCCTCCTCTTGACCTGGTATTACCAGTTCTTTCATCTTAATCGATTCAAGTCCTGGAATTATATCAAGTGACAGCAGCGGCTGATCTGTTAATTGAACATTACCGGCTTTACCAGGTGTCTCGCATTCTAGCGTGCCATCCTTCGAATATTGGAAATAAACGTCTTCAATAAAAAAACGTGAGCCAGCTGGAATATTGATATTTTCTGGCTGAATGGCCGCTGACCAAACCGCTTTAGTGGCTGGTTTTCTTTCAATCCCTACTTCAGCAGCCCGCCGATCTAGAAACTCTCCTTGTGCTGTATCTGCAAAGACCAGCTCAAACACTTGATCAAGCCAAATATAGGATTGGGCCAGTTCAGCAGCAGCAGGTGCCAAGGCATTCCAAATCACACTGTTTTCTCTTTTATCTATATCATCTGGCAGTCTGTCCAGCATTCTTTCCATTAATGCTTCGTACGTCTGTTCCTCAAACATCGCCCTCCATCACCTCCTCTATTTCTAATGTGCCCTCATCTGTGACAATAGCTAATTTGACATGAAACGAGTCATTTTGCTTTGTGACCTCTAACTCTTCAATATGATCAATCCGCTCGTCAACGAGCAGTGCCTCCTCTAGCAGCCTTGGAATCTCCATTTCTTTGTATTCATCCGTGGCTTCTGTATCCGTCAACAGCTCCTGAATTTCTGTGCCAATGTCGTGACTGTAGATAGGATGTGCATACCGCTCTGTCCTAAGTGTCATATAAATAAATTGCCGGATTGCTTCAATACCTGAAATGGTTTCGCCTGTCAGTCTGCCAGTTTCAAAATCTATTCGATACGTCGTCGAGGTTTCGACCTCTTCGTCTTCTTCTATTTCCTCGATTTCTTCCTCTGGTGAAAGTGCCACGTTCATCACCTCCCTTACAATTTGTCGATGATGTAAAAGGACTGCCCTCCTGCCATTGCAAGCACCATAATACTATCTCCCCTTTTCAGCTCATCATCCTCACCCTTATTTAAGCGCTTCGGCCAAATCAGTAATTCTTCTGGAATGATCAGCTTATGATTTTCATTTAATCGGATGCTCAGCGGGGAAACCGCCGTGACTTCTCCAATGACAAGATCGATTGGCGATTCTGCGTCTACTGCATTCACTGCCAATCGTTTAATCGCTTCACTTAATCTCACGCTTGATCACCCTTTGGCATGGAATTTTTCTCAACAACATCAATGGTCATGGTGTGTTTCACCCCACTGAATTCATGTTTGTCTTGATCGATCCAGTAAGTTTTTTTCACGTTGATTTCAGGAATTTTCAAATATATTGGAAGACCGCTTTGCAGCTCAGGAATTCCTAGCGCTTGGATGCTTTTGACTTCTTGTTTGACGCCTTTTTTCTCTGCCAGCCGTACTTTGGCTCTTTTTTGCAGCTGTGGCTTGTTGATTTGCCCTGTGACTGTCTCAACATGCTGTAAAATACCGTATTTATTCTGACCGGCTTTATCCTGTTCGATCACAACAATCTCGGATTTACTGCCTTTTTTCTTATTTTTCCCCTGTTCATCAGCAGACGTACGCATCTTAACACGAGTGGCTGTCTCTTCAATCGAGGTGCTGTATTGATAGCTGATGAGATTGACGCCTGATTCAATGACCCATACGTCCTCTGGGTCAGGCCAGGCTCTCAGTCCCATCTTGCCTTTAGCAGAATAGATTTGATAGTTTCTTCCCGTTTGCCGCTTCGTTTCTTTCAATGCTTTCAATATCATGTCATACAGGCTCGTGTCATTTTTAAAGACTAGTGATTTGATGACATGTCCTGTATTGGCAATAGAAGTCATTGGAATTTGAAAGTCAGCTCCAATCCGCCTTAAGATTTGATCTGCTCTTTGATTTGAAAAAACATAGACATCTTGGTTTTTCACCAAATATTGAAGCATATCGTATGCGGTAAAGGTCATCTTCCCTTCAACAGGAGTTCGGGAAAAAACGATGCCTCTAAAAAGCTCTTTTCCTTTCCATTTAAAAAGAACCGTGTCTCCTTCCGAGACACGGTAATACGTTTGACTGCCTTGCTTTGTGATAATATTTGCCTGAATAGAGCGAGGGGCTTGATACCTTTGCCCCTGAAGTGTCACACTCTCTGTGACAAGCTCATACATGGTGCCGCTTCTGATGGCAAAAAGCTCAATCAATGCCAGCCCCCCTATTGTGGTATTTTTAACCTTTGTCCAGGGAAAATCCAATGCCCCGGCTGCTTAATATTGCGTCTGCTACGTTTAATCATCGCTAATTTATTGGCATTCCAAATACGCCGCCATTTTGTACTGTCGCCATAAAACCTGCCAGAAATGGCCCATAGCGTATCCCCTTTTTTGACGGTGTACATTTTTGGTGGTGTTTTTGAAGGCCGCTTCTTTTTCGTTTGTTTTGCTTTTTTCTTTCGTTTGATTTTCCTAGGCGATGCGGTTTTATATTCCTTTAACTCGATCGTAAATTCACGATCTCCAATATCATATGACCCTTCCTTGTGTGTGAAGCTTTCAATGCTGCACGTCATATTGATTTTTGTTCCAGTTACAATCAACCGCACGGATTTCTTTGAACGCATCATTCGTTCAATTTTCGCGATCGCATTCTCTGGTGATGGAATGTTTTTATATTCAGCAATCGGCGAATATTTCTTAGGAAATAATGAGGTGAATGATACTTGTTTCGCCGATGGTACGTCAATAAAGGTCAGTTCTCCAAAAGAGGCGACCTTTACCGTTTCATTTTGTACGTTATTTGTGATTTCGAGTTCGGATGGAAGGACAGGGAATCGCAACTTGTCCTTTCCTTGGGAAATCCACAATTGATACACTGATTTACCCATCGATCACGACCCCCTTTGTTCCTGTATGAAGCTCTACTTCCAGTTCATCTACAAGCATTTGTTTAATTTTTTCGACTAGCGATTGCTGATCTTGTCCATTATGGAAATGCTGATCTCCATTGAATTGAATCGTGATTTGTTTATTACCTGACGATGTTGTACTACCAGTAGACTCAGCTGAGGTGACTTGATGCATCTGTGCTTCTGGTAAAGGAGCAGATGCATTTGATGGATCATAAACTTGCATCCCAAGTGCCTTAGCTGCCTGCGTCAATAAATACCTTCCGCGAATGCCTCTTTCCTCGGGAATAATCCATTCACGTTTGTTTCCTTCACCGACTCTAGCCACCTGCTCTTGAGTAATCAATCCGCCATTTGCGTAGCCTTTATAAGGGCCGCCTCTTCTCATACTTCGTAATCCCGGCGTATTGAAGACTGTTCCATATCTGCCCTTAATGTAGTTAATGGCTGCAACGGCATTATGAATTGGGTTCCAAATGTCATTCATGCCCTTGCCTTTATTGGCGTTAAACGTCGTTCCAATGGTTTGCATTAAGCCTTTAGAAGGTGTTCCCTTTTTGGCGTTGGAATCCCATAAGTTGATCGCTCTCGGATTTCCACGTGACTCATGCTGCGCGATGGTCATCAGACCTGGAAGCCAGCTCATAGATGTGCCAGTTGCCATGATGGCCGCCATGAGCCATTGCTTCACATTAAGATTTGAAGCTCCCATGCCGCTGAAGGCTCCAATTAATGAACCAGCCTGATTTTCAGCAAATTTTTTCACATCAACTGAATCGAGCCCTTTGACGACACCAATCGATGCAAATTTCCCAAGACTCATCATGACGCGTGAAGGGGAATGAATGTCTAATTCCTCTCTAAACGCCTGTTCTACTTTCTTCGCCATTTCTTTGGCCGCTTGCGTGACTTCGCTTCCTTTGGAACGCATACCGCTGTTAAAGGCGTCAATCATTCCTGAACCCCAGCTTGGTGATTCTTGTTTTGCTTGCAGGAATGGTTGTTTGATGTGTTGATCTACGTATTGGCTCGTGCCAATTGATGTGGCATTTTGGCCTGTTGCAAAACCACTCACCGTTCCAGAACCCCAAGTTGGTGATGCGGTCATGACTTGTTGGTATGGTGTTTTTACACGACTTTGTAAGAAGCTGGCTGTTCCTGTTGGTGTCATCTGCTGACCATTTGCAAAGGCTGAAACCGTTTGTTGACCATACTTTCCTGAGTCTGATGTCAATTGACCAAAAGGCTGCTGAATATTCTTTTGTTTCCATTGATCAAGGGAGATTACTTTGCGGTTTAACCCTTGTTCAAAATCGTTATTAAATTGCTCGCCAATGCTAGAGGCTTGAATGTCTCCAGTCATCGAGACCGATCCGTCTATTGAACCGACAGAAGATGATGCAGCTACTGCTGTAGGAGCTGGAGAGCTTGACACTGAATTTCCTGCCGCTCCGCTCGGTACAACAGACATTCCAAGTTGAGAAGCGGCCTGTGCCAGCAGCATCTTTCCGCGTCCTCGGTTATTTTGAGTTGGAATGACAAATTCGTTACCTGCTTCACCGACCCATGATAAGGTTGGCTGGGTGATATAGCCGCCTGTGGCTTTTTTACCAGGTTTAAAATCTTTTTTCCCGTTTTCTCGACCTTTTTCAAATTTCACAATATGTCTACCAACGAATTTTGCGCCTTCACTTTTGATTAAATCCCATGAATCTCCTAAAATATTTTTACCCCAAGATTGAACATTACTCCACTTTCTTGACCACCAGTCTTTATTAAATAGAGTTGAAGAAATAGTTGCTTTTGCAGTTGACCAAATTGTTTTTGATTGTTCCCATTTACTTTTTGACCAACTTTTTACGTTATCCCACTTCTCCCCCCACCAATCTTTGTTAAAGACCGTTTCACGAATTTTCCCTTTAATTGAATTCCATATGTCGACTGCGCCATCCCATTTTTCTCTGGTCCATTTTTTTACATTATCCCACTTCTCTCCCCACCAATCTCCGTTGAAAACGGTCTCACTAAGTTTCCCCTTAATAGAATCCCATATTTCGACGGCACCATCCCATTTTTCTTTGGTCCATTCCTTTACATTATCCCACTTCTCTCCCCACCAATCTCCGTTAAAAACGGTCTCACTAAGTTTCCCCTTAATAGAATCCCATATTTCGACGGCACTATCCCACTTTTCTTGAGTCCAGTCCTTGATAGCATCCCATTTTTCACTCCACCATTCGCCATTAAAGACAGTAGATTCTAAAACTCCTGTAACGTATCCAGCTTGTTCTGCCCACCATTCTGAATTGAACAGTGTATTCGATGCTGTAGTTTTTATATCTTCCCATTTCTCACTTAAGTTTCCTAAAGACGTTTCTGCAGAAGTTTTAACACTCCCCCACTTTTCACTCCACCATTCGCCATTAAATAAAGTGTTTGAAATATTCTCTTTAAGTTTTGAAGTATCAAATATCTCCCCTAATTTTGATCCACCATAAGTGCCAGCCATGCCTCCAGCAACACCACCAATTGCAGCTCCTACAAATGGTATTGGAATTAGAGCCTGACCAATTGCAGCTCCACTAACTCCTCCTGCAAGACCTCCAGAGAAACCACCTACTTTTTCCCCAACGTTTTCTTTCGTTGTTCCTATTAAATCTGTTGCACTTAATAAGTTCCCCAATACAGGCACTCTTTTTAATAACTTACTACTTCCTCTACCTATATTTTTTAATGAATCGCCTAAACTACTTAACCCGCCGCTACCTTTCATCAGTCCAGCAAGTCCCGCAACGGAGGCTACGATGCCTGTAGTTTTCTTCAATCCACTAGGGATTTTTTCAAAAATCTTACCTGCATTTGTTTTCAGTTTTCCTAGTCTACCTGGAGATCTTCTATTTCTTTCAGCTCTAGAAGTAGCGGTAGGATTTGTGGGCTGCCTTTGAGCACGGCCATTTCTATTTCTAGTTCTATTAGAACCACGCCTGCTTAAACCTCGAGCACAACAAGGGCAACAGCTATTACGAAACAAACCTTTTCCTTTTTGTTTATTTGGCTGCGTATTAGGAGTTGGATTTGTTGATGCTTCAGTCGTTTGACTTTGAGCTGGAGAGTTACTGTTGTTCTCGCTTGATGGATTTTTCGGGCCAAGGATCAAATCTAAGCCTTTGTTAAACCATTTATCTAAATACTCCTCAGGATTAATTTTAATCTTCTCACTAATTCGTCCGATCACTTCTTGCTTGTATGCGTCGATTTTCGTTTCAATCCAAGGGAGTGCATTATTATCCCAAAAATTTCTAGGACTCAATTTTTCTTTCAATTTATCTGAGACGTCACCTGCATATTTTTCAATTTCTTTTAGTGCCTTATTCCCCAAATTCCCCAACCAGCTCTGTTTGTTTTCATTCGTTTTTGTAGCAGCAGTTGCATTAGGTTGCTTTTTTACTTTCTTCTCTTTCACAACAGACTCTGCCTGATCTCGTTTTTTCAGCTTACTTTTGGCATTGTCTTGAACTGACACTCTGATTTCGTGTTTTGACATCGTCAAGCTTTTGAGTGTCTTTTTGATTCGTTGAATTGCAGCGGTGGCTTGGTCAACCATGTTTAATCTCATATAGTACGTTCTGTTGATGAGCTGAAGGATTGATTTTTTGATTGATGATATTTTACCTGACAATTGATCGTTCAATTTAAACGTCAGCATAATGGGACTTGTCCCCACTTGTTTCAAACGATCTATGCTGGTTTTAATGACATCCAGTCCCTTTGCTTGAATGGATATGACCATATGATTCGGTAACATATTTAATTGATTTTTTAATGATTTTAGATCACGATAGATTCCCTGATCTAGCCTCATGGAAACAGCTGAAATTTTCCGGAGTGATAAAGTGAGATTTCTCAGCTTCTTTTCATCCATTTCCAGACTTATTTTCACTGGTTTTCTGAATGGTTTGAGCTGCTTCTCAAACGTTTGAAATCGTTTTTGAATGCGTAATAACTTCTTCGACACCCGGTCTTCTAATTCAAATCGCGCTGTAAGTTTTGCCATTTATTTACCTCCTTTCTTTGCTTCTTTTTCTAGCATGTCTAGCTTATAGCTGATGAGTCCGAAAAGGAATGCTTTGAATGGTCTTGGTGATTCGTATAACTCAAGGAGTTCAGATGGGGAGTAGTGAAGTTCGTGCATCGCGTAATATAAAAACACGGCTTCTTTATCCCCATCTTTTATTAGTTTTTTGCTTCTTCTTCTAAATCTTCAATTTCATCTTCGAATCCGTTGATTTCGATCGCTTTGTTTAACCAGTTCGCATATTCACCGCCGACTGACAGGACACGTTTTGCTACTTCAACTGGATCTTGTGTGCTGTAGGCTTCTCTTAATTCCTTTGAACGGAAATCTGGATAAATCGTCGATTCAATCGCAATACGTGCATAGAAGCGCTGGCTGTCTAAATCTTTTACACGTCCTCTGCCTTTGACATTTTTGAAGGTTGTGTTTTCTTTTTCCAATTCATCAATACGTTCAGTTGTAATAGCTTTAAAGACAAAAGGAATGACATTCCCTTTTTTATCAACAAAACGCTTAGAAATTGGTACTTTGACTTCTTCCGCTTCTACTGTTTGTCCTGGCATAAAAAATGAAAGATCAAATGTTTGTTTTTCACTCATGTTTAAAAACTCCCTTTGTTATGTTTTTTTGAATGCAAAAAAGCACATCCATTTTTTGAATGTGCTTTCCAATCTTTTCATGTATAATTTAAATTGTACAATTGAACGGCTTGCTCAAGGGCGTCTGGCTCATCCCCAATAGGAAGGGGGTGATGCATATGTCAACATTTGAAGCGATTTCCCTTATGCTTTTATTCGGGATGTTTATCTTTACTTTGTTGACGTATATAGACAAAAAATAGACTCCCCCTTGAGCTGTGGAAGGTTAAAGGGAAGTCTACCTAAAGTACCTATTCGATAAGCCAGCCCCTTAAAGGGCCTCATTGTACATTGCCGGGATGTTAGAGCATCCTGGCTTCTTTTTATTTTATGCAAAATGCTTTGCATGTAAACATATTTTAATTAATCGAATACAAGACGTTACCAGACGAAATTAAGACGGCTTCAAGACGGTTGTATTACAACTGCATTATAGCATATTCAGTTGTTATTTTGCTAATTAATTAGCTAATTTCCTTCACTTTTCTTAGAATGTATTCTTCAGCTTTTCAGGCAGATCAAAGTCCTCGAATGTGAAAGGAACTTCTTCTTCAAGCGCCTCTGAATCAACATCTAACCCAGCGATTTTAGCTGAATCAAAGTTGACATCAAATAATGTCACACGCTCAGTGCCACGGCCTGATGATTTATCGTCAATGACAGCTTGAAGAGTGAAATATGGATCTTCTCCTTTTTTCACATAATTGAGCATTAATTGAACGAAACGGGACGTAACTTTATAGAAGGTTGCCGTTCCTGTTCCGTTTGCTCCCGTTGTTTTATGGCCAGTCATTCGGCGGCCCATGACGTTCACTTCTGATTTGTTTTTCTCCACGTTTGCTTCGAAGGTTTTGATAAATGCAAGCTCCTCACCTTCTAAGAAAAGACGACCTTCTTTACCTGAAATTGTATTTTGCGCTTTAAAAGCCATCTTACTTCACCTCCACATTGAAATAGAATTTTTCTGCTGCATCTACTGGTTGAACCGCTAAATCGATGATAAATCCATCACGATCTTCATTGAGGCCGATCACGATATCTGTTTCTGAATTAAAGCCTGTAATGCCACTGCCATCTTGAAGCTGTGTGAGATACTGGGTAATCAGTGTTTTTACAAGCTGCACACCATCATCTGATGCTGGAATGTCATTTCCATTGGCTTTGCGTAATTTAATCAGATTTTTTAATTCGAATGTTAAATCATTGTTGATCGCATCAAGTACACGAATGATTTTGTTTTTCGCCATTTGCTGGTTCTTTTCAGTTGTGAAGCTTGTCAAGGAGTTAATATCTTTTTCAACACTCACGGTACGATCTCTCGCATCAAAGGTGAAGAGGAACTCCCCTTGTGATAATCGGTATTCTACTTGATCGTTGTCAAGGCGTTCTAATGTATCGACTGCTCCTTCGTATTCAACAAAGGTCAGTGACTGATTAAAGTTTGCCCCGGCACTTGCCCCTGCGACCCATGCTGTTGTTTGAGCAGGTGTTAGTTCTGTTCCATCTTCGAGTACAACACCGCTTGTCACATTGATGATTCCTTCTTGGTCAGCTGCATAATTCGCCACAACCCCTTGCACCTTACGTCCTTGCTTATCACGTAAACGCTCAATAAATGAAGCGAAGGTTGCTTTTAATTGCTCACTATTATTGACTGGAAGTGCAATGACATCAAAGTATTCTGTTTCTGCTGCTTCTAGGAAAGCTGTATAATCTGCGACACTTGCCACGCCGTTTTTCCCGCCTTTTAGTGCCACGCCAGCTGTAATGACGACTGCACCTTCACCAGAAAATTGAACGTATTTGTTTTTCACAAGGTCTTTGACATCAGTAACGACCTGTTTATCCACAATATCTGTTCCAAGATAAGTGATAACATCGCGTTTTGTGCTATCAAGTACATTTTCTGCGACTTGTACTGTAATCTCATTTCCTTTTTGGCCGCCATAATTTGCTGTGACGACAAAGTTTTCAGCAATTTCGGCTTTGGCCGGTTCTCCTTCATTTAGGCGGTAAAGCAAGACCGTTTGCGCTTTTTTCTTTGCTTCACGGAAAAGAAGAAGTGACTTTTCATCAATGTTGAGTCCAACCTTTTTATTTAAATCTTCCATATTTGAAACGGAAATAAAGGTTTTTGGCTCTCCCCAGCTCATCACAAGGGGAAGTGCCACCGTACCTCGATCCCCTAAAGTAATTCGCTGCTCTGCTGTTGTTTTAAAATTAAAGTAAATGCCAGGACGCTTTTTCTCTGTACCTGGTGTAAATGTGCCTCCGTTCATCCTTTAAACCTCCTTGGACAAAAAAGCATCAATGTGCTTTTTCGCTTCTGTTTTTGTAATTGGTTGATGTTTGATATAAAAAAGAGCACCTTCAAGGATTTCTGGTTTGACCCCAAAAAGATCCTTACTGTGCTCCTTTAAGGCTTCAAATGAAAAGCCAAATTCTTTTTCTTCGCCGGCTGTTTGAGCGGGCTGTGCATTTTTAGTCTTGCTCACGTTTGATCACCCCATCTGAAAAGTTGATATCTTCAAGGCTTGCCTGTTTGTCCCGGTTGTACCAATAGCTGCTATTCCACGTCAGGACAATCGCTGCTACGCCTTGATCTATCATTCTTGTTTCCACTCTTTTTATGCGGACATAATCATCAAGCACCTCTCCGTCTTCACTCATCATCTGAATGATTTGACGATCAGCAAGCAATGCATCAACGATTGTTTCTGCCGCATCATGTGCTTTTTCTGTATCAATATGAAAGACTTTCACTTGCAGCGAATAAGATTTCATAAAGGTAGAAACCGTATCTGGACCACTGATCACTGTCACAGGCGGCACATAAACAGATGGCACTTGAAAGCGTTCTGGCAAAAGACGATCATACATTGTCACAGGAAAGTGTGTGTAGATATAATGCATGATTGCCCCGACTTCTTGATTCATTCCATCACCTCCCAAAATGTCGATCGAACCAGCTTTGCAGCTTTCGATCCAGTGACTGTTCAAACATTTGCTCATAGAGCATGACAGCATGATCCCAGTAGCCATTGCCATCAATCCATTGAGAGGCAAGCATTATTCCTGTACTTGCATTCGGATCATATTCAAAGCGGCTGCCAGTCCATCTGCCAGGCACCCATCTTCGCTCTCCACTTGAAGAAGTGGCATGTCCGTCATTAACATAGGAGGCATATTCAAGCTGCGTTCCCACTTCAAGTGTGAGACCGCCTTTTGACATGAGAAAATGATTCTCCTTGTCGCCTTGTGTAAAGGATCTTAGAAGCCGTCCTGTATCAACAGCATTCTCCTTGATCAATTCATCTTGAATGATGTCTAAAAGCTGTAAGCCCATGTCCTCTAGCCATTCTTGATATTCTGCCTTTAAGCCGCCATCACACGCTGACTGCAGCTGTGAAAGCAGCCGGTCAAGTCCATCAATTTTCATAGATTTTCCTTCCTGACTGCCATCACTTCGATGTGATGATTTTCCACTTTTTTAGGCTGCTGTAATTTGAGTGACACGCCATTCCACACCATTTTGTCATGCAGGCGAATATCACTTTTTAAAGGAAAATGGACGAGATAAGATTGATAAATGACTGTATTTGGCTCTTCTTGCACAAGTGACTGGTTCTTTTCTATGACATAACAAGCTAGATCGGTCAGGCTGGGAGCGTCGGGATAGGAAAGTGTCATTTGTAAATCATCAGCTGGAATTCCAAATTTCCCGCGGGCAGACTCCTTATGTTCAAGGTGAAAAAGATCACAGCGATCTGTTAATAGAGATTGATAGCTCATAATGATCTCACCTTTAGTTTGGCACTGCCGGCAGTCAATGTTGGTTCAATGTAATCTACAAGCAGGGCATATACATAGGGTCTGCCTTTCACTTGATCAGCTGCCTTCGCATATGAATAATCGCCCATTTTCTCTGCCGTAAAGCCTTTCATCATAGATTCGTCATCATTCAGCATGGCAAAATATTGAGCCATTTTTAATAATGCGATTCTTGCTTTTTCAGGGAGAGGCTGATATTTTTCGCTTGTGAAATCGTGACCTACGATCTGAAATACCGCAGCTTCTGCTTCGATAATATCTGCTGTCAGTCTTTCTACAGATCGATTTTTCACACGATCAAATACAGAATAGGCCTGCAGTTCTTCAGTAGAAATGATCATGGTCTGCCGTCACCTACTCTTTCACTTTCATCACTTTTGCTACAGCATCCTCTTCCTCAAATTTGCTGTCTAGCTTCGCTGTGAGGACAATAATAAATTTACGGCTGCGAATATCTTTTTCTACTTCAATTCGAATATTTCGAGAGAAACCTACAATAATATTTTTAGGATGTGTCAGCAAAATATCTGATACGTCTGTTCCCGCTTCGTCATATGACTGCATATTGGCAAGACCTTTGACCGGCACACCGAATGCAGAAGAAAGTCCGCCTTGAATGGCCGCATCTCCAAGGCCCGTCTGACGGTTTGCTACTTGATCCTTCCACTCAACTTCTAAGCTTGGGGATGTGTAGAAACGGAAATCCTGAGGGACACGTAAATATTTTGACGGCATTGCTTTATAAGCTTGCTTAAACAATTGGCGGCTAATTTCCGCACCATTTGCATCTACGATATGAGATACTGCTTGTTTTCTCACGCCATCCATTTGAGCTAAAAATGGATCTGCTGAAGTCGTATCGCCATTGATGATGAGCTCTTCAATGTCAACGGCTGCTCGTTCAGCGAGCATTTGCATAATCGTCTGCTGAATGCCGTCTTTCTCAATATTGTTTTCAATGCTGTCGTAGGTCATGTGGATCTCTGCAATGACCTCTTTCGCATTTAGCTGGACAGTGCTTGTCGCTGGGACAACACGGTCTTTTGCATCAAGCGCTTTGCCTTCTTCTGCTGGGCGCAAAATACGCTGGCCAAAGCCGATTTTTTCGATTTTTTGTGAATCACTTTCCATCGGAATGATACGTGCATCATTTAAAACGGTTGGTGTATTTTGCATCATTCTAATGAATGTGTTGGATTGGGTTGCGTTCATGAGACCGCCGGTTTTTAAGCTGGCAAGTGTCATTTCGGCCTTGCGAATCAACTCTTGATTTCTCACACTGTTTCCTCCTTATTTAGGCTTATAGTAAGCCATCCCATATGGGCTTTGTACTGTCGTTTTGTGTATCATGGATTGTTTGTTTTGACATACCACGCGCTTTTTCAAGCATGTGAATCCGCTCTGAAATAGGCAAAAGCTGCTGCTGAAGCACTTGCTCAAGCGCTGCTTTTTCTCTGCTGGCTGATTTCTCTAAGGAAGAAAGCTGATGACGAATTGGTGCAACGACTTGCTCAAGCACCTTTTGGACAGGTTCTTCCCCTGTTTGATCTGTTTCCTGCTGTTCAGCCTGTTGTAAGACGTTTTCGATGGCCATTTTTGCTTTTTCAAGCTCTCGTACTTGCTCCGTCGTCAAAGCGGCGTCTTGTTTTTGTACGGAGGCTGGCCTTTCACCAATCGTTTGAAGCACATCTTCTGTCTTCAAAATCTCCTGCACGATTGGCAGCAATTGCTCAAGCGCTGATCTTACACCCGCCTCATCACCATCACTTGACTGTAAGGTTTCCAGCAGGTGGTCTAAAACGCTCCAAAATTGTTGTGACATGTTTGCACCTTCCTCTTTCAAAAAGAAATTTTTCAGCAAAGAAAAAAGCCCTCTCTCATTCGTGCTTTGAGATAGGAGCTGATCTTGTTCTTCAATTGCTACGATGTCCGCCGTTCCTGCCATTGAATATCCTGTAATGTGGCCTTTCTGAATTTGATCCCAAATCTCTTGGGAAGCCTTTGTTACAAGCACCCAAGATCCTTTTCGAATCAGCTCACCGCCTACTTCAAAATCAGCTGGTGCAATGTATGATTCAACCACTTCTCCAACACCATGTTGAAAATCATGCTGCTTGTCAATGTGGCGGGCATCCTTCATAAAACCATGTGCTGCTCTTTCAATTTCTTTGGCAGACATAAAGTCTTGGTGTGCATCAGGTGTATTCGGTTCATACACGACACCATACACAAGGCGATGAGCATCTTCTGCCTTTGTCAGCACACTGACCTCTTTTTGAAAGACAGGCTGGCTTTTCTTTGCCTTCATCAAAAAGAATTTCTTTTTGTTCGCGGCTCTGTCCACGTAGGAAACATGCGTAATTTTTGCGTTTTTTAATTCTCTTGGCATATGTTCACCCCCTTTCAAGAAAGCGCACGCGCTTCGGTTTATTCTTTCAACTGATCTGGCTCTCGTTGAGGCTGTAGTTCAGCTGATGTCATGCGGCTTTCTAAAGGTCTGTGATAGAGATCCTCTGGCCATTCCTCTAACGTTTTCCCAAGGATACGTCCCGCGAGATCTCGTAAATCGTTAGGTGACACTGCCCCAGCCTGAATAAATGGTGTCAGAACCTTGGCAATCTCTAATGGGTCTCTAAAGTCAGGACCATTTAATAGGAAACGGACATGCCAAATATCAAGATCCGGCAGGAAAAGGGTATTGAGTTTCCCTGTGATGAGATGCCGTTCAGGCTGAAATACCTGTTCTTCTGTTGTTTTCCGCGCCGTATCGGCTGTCGCTTTGTTATAGTCTTGAGACTCACCTGTGTAAATCGGCGGCAGGCGAAAAGCAGAGCGGATTTTGTTCCTTGTTTTTTCATCGTATTCTAAAAAGAGTGCATCTTCTTGCAAGATCTCAGCTAGGGATTTGAAGTTCACTTTGACATTTGAGACATCTTCTTCTCCAGTTAATCCTTTTTCCGTCGGGAGACCTTCGACTTCAAGCAATAGAAACTTATGTGCATGATCAGAGCCTTCAATATCGTCCATATAATCTTGAAGCTGCTGATAGGATGACTCAGACAGCATTCCATTTTCGACAATGATGGCACCAGGTACGTGCCGCCCTTGTTTAAAATAAAGGTAGTTCAGTTCTTCTGCCTTGCGTGCCCCATACATATTGACGATGTTGCCAATCCAGCGGGGAATCCCATACGTTCCACTGCCGATTTTAAAATGAATCACTTCTGTTGCGCGCAGCGGTTCTGGGGTGGTGTCATCGTATTTACCTGTTTCACAATGTAAAATGCGCGGATCACCGTACTCCTTGAAGAAGACTTTCTTTTCATTGATCACCTGCACATATTTACGGAATCGCTTCTTTCGATTCATTGTTTTCAATTCGCCGTTTTCTGTATACCGAAATTCGACGTCGACTGGCTCACTCAGCTTGCAAATGCGGATATGGAGCGCATCTAAATACTCGATTCCTGCCGGCTTTCCCTGGCCATCTCGGAGAACTTCTAAAAAACCATTCCCTGTTTTCTCCCGGTCTTCGATGACATAGCCAAGCACCACATCAGCAGACTCATCATAGTTCATGTATTTCGTAAACTCTTCAAGTCTTGTCCATTCCTTCTCTGCGGCCTTCTTTTTTGCCGGTTTCACGCCTTCTGCATTAAAGTCAAAGGCATATTCTACACCAAATCCAAAGCCTAGAATATTGGTCTTATACGCATCAATACATTGCTGAAGAATGGTTGAATATTCTGCCATACTTTTTAATTCGTTGATATTGTAAGGCGGGGGAACAATGTCATCCTTTTCGTAGGAAAATTCATCTGCATACATTTGTTTTGTATGATCAGACATGTTTGCCTTCATAATGGTTGCTTTCAATTGTTTCATTGTATGGACCTCCTCTCTCTGTTTGGACGGACACGCTCCGAGGCAGTCTGTTTCAAATCTGTCACTTCATAATCATCCAGCGCATACCAGATGGCTGATAATGTGTGTGGATCGATTTGAAATTCATCTTCCTCTAGACGTCCATCCTTATCTGCCTTATAGGTTAGTGATTGAAGTTCATAGATGGTATATGGACATGCATCAGAACAAATAATCTTCTTAAACCGTTTGATCTTTTTTGTATACTGCAAACGTGAGCCTTGGAACTTATGTGCCGCCACCATTTGAAAGCCGCACTGCCGAAAATAGTGAATGGTTTTAGGTTCGGCTGCATCGGCTTTAATCAGTTCTTTTGATTCAATAAACTCTTTCAAGTCAAGGGCTGTTTCATCATCTGTTTTCCCGCGGTCGTAATATTCCCAATAAATATATAAGTACTTTTTTTCATGATCGACAGCTAACCGAATGAGCGCATTGTACGATTCAACAAATCCAAAATCCATGCCCGCTCGTTTCAGCGGTCTGTCAATCTGCTGAATGGCTTCTAATACATCAGAATGGCTTCTCACCTCAAATTGAGGAAAAACCTTTGTGCCATTAATGCCGAAATATCCCTTCCTCGCAATGCGATACAGGTCTGGGTCATACTCTTTCAGCTCATCCAGCTGCTTCACGTAGCTTTTAGGAAGGAATAGATTATCTTCTGCCGTGGAGTGATGATAGTACGTATCCTTGATAACAACAGTTCGCTTTTTGTATAAGGTTTCATCATCTAAAACAAAACGCTTCAGCTGTTCATCTCGAAAAAAATGTCTATACGTCCAATTATCCTGACCAACAGGATTGGTCGATAACATCATATAAAGCGGTAAGGATGGATGCCTTAGCCTTCCAAGCAGCTCTTTAAAGCCTTCATAAGAAACCTCTGAACATTCCTCAATCCAAATGATCGAGATGTTGTTGATTGATTTCAATTTTTCAGGTTTGTCCAGCCCTTTAAATAAGATGCTGCTGCCGTTTCGAAACGTCAGTGCAAGCGGCGAACTTCGGCACTTCACCACATGGTCGATGCCGAGGTCGCTGACGATCTCTTGTAATAAAGAAAAGGTTGATTCGCGGTGCGTATCATACACTTCTCGAATGACAAGTGCTGTCCGCTTTTCTTCCAGCAGCTTTAAGACGAGCTTTAAAGCAATGTGATAGCTTTTAGAGGAGCCATAGCCTCCAACTAAAAATTGAAACTTTTGATTCCAATCGAATAGAAAGTGTTCAAAGTGAGGATTGACTTCTTTTTCAATCAATGGCGTCATGAGTCGTCCTCTTTTCGCTTGATCATGATTTGAAGATCTTCCTCTTTTTCTTCACGCACTGCTTTTTTTGTTTTTTCGATCGTCAGTTCAATTTGCTTCAGCCTTAATCTTCGTTCATCCTTCGCATGTGCGAGCTCTTCAAACTGTTTTATTAAACGCCTGAGTTCACCCATTGCACGGGATTGTGCATTTAGAAACGTCGCATGCCGATCCCATGAAAATTGAAACGAATATTCTTCTGAGGTGATGTCTAGTTCTGGCTGAATGCCTTCTCCTGTTTCTTCTAATGAAGAAGGCATGTATGCCGCCTTTTTCAGCTCTTTGATCATGTCCTCTTGATCTGCTACATACATGATTCGCTGCGCCCGAATAATGGCTGCATATTGAATTTGAATTTGATCCCAGATTAAATCAAGCGATGTGCGTCCATCCATTTTCTCCATGATTTCAATCGTTTCATCTGAAAGAAATTGATTGAAGATCGAGTGTGCTTGCTTAGGCGAAGTTTTTTGTCTTTGCCATCCGTATCGCCTTTTCCACGATTTGACGGTATGGATCGAGACATTGTAATGATCAGCAATTTGCTGGTACGTCATCCCCTTCATATAATCCTGCTTGGCCTCTATCCGTTTGTCTTTCATTTACATTCACCTGCCGCCTCCTTTTAATTCGAATGATTCCCTTTGAAGGAATCATTTGTGTAGGGCTAGCAAACATTCGTTTGGTCTTTCTAACTATAGGTGGCAACTGTAAGACAAGCTTTAGCTGATTTATTTTGGATAGAAAAAACGCCTATTCAGCAGCTCTGAATAGGCGTTCTTGTACTTTTTTGGACATCTTCGTCCGCGCTCTTTCCATATGTTTTTGCACAGTTCCTTTTTTGACATCCAGCATGACCGCAATCTCGCTAAACGATAATCCTTGTGTTGTGTGCATAAAGAATACGTCCTTTTCTCGATCTGTTAAAACAGACAAAGCTTCATCAATTCGTTTTTTGTCTCTCTCACTGACTTCTCTTTCTTTCTCTTGAATAAGGGTATATTCATGTGATAAAGCCTCTAACACTTCTGGATTTGCAAGAATGGTGCGCTGATAGACTGAACGTCTGTCTAACCCTCTGCGCGCACCTGGCTCTCTTCCGATTTGTAGCCATTCTACTACGTATTCTAGATCGCTCACCATACTGGCGATCATTTTTTTATCATGCTTGTCTTGAACGGACAGCTGATGTTCTTCTTTTTCTTTAAATGGTTCATATTGTTTTCTAGCATTCTTTAAGGCTCTTTTATATTCAATAAGTAAATCTTGCATATTGGCTCTCTCCCTTTTTTAAGAAAATAAAAAACGGACACCAATCAGGTCCCCTTTTAACAGGGTCTTGATCAGTGTCCGCAGGCTTTCCGTCTTGGACATATTATGATTTGATGTGTTTAGTCAGTTAGCTGATTTTAAAACCAATCTCGTGATCTACTCTTGCAAAATGACCTTTTGCCGTTTGAATAATGGTTTTTCCATGTTCAGGTACATCCATTTGATAAGCCGTTCCTACATTTCCATCTAACACGATGACTTGAATTTTTCCTTTTTCCATCTCACCGACAAATGTTTGGTTATCTTGAATGACTAGTTGTTTTGGCTCGTTCATATGCTTGTCTCCTTTTTTGGTGATGGCCTCGTGCCACCACCTACCGTATTGATAATGATTTCAACTCTTTCACACATACTATAAAACTGGGAAACTCTTAAATCGACAATCTGCAGAGGGACTTGATCGGCTATAGAATGAAGTGCTTCTTGAATATGCTGTAGACTTGGCTGTAAGATGCTGACGTGTATCGGGCGTATCAGCCCTTTTTCTGCGTATGTACGCTTTTTTTGGCAGTCAGCTATGTCAAGCGGCATGTGATCAAATAAACGAATTTCAAGTGATAGTGCACCTTCTAATTTTTGCGGGCATTGTACTTTTGCAGCTGATCGTATTCTTTTCATCAATGTCTCTTTTGTTAACAAATGCTCATGTTCAATGATTAAATGGATGACCATGTTATGATCTCCCATCATCCTCTGCCCACTGGCGGATGTCTTGTTCGTTTTTACTCGCTTTGAGCAAGCATTTCAAAAATGTCATGATTTGCTTCCATCGTTTCACGTCGCCCTGATTCCTCCTTTTTTGTCATCGACTTAGCTTTCAGGAGGGTCATATATGTCTCTTTCTCTTCTGCTGTGGCAAAAACAAACATCGGTTTCTGTTGAAAAAAGGCGATCCAGCCGCCAGCTTGGTCTAAACAAAGCTGCGCTTCTTTTCTAGCATCAAACATCAGCTGATGTCTCATCTTCTTCAGATCCCTCCAAACTGTCATCAATTTCTGTTTGGTATCCATATCGTTTCATGTCATATGACCAGTAGCTTTTTGGATAACCAAAGTCACTCATCTGTGTCACCATTGGATGTTCAATATTCACTCTGCTCGTCTCTCCTTTTCTAAGAACTGATCTTCTTCTAGATAATTACTCTTTTTGTGTAACTTCTGACCAAAAAAAAGCTCTTGAACACCGGTATTCAGCAGATCTGCAATATGCTTTGCTATTTCTAAGCTTGGCTTCGTTCTGCCCATTTCTATATTCGCATAGCCGCTTGTGTACTTATAACCTAATTTTTTCGCCATATAGGTTTGTGTTTTTCCTTGCAATATGCGCTCTTCTCGTAAATTTTCAAGTTTCATCTTTCCACCTCTTACTCAATATGTGTAAGTTATATTCATTATGATAATATACACAAAACGAGTAAGTCAACCACATTTTTATTCTTTTTGTGTATTTATTTATCTTTTCCGTGTAATTCATGATAAAATTTACTCATAACATGAAAAAAGGTGTTTCTGATGGATAATTTGACTGGGAAGATTTTAACTGAATTAAGAGAGAAGCATGGATGGAGCAAGTCAACAGTTGCTAAAAAACTCGGATTAAAGGCGATGTCCACTTATGCAAACTGGGAATACGGCTTGAGAAAGCCTGACGGTGAAATGATTGTGAAAATTGCTGAGTTATATGGGGTCTCAACCGATTATCTTCTCACAGGTAAGGACAAAGGCAGACACGATGACGATCTTGCTGACGATCCTGATTTGCAAATTGCGTTTAAAGCCGCCTCAGATTTTTCCGAAGAAGCACGAAGACAAACCATCGATTTTATTAACTACATTAGAGAGAAAGAGAAGCAAAAAGGCCGTCAGCCAAAAAAGCGAGACGACCATTGATCATCTCTTTTCATCTGCTTTACGCTGGGGCGAACCCAGCTTTTTTTATACCTTCTTTTCCCCTAAAAAAAGAAATAGCATATGAATAAAAAATCATGTCTTTCCCAACAAATATATGACAATTTTCTCCATAATTACTCTTTTTTCACATAATTAATTTGACATATAATTCTATTAATATTAATATATGTATATACCAAAAAAAGGAGTGTTACCGATGAAAAAATTCATGAAAGTCTGTACATTGTCTTTAGTTGCTTTAGGTGCTCTTACGTTCTCCCAAACTGAAGGTGCTCATGCAGCTGCACAGCCAAAAGAACCAGTCTTAGCAAAAGCTCCTATTATGAATAAAGTAATTACGATCGACCGTAAAGTTAAGGTAGGATGGTCTGGTGCTTTTTCAATTCCAATCAGTAAAATAACTTTGTCCGGTAGTACAGATGCTGTTGAACTGAAACAAACTGCTCCAAATTTCACTTGGGTTTACTTTGTAAAACCTGGCTTTGTTAAAATATCTTATCTAAATTCAGATGGTGAACTTGTAGTTAACAACTATACAATTACCTACTAAAACTCTTTTAAATTTATTAAACTCAAGGCGATGATATCATATCATCGCCTTTAATAATGGACAATCCTCTAAAACCAGCTAGACATTCAATTCTTGCTATAGACCAACCAATATGTTAACTTTTTAATATAATAAGTTTACATATTAAGGGGCTGATGATGATAAAACACATATCTTTATCTTGGGAAGCGATAGCGGAGAAGGCCATGAAAAATGAACCGATCACGGTGCAAGAGGGTTTAGACATTCTTGAAGCTGACGATAGTGAATTGTTACCTATTATGCATGCAGCCTATCAAGTGCGATTTCATTTTTTTCAAAAAAAGGTGAAATTAAATATGATTTTTAACGCAAAAAGTGGATATTGCCCTGAGAACTGTGGATATTGTTCACAGTCGATGATTTCAAAAGCACCGGTTGAAAGATATACAATGCTTGATCAAAAGACCATTGTAGCTGGTGCGCGTGAGGCTCTCAAAAGAAAAGCCGGGACTTATTGTATTGTGGCAAGCGGGAGAGCGCCTTCTCATAGGGAATTAGATGAAGTCACAGCAGCAGTCAAGGAGATCACTGAAACGATGCCTTTGAAGGTGTGTGCCTGTCTTGGGTTATTAAACGAAGACAAAGCGAAGCGGCTGAAGGAAGCGGGTGTTCATCGGTATAATCACAATATCAATACACATCATGATCATCATGCTCACATTACGACAACTCATACATACGATGACCGCGTGTCGACCATCGAGCAGGTCAAACAGTCTGGCATGTCACCTTGCTCAGGGGTCATTATTGGAATGGGTGAAACCAATCAGCAAATCGTAGAAATGGCTTTAGCGCTCAGAGCACTTGATGCGGATTCAATTCCAGTCAACTTTCTTCATGCCATCGAGGGAACACCGCTTGAACATCAAGAACGGACACATCCGATCAAAGCATTGAAAGTGCTGGCAATGATGAGATTTGTCAATCCAACAAAGGAAATTCGGGTATCCGGAGGTAGAGAGTTTAATTTACGGACACTCCAGCCACTCGCACTTTATGCGGCAAACTCGATTTTCGTTGGTGATTATTTAACAACAAAAGGCCAGCAAGTCCAAACGGATCATCACATCATTGAAGATTTAGGGTTTGAAATAGAAGAATGTGCGTTATAAAAAAGTCTGCCGATTCACCGGCAGACTTCTAAGATTAGAATCTTTTATGAAAATCGACAGTTCCGCTTCCATCTTCTCGGTCAAAGCTGCCAACAAACGTCCAGTTAATATATCCACCGTCACCATTGTTGACAAACGTACCATCTTCAAATACCCAAATACCAAACGTAATACCGTCATATTCAACACTATCATAGTAGACAACATTGTTCAGACCGCTAAAGTCGTGATCTTGGCTTAAGTTTTGGACAACTACGTTGTAGTTTTGACCTGCTTCATAGAACGCACTATATGCCGCATTTTTTACGAATCCATCACGATTTTGAGATGATTTTACTGCTTGTTCAATTTTATCGGCAATGGCTACTGGATCAATAGAGACACTTCCATCAACACCTGTTGTTGTAGCAGCTTCAGCCGTTTGACCAAAAGTCGTAAGAGATAGAGGGGCAGCAATCATTGACGTAGCGATGACAGAACCAACAAACATTTTACTTGTTTTTCTCATATTTTCTAACTCCTCCTTTAATTGGTATGTTTATGTACTACCCCTTTATCTGTCACTTAAACACTAATTTATGAAAAAAATTCTTATTCTACCAATTAAGAAGGTGTTTTTACTGTTTAATTAGGCGAAATAACAAAGAAACTACTCTTTATAAAAGAGTAGTTTCCAGTATTACATGAACAGGATAAATAAAATCACACCTAGGATAATTCGGTATATCGCAAAAGGCACCAGTTTGATTTTATTGATCAGTTTTAGGAAGAATCGAACTACAAAGAGAGCCACAACAAACGCACTCACAAAACCGACGATAAAGAATGGCAGCATGTCTGTTGTTAAATATTCGGCATTTTTCAAAAGGGTTAACAGGCTTGCTCCCGCCATAATCGGCATCGCCATGATAAATGTAAAGTCTGCCGCAGCACGGTGATTCAAACCAAGAATAACCCCGCCTGCGATCGTCGAACCTGAGCGCGAGAAGCCTGGCCATAATGCCAAACATTGAAACAGTCCAATATAAAGCGCCTGTCTGTATGTCATGTTATCGACAGAGCTTGTATCTGTTTTCCGTTTATTGATCCAGTCAGCGACAAGCATCAGCACTGCCCCTAAAATCAAACCGACAGCGACCGTTCTGACGTCAAATAAGTATTTATCAATATAATCTTCAAATAAGAATCCTAAAATGACGGCTGGAACAAGTCCAACAGCAATTTGGGCGATGGTCAGCTTATGCCCGCTGCGCTTTTGTTCTTCGGTGATATTTTTCTTTAAGCCCAATAAGTTTAAAATACGATCTTTAAACACGATCATGACAGCTAAAATAGAGCCTAACTGAATCACGACTTTAAATGTGTTAGCCGCTTCTGGCGTAATTATTTCCTTTGATTTTAACCAAAGATCATCGACAATGATCATGTGACCTGTAGATGAAACAGGTGCATACTCTGTTAATCCTTCGACAATTCCTAAAACCAGTGCCACGAATAAATCCCATAGATTCATGATTTTCTTTCCTTTCAATTCTGATCTTTTGAACACGCCAAACATCTATGTCCACATAAAGACAAGCTTCCTTTATCGAAAGCTCGTCTTTATGATACTATATTTTTTTCAAAAAAAGATTATGACATCAAACCTTTTCTTCTTTATACAAATTGGACCGCATTTTGAACCAATCAAACAAGTGGGTTGTGATGACCTTCAGAACGGCATACGTCGGAATAGCGACAATGATGCCGATTACGCTGAACAATTTACCAGCTGTTAATAGAACAAAAATAATCGTAATTGGGTGAATATGAAGGTTTTTCCCCATCACCTGAGGAGAAATGAATTTCCCTTCTATGAGCTGAACCACTGTCCAAACAATAATGAGTTTTAACAGCATCACTGGTGACGTCACAAGTGCAATCACAATCGCTGGTGTAATCGCAATTGTTGGACCAAGGTAAGGCACTACGCTTGTACATGCCGCAATGATAGCGAGCAGCAGCGCATAGTCAAGTCCAATAATCATATAGCCGATTAACAGAAGAACACCGATACAGAAGCTGACAATAATCTGTCCGCGAATATACGAGCTCAGACGGTGGTTCATTTCGTGAAGCACGATATGTGTATGTTCTCTCATTTTATTTGGAATGAATTTCAAGAAATAGTCAGGCAGCTTTTTGCCGTCTTTTAATAGATAAAACAGGATGAACGGCACAGTCACGATCGAGATGATAACTTCTGTGAGCGCCCCTAAGAATGTTCCTACACCGGTAAAGGTGCTTTCCAAAATCTTCGTCGCTTGACTAGATGCTTTACTTACCAATTCAGACACATTAAAGTTCATCGTTTTTTGCACTTGATTAATAAAGTTACTTCCTGTTAATTGTCTAATTTGATCTTCTACCGTATCGACGTATTTCGGAAGATTATGAAATAGACTCATGGTTTGAGCTTGTAAAAAAGGAATAATAGACACGATGGTCACTGTAATAATCCCAATAATGACAATATATAAAAGCAAAATGGAATAGATCCGCTTGATTCTTGCTTTCTCTAACAAGTTGACAATTGGATTTAATAAATAATACACGACCCCCGTTAAAATAATTGGTAAGGCAATGGTTTTGACGAGTACAATGAGCGGTGTGAAAATAAATGATGTTTTCATGAAAACAAGGATATTCAATCCGATTAATAGCAGGACGAGTAAAAAGAGAACAAACTTGTTATCAAGAAAAAATTTTCTAAATCGACTGCTCCACATTTGCATAGAATTCATATCGTTCCTCCAAACACGGGCTATTTTATGAGTAAATTGTACACTACTTGATCATGATATGGTGATCATTGTTTCAGCTTTTTTTCCCATTTTGCAATAGACATCGCCCATACAATGAGAATCGGCTGTCCAATAAGTCTTATCCATAGCAAAGCTTGTTCTGTATTTTCTTGACCTGGAAATGGTATTCCCTCACGTGCAGCAAATAAGTTTGCCGGGAAAATGAGTACAAGATAGACAGCAATGAATTTTGCCGCTGCAATCCTGGAATTCGGCAAAAGCAGCAGCACGGCCAGCAGCCATTCAAGACATGCAGTCGCATAGACCATTACATATGGAAATGGCCAGCCTGGCATCATGCGGGCAAAGCCACTCGGCTCTATCACATGAAAAATACCAGCCGTTATGAATAAAAGCGCAAAGGTGTATGTACTTCCTATATGCAGGACGCGCTTCATGTTTCCTCCTCTCCCTTCTATCCAGAGTATTACCCGAAGAAGGAAGAAACTACCCACTTTTCGTACATTTATATCCTTTATGTAAGACGCATCAGCCTATATAAAGGTTTCATCCGCTTTTCAATAAAAAGAATATTCTTTCATACAAACGCTTTCAAAGCATGTATAATCAGAGGAAAGTAGAAGGAGGGAATCACATGATTCGATTTGCTGTCATCGGAACGAACTGGATTACAGATCGGTTCTTACAAGCTGGTGAAGGAATCGCTGACTTTACATGTACAGCCGTCTATTCACGGTCCGCTGAAAAAGGACAGGCCTTTGCCGAAAAATACGGAATTGAGACGGTTTTTACGAACTTACAACAAATGGCGGAAAGTAATACGTTTGATGCCGTGTATATTGCGAGTCCAAATGCCCTTCATAAAGAGCAAGCCATGTTGATGATGGAGCATCAAAAGCATGTTTTATGCGAAAAACCATTCGCCTCTCATCGAAAAGAAGTGGAAGAAATGATTGCCGCAGCGAAAAAACATCAAGTGTGTTTGATGGAAGCGATGAAAACGACATTTCTGCCAAACTTTCTGCAAATCAAACAGCACCTTGATCAGCTTGGACCTATCAGGCAAGTGGTCGCGCATTACTGTAAATATTCCTCAAGATACGATGCCTATCGAAGCGGCGAGCTTCCAAATGCCTTTAAGCCGGAGTTATCCAATGGTTCTTTAATGGATATCGGGGTGTACCTCGTCTACCCAGCCATATCCTTATTTGGTCTGCCAAATCAAATCACGGCGAAAGGCTATAAGCTTTCTTCTGGTGTGGATGGGAACGGTTCAGTTCTTTTACAGTATGACGGGCATCAAGCACTTCTTTTTCATTCTAAAATTTCAACGTCTCATTTATCGGCTGAAATTCAAGGCGAGGATGCCACGATGGTGATTGATCAATTCCACCGTCCTTCACGAATCACGATACATGACCGTGACGGACATCAAACTGACATCTCGCTCAAAGATGATCAGCCAGCTATGTCTTATGAAATCAATCATTTTATTGAGTGTATTCAGCAAGGAATAGGTCAGTCTCCGGTCAATACATTTGCCCTATCTGTTCAAACCATGTCCGTCATGGACGAAGCGAGAAGACAAATGGGCGTAATGTATCCTGCCGACAGACAAAATGTATAGGGCATGAAATGATGAACAAAGGGCGAATGATTTATTTGTTCGCCCTTTGTTTTTTACGTTTCGTGTCAGTCGCTTATTTTGCCGCTAACACATCCGCAAATGCTTTCACATACGGCGGAAGGTCCGGCGGGCGTCTGCTGGAGATGAGGTGGCCATCTGTGACGACTGCCTCATCGAACCAGTCCGCACCAGCATTTGTCATATCATCTTTAATACCAGGTGTACTTGTCACTTGTCTGCCTTTTAGGATTCCTGCTGATATCAGCACCCAGCCTGCATGACAAATCTGCCCAATTGGTTTTGACTTCGCATCAAATGTACGGACGATGTCTAATACTTCTGGATAACGGCGCAGTTTATCAGGCGCCCATCCGCCAGGAACAAGCACAGCATCATAATCATCAGCTTGAATGGAATAAAAATCTGCATCGGATACCGCCGGCACACCATACTTCCCGATGTACTCATGATTTGCTTTTTCACCTACAAGATGGACTGTTGCCCCTTCTTCTCTTAAACGCAAAACCGGATACCACAGCTCTAAATCTTCAAAATCATCACTGACAAACGCAATGACCTTCTTATCTGATAAACGCATACTATCTCTCCTCTTTTTTCAATTTCCTCTATTGTACGAGATGATCTCTTAAAAAGAAAAGCGGTTCCCCTCGAAGAGAACCACTTGACCTTATTCGCTGATCTTGAATTTTTTAATTAAATCGCGTAATTCTTCCGCCATTTGGGAAAGAGTCGTGGATGAAGAACTAATCTCTTCCATCGAAGCAAGCTGCTCTTCAGCAGATGCTGCGATATCTTGGACGCTTGCTGAACTCTCTCTTGATACATCTGCAATTTCATTCACTGCTTTAGAAATTTGCTGAGATCCTTTCGACAGCTCGCGCACCGTTGTATTCATTTCATTCATTCTTGCTGCGATTTCCGCTGTTTGTTCATTTATTTGTGAGAAGCTTTCTTTCGTTTGATCTGTAATTGTAAGACCATTCTTCACTTCTTCATTCACTGCTTTGAACATATTTTGAGATGTTTCAATTTCAGTGACGATTTCATTCACTAGCTTTTCAATCTCTTTTGCTGAATCCGATGATTGAACCGCTAGTTTACGCACTTCTTCGGCAACAACAGAGAAGCCTCTGCCTGACTCGCCTGCGCGTGCTGCTTCAATGGCGGCATTTAATGCAAGTAAATTCGTTTGATCCGCAATGCCGTTTATCACGCCTAGGATGTTTGTAATATCTTTTGATTTATGCTCTAGTCCGTTGATCACGCCTTCTGCTTCTTTCACTGAATGGTCAATCGTCTTCATTTGGCCAACAGTTTGCTCCACAAGCTGTCCGCCTGTTTCTGCGACTGTTTTTGATTGAACAGATGACGCTGTGATGACATCAGACGTTTCGGCAACTTCGTTCAGTCCTTCATTCATTTGTTTTAAATGAACTGCGCTTTGCTCCACCATTTCGCTTTGATTTTCATTGCCGTTTGAGAATGTTTCAATAGATGATGTAATATGTTCGGTTGCTTTTGTTGTTTGACCTGCGCTTGCCGTTAGTTCTTCAGATGATGAAGCGACATTCTCAACAGATGTTTGTACAGCTTGAATGACGTCTCTTAGGGACTCACTCATTTCATTAAAGCTTGTGCCAAGCTGTCCAAATTCATCTTTTGAGCGGACATCAATTTTTTCTGTCAAATCTCCTTGACTGATCTTCTTCGAAGAAGAGACAAGAGTGGAAAGTGGTTTTGTAATGGAACGGATGATAAAGAAGATCAGAATCCCGCCAATGATAAGCGCGCCTGCTAAAATGATGGCGGCCATATTAAAAACTGGCTGTGCAGCTTCTTCTACTTCACTGACAAACATCGTCCCGACAATCTTCCAGCCAGTCGCCTTGTTTGTCGTGAACTCCATTTGCTTTTCTTTCCCTTCAAACATATAACTCATAGCTCCGTTATCTTGTGAGTACATTTTTTCTAACCATTCACCAGATAATTTCGTTCCTGCTTTTTTCTTTGGATGTGCCACATATGTGCGGTCCGGACTTCCAATAAAGGCATAGCCTTGTTTCCCAATGTTAATGCTATTCGACTCTTTTACGAGATTCGCAATGTTTAGGTTCATCGCGATGACGCCTGATCCATCCTCTAATTTTTTAGAGATGGTCACCACAAGTGTACCGGTTGAAGCCGTTGCATATGGTGCTGAAACAGACAGCTCACCGTTTTTCGCCCAGCCGTCTTTATACCAATCCCGCTCAGTTGCGACATAATCGGCAGGCATTTTTTGATTAGGATATCTTGAAAACACTTTGCCGTCACTTGAAGCGACAAAAATGCCTTCTGTGTCATCATTCATACTCATGAACTGCTCAAAGCGTCCTTGAATATCGGTCGTTCCTTTTTGCTTGAGCTTTTTCTCCGTGATCCATTTGCTAAAGAAATCGGCTGCGTCTGTTTTCACTTTTACAACCTTCGTAATATTTTTATCTAGCTGCTCTACGTTTTCCTTTGCACTTTGCATAATTTGATCATTTAAGGAGGTGCTTGCCGTATGGTATGAAGAGAATGCCAATACGATGATTGGGCATAAAAGAATAAATAAGAAAGAGAATACAAGCTTTTTTGATATAGATGGCTTTCTGAAATACTGTATGAATTTCATAAAAAAGAAAACTCCTTTTAGTAAGATAGTATATATATCGGAAGTACTACTATGTTCTTTACTTTTTTAACTTATTAAAGTCTAAATAAGTCCAAAATACCCAATTTATATGCATTGAATGGAAAAACACCTGACGTTTTGGCGTCAGGTGCTTCGCTAATGTCTTACATTTTAAATTGTTTAATAAGCTCTCTTAGTTCTTCTGCCATTTCGGATAAAGTGGCAGAGGATGAGCTGATCTCTTCCATAGATGCAAGCTGTTCTTCTGCTGAAGCCGCGATATCTTGGAAGCCTGCTGAGCTTTCTCTTGAGAGTTCTTTGATTTGATTCACCGCATGTGAAATATCGTTTGAGCCGTGCGATAGTTCTTTAGCTGATCCGTTCATTTGTTTCATTTGTTCTGTTATTTCTGATGTTTTATCATTGATTCTCTCAAAACTCACTTTCGTTTCATCTGTAATGTTTAAACCAGATTGTACTTCACCTGCTACTTGTTTAAACATTTTCTGCGATTTTTCTATTTCCTCAACAATTTCATTCGTCAGACTTTCAATCTCTTTTGAAGAGCTTCCTGACTGCTCCGCCAGCTTGCGGACTTCTTCTGCGACAACAGAGAAGCCTCTGCCTGCTTCACCTGCTCGTGCGGCTTCAATTGCAGCATTTAAAGCAAGGAGATTCGTTTGATCAGCAATACCGTTGATGACCCCCAGAATGTTTGTAATATCCTTTGATTTCTGCTCTAATCCTGCAATGACAAGCTCTGCTTCTTTTACTGCCTGCTCAATGGTTTGCATTTGACCTGCTGTTTTTTGAACGAGTTCTCCTCCAGCCTGAGCGGTTTTGCCCGATTCAATCGACGATTCCATCATATGAGAGGTCGTGTCGACCATATGCGATAGGCTGCGATCCATTTCGTTTAACTGGACTGAGCTTTTTTCGATCATATCATTTTGATGTTCAGTGCTGTTTGAGAACTGTTCAATAGATGATGTGATATGCTCGGTTGCTTGAGCTGTCTGTCCTGCACTTGCCGTTAACTCTTCAGACGAAGCAGCCACATTTTCAATAGAATTTTGGACAGCTTGAATGACTTGTTTCAGCTTTGCTGACATGTCGTTAAAGCTTTGTGCAAGTTTACCAATTTCATCGTGCGTACGAACTTCAATATGCTGGGTCAAATCACCTTGACTAATTTTTTCAGCCGATTCAGAGAGCTCTATCAGTGGCTTTCGAATCGATTTAATAATAAAATAAATCGCGATTCCGCCAATGGCAATCGCAGCCGCAAGGATGATCATTGTTAAATCGAGCACTGGCTGTGCGGCTTCTTTTACTTCATTCACATACATCGTTCCAGCAAGCTTCCAGCCTGTTGCTTCATTTGTGTCAAAAAACATTTGCTTCGGCTGGCCATTGTATTCATATTCAAAGCTGCCTTCTTTTTTATCATATAGTTTTGAGATGAAGTCACCAGTCAGCTTTGTTCCCGCCTTATCGGTTTTATGGGCCACATAACGCTGATCTGAGGTGGCGATAAACGCATAGCCTTCTTGGCCAATTTTGATGCTGTTTGTATCTTTTACAACCGTATTTAATCGTACATTCACCCCAATCACACCAGATCCATCTGCTAACTGTTCTGATATTGTGATGAGCAGGTCATCTGATGACTTGTCGGCAAAAGGTTCTGAAATGATGAGTTTCTTCTCTCCCATCGATTGCTGAAACCATGGTTCATTTTTTGCGCTCTTTGCATTACCTTTGTGAATCTTGGAATATTCAGTTAGTTTACCATTTTGATCTGCAACAAATACTTCTACTACATCGTCATCTGTTTCCGATAATTGCTCTAATTTCACTTTGAGTAAATCTTTGTTTTTAGCAGTCAATTCTTCCTTTTTGACCGATCTGGATAAATATGAAACAATGTCAATTTTAGGCTGTATATCTTTATTAATGAGTTCGTTTAATTGTTGAACACCATTTGCAGCACTAGACATAATCTCATCATTAAGAGACTTTGATGCCACTTCATAAGAAAATGCAGCCAATACGAGAATTGGCACTAGGAGAATCGCTAAGAATGCAGTAATTAATTTCTTCGACATCGTAAAGTGCTTAAAAAAGTTGATTTTTTTCATGACTCTACTCCTTTTGATTTATGTTTTGTGATCTTTCTCTTCTATTCTTAGGTAATATGAATTATTTTTCAAGGAATAATGTTCAAGAAAAACAAAAAATAAGTATAATTACCCATTCCTTTTGATTTATCCAATGAAAAAGAGCCTCTAGCTGGAGGCTCTTTTCTTCCTGTCTATTCAACCTTAAATTTGCTAATTAAATCGCGTAATTCTTCTGCCATCGAAGAGAGAGTGGCAGAGGACGAGCTGATTTCTTCCATTGATGCCAGCTGCTCTTCTGCTGAAGCAGCAATGTCTTGAATATTTGCCGAGCTTTCACGTGATACGTCTGCGATCTCACGAACAGCCTCTGACACATGTGCAGAGCCTTTTGAAAGCTGGACAACGGTTTGATTCATTGTTTGAAGCTGGTTAGAAATTTCTTTTGTCATTTCGAAAATATTGTGGAAGCTTACTTTCGTTTGTTCAGTGAAGCTTAGGCCTGATTGAACTTCTCGATTCACCGCAGTGAATACTTCCTGTGATACGTCGATATCTTGCACGATTTCTTTGATCAAATTCTCAATTTCTTTTGCCGAGTTGGCAGATTGAACAGCCAGTTTTCTTACTTCTTCAGCTACAACGGAGAAGCCTCTGCCAGATTCACCAGCTCTTGCTGCCTCAATTGCTGCATTTAGTGCAAGTAAATTCGTTTGATCGGCAATTCCATTGATGACACCAAGAATTTGGGTAATGTCTTTAGATTTACTTTCAAGCGCACTGATGACGTTCTCTGCCTTTTTCACGGACTGATCAATGACATTCATTTGAGAAGCCGTTTTTTCAACAAGCTGTCCGCCTTCTCCTGCGATATCTGTTGATTTGATCGATGAAGCAGTAATAGATTCGGCCGATTCATTCATATTTTGAAGACCACGGTTCATTTCTTCTAGCTCGACTGAGCTCAATTCGACTTTATCATTTTGACTTTCATTTCCGCTGGAGAATTGTTCAATGGCTAGTGTAATATGCTCTGTTGCTTTACTTGTCTGTCCTGCGCTGGCAGTCAGTTCTTCTGATGAAGATGCGACATTTTCGACTGAAGCTTGAACGGCTCCAATGAGAGATCGCAATGAGTCAATCATCGTATTAAAGCCTTTACCAACTTGTCCAATTTCGTCATCTGATTGGATTTGAAGCTTATCGCGTAAATCACCTTCGCTGACTTTTTTCGAGAAGCGGGCAAGATTGGATAATCTCTTTGAAATTGAGCGGACGATAAAGAAAATGAGGGTTCCTGCTACAATGAGTGTGACACTGAATACGATAATGGCTGTATTGAAAACGGGCTTTGCCGCTTCTTCTACCTCAGATACGAGCATCGTTCCACCAATTTTCCAGCCGGTTAATTCATTGGTGACATATGCAACCTTTTTATCTGTTCCTTTGAGGGTATAGCTGCCGCTTCCTTCTTTGTTTTTAAAAATAATACTGGCCAGATTCTCATTGACCTGACTTCCTGACTTTTGGGTTGGATCTGCTAAAACGGTTTTATCTTCCTCCATGATAAAAGCATAGCCTTTTTGCCCAATTTTGATTTCTTTAAGTTTTTGGAGCAGGCTATCAATTTCCATATCAAGACCAATGACTCCTGAACCATCTTTCATCTTTTGGGCAATTGTGATCACCATTTTGCCTGTGGATGCTGCTACATATGGTTTTGTGATGACTTGTTTGCCGTTTTCTGCTTTCAATGCCTCTTGATACCAAGGACGTTCTCTTGGATCGTAGCCATCCGGCATCTTTTGAACTGGGTATTGCATAAACAATCCCTTTTCAGAGCCTGCATAGATCGCAGAAACATCTTTTTCATTAATTTTTCCAAATTGCTGTAATTCTTTAATGGTCGCATTTCTATTTTTTTCTTGAAGGTTAGACGCTTTGAGTGAGTCTGCAAACAGTGTCACAGCATCTGCTTTGTTTCCAATATTCTCATTGATTAAAGTATCAAATGCATTGACCTGACTCATCGCACTGCCCATAATCTGTTTGTCTAGCTCTGTCTTTGATGTGAAAAACGCACTAATTGTCAGTGCAACGGTTGGCAGGATTAGGACTACCAAAAAAGCAATGATTAATTTCTTTGAAATGGATGGTTTTTTGAACCATTGGATCATTTTTCCCATTTTAACTTTCCCCCTTTACTTCTCTAAAGTTATTATCGGATGAAAGGTTTATTTTTAGAGACTGGAAATGTCGTTTAAAAATAAAAAAAATACCCAGACAATTCTGGATATTTTTTCATCATTATTTAATTAATTTTAAATTGACTTGTGAGCTCTTTTAGTTCCTCTGCCATGTTGGCAAGTGTCACAGAAGAAGATGTGATTTCTTCCATAGATGCTAGCTGCTCTTCTGCGGAAGCCGCAATGTCCTGAATGTTTGCTGCGCTTTCTCTAGAGACTTGGCGCATCTCCTGCATCGCTTGTGAAACAAGCTTTGAACCGCTCGATAGGTCAATTGCTGTATCGTTTAATTGAGACAGTTTTTTCGACATTCCTTCTGCCGCCTCATAAATGTGCCGGAAGCTTTCTTTTGCTTCTTCTGTCATACCGAGTCCTGCGTTTACTTCTCGATTGACTGCTTTGAACATATCTTGAGATTTAGCAATTTCTAACACAATTTCTTGGATAAGCTTCTCAATTTCTTTCGCTGAATCTGCGGATTGGACAGCTAGTTTTCTCACTTCTTCTGCAACGACGGAGAAGCCGCGTCCCGATTCACCTGCTCTTGCTGCTTCGATTGCTGCATTAAGCGCAAGTAAATTCGTTTGATCCGCAATGCCGTTAATGACATTTAAAATACTCGTAATATCTTTAGACTTGTATTCTAATTCTTTCATGACCTGTTCTGCTTCTTGTACAGATGTATCAATATGTTTCATTTGGCTCGCTGTGCTTTCAACAATTCGTCCGCCTTGACCAGCCGCCTCTGTTGATTGAAGTGAGACGGCAGCCACTTCAGATGAGGTTTGTGACATATCTTGTAATCCTTCGTTCATTGCCACAAGCTGATTCGTACTAGATTCGACTTTCTCGTTTTGTGCTTCATTTCCATTTGAAAATTGTTCAATCGACATCGTGATATGCTCTGTTGCTTGACTCGTTTGGCTGGCACTTGCCGTCAGCTCCTCTGAAGCCGAAGCCACATTGTCGACAGATTGCTGTACAGCACGAATGACGTCACGAAGTGATTCACTCATCTTGCTGAAGCTTCTTGTGAGATCTCCTATCTCATCCTTCGATTTCGTTTCAAGGGTTTCTGTTAAATCCCCTTCACTCACTTTTTCTGAGAAATCAACGAGCCTTCTCAGTCCAATTGTGATCGAGCGAACGATGAAGAAGATAGCGACACCGCCAAGGATAAATGAAGAAATTAAAAGAATAATGGCAGAATTCCAAACTGGCTGTGCTGCTTCTTCTGTTTCTGATACAAACATCGTTCCAGCAATTTTCCAACCTGTTAAATCATTTGTTACAAAAACGATACGTTTTTGTTCTCCTTTATTCTCATAAGTTGATGTTCCTTCTTTGCCGCTGTAAAGGATAGATGAAATATTTTCTGTGACCGTAGATCCTGATTTTTCTTCTGGATGGGCTACAATTTGTTTGTTTTTATTTGCAATAATTGGATACCCTTCTCGTCCAATTTTAATATCTTTTATTTTATCTACAATGTCTTGCACATCAATGTCAATTCCGATCGCTCCCGACCCGTCCTTCAGGCGCTGGGCAATCGTGACTACCATGCCGTTTGTTGTAGCAGAGATGTATGGATTGGTGACAACTGGCTCTCCTTTTTCATTCTGCATCGCTTGCTGATACCAATCGCGTGTTGTTGGATCAAAGCCTTTTGGCATGTCTACATTAGGAAACTGAATGAAATCACGATTTTTACTTGCTGCATAAAAACCAACCACATCTTCTTCATTGATTTTGCTGTATATCTCAAGATGCTCATACAGTTCGTCCTGGTTTTTCTTTTTAAAGTCTGCAGCAGTAGATGTTTCAGTAAAAAGTTTCACCGCATTTTCCTTATTCGAAAGCTTTTGCTCGATCATGTCATTCAGTTCATTGACTCTTGCATTTGCTCCGTACATGATTTCATGATCTAGTTCTTCTTTGGCAATCTGATATGAAATCGTACTGAGTGTAATAATGGGCAAGACGAGAACAAGTGTGAATGAAATAATCAATCTTTTAGAAATCGATGGTTTTTTCAACCATTTTATTACACTTTTCATGTTTTTCCTCCTTTTAAACGTTATTTTATATATCGGACGGCTTGATATTATTTTCATGTTTTTCAAATAAAAAGGATGACTTTTTGTTTATTTTCACAAATTGATTCCTTGCCCAAGCACCCTGCATACGCTAATACAAAAGGGGGCGCTTTTCATATGATTATCCTTTCAGGACAGCCAGTGACAAATGAGCAGCTGGCATCGTTTCAGCTAGAAGGACAAAAGCGGATCATTTTGATGCAGTTACAGGCCTCGAATGATACGTTCCGCTATAGGCAAGCATCTGATTTGTTATTTGAAGTCACTTTAAGATCGAACATTATGAATGCTGCAAGAGATTTGAATAAAAGCGGTGCCTCATTTGCCATCTTTCAAAGATCGCGTGCAAATGATGCGTTTTGGCGTGTATCAGAAGCAGGAGCACTAGAGCTGCGCTATCAAGTGGAGCCTTCTAGAGGCATTAAAGACATTTTTGAAAATGGTTCAAAATATGCATTTGAATGTGCAACGGCGATTGTCATTGTGTTTTATATGGGGGTCTTGCAAACAGTAGGCGAGGAGAAGTTTAATCGAAGACTTCGCAGTTTAACACTGTATGACTGGCACTATGATACTTTGTCAATTTATACAGAGCGCGGAAATGATTTTATCTATGGGGATTGCTTATATTTTGAAAATCCAGAGTTTAGCTATCAGCAGTCGCAATGGCGCGGGGAAAATGTGATTTACTTAGGAGAAGATCAATATTACGGTCATGGGCTTGGAATTTTAACAGCGGCAGAAATTATCGACAAACTGAATAAGAGAAGACGGCCAGGTGCGGTTCAATCCGCTTATTTATTACCGCAGACTACCCGCATGGATGTGATTTATCTCAGGCAAATGTTTGGCAGCTAAAAAAAGCCTCTTGTCTATTGGTTATGACAAGGGGCTTTTGTATGCCTTGCGTTTACGATAATTTTGGAGTGTGCCAAGCATCGTGTTCGCAAGGATCTCCATTTCTTCTAAATCTTTTCTTGTGACCGGTGGATCGTGCCGGCTCCAATTCACGTATCGAACAAAATAGTAATGACGAATGGGCGTAAGGACGGCAGGAGAATGAGGAAAATCATCAAACCAAAATTCAATCTGACCTTTTTTTCGGTAGGAATGTTTTAAGATGTCCATCCGTCACACCACCCGTCATGATTTTATATCTGCGTCAGTTCGTGCATGATGTCTTCAACGGTTAAAATCGAGCGAATACGCCCAACGCCCTGTCCTGCCCACAGAGCCATTTGTTCAGGGTTACCGCCGGCAGCGGCTGCTTTTCGCATCGGTGTTGTCCATACATGCTGAACCGGATAAGGAAGAACCCTATCTTCATGCAGGCTTTCATCCTCCATCCACTGATTCACAATGCCTCTCGCTCTTTTCCCAGAAAAAAGCCTTGTCACCCTTGTTTCACTGCCTTCTGCCTGTAAAATGGCCTGCTTGTATACCTCTGCCGCAGCACTTTCCTTGCTGGCTAAAAACCTTGTGCCGATTTGAACCGCATCTGCTCCAAGCGCCAGCACTGCTTTCACACCTGCTCGGTCCGTGATACCTCCGGCAGCAATCAATGGCACGCGGCAGAGCGATTTGACATCAGAGATCAGACTGATCAGTCCCAGCAGCGCGTCTCCTTTTGCACGTAAAAATGTGCCGCGATGCCCGCCTGCTTCACTTCCTTGCAAAACAATGGCATCCATTCCTTTATCCTCTAAAAGCAGTGCTTCCTCTTTTGTAGTCGCCGTTCCGATTAAAAGAATCCCCTTTTGTTTTAAGCGCTGAATCGTTTGTTCATTTGGACAAGCAAAGGTAAAGGAAACAATCGGAACGTCTTCTTCCAGAAGAATGTTGATTTTTTGTTCAAAATCATCCCACAATTCTTCTTCGCTTGGCATCCTATCTGCTGACGGGCGTGCAGGCAGTCTCTTTTCCCAAAATGCCACATCCTCTTTTTTCACTTCTGGAATTGGCTCTGGTACAAACACATTGACCTGAAACAGGCGAGATGTCAGTTGTTTGACCTCTCTAATCTGCTGTCTCAAATGGTCAGGCTGCACATATCCACTTGCCAGGCTGCCAAGCCCTCCGTATTCCGAAACAGCGGCTGCCAGCTGCGGTGTCACAGCTCCTCCTGCCATTGGCGCTTGGATGATTCCATGTTCCAGTAACTTTTTGATATCCCCCATTTACTTCCCCCATCTCTTACTCGTTTGACGACACTTGTACATAAAAATGACGATGTCTCGGCCCATCAAACTCACAGAAATAGATTCCCTGCCACGTGCCAAGTACAAGATCTCCATCATGAATGAGAACATGCTGAGACGCCCCCATATAACTCGCTTTCATATGTGCTGCCGTATTTCCTTCCATATGGCGGTCCTTTGGATGTTCCCATGGAAAGACTTCATCGAGCCGGCGAAGCATATCCCCTTTCACATCTGGATCCGCATTTTCATTAATGGTGATCCCCGCTGTCGTATGTGGACAATAGACGATGACAGTTCCGTTTTGTATGCCTGTTTCCTTGACATATTGGAGAACCTCGTTTGTGACGTCGATCATGTCATCGCGTCTGTCTGTTTGTACATTGATTTTTTTCATATGAGCTGCCCCTTTTTGACGTTTCTATAAATCCATACCCTTTTTAAATGAAACAAATCTTCTCACCTAAAGTTTACCAAGCAAAAAAACCTCGTCAAGCAATACGAGGTTTTTAAGAAAAGTGAACCTTTTTGACTTCAATGGTTCGAATATGGTGGTCTTCAGCATCAATGATCGTAAATTCACAGCCTTCTGCTTCAATCGTATCTCCAATGTCAAAATCAAATTTATGCGTCATCATCCAGCCTGCAATTGTATCAACATCATCATTCTCAATGGCTAAATCCAATAAATCATTTACTTCATCAATTAATGCTTTCCCATCCATCACATAATGGAAATCACCTTTTTTAACAATGTGAGGTGTTTCATCCTGATCATATTCATCTCGAATCTCTCCAACAATTTCCTCTAATATGTCTTCCACTGTGACAAGTCCCGCTGTACCTCCGTATTCGTCTACGAGCACTGACATATGGATTCGCTCCTTTTGCATCAAAATGAGCAATTCTTGAACAGGGGTGCTTTCAATGACTCGGATCACCGGACGCATTAAGTCTTCAATAGATACATCTTGATTTAGAAAACTCGCTTTAAATACATCTTTGCTATTAATAACACCTATCACATGATCTTTGTCTTCTTTAATAACAGGGTAGCGCGTGTACCTTTCGTTCAGCATATAATGAGTCACATCATCCAGGGTCTGTTCAATCTCTATAGCTGAAATTTCTGTACGCGGAATCATGATCTCTCTCGCCACTCGGTTATCAAATTCAAAGATTTTATTCACATATTTGTACTCAGATAGGTTAATCTCACCCTTCTCATAGCTTTCAGATAAAATGAGACGCAATTCTTCCTCACTGATCGCCACTTCATGTTCTTTGACAGAATGAAAACCAAATAATTTCACAATGCCTCGTGCTGCACCATTTAATGCCTTAATAAACGGGTACATGACTTTATAGAAAAAGATGAGTGGTTTTGCTGTCACAAGGCTGACGGCCTCTGCCTTTTGAATGGCAATCGTTTTAGGCGCCAGTTCTCCAACAACAACATGTAAAAATGTAATGATCACAAACGCGATGATAAACGAAAGGATGTCAGTTAATGCGGAATGAAGCCCGATTTTTTCAAAAAGCGGATGCAGAAAATGCTCCACCGTCGGCTCACCCAGCCACCCTAGGCCTAAAGCTGTGATGGTAATGCCAAGTTGGCAGGCCGATAAATATTCGTCGAGATTTGATATCAGCTTTTGAACATGGATGGCTCTCTTATCACCGCTCTCAATCAGCTGGTTGATTTTAGAGCCTCTAATTTTCACAATCGCAAATTCAGTGACAACAAAAAAAGCTGTTGCAGCAATGAGTAAAATGACTAAAAATACGTTTAAAATATACAAAAAAACCCTTACCTATCACTGGTAAGGGCTCACCTCCTCTGGCATCAATTAATCATTACGGCCATTTAGGAAGATCATTACAAAACGGAGCAATTCAAACAGAGAGACAAGGGCCGCTGCTACGTATGTCAGAGCTGCAGCATTTAACACCTTGTTCACGCCTCTTTCTTCACTGCTTCTAATGATTCCTTCTGAAACAATGATATCTTTTGCACGAGAACTTGCATTAAACTCGACAGGCAATGTCACAAGCTGAAAGAATACAGCTGCTGAGAATAAAATGATCCCAAGCCCGATTAAGTTAAGGCTGCTGAGCAAAATTCCACCAAGGAAAAGAAGCGGAGCAACACCAGATGCAAAGTTCACGACAGGAAAGATCTTATGTCTCAAAACAAGCGCACCATAGGATTCCTGATGCTGCAAGGCATGTCCAACCTCGTGTGATGCAACTGAAATGGCCGAAATGGAGTGGCCGTAGTACACAGGTTCAGATAAACGAACCACACGCTGTGTCGGGTCGTAATGATCAGTCAAAGTTCCTCTTACCGGTTCAACGGGCACATCGTATAACCCGTTGCGATCTAAAATATATCGAGCGGTTTCAGCACCTGTTTTCATACTGGATGCTTCCACCTTTGAATACTTTTCAAAATTATTCTTCACTTTAAATTGTGCCCAAAATGATAATCCCAATGCGGCAAATGTTAAAAAATAAAAAAACAGCATGCTCATCAGCTTCCTTTTTATTTTATATATTTATTTACAATTTTAATGACTTTTATGTACCATGTACAGCAAAAAGCACTAGGTCTTTTTTAGGGGAAAAATCGCACCAATGAGAAAGAAGAACACACCTAAGCATGCTGTATAAAAGGTCACTGTACCATAAAGGTCTTGAAAAAAGTGCAGCCATGAAAAATCATTCATAAAATGATTCACAGCATTTAAATCAAACACGAGTAAGATGACAGCTGATGATAAAAAGTGCACACCAATAAAAAGAAGTACGGTCTTTTGAACGAACGACATTCGAATTTCCTCCTTCTTCTCCCTTATTTTAAGATATGGGTTCTATTTCAATACATGACAAAGATGAAAAAATGTGTTCTCAATCGGGCATACTGATATTAGCAGTCTCCTGAAAGGAAGAGTCCGATGAAATCAACCCGTATCTTTATCGCTTGGCTAAGGTGGCCGCTTTATCTTCGAATTGCCATCATTATCTGTTTTTTGCTTCTCTTTTTTGGACAATTAATCGTTTTGCTTGAACCGAAGCAGTATCATACGATCTTTGATGGGATCTGGTGGGCGCTCATTACAGTCTCTACGGTTGGCTACGGTGATTTTGTGCCGCAAACCATGCCAGGGCAGGTGGCAGGTATGGTGCTCATTTTTATCGGAGCCAGCTTTGTCACCGCTTATTTCGCCACACTTGCCGCCGCTGTGTTCAGCAAACAGCACCATTATGTTGAAGGCAAGGTAGCCTTTAAGGGGAAAGGACACCTGATTATCGTCGGCTGGAATGAGAAGACGAACAAACTGCTTCAGTCGTTTCAAACGATTAATCCAGCCATGCCGATTGTGCTGATTGATGACTCCCTGAAAGAGGGGCCTCTTTTAGAGAATGTTCATTTTATTAAAGGACATGGGACCGAAGACAGCACACTCCGTAAAGCCAATATTACCGGTGCAGATGCACTGATGATTACGGCAGATCAGCATGAAAATGAAGTGACAGCCGATATGCAGAGTGTTTTAACTTTACTTGCTGCAAAAGGATTAAATCCTTCCCTATATTGTCTGATTGAAATCTTAACAGATCGTTACGTGAAAAATGCCGAGCGTGCTGGCGCCAACCAAGTCATTCATACCTCTGATGCTGTCAATCATTTAATGGTTGAACATTTTCTGATAAAGGAACAACTTACGGCGTTTAAGAAAAAACGACATATGACGTTGCATAAACACGTCACGATCATACCTGTACCAGCTTCATTAGCCGGAGAAACATTCTTAACAGCGCTCCATCACTTTTTAGAGCATCATGTGATCATCGTTGGCGTACAAAAAAAAGAAGGACCCATGATGAATCCTCCCTTTGGCTATGAGCTTCATCCAGAGGATGAACTGATCAGCCTTTAAAGCAGTGCGTCTTCTAATTCCTTGACGAGCGAAAAGCCAATCTCAGCATAAGCCTTTGATACATCTCCATCTTTCTCTTTTGGTTCTTGGAATTGGTTAAAAGATGCGCCCACATTTCCAACCATCGCATGATCATCTAACTTGTCTTGATATACATGCTTTAAGAGAAATGGATGTCCCATTTTCACCACAACACCTGGCTGATCCAGCTGGCCTTTCTCGGCTGTAAAAGGAACTCTGAGAAAGGTATAGCCATCACGGTTATCAATTTTATAATCAAAATACCCGTGATCATAATCCCAGTTCCCATTAATGACATAACCGAGCGGCTTCATTGTTTCTTCTAAATGGTAAAGTGAAAAGCTTTCACCAGGCAGTCTGGATGGTACATGAATCATACGAAACCCTCCTTTTTGTATAGGGTTCGTTAAAGAGAGGAATTCATACATTAGCCCTTCGTGATTTGTGCATTGTTTGTAAACGCCGCATCAAATAGGCTTTGATTGGATAATTGATTCGTCTCGTTATCGCTGCCAGAACCTGCTGTTTCCTTCGTAGCACTCATAGAACAAATGCGTCTGACATTGCCAAAGTTAACGATCGCCTGTCCAGAAATATCATGGATATAAATATGATTCGTCCTCATTTTTCACCCTCCTCCATTCATTATTCTATGTACAGTACACAGGAAAGCTTGCACAGGAACCTGAAGAAAACAAAAAAGGCACACCCTTTTGAAAAGGTGTGCTTTTTCGTCTTATGATTGTTTTAAACGGCTTTCAAGCTCTGCTTTTTTCTCTTCGAAGCCCGGTTTGCCTAGTAAAGCAAACATATTCACTTTATAAGCTTCTACTCCAGGCTGATCGAATGGATTGACGCCTAGTAAATATCCAGACATCGCACATGCTTTCTCAAAGAAGTACACAAGGTATCCAAATGTATAAGCATTCATCTCAGGAATTGTCACGATAAGGTTCGGTACTTTTCCATCTGTATGGGCAAGCATCGTTCCTTCAAATGCTTTTTTATTGACGAAATCAACCGTTTTTCCTGCCAGATAGTTCAAGCCATCAAGGTCTTGTTCTTCTGCTTCAATCACAAGCTTATGTCGAGGCTTGTCTACATTGACGATTGTTTCGAACAAGTCTCTTCTTCCTTCTTGAACATATTGACCAAGTGAATGAAGATCTGTTGAGAAGTTAGCAGATGAAGGATAGATTCCTTTTTCATCTTTGCCTTCACTTTCACCGAATAATTGCTTCCACCATTCTGCGAAATATTGCAGGCCTGGCTCATAGTTAATCAGCATTTCAATCGTTCTGCCTTTATTGTAAAGGACATTGCGGACGACAGCATATTGGTAAGCCGCATTTTCAGAAAGCTCAGATGAAGCGAAGTCTTCGCTTGCTTTTGCCGCACCTTCCATCATCTGATCAATGTCTGCACCGCTCACAGCGATTGGCAAAAGACCGACTGCTGTTAATACAGAATAGCGTCCGCCTACATCATCAGGGATGATAAATGATTCATAGCCTTCTTCAGTTGCTAATGTTTTCAGTGCACCGCGTGCCTTGTCAGTTGTCGCATAAATACGTTTTTTCGCTTCTTCAGCACCGTATTTTTCAATGAGAAGCTTTTTAAAGATGCGGAACGCAATGGCTGGCTCTGTTGTTGTACCAGATTTTGAAATCACGTTAATGGAGAAATCTGCATCTTCCAATAGATCCATCACATCTGTTAAATAAGAAGAACTAATGTTGTTTCCAATAAAAATGATTTGCGGTGTCTTGCGCTTGCCTTTTGGCAAAGTGTTATAGAAAGAATGGTTCAAAAACTCAATCGCCGCACGTGCGCCTAGATAAGAGCCGCCGATTCCGACAACAAGCAGGACGTCAGAGTCAGACTTAATTTTATCTGCACTTTTTTTAATGCGGGCAAATTCTTCGCGGTCATATTGCTTCGGCAAGTCGACCCAGCCTAAATAATCACTACCTGCACCCGTTTGTTCATGAATATTATGATGGGCCACCTTCACAAAATCTTTTAAATATGTAAGCTCATGTTCTTGAAAGAAAGGTAACGCTTTCGAGTAGTCAAATTGAATATGTGTCATCGCTTGTAAGCCCTCCATTACGTTAGTTCTGTCCCTTTCACTTTAGCGGAACTAGCTTTTGAAATCAAGTGATCGTCACTGGCAAAGCAAAAAGCCGCCTCTCATTCGGAGAAGCGGCAATCTGGATTATAAAGAAGCTTTCAAAATCGATAGAATGTCATCACGGTTAAGTTTCATAAAGTTTCCAAAACCACCATATTCCATTTCTTTTGCTGCAATGTCGGCAATTTTGTCCAGCTGATCCTCACCAATGTCATAATCAGCTAAACGGCTTGGTGCACCAAGACTTGTCCAGAACGCTGACAGTTTGTCGATTCCTTCTAATGCGATGTCACGATCTGACTTTCCTTCTGTTTCGATGTCAAACATGTTCAGCATAAGGTTTTTAAAACGTTCCACATTATGATCAAGCGTGTGGCGCATCCAGTTTGGGAAGAGGATAGCAAGCCCGCCTGCATGCGGAATGTCATAGACAGCCGATACAGCATGCTCAATCGTATGGGACGCCCAGTCGCCAAAGTAACCCATTTGTAGCGTGCCATTTAGGGCAATCGTTCCTGCATAGAGAATCGTTTCACGATGCTCATAGTTTTGTAAGTCCTCCAGCAGTTTTGGTGCTGTCTCGATGACCGTTTGAAGAACAGCAAAACACATCCGATCCTGTAAAGGCGTGTTTTTTACATTATGGAAGTATTGCTCAAAAACGTGGCTCATCATATCGACCATACCATACACTGTCTGGTTTTCTGGCACAGAATACGTATGCTCAGGGTCTAGAATCGAAAAAGCAGGGTGAGTGACTGAGCTGCCCCACACATATTTTTCATTCGTTTCCCAGTTTGTGATAACAGAGTCTGGGTTCATTTCTGAACCAGTTGCTGCAAGTGTCAGCACTGTGCCAAACGGCAGTGCTTTTTGAGCAGTTGTTTTCTTTGAAATAATATCCCACACATCACCGTCATACTCTGCTCCAGCTGCAATCGCTTTTGTACAGTCGATGACACTGCCTCCGCCAACAGCTAATAAGAAATCAATGTTCTCCTTCTGGCAGATATCGATTCCCTTTTTTACTGTTGTGAGGCGCGGGTTTGGTTCAACGCCAGACAGCTCAAACACTTCAGCACCTGCTTCATTTAACGCACTGATGACATTGTCATAAAGACCATTTTTCTTAATGCTGCCTCCGCCATATACAAGTAACACTCGTTTTCCATAACGAGCGAGTTCGCTTTTGAGTCCTTCTAGTTGTCCTTTTCCAAACATTAATTTTGTTGGATTGTAGTAAATAAAATTCTCCATCTGTTGAAACATCTCCTTACAACGAATATATCCAAAAACATGAAAGACTACTGTAACATATGTACACGATGAACTCAAAAAAGATAGCTGCTAAAAGCAGCTATCTTTTGGATGTTCGATTATAAAGAAGCGTTTAGAATAGCTAGAACATCTTCTTTGTTTAGCTTTTTAAATTGACCAAATTCACCACGTGCCATTGCACGGTCTGCAATCAAGTCAATTTTCTCATCGCTGATGTCATAATCCGCTAAACGACTTGGTGCTCCTAGGCTTGTCCAGAAAGCAGACAGCCTGTCGATTCCTTCTAAGCCGACTTCTTCATCTGTTTTGCCCGTAGGATCTACATCAAATACACGCACCGCTAGTTGTTTAAAGCGGCCTGGGTTTTCTTGAATCACATGCTTCATCCAGTTCGGGAACAAGATTGCAAGTCCGCCTGCATGAGGAATATCATAGACAGCAGATACTGCATGCTCAATGTTATGAGATGCCCAGTCACCACGTGCCCCCATTGAAAGCATTCCATTGAGCGCAATTGTGCCAGTGAATAAAATGGTTTCACGCAGCTCGTAGTTCTCTAGATCGTTGATCAACTTCGGTGCCGTTTCAATGACAGTGCGAAGAAGTCCTTCACACATACGATCTTGATAAGGCGTATTTTCCGTGTGATGGAAATATTGTTCGAACACATGTGACATCATGTCAACCATGCCATAAATCGTATGGTTTTTAGGCACAGTGAATGTGTTGACTGGATCCAAAATAGAGAATTTCGGGAAAACTGCTGGACTTCCCCAGCCATACTTCTCATTTGTTTCCCAGTTTGTGATAACTGATCCAGAGTTCATTTCAGAGCCTGTTGCGGCAAGTGTCAACACAGTCCCGAACGGAATAGCTTCCATAGGAACGTGCTTACGTGTCACGATATCCCAAGCATCTCCATCGTACTTCGCACCAGCTGCGATTGCTTTTGTCGCATCAATGACACTGCCGCCGCCAACTGCCAAAATAAAATCAATATCGTTCTCTTTGCAAAGCTCGACCCCTTTTCTTACTGTTGTTAAGCGCGGGTTTGGCTCCACACCAGCAAGTTCAGTGATGGCAGCCCCTGATTCTTTTAGGATGCTGACAACTTGGTCATAAAGGCCGTTTCGTTTAATACTGCCTCCACCATATACAAGTAATACGTTTTTTCCGTAGTGTTTGAGTTCATCTGAAAGGGCTGATACTTCTCCCTTTCCAAAAATTAATTTCGTTGGGTTCCAATAAGTAAATCGATCCATGTGATCTCCTCCTCGCGCTACATTATGCGCCTCATTCATTCCAAAAGTAAAGTAATTTGCTTTCATCCATTTTCTTACGCATAGTTTGGCTAAAAATCTGCAAAATATAAATGTATTGATGCTGTAGCGAAAGGAGGAATCACGATGAGTGCTATTCAGCGTATTGCCCTCGTGCTCACGATTATCGGTGCTATTAACTGGGGACTAATCGGCTTTTTTCAATTTGACTTAGTAGCAGCGATCTTTGGCGGACAAGGTTCTGCATTATCACGTATTATTTATGGTCTTGTTGGAATTGCAGGTCTTGTCAACCTTGGTCTGTTGTTCAAGCCAAGCGAAGAAGCTGTTCGCCGTGACGAGCCGAATCCAGAAGTTCGTTAAATAGAAGGACATAAAAAAGGCTGCCTACATGAGGCAGCCTCAGCGTGTAGACAAACCCTCGCATTCTTTGTCAGGTCTGCGCGCTGGTGCTCACGAATTCTAAATTCGCTCCGCTCCAGTGCTCGCCCTTCCTAGATTTCAAAGGTTTTCTATCACACTGAAAAAGAAGACAAAGGGCTAAAATAAAGATCATTTTAGCCCTTTGTCAACAATCTAAGGCACCGTTTGAAGCGGTGCTTTTTTATTATTTCTTGATAAGATCTTTACGGTTTGATTGCTCAATCCACTCTTCAAGTTTATCTTTAAGCGTATTGAAACCTTGTGGTGCAGCAGCTTCTTCTTTTACTTGCTGTGGTCTTTGTTTCTTTGGCTTGCTTTCTTTTCTTTCAGGTGCTTCTTGTGTCGCACGGATAGAAAGGCTGATTTTACCTGCATTTTCATCAACAGAAAGAACTTTTACTTGTACTTCGTCACCAATTGAAAGGTGCTCGTTGATGTCTTTTACAAAGCCATGTGTTACTTCAGAAATATGCACAAGTCCTTGAGTTTCTTCATCTAATGCAACAAACGCACCATACGCTTGTAATCCTGTTACTTTACCAGTGTAAACACTGCCTACTTCAAACTTTGTCGCCATGATAACAACTCCTAAATAAATGTTTTAATATTCGTTTATACGCAATTAAAAACTATATCACAGAACGGGCAGTTACGCAAAATATTTTTTAAATGGGTTTAGATCAGATCAAAAGGGGGAATACCTGAAAACAAGAATGCTTTCTAGTATTCCCCCCTAATTTGTGAGGCATGAGTCCATTTGGATTGATGCCTTTTTTTATTTTAAAATGGCTGATGCTGCTTCCTTCACTTGTCGAGCCTGCAAAAAGCGCTGAATTCTTGAAAGTGATTCCTGAAGATGATCAAGTGACGAAGCATATGAACAGCGAATATGACCCTCACCGCTCGGTCCGAATACATTCCCAGGAACAACAGCGACTTTTTCACTTAGGAGCAGCTCCTCAGCAAATTGTTCTGATGTCATGCCTGTGCTTTTAATCGATGGGAACGCGTAAAATGCTCCGTTTGGCTGGTGGCATGTGAGTCCTAGTTCATTAAGGGAACCGACAAACAAATTACGGCGCCTTCTATAGCTTTTCTTCATTTTCTCTACATCTTCAAGCCCATTTTTTAATGCTTCTTCTGCCGCATATTGTGCCATCGCCGGCGCGCACATCATAGAATATTGATGTATTTTCAGCATGGCATCGCGCAGTACAGGTGGTGCTGCCACATACCCTAAGCGCCAGCCCGTCATGGCAAACCCTTTAGAAAAGCCCGAAATCAAGATTGTTCTTTCCTTCATATCCTGAATAGCCGCCACGCTTGTAAAAGCTTCATCGTATGTTAGCTCTGCATAAATCTCATCTGTAATAATGAGCAGGTCATGCTCTTTCGCAAATTGAGCAATATCTTCAAGCTCTTCCTTTGAATAAACAGACCCAGTCGGATTTGATGGCGAGCAAAGCAAAATGGCTTTTGTCTTCGGTGTCAGTTTCGTGCGAAGATCAGCAGAATCTGCTTTGAAATCTTTTTCAGCGGATGTACTTAAATAGACAGGCACTCCGCCTGCAAGTGTCGTAAGTGCCCCGTATGCTACGAAACAAGGCTCTGGAATGATCACTTCATCCCCGCTGTTTAAAATCGCACGAAAGGCCAAATCAAGTGCCTGGCTTCCGCCAACTGTGATAATGAGTTCTTCTTCTGGACTGTAGTCAATGTGAAACCGCTTATATAAATAGTGGCTCAGTTCTTTTCGCAAAGAAATTAAACCTGCATTCGCCGTATAGGAGGTCAGTCCTTGTTCTAATGACATAATACTTGCTTCTCTGACATTCCAAGCTGTCACGAAATCTGGCTCGCCGACACCAAGGGAGATAACCCCCTCCATTGTGGCAGCCAAATCAAAGAATTTCCGAATACCTGACGGCTGAATGCTTTGTACCGTTTCAGATAAATAAGACTTTTTCATTTAAGGAGACACCACGATTCTTTTGTCATCGTCTCCTGTTTCAAACACTTTCCCATCATGTTTATATCTTTTCAAAATAAAGTGGGTAGTTGTTGAAACAACGGAATCAAGTGTCGATAATTTTTCAGATACGAAGCGGGCAATATCAGACATTGATCTTCCGCGGATCACAACGGAAAGATCATAAACACCTGACATGAGGTAGACAGACTCCACTTCCTGAAACCGATAAATTCGTTCAGCAATTTCATCAAATCCGACGCCTCTTTTTGGTGTCACTTTTACATCAATCATTGCTGTAACGCCTTCATGACCATCCACTTTTCGCCAGTCAATCATGGTTGAATAATCAATAATGACTTTTTGATCTTCAAGCTTTTGAATGATGGCTTCGGCTTCTTCTGTTGTCACGCCTGCCATTTTTGCAATTGTATTTAAATCGGCGCGGCTGTTTTCATCTAAAATCTCTAATATTTCAGTTTCTTTTTCTGTTAGTTTCATTTGATTTCACACCTCAGATTATAAAAGCTAGTTTTAAAAAATCTTCTGAACATTATAGCACGTTTTTCCCATTATGCTAAGCAGGGAAAAGATTCTAATAATAGCTTAAAATCCACTTTTTAGGGTACAATACAGTCACCTAACAGAGAGAGTATCAAGTATCGGAGTGAAGAATGTGGACATTGTTCAGCCAGCTTATATGAAAAGTACATTCGGTTTAGATATCTATTACGAGTACTATCCAAATGAGGGCAAGAAGACATTGATCTTAATTCATGGTCTCTTCTCTTCTACCTTCAGCTATCGAAAGCTCATCCCGCTTCTGAAACAGGACTTCAATTTAATTGCGATTGATCTGCCCCCATTTGGACAGTCCGAGAAGTCGAATACGTTTATTTACAGCTATCGCAACATGGGTAAAATTATTATTGAGCTAGCTGGTTATTTACAGATTCAGCATGCGATTCTCGTGGGTCATTCAATGGGCGGACAGATCGCCTTATACGCTGCTTCCGAACGGCCAGACCTATTTGAAAAGGCGGTTCTTTTGTGCAGCTCTGGATATTTGAATAAGTCAAAAAGATCACTTGTTTACAGCACATATATTCCTTATTTTTATCTGTATCTAAAAAGAAAGCTTTTAAAACAGGGCATTATGAAAAATTTAACAGCTGTTGTTCATGATCATTCCATCATTGATCAAGAGATGGTGGACGGCTATTTAAAGCCATTTTCAGATGATCAAATCTTTCGGGGAATCTTTCGTTTGATTCGGCACCGGGAAGGAGATTTAACCTCGGACGTTTTAAAGAAAATGGAAACACCTGTGCTGCTCATTTGGGGCGAGGAAGATCGAATCGTTCCCATTCAAATAGGCGAAAGACTGCACAAAGATCTGCCAAATTCGACCTTACATGCATTAAAAAAAACCGGCCACCTCATTCCTGAGGAAAATCCGGTCTTTGTGTCTGATCAAATCGGACATTTCAGCCTGTCTTAGCGTGAACAGGAGCTGCTGTCTCGCAAGACAAAAAGCTTATTCGCTATATGCTGACAGCTTTCTATCGGAAGAAGCTGTTCAAATGAGAGATGGTAAATGGCTTGAATCTCTTTTGCTAAAGATAACGGGTCTTCTGCGTCGTATAATGCACTGATGACGTCAACAGGCTCCGTTTCATAAAAATCCTCTCCATAATGAAAAGGGTCCCATGCCTTAATAAATTGAATCATCTCTTCTACAGCTTGACTATCTTTCATCGGTATCACCGCTTATAATAAATTTTGTGATGTTTATTTTAGCACAACCAAGAATGGTTGAAAAACAGCTAGAGGTGGGTTTCATGAATTTCGACGAACAGATCATACGTAAAGGTTCAAAATCAGTGAAATGGGATCAAGCAGAGTCTTTGTTCCTAACAACGGATGCCCTCCCGATGTGGGTGGCCGATATGGATTTTAAAGCGCCGCAGGTCGTCCTTGATGCATTGAAAGAGCGATTAGACCATGGTGTATTTGGCTATGCATTTCAAGATCAGGATACGCAGCAGGCAGTAGCTGGATGGCTCAAAAGAAGACACGGATGGACCATTCAGACAGAAGCGGTCACTTTTACACCAGGCATCGTAACGGCACTTAGTTTTGCTGTTCAAGCCTTTACAGCACCGCATGACGAAGTAGTTATACAGTCACCAGTGTATACACCTTTTTATCAAATGATTGAGCGAAATGGACGTACAGTCTCAACCAATCCTTTAAAAATAGAAAACAACCGTTATATGATGGATTTTGATGATTTAGAGAAAAAACTGAGCAGACCACAAGCAAAACTCATGTTCCTTTGCCATCCTCATAATCCGTCCGGAAGAGCCTGGTCAAAAGAGGAATTAAAGCGAGTTGGAGACCTATGTGTGAAGCATGGAGTCACAGTTGTTTCAGATGAGATTCACTCGGATTTGATGCTTTACGGGAAGCAGCATGTGCCCTTCGCCAGCCTTTCTGACGACATTGCACATATCACGGTAACGTGTATTGCGCCGAGTAAAACCTTTAATCTAGCGGGGCTCCAGGCATCTGCTATTATCATTTCAGATGAAGAAAAAAGAACCCTTTTCACCAATGAATTGCAAAGAAACGGACTGTCCAAACTGAATGCATTTGCGATTCCAGCGATGGAAGCAGCATACCGCCACGGGGATGAGTGGCTTGATGCCCTTGTTCTTTATCTCGAAGGCAACATGAAGATGGCGATGGACTATATTGAGGAATATCTTCCGAATATGCGTTATATGAAACCAGATGCTTCTTATTTATTGTGGCTGGACATTCGGGATTATCAATTCAGTCAAGCGGAATTAAAGCGGAATCTGCTGAAGAAAGGGAAAGTGATCCTAGAGCTTGGACACGTGTACGGACACGAAGGAGACGGCTTTATTCGGATGAATCTCGGCTGTCCGGCTTCAACAGTCAAAGAAGGACTGAAACGTCTTCATCAAGCGTTCACCCTATCAGCTGAATAAGACCTATACGGTAGAAAGAACATCCTAACGGGTGTTCTTTTTAAAGAAAAAAACCCTCCTTTTATCATATCTACTTTGTACATGAAATGATATAATGAGAGGAATTACTATTATTTACGAGGAGAGCATTTAAATGGAAATGTTCAAGGATTTTCTGCTCCATGTATCTTTTATTCTATTTCCAATCTTTTTATATCATGCGCTATGGCTAAGCCGGACCCCTGCTCATTTCCCAAAAACGAATAAACTGCTCATCACAGTATTCGCATCCATCTCTTCAGCACTATGTATTATGTATCCAGTTGGTTCGATTTTAGATTTGCAGACTGGGCTTCAATCCATTCCCCTTGTACTTGCTATTTTATACGGAGGATACATGGCGGGGAGCGTTGCCATCTTGATAAGCATCATTGTTAAATTCGTGATGTATGGCTCTTTCTTATGGATTGGACTCATTGTTGTCCCAATTTACTTTTTCATCCCGTTCCTGTTCTACCGAAAATGGCATCAATATTCGAAGCCAAATAAGCTTTTTTACGGAGTGCTAATCGGTTTATCTAAGGGATTCTTTATTTACATTGGACTGCTTGCGGTCAGCTTAATGGCATACAGCCCAGCTTTTATTATGCAGCAAAAGCTCCTTGAGTTATTTTTCTCAACTCTTTACTACATATTCTTTCTTGTGCTCAGTATCTATTCCATTGAATTCGTTAAAGAAAATGCGGAAATGAGAACACAGCTTGTCCAATCAGAAAAACTGACCATTGTAAGTGAACTTGCTGCAAGTGTCGCCCATGAAGTACGCAATCCGCTGACAGTTGTGAGAGGGTTTATTCAATTGCTCTTTTCGAGTGATCATACAAAAGAGCCGCCTGCCAATAAAGATTATAAAAATCTCGTTCTGTCCGAATTAGACCGGGCGCAGGACATTATCACGAGTTATCTTGACATAGCAAAACAAAACTATTATCAAATTGAATCACTCAATCTATCTAAATTACTTGAGGAATGTGCATCACTGATGACATCCTATGCGAATTTTAAATCGGTCACGATTCATCAATCCATTGAACCTGACTTATACATTCAAGGTGACGTAACGAAGATCAAGCAAGTCATGATTAATTTAATCAAAAATGCGATAGAAGCAGCTCCCGAACATGAAGGGAAAATTGAACTTTTTGCTTCGAAAGAAAATCATAAAATCTGCCTTTATTTCGTTGATAACGGTGTAGGTATGACAGAAAGCCAAATGAAAAAGCTTGGCGAACCGTATTACACCTTGAAAAATAAAGGGACTGGGCTTGGGCTGACAGTGACATTTTCAATTATTGAAAATCACCATGGAACCATTCGTTTCAAAAGCTCGCTGCAGTCTGGAACAACCGTCACCGTAAAATTTCCTGAAGATACAAGAAGAAAATAATTAATCCATTTTTTTTGTTCTTTTTTCATCTATCCGCTCCTGCTTCTTAGACGCACGCACGATGAGACGAAAACAAATAAACGCAGCAATAAAGAAAATCACCGTGGTGATAGCCGCCGGGATGTACTCCCTTTTATCTTCAGGAAAATATAGTAGAAAAAGTACGATGAATGACATCTCGCCGTTCCCCCTTTTGCTCGTTTACTTCACTATATTGGCTAAAAGAAATGAAATACCTTCCTATTGAGAAGGAAATGGAGGAATTTCACATGACAGACATTCAAATTGGACAAGTTGTGAAAGGTTTTTATAAAACAGGTGTATACGTTGGGGAAGTGACAGCAGTGAAACCATCGACCTATCTCGTTCAAGTAAAAGCTGTTCTGACACATCCCACTCAAGGCGACCTGCATCATCCGAAAGAAGCAGACGTGCCTTTTTTTCAGGAGAGGCGGGCTTTGGCCTATAGAGAACAGACAAATATCCCTCATCATATGGTGAAGCCTTATGATGGCGATATACCTGATTATGAAGTGTCACTGGAAGAAGCTGTAGAAAAAATGAAACAAGCACTCCGTGCGGATGATTCCAAATGGGCTGAAAAATCAAGAGCGTGCCTATCCTCTCTTGAGAAAGATTATTTTCCAGAAGACGTCCGCTAATCAGCCGAATCAAAAAAATGTGAGAAATCGATCAGCTCACCAATTTTGGTTGTTTGCGGATTTTCCACATAGGCTCTGTCTTTTTCAAAAAGGGTTAACAGCTGATAAGTCGTCATGGCATCATCGAGTGCTTTATGATGCTTACCAGCTCCTTCACTGCCGTATTCCTTTGCCGCTTTTCGAAGCCCTGTCAGTGTGCGGTCACCAAAAAAGGTTTTATATTCAAAGGCAAGATCCCTCAGCTTCCCCTTAAAAGGAAAGCCAATGTGATTGAGCATACAATTTTGCTTCAATACCTTCATGTCCATGTTGCCCCACGTAATAATCTCACAATTCTCTCCCCCATCAAGTGATAAGAGCTTCTCGATAAACGCCTCAAAAGAAATCCCGCTCTCTACATCCTGCTGCGTAATTCCGAGGAAAGATTTACAGCGCTTCGTCAGCTTCGGGAACTTTTTCGGTTTGACGTAGCTGGAGAATGTGTCTATGATCGTTTCATCTGCTGCTTTCACTACCCCAGCTTCAATAATTTCAGGAAAAAAGTTTTGTGGATGATATTTTCCATCAGGCATCGTAAATTCAAAATCGACCACAAGCACCGTCTTCTGTTCCACCAGTCTCACCTCTCTTTTTCGTCAGTTTTCATTCTCATACCATTATATTAAGGTGGACCTTGAAATCACTTCATTTTCGTGAAAATAATGCAGATTCACTACGCCCAACCTATTCATCTGATGAAAGATCGCTTATTTTCCTTTATAATTATTCAGGAACACGAAATAAATAAAGAAGGTGGTCTCTATCACAAACAGGAAAAAAAACTTGTACATCATGTGGTTTGTGAACTTTTTTGTATCTGCGAGCATTACAATGATCGTCCCTTTTTTATCACTTTACATAGAATCTCTTGATAGCAGCTATTCAAATGAATTTGTTCAAAGATGGAGCGGCTATGTCTTTGGAGTCACGTTTTTAACGGCCTTCCTGATCTCTCCGATCTGGGGGCGGATTGGCGACCGGCATGGCTATAAAAAAATTTTACTAATTAATGGAATTGGCATCGCCACAAGTATTCTATTAATGGGGCTTGTGCACACCGTGTATCAGCTATTCGCACTAAGGCTCTTCATGGGGCTTGTCACAGGCTTTATCTCGACTTCCATGGCACTGATTTCTGCACAGACCGAAAAGGCAACTGCCGGTAAAACCCTTGGAACGATGCAGATGAGTAATGTCGCCGGAGGATTGTTTGGTCCATTAATGGGCGGATTCATGGCAGACAGCGTCGGATTTATTTATACGTTTTTCCTCACAGCGGCTGTCATTTATGTGTCAGCTATTGTGATTATCTTCGGAGTGAAAGAACAGCCGATCCGGTCAAAAGAAGCAAAGCGTGTTTCTTACTCACGGAAGGATGTACTCTTTCACATTTTCAAACAGCCTTTACTTATAGTCACGATGCTTTTAACGTTTATTACACAAGTAGGAAACTTTAGCATTCAGCCGCTTTTGGCTTTATACATTCATGATTTACATGGTCCTGTCAATCTCGCTTTTTATGCGGGGCTTGCATTTTCTGCAACTGGACTTGGCAATTTGCTGTTTACTCGAAAATGGGGAGATCTCGGAGATCGAATTGGTCACGACAAGGTGCTGCTTGCCCTTCTCATCCTCTCCTCTATTTTATTCATCCCGCAAGCAATGGCGGATTCGTACGTGATGTTAGTCATTTTCCGTTTTCTATACGGGATGGCACTTGGTGGGATTATTCCGTGTACGACGGCGTATATTCGGATCAAAGCACCTGCTTCTATGCAAGGGGAAGTGCTCGGATACAATGTCAGCTTCCGCTTTCTTGGGAATGTCGTTGGTCCGGTGATCGGGGGCATTGTGGCGAGTCATTACGGGATTCCAGCTGTCTTTTATGTCACTGCCGGCATTTTTCTGTTTGGCGCGTTATTTTTATGGGCGGTCCGCTCGCATGCGAAGACAAAGGAAAGGAGTGTCTGATCATCTTCAGATACTCCTTTTTCTTGCGGAAAAGCCTTATTCACTAGACTTCACGCCCATTCTTTTCTAAAAATAACCTTCTCGTATTCGCAAAAGAATGGTACGATATGGCTAGAAAATTGAAGAAAGTGAGTGACCTCATGTTTCGTGCAATCATTGGTTGGTTATTACTTGCTGCCCTCATCCCATTATTTGCTCTGACTTTTTATCTATCAAAGGAAGAAGCTGCAAGTGTAAAGCCTGTTAACGAAGTGCTTGATCAAAAAATCAAGCTGGAAAAGATAGATTTTTCCCAAAACAGTTATATGTATGACCGGGATGGTTCTCTCATCTCCGAGATCGTCTCAAACGATGAGAACCGAGTGTTCGTGAAATACGATAAAATTCCTGAACCTGTGAAGGAGCTGTTCCTCCGATCAGAGGACCGCAACTTCTATGACCATAAAGGCATTGACTTTATGGGGGTGGTTCGTGCCCTTGCTGCAAACGTCAAAAACCATGGCATCAGCCAAGGAGCGAGTACGATCACACAGCAGCTGTCCCGTAACTTATATTTAAGCCATGAACGTTCGTTCAGCCGAAAGTTTACAGAGCTGCTCTATTCCTATGAACTTGAGCGGAAATTCTCGAAAGATGAAATTCTCGAAAGCTATTTAAATACGATTTATTTCAGTAATGGTGTTTACGGTGTCGGTTCTGCGGCTAATTACTATTTTGATAAGCCGCTTAGTTCTTTAACACTCGCACAAATGGCATTTATCTCTGCTATTCCAAACAACCCAACACTGTATGACCCATTAAAACAGTTCAAGCACACAAAGAAACGCCAAGAACGACTGCTTGGTATTTTGAAGAAAGATGGCGTCATCACCAAAAAGCAATACAAAAAAGCCGTCAAAGAAAAAATCAGTCTATCCTTAAGTGAAAAGAAAAACCTTTACCCTGACTATGTGACATATGCCAATGAAGAGTTTACCGATCTTGTGTCTGATCAGGAGGGCTTTACAAAACGATTGAAGAAGGCCAAAACGGCTGAAGCAAAAAAGGCAATTCAAAAAGAATTATCTGAAAAGGTCAGTGCTCTGCTCCAGGATGGCGTGAAGATTTATACGGCGCTTGACCCTTCCTTACAGCAAAGAGCTGTCTATCAGCTCAATGCTCAATTGCCTTACCAAGGGGTCGAAGGTGGATCAGCCGTCATTAATCATGAAACGCATCAAATTGTTGCACTTGCTGGCGGGAAAAATTATAAGAAATTTGATTTTAACTATGCTTATCAAGCGCAAAGACAGCCTGGTTCTGCGATTAAGCCGCTTTTAGACTATGCGCCTTATATTGATCAAACCGGTGCAACGGCTTCAAGCACTATCAGTGCCGGCAAGTTTTGCAGCAGCGGATACTGCCCGCAGAACTATAATCATAAAACGTATGGAACAGTCACACTTGAAACAGCCTTTAAAAATTCTTACAATACCCCTGCGATCCGAATGCTGGATACAGTAGGTGTCAAAAAAGGCTTCAGCTATTTAGAGAAGTTCTCATTCGAGCATATCGTAGCAGATGATTACCGCCTTCCTTCTGCACTTGGCGGATTTACGAAAGGCTTCTCACCGCTAGAAATAACAGATGCGTACACCGTTTTTGGCAACCAAGGAGCCTACACACAAAGTCATTCGATCACAAAAGTGACAGACTTAAACGGCAAGACCCTTTACAAGTGGAAAGAGTCGCCAAAGCAAGTATATTCTCAGCGGACAAATGAAACGATGCGTAAGCTGCTTTCCTCCGTTGTAAAAAGTGGAACAGGGAAAAAAGCGAATTTCAATGCCCCTTATATCGGTGGTAAAACAGGGACATCCAATGACTACAAAGATATTTGGTTTGTGGGACTGACAGATCAGTACACAATGGGTGTCTGGGTCGGAAGAGATAGAGGAACGGTTGAATCGATTTATCGTTCAAGCCCGCACTTACGTATTTGGAAAAATACGATGCAATACGCCAGATAAACAGGAGGTTTGATTGCGATGCATTCAACACATCCATCCCATTTAATTTTATTTGACGGTGTCTGCAACGTGTGCAGCGGCGCTGTTCAATTTGTGATTAAGCGCGATCCGAAAGAACGGATGATGTTCGCTTCATTACAATCAGATACAGGACAACGTATCTTAAAGGAAAACGGTTTGCCTTTAGAAGAGTTCAATTCATTCATTTATATTGAAAAAGGGACCCTTTATACGAAGTCAACAGGCATCTTAAAAGCCGCGCGGCATTTAAAAGGGATCTACAGATGGAGCTTTTTACTCCTTGCCATACCTCGCCCAATCCGTGATTGGTTTTATGAGCTGATTGCAAAAAATCGCTACAAATGGTTTGGTCAAAAAACATCTTGTATGATGCCTACACCAGATATTCAAAAGCGGTTTCTTTCATAAAAAAAAGCATCCTCCAATGATAGGAGGATGCTTTCTTTGTCTGCTTACGAAGGCAGACTTGCCATCACACTGTTATAAAGCTTAATAAATAAGTACAAAATACCGATCAAAAACGTCGCCCAAAACAGCAGAATAAACATCATAAATCCAATCAAATTCAGCATATTAAGCGATTGATAAATGCGAACCACAACCCAGATAAAATAGACAAGACTTGCTAATGCAAAAAGTCCGACTAGCAGAATGAGCTGCTGCGTCAACAGAAATGCAAGCAAGCTGGCAAATAAATAAACAACGGATGCAATCCGAATTTTCTTTAAGTTCTCCCCTTCAGGGTCCTTAGCGAAAAAGAGTAACGCCAGCTCTAATACCGTATCTGCAATCAGTTTTAAGGCAGATAAGATCATAAAATAAACAAGTGCAAAAGCGGCAAAAAGAGCAAGACGGATGCCCTGTTCTGAGAAAAATTCCAGCATTCCTTTTAAAATACCTGCTTGAGTCAAGAAATCAGTTGTGATACCTACTGTAAAAATCGAAAAAGCAGAGCTGAATAGTAAGATTGAAATCAGCGGAAAATATCCAGTCAAATATGTATTTTTCATAAATAGTTCCTTTCTCATAAGCTCACATTTATTATGGCTCACTTAAAACGGATTGACAAGATGCTTTCAAAGTAAACTGACAGCAAAATCAAATTTATGATTTTGCACGTACATTCCTTCACAAACTTACATTTTCCCGTTAAAGTATTACTGTTACGAAAAAAATCGCGCGTTAGGGGTATACTCGTGAAAAAAACTTTAAGACTGCAAACACGGCTGACGATCTTTGTGTGTATCGTTGTCCTGATCTCCCTTTGTATCACATTCTTTACGATATGGTCGGAAACAGCCAAGAACATTCATCAGCAGGAGCGTGACATTGCTCTCTCTACTGCCAAAATGGTCGCAGAGGCACCGATCACAGCACAATCATTAGAAGATCATTCATATTCAGCATTACGAAAATATACAACAAATGTTCAGCAAATCACCAAAACCGAATTCGTTGTCGTCATGGATATGAAAGGTATCCGCAAAACACACCCGAATCCGCAGAAGATTGGGAAACGGTTTGCCGGCGGTGATGAAAAAGCAGCTTTACAGGGAAAAGAACATATTAGTACGGCTTCTGGAACACTCGGCAGATCCATGCGTGCTTTTGTTCCTGTTTATGATCAAAATGGTAAGCAGCTCGGGGCTGTGGCCGTAGGGATTACGTTAAAGGAAATTGACTTGATTATTCATCAAAGCTTACTTCCACTCTACTTCGTCACATCACTCAGCCTCCTATCTGGCATCATCGGGGCACTCATTGTGGCAAGAAAAGTGAAGAAGATTATGTTTGGACTTGAGCCGGATGAGATTGCCACTTTGCTAAAAGAACGAAGTGCCATGCTAGAATCAACAAAAGAAGGGATTCTTGCCGTCGATCAGCACGGTAAAATCAAGCTGGCCAATGCAGAGGCAAAACGACTCTTTCATAATATGGGCATTATGGTTGATCCTAGAGAAAAAGATGTTCAAACTCTCCTCCCTTCAAGCGGCTTAAAACAGGTCATTGAAACACGCAAGCCGCTGCTTGATCGTGACGTGAGAATGAATGGACTGGAGCTCGTTTTTAATGAAGTACCAATTACAGTAAATGATGAGATTGTCGGGGCCATCGCCACCTTCCGTGACAAAACAGAAGTCAAACACCTGGCTGAGCAGCTTAGCGGGGTCAAAATGTATGCGAATGCCCTCCGTGCCCAGTCACATGAATTTATGAACAAGCTTCATGTCATTTTAGGTTTGGTCCAGCTCAAAAACTACGATGACCTTGGCACCTACATCAAAGATATTGCCATTTATCAGCAAACGGAAACAAATGAAATCATCAACCATGTGAAAAACTCTGTTTTAGCAGGATTTTTACTAGGAAAACAAAGCTATATCAGGGAACAAGGCGCTTCCTTGGAGGTTATTTGCAGCACACAAGTGCCAAATACGGAGGACCCGGCAGTGACGCATGACCTCATTACCGTGATTGGCAACCTGTTAAATAATGCACTCGATGCGGTTTCACATACTGAGACGAAAAACATCTCGATCTCCTTCAGATACGTTCAGGAGCAGCTTCACATTGAAATCACGGACACAGGTGTTGGTCTCACAAAAGAAGAACAAGACATCATGTTTGATCAAGGCTTTTCAACTAAAGGAGAAGACCGAGGTTTCGGACTCTACTTCGTTGACCAAAGCATCAAGAAATTGAATGGACATATGATTGTCACGAGTGAAAAAGGAGAAGGAACGACCTTTAGTCTCCGCATTCCGTATAAACAAAAGGAGGATTCACATGATTAATGTGTTAATAGTAGAAGATGATCCAATGGTTGGGGAGCTGAACAAACGCTACCTGACCCAAATCGATGGCTTTGAGCTAAAGGGGATTGCCACCTCTTTTCAGCAAGCGCTTGAAGTGTTAAAAACAGAAGTCATTCACCTCGTACTGCTCGATATTTATATGCCAGGTCAAAATGGGCTGGCATTACTAACAGAAATTCGCCAGCAAAATCATGCAGTTGATGTCATTGTCATTTCGGCTGCAAATGAAGTGGACGTTGTCCAGCAAACGATGCGAAACGGAGCGGTTGATTATTTAATCAAACCTTTTGAGTTCGAACGATTCCAATCAGCACTGGCAGAGTATAAACGGAAACACGCCCTGTATCAATCCATGAACAGCATTTCGCAAAATGATTTAGATGCGAAGCTTTTTCATAAAAAAGCAGAGGCGGAAAAAGTCCTCCTGCCAAAAGGCTTGACCAAAAGCACACTCAAACTCATATGGACAAGCATTCAATCATTTGGTCAGCAGGCTTTCACGACCGAAGACCTAGCCAATCATACAGAAATCTCTCAAGTCTCCATTAGAAAATATTTGAAATTCCTTGAGGACATCGAAGTGGTGGATGTTGAAATGGCTTATGGGACAATTGGACGTCCTGTTTTCCAATATAAACTGAACACGAGCAATATGAATTTGATTCAGCAATATCTTTAAACTGTTACATCTGACCTTCACGAAAGGCCAGATGTTTTTTTATGGCATACGATGTAACAAACCCCTTGATATCAGTGGTTCTACTGTAATAGAGCACATCACAAAAGCGGCATTATATCATATTTCGGCAGATAAAAAGACATCAAATAAAGCCATTTAACATTTTTTTAAAAATAAAACAAATTTCTATTTATTTATTCGATAGGAAATGATAAATTATGATTGATTAGTTCAACGAGATATAAGTCTGATGTCTTACATCTTCTCTCCTGCCCTCCATAAGTTTCATGAGAAAGCAGGATAAAATACCCTCTTTAGGGTGAGAAGAAGATAGATCGGTCTTTTTTCGCGAGACTTTTCTGAAACTTTTAAATTTTATAGGGGGTTATGTTTTGAAGAAGCGCAAAATTGGACTAGCATTGTCCTTAGTCGTAGCAGCAGGAACCATCCTTGGAGCATGCGGCAACTCTGGCTCAAACAGCGGTGAAAGCAAAAAAGATAAAGATCAATTCACTGTTGCAATGGTAACTGATGTCGGTGGTGTCGATGACAAATCGTTTAACCAATCAGCTTGGGAAGGTTTACAAGCATTTGGGAAAGACAACAATCTAAAAAAAGGTAAAAACGGCTTTGATTACTTACAATCTAAATCAGATGCTGACTATACAACAAACTTAAACACACTTGCTCGTGAGAAATTCGACCTGATTTACGGAATTGGTTTCTTAATGGAAGATGCTATATCTGAAATTGCGGATCAACGTAAGAAAAACCACTTTGCTATCGTTGATGCAGTCGTGAAGAAAGACAACGTAGCCAGCATCGTGTTTAACGAAAACGAAGGATCATTCCTTGTGGGTGTTGCGGCTGCTCTTTCTACAAAATCAAACAAAATTGGTTTTGTCGGCGGCGTTGATTCTGAATTAGTCAGAAAATTCGAAGTCGGTTTCCGCGCAGGTGTTGAAGCAGCGAACCCAAAAGCAAAAGTTGAAGTGAAATATGCTGGTGCATTCGATAAGGCTGACATCGGTAAAGCAACAGCTGAAAGCATGTACAAATCTGGCGTCGACATCATCTATCATGCAGCTGGCGGCACTGGAACTGGTGTCTTCACAGAAGCGAAAAACCTGAAAAAAGCAGATCCTAACCGTAAAGTTTGGGTCATCGGTGTAGATAAAGACCAGTATGACGAAGGAAAAGTACCTGGAACAAAACAAAGTGTCACTCTTACTTCTATGGTTAAGAAAGTAGACACAGCGGTACAAGACTTAACAACGAAAGCAAAAGATGGTAAGTTCCCTGGCGGCGAAGTGATCACATACGGTCTGAAAGAAGGCGCTCTTGACATCTCTCCATCTAAGGAAAACCTTGATAAAGATGTATTAAAGAAAGTGGAAGAATGGAAACAAAAAATCATCAAGGGCGAAATCAAAATCCCTGCAACACGTGATGAATTAAAAGATTTTAAAGCTTAATTTGAGCATCGGGATAAGCGCGCCTTATCCCCTTGCCTCTCCTTTACCTCCTCTTTATTCGTAAAAGGTGGTAAAAGAAAAGCTGCAGCCTCGTTTTGCAGCTTTTCTTTTGCTAGTTTTTATCTTCATCAGCACCCTAAAAAAGGAGCGGTTAAACCTGTGGATTATGTCATTGAAATGTTGAATATACGCAAAGAATTCCCTGGCATTGTAGCAAACGACAACATTACGCTGCAGCTAAAAAAGGGCGAAATTCATGCGCTGCTTGGTGAAAACGGCGCTGGAAAATCAACGCTCATGAACGTGCTTTTCGGACTGTACCAGCCTGAAAAAGGTGAAATCAAGGTACACGGAAAACCTGTGACCATCTCTAGTCCAAACGATGCTAGTGATTTAGGCATCGGAATGGTGCATCAGCACTTTATGCTTGTCGATACCTTTACTGTCGCTGAAAACATCATTTTAGGTAAAGAGCCAAAGAAGTTTGGAAAGATTGACAAAGAACAAGCCATACAGCAAGTACAGGAGCTTTCTGACCGCTATGGTTTGAAAATAGATCCTGCCGCAAAAGTATCTGACATCTCTGTCGGTATGCAGCAGCGTGCAGAAATCTTAAAAACACTTTACCGCGGCGCTGACATTTTGATCTTCGACGAACCAACGGCCGTTTTAACACCTCAAGAAATCAAAGAACTCATACAAATCATGAAAAACTTAATCAATGAAGGCAAATCCATTATTTTAATCACCCATAAGCTGAAAGAAATTATGGATGCCTGTCATCGCGTGACCATTATCCGAAAAGGCCAAGGCATTCGTACACTTGATGTGGAAAGCACAAATAAAGACGAACTTGCAAGCCTCATGGTTGGCCGTGAAGTGTCATTTAAAACAGACAAAAAAGCTGCTTCTCCTGCTGAGGAAGTTCTTCAAATTCAAGACCTCACAGTAAAAGACGCCAGAGGAATTGAAGCGGTCAAACAATTGAACCTCTCAGTGAAGGCTGGCGAAATTGTTGGAATTGCTGGGGTAGACGGCAATGGCCAGTCTGAATTAATTGAAGCCATTACAGGGCTAAAAAAATCAGAATCTGGCACGATCATGCTAAACGGGAAAGCCATTCAAAATCTCCCGCCTCGTAAAGTGACCGAATCTGGGATTGGGCATATTCCTCAGGATCGTCATAAACATGGACTTGTACTCGATTTTTCAATTGGAGAAAACATTTCCTTACAAACGTATTATCAGCGTCCTTATTCAAAATTCGGCTTATTGAATATGAAGAATATTTATCAAAAGGCAAAACGAATCATTGCGGAATATGACGTTAGAACACCGAGTGAATATACAGAAGCGCGCGCCCTATCAGGCGGTAACCAGCAAAAAGCTATTATCGGCCGTGAAGTTGACCGCAATCCTGATTTATTAATTGCCGCTCAGCCAACACGAGGACTTGATGTTGGTGCGATTGAATTTGTTCATAAACGTCTCATTGAGCAAAGAGACTCTGGCAAAGCCGTTTTGCTCATCTCCTTTGAGCTTGATGAAATTATCAATGTCAGTGATAAGATCGCTGTCATTTTCGAAGGCAGCATTGTGGCCATTGTTGATCCAAAAGAAACAACAGAGCAAGAGCTTGGCCTATTAATGGCTGGAAGTACGCAACAGGAAGTGGGGAAAGAAGCAAATGTCTAATCGCTTAACAAATCTGCTGATTCCGCTTATAGCCATTGTACTTGGTCTTTTGGTTGGGGCCATTATTATGCTGGCAAGCGGTTATAGTGTCATCGAAGGCTATGGCGCCCTTTGGAATGGCGTTTTCGGTGAAACCTATTATATGGGAGAAACCATCAGGCAAGTGACACCTTATATTTTATCAGGTCTTGCTGTTGCCTTTGCATTTCGGACAGGCCTGTTTAATATCGGTGTCGAAGGTCAAATGCTTGTTGGCTGGGTAGCTGCTGTATGGATTGGAACAACTGTCCATGCACCTATGTATATTCATCTGCCTCTTGCACTCATTACCGCAGCTGCTGCAGGTGCTTTATGGGGCTTTATTCCTGGATTTTTAAAAGCTCGTTTTTATGTGCATGAGGTCATCGTCACCATTATGATGAACTACATTGCCCTTCATGTCACAAACTATTTAATCTCAAATGTCTTAACAGATAATAAAGATAAAACAGATAAAATCGATGCCACTGCATCTCTTCGCTCTGGATTTTTTGAGCAGATCACTGATTTCTCCCGGATGCATAACGGTATTTTTGTTGCCATTATTGCGGCCGTCGTGATGTGGGTCATTATTCAAAAAACTTCTAAAGGGTTTGAGTTACGGGCTGTTGGAATGAATCAGCAGGCATCACAGTATGCTGGCATGAACGTTCGCCGCAATATCATTTATGCGATGCTCATTTCAGGTGCTTTTGCAGGTCTTGCAGGCGCTATGGAAGGCCTTGGTACATTTGAATATGCCTCTATTAAAGGCTCGTTTACAGGCGTAGGTTTTGATGGAATTGCCGTCGCTTTATTAGGTGGAAATACGGCTGTTGGTGTTGTCCTTGCTGCATTATTGCTTGGTGGATTGAAGGTCGGTGCATTAAATATGCCGCTTGAATCAGGCGTACCGACTGAGGTTGTTGATATTGTCATTGCGATCATCATTCTTTTCGTCGCCTCAAGCTATATTATTCGTCTTGTGATTCAACAAATGAAGAAAAAGGGGGGAAAATAAGTGGGATTTCTGCAAATACTTGAAATCATCGTCCCAGCTACACTTGTTTATGCTGCACCACTTATTTTAACCGCTCTTGGAGGCGTCTTTTCAGAAAGATCAGGTGTTGTCAATATCGGTCTTGAAGGTTTGATGGTCGTCGGAGCATTTTCCAGTATTATCTTTAACTTATTTTTTGCTGATACGTTTGGAGCCTTGACCCCGTGGATTGGGCTTCTCGTCGGAATGGCCGTTGGCGGATTGTTCTCACTGATTCATGCAGTTGCGACCATTACCTTCCGAGCTGATCAAACGGTCAGTGGTGTGGCCATTAACATGCTAGCTCTTGGCGCTACATTATTTGTCGTAAAACTGATTTACGGAAAAGCACAAACTGATAAAATTACAGAGCCTTTCTATAAAGGAGATATTCCCCTTTTAAGTGACATTCCGATCATTGGTGATATTTTCTTTAAAGATGTTTATTATACGTCCATACTTGCTTTAGCCCTTGCGGTTGTTGCATGGTTTGTTTTATTTAAAATGCCATTTGGTCTTCGTCTTCGTGCAGTCGGAGAGCATCCAATGGCAGCAGATACAATGGGAATCAAAGTGTACCGAATGCGTTATATCGCTGTCTTCATTAGTGGACTGTTTGGCGGTCTTGGCGGAGCTGTTTATGCCTCAACGATCGCCCTTGATTTCTCCCATGCCACCATTACTGGACAAGGCTTCATCGCACTAGCTGCGCTTGTATTCGGTAAATGGCATCCATTTGGCGCAATGGGAGCTGCTTTATTCTTTGGATTTGCTCAAAGCTTAAGCATCATTGGTTCTCTCCTGCCGCTGTTCCAAGATATACCGAATGTATATATGCTTATAGCACCATATGTGCTCACCATCTTAGCACTTACTGGCTTCATCGGACGTGCTGATGCACCAAAAGCACTTGGTACACCTTATTTAAAAGGAAAACGATAAATACGATGTATGATCAATCCCCTGAAGGACAAACTACCTTCAGGGGATTTTTGTATGATAAAAAACTCAAAAACTCCTGTTTATTTTACTTTTATTACACTTATTTTAGTTTAATAAATAGATGAGTGTCACAGAATCTTCTACAATTGAGACAAATAGCATTTGGGGGTGTTTATGTGGCTAATGCACAACAATTGAAATCGATTACAGACGATTCTGACAATAATAAAAGCGTTTTCCGTAAGATCATGTCTTGGAAAATTGGTGTTATTGATCTACCTGTGTATTTAGTACTTGCAGCGATTATTTTAACTGCCGCTTATTTTAATAAAATTCCAGCAAATATGCTTGGTGGTTTCGCTGTTATTATGATTTTGGGGATTTTCCTTGGAGATGTAGGACAACGTATTCCAATCTTAAAAGATATTGGTGGACCGGCGATTCTTTCTTTATTCGTACCATCGTTCCTGGTCTTTTTTAATGTTCTGAATCCGAACTCATTGGAAGCGGTTACGTCTCTTATGAAAACGTCGAACTTCCTTTACTTCTATATTTCTGCTCTTGTAGTAGGTAGTATTCTTGGGATGCAGCGGACTGTTTTAGTACAAGGCCTTATTCGTATGTTTGTCCCTCTAGTTGCAGGTACAATTGCAGCTGTGAGTGCTGGTATCCTTGTTGGCCTTTTAGTTGGTTACACACCGCATCATTCATTCTTCTTTATTATTGTACCGATTATTGCCGGTGGTGTTGGAGAAGGGATTTTGCCATTATCTATCGCTTATTCACAAATTCTTGGTGTATCAGCAGAGTCATTAATTTCTCAATTAATTCCTGCGGCTGTCATTGGGAACGTCATTGCCATTATCTGTGCTGGCGCAATGAAGAAGCTTGGTGAGAAACGTCCTGAACTGAACGGGAATGGCCGTCTTGTGAAATCTAAAGAAGCAAACGAAATTTTCGAGCAACCAGATATGGATGCAAAAGTTGATTTCGGTTTAATGGGTGCTGGTGTACTCGTTGCTTGTACAACCTTCATCTTTGGTGGTTTGTTAGAAAGCTTTGTTCATATTCCTGGTCCAATCTTAATGATTGTTCTTGCTGCTTTAATCAAATACTTAAACGTGATGCCTCAGCATCTTCAAAACGGCTCACAGCAGTTCTACAAGTTTGTATCTAGAAGCTTTACATGGCCGCTAATGGTTGGTCTTGGTATTCTATACATTCCACTTGATGATGTAGCAACTGTCATCTCAATTCCTTTCGTATGCGTATGTATCGCTGTTGTACTCGCAATGGTTGGTTCTGGTTACTTCGTTGGAAAACTAATGAACATGTATCCAGTAGAATCTGCTATTGTCACTGGCTGTCACAGCGGACTTGGCGGTACTGGTGACGTTGCAATTCTTTCAGCTTCTGGAAGAATGGGTCTTATGCCTTTCGCCCAAGTATCTACACGACTTGGCGGAGCAGCAACTGTCATCTGTGCAACGATCTTACTCAGAATGTTTAGTTAAACATTCACACAAAAAAGCATGGGCATTCACATGAGCCCATGCTTTTTTTATATTTCTTTTCTCCTATAGGATCTTATTCATCAGCTAATACAATTCGTATATATTCCCTTGGCTGAAAAGGATACAGCTTGGTTTCTTGATAGCTCATGTGAAGAAGATGCTCAGAAAACAGCGGCCATTCACTCCCGGCCTGCCACCTTTTTTGATCATTTCGGTCAATCAAGAATGCTCCTCCTAAAATCGTGCAGAATAGGCTTAAGCTGATGGCGATCTTTCGTTTCATTTGATCAGCTCCTTTAAGAAAAGCATGTACGAAAAACAAAACAATATACAATGAGTATCATTTTTGATAAAATTATTTTTGTGGTCAAAAGAACTTAAAACAAATACAGTTTGCTTGAAATCGTTTCAAACCAATGCACTATGGCTGTATTTACGCTATAATTTTAATTACCAGTTCTTTAGAACGTGAATTTATATTGATCAAAGGAGGTTCATTTTTTTGCAGCTTATTCACTTCGCCATCCTATCACCTTTTTTACTCGCTTTTGTTGTACCTTTCCTTTACAAATATGTGAGACGTATACATACAGGATGGTTTGTTCTCATCTTGCCGATTCTTTTATTTACCTATTTCATCCAAATGTTACACATCACTTCGAATGGACGAACGCTTTTCTCACAGGCTGAATGGATTCCATCTTTAGGGATGAATTTCACTGTGTATGTCGATGGTCTCAGCCTGTTATTTGCTTTATTAATTACAGGTATCGGCTCACTTGTGGTGCTGTACAGTATTTTCTACTTATCAAAGGAAAAAGAACAGCTTGGCTCTTTCTACACGTATTTGCTCATGTTTATGACCGCGATGCTGGGTGTCGTTCTTTCTGACAACATGGTGGTTTTATACTTGTTTTGGGAGTTAACGAGTATCTCTTCCTTCCTCTTAATTGGGTATTGGTATAAGCGGGAGCGCTCTAGGTATGGAGCAACGAAATCACTGCTTATTACTGTTTTTGGCGGATTAGCTATGCTTGGTGGCTTCATCCTCATTTACCTGATTACTGATTCATTCAGTATTCGAGAAGCAGTCAATCAGCTTCAGCTCATTATGGCATCACCTTACTTTATCCCTGCCATGATCCTAATCTTACTAGGTGCGTTTACGAAATCAGCGCAGTTTCCATTCTATATCTGGCTGCCTGATGCAATGGAAGCACCGACCCCTGTGAGCAGTTATCTGCATTCTGCTACGATGGTGAAAGCCGGTATTTATCTTGTTGCCCGCTTCAGTCCAATCTTTGCTATATCAGAGGTATGGTTCTGGACCATTTCCATCGTGGGACTTGTCACATTATTCTGGGGATCATTCCACGCCGTCCGGCAAAACGATTTGAAAGCCATTCTGGCCTATTCGACAGTGAGTCAGCTCGGCATGATTATGCTCATGCTTGGCGTCGGCGCAGCTGCAATTCATGAAAACAATCCTGCCTTTTTTGGCGCAGCCGTTCTTGCAGCTATTTTTCATCTCATTAACCATGCTACGTTTAAAGGCAGTCTCTTTATGGCAGCTGGTATTATCGATCATGAAACAGGAACTCGTGACATTCGGAAATTAGGCGGATTAATGACGATCATGCCGATTACCTTCACCATTACGTTAATCGGTACATTTTCAATGGCCGGATTACCGCCATTTAACGGTTTCTTAAGTAAAGAGCTATTTTTCACAAGTATGATACGAATTTCTAAAATCAGTTTTACGGACGTTTCAACATGGGGTGCCATCTTCCCGACACTCGCTTGGCTCGCTAGCGTCTTTACGTTCATTTATAGTATGATGCTCCTCTTTAAAACTTTTAGAGGCCGTCTAAATATAGACCAATTGGAGAAAAAACCGCATGAAGCACCGATCGGCATGCTCATTCCGCCAATCATTCTGGCTGCACTTGTGGTCACCTTCTTCTTTTTCCCTAATATCCTTGCCTATTCTGTCATCGAACCCGCAATTGCGGCGATCATTCCTGAAGCGATTGAAACAGGAAGCCGTTTTTCTGTGAAAATTAAAGCATGGCACGGCTTCCAGCCAGAGCTCTATATGACAATAGGTGTTGTTGTACTCGGCACAATCGGTTACTTGACGCTTTCAAAATGGCGTCCAATGTACAACATCTTTAAGGAAAAGTGGTCATTTAACGCTTTATACGACCGCTCTCTTATCGGTTTGGAAAAAGGTTCATACCGCCTGACAAACAGTTATATGACTGGTTTTCTTCGTGACTATCTTGTCTATGTGTTTGGGTTCATGATTATCGTCATTGGCGGCGTGATGTTTTATCAGCAGGCCTTTTCATTCCAAACAGATCAGGCTGCCTCAATTGGCACGTATGAGGTGATTCTTTCACTTGTAATGGTGGCGGCGACGATTGCAACTGTATTCGCAAGCTCACGATTAACAGCTATTATTGCTCTAGGTGTCATGGGTTACACGCTGTCATTATTCTTCGTGATTTTCAGAGCACCTGACCTTGCGCTGACGCAGCTGATTATTGAAACTATTTCTGTCGCACTGTTTTTGCTTTGCTTCTATCATTTGCCGAAGCTGAGCTTAAAGCAAAAAACGAGAAGATTCAAAATGACCAATTTCATCATTTCATTAGGTGTTGGGGTTGTTGTCACTTGTCTAGCTTTTGCTTCCACAAGTCAGCAGTCAATTGACACTATCTCAACTTACTTTATTGAGAACAGCTACAAACTTGCTGGCGGTGACAATATTGTCAATGTCATTCTTGTAGATTTCAGGGGCTTTGATACCCTCTTTGAAATTACCGTGCTCGCCATTGCAGCACTTGGTATTTATGGGTTATTAAAAACACAAGCAAAACGGAAGAGAGGTGTGAGGCGATGAGAAAGGTTGATACGAATGATATGCTTTTGCAAGTCACAACAAAAATAACAGCATTCATCATCTTGCTTTTCTCCCTTCACCTATTTCTTGCGGGACATAACAATCCTGGCGGCGGATTCATAGGCGGCCTGATGAGTGCTGCGGCTTTCGTTCTTCTTCTTTTAGCCTATGATCTGAAGACAGTAAGACGCATTTTGCCATTTGACTTTATATATGTAACTGGAGCCGGTTTGCTCGTTGCGATCCTGACAGGTATGGGATCCTTTCTATTCGGTGCACCTTTTCTATCCCATGCATTTGATTATTTCCAATTACCGTTTTTAGGGAAAACAGAACTGGCGACAGCCGTCCTGTTTGATATCGGTGTGTATTTGGTTGTTGTCGGTGTCACCATGACCATTATTCAAATGATTGGAGAGAAGGAATAATGGAATTTCTAATGTCTATTATCGTCGGAATTATTTTTATGGCGGCGACCTATTTGATGCTGTCAAAGAGCCTTCTGCGGGTCATCGTCGGTACTGCTGTTTTGAGTCACGGCGTCCACTTGCTTCTTTTAACAATGGGCGGCTTAAAAAAGGGAGCACCTCCAGTTCTAAAAGAGGGGCTCACATCCTATGTGGATCCATTGCCACAAGCATTAATTTTAACAGCCATTGTCATTGCTTTTGGTGTGACATCCTTATTACTTGTCATGGCCTTCCGTGCCTTCCAAGAGCTGCGAACAGATGACATGGATCAAATGAGAGGAAATGATCAGCATGAATAATCTCGTGATCCTGCCTATTTTAATTCCATTACTAGCTGCTACACTATTGATCTTTATGAATAAAAACATCATGCTGTCAAGAGTCTTTAGTGTCTTAGCATCTCTTTCAGCCATTATATGTAATGCATATTTGGTTCAAACGATTTTCACAAATGGGATACAAACCCTTTATTTAGGCGGATGGAAAGCGCCATTTGGGATTGCCCTTGTGGCCGATCAATTTGCTGCACTCCTTGTGCTGACCGCTTCCGTTGTCGGGCTTGTGACAGTCCTCTTCTCCTTTCAAACGATTGGGAAAGAAAGAGAGCGGCTCTTCTATTATTCTGGCGTACAGTTTTTATTAGCTGGCGTGAGCGGAGCCTTTTTAACGGGAGATATTTTCAACCTATTTGTATTCTTTGAATTACTGCTGATGGCATCTTATATGCTCATTGTATTAGGCGGATCAAAGCCTCAGCTTCGTGAATCACTCAAATATATTGTGTTTAATATCATCTCGTCGGCATTATTTATTGTCGGAGTCGCCTGTTTATATGCAGTGACGGGTACGCTCAATATGGCTGATTTAAGTGTGAAAATAGCTGAATCAGGGCAAACAGGGTTAATCACTGTTATTTCCATTCTGTTCCTCATTGTATTCGGCTTAAAAGCTGGGATCTTCCCGCTTTATTTCTGGCTGCCAGGATCTTATCACGCGCCGCCAGCAGCGATTTCAGCTCTATTTGGGGCTTTGCTCACAAAGGTTGGCTTATATGCGATTGCCAGAGTCTTTACATTAATTTTTATACACGATATAGGCTTTACCCATACACTCATGGCGTGGCTTGCCGCACTGACAGTGATATTCGGTGTGATAGGCTCGATCGCCTATTCTGACGTGCAGAAGATCGTGATTTATAACATTGTCACAGCTGTTGGGGTCATTTTGTTTGGATTTGCAGCCAACACACCTGCATCACTCCAAGGTGCCATTTATTATCTCATTCACGACATGGTGATCAAAGGTGCTTTATTTATGCTGGCAGGTGCCCTCTTTGTGTATGCTGGTACAAATCAACTAAAAAAAATGGGCGGACTGATTCAATCCCAGCCTCTATTAGGATGGATGTTTTTCATTTCGGCTTTATCGCTGGCAGGAATTCCGCCGCTGAGTGGCTTTGTTGGAAAACTAAAAATTGTGGAAGGTGGATTTTCTGCTGGACACATGACGTTTTCTATCCTGGTCTTACTGTCCAGTCTCCTTGTCCTCTACTCTATTATGAAGATTTTCATGTCCGCATTTTGGGGTGAGGAACAGGATATGCGAAGAAGAAAGCCGTCAATTAAAGGAATGGTGTACCCTGGCGTACTGCTTGTCGTCTTATCGCTTGCCATTGGGTTAGGGACAGAGTTCATTGCCCCTTATATCAATCAAGCAGCGGAAATGCTCTCTACACCAGAAAAATATATTCAAGCTGTGCTGAAGGAGTAGATGAACATGGCCTTTCAAATATTACTAAACGCTCTCCTCGCCTTTACATGGATGTTTATGAATGATACATACAGAGCCGCAGACTTTGTATCAGGTTTTGCATTAGGGATGATCGCCATTTTTATGCTGCGTCGATTTTTCCCGCAGCGTTTTTACGGCTATGCCCTTTATGCGATTTTCAAACTTATCATCATTTTTATTCGCGAGCTGCTTCTTGCCAATTTAAGTGTATTAAAGACTGTATTATCTCCAAAGCTCAAGATTAAGCCCGGTATTTTCGCCTTTCGCACGGATTTGAAAACAGATTGGGAAATCACCATACTGTCCAATATGATTACATTGACACCAGGTACACTAGTGATTGATATTTCCGATGATCGTTCCATTTTATACATTCATGCGATGGATATTGAAGATGCTGAAAAAGCCATTCATGATATCCGGGTTTCATTTGAAAAAGCGATTCAGGAGGTGAGCGGTAAGTAATGGAACTCATTTTGCAAATTTCACTTGGCATTCTTGCGCTGTCTACCTTGCTTTTTGTGATACGAGTGATCAAAGGTCCCTCTATTCCTGATCGTGTGAGTGCGCTTGATGCGATAGGAATCAATTTAATTGGGATGACAGCCATCGTTTCAATTTTACTGAAAACCACTGCATTCTTTGAGATTATTTTACTGCTCGGCATCCTTGCCTTTATCGGTACTGTCGCTTTTTCCAAATTCCTTGAGAAAGGGGAAGTGATTGAAAATGATCGTCATCGCTAAAGCCATCGTGATTTTCTTTATCCTGCTAGGCGCTATCCTCTGTTTGATTTCAGCCATTGGTGTCCTTCGCCTGCCGGATGTTTACACACGAATGCATGCTGCATCAAAAGCATCGACCCTTGGCGTTGTTCTGATTTTAGTAGGTGTGTTTTTTCACGAATGGTTTCTTGCAGGCGTTATTTCTGCAAAAATCCTTCTCGGCATCGTATTCATCTTCCTGACAGCACCAGTCGGCGCACACTTAATCGGAAGAGCCGCCTACAATACTGGTGTTAAGCTCGACAAACGCAGTGTCCAAGATGATTATGGCGGTTTCCGTAACTTTGTGATTAAGCGAAAAGAAGATTCTTATTTATAAAAAGCGAAAAAGAATGGCCTGCCATGTTGGGCCATTCTTTTTTTTCGCTCAACCTCATATAAAAAAAGCTTCCGCTGCACCGGGAGCTTTTTTATATGCGATCAATGACAGCAAGTGTGCATCTTGACGTACAGATATGCCGGTCTCGATCATCTTTTATATCGATTTGAAATACCATTGTACGCCGTCCTACATGTACAGGAACAGCTGTCGCTGTCACAACTCCATCGCGTACAGATTTTAAATGATTGGCATTGATTTCAATACCTGAGCAAACTTGCTGCGTTAAGTCTAAATGAGCCGCAGCCCCCATGCTCGCCACTGTTTCTGCTAGAGCAGCAGATGCTCCTCCGTGCAGCAGCCCAAATGGCTGTTTTGTTCTGTGATCGACTGGCATCGTTGCAACGCATCGTGACACATTGCACTCTACAATCTCAATGCCTAGTGCCTCAAGCAGTGTATTTGATCCGCTCACATCCATTAAGGCCCTCTCCCTTCACACGTTTACAGCACACTTTCAGACTTGGCAATTAACACCGCTTCTGTACGAGATCCAACATTCAGCTTATTAAAGATGGATGTCAAACTGTACTCAATTGACCGTTTGCTCAAATGAAGCACATCGGCAATCTCTTGGTTCGTGTATCCTTTTTCTACTTCTCTAAGGATCAAACACTCCCGTTCGGTTAAGAGATCGTGATCAGTCTGCTGCGCCTGTTCTGGCTTTTCTTGCTGCTGTGAAATTAATTTCTTTAAATAGGACAGCTGAATGACAACTTCCCCTTGCAATGTCCGGTGTATGTATTCAATAATTTTGTCTTTCGTCTCTGTTTTGCTAATTGCACCGTGTAATCCAGCCCGAATAGCCTCTTCAAAATAATCATCTACTTCATACCCTGTATAAATGATAATTTTCACTTGATGGTTGGTTTCTAAAATTTGTTTCGCAATGTCCATTCCATTGATATCCCCGAGATTTAAATCCATTAAAATCACATCATAGATGGAAAAGTCATGCGTCTTTAAAAAGGCGGCTTCTGCATCAGGACTTAAACAATCGACTGATAGCTGCTGGTCTGATTCTAATATGCTTTTTGTCCCTTCCATGACAGCCGGATGATCATCAATGACCAATATCTTCTTCATGTCTTCCTCCCTTTAAATCACTCACTTCCATTTTATATAAAAGACTTGGCTGATGCCAAGTCTTAATCCTTAATAAATCGTTACAATTCCATTTCAATTTTCACCTTGAGCCCTCTTTCAGGGGCTGTGTGAATTTGAAGCTTTCCATTTAATGCTTTGACTCGTTCTCTAATTCCCGAAAGCCCCATGCTCATTGTGTGCTGATCAAGATGACTTGCATCAAAACCGACTCCATCATCCTCATAGTGAAGAACAACCTGATCTTTAATACAAATCAGCATCACTAACACTTGAGTGGCTTTAGAGTGCTTCAGGGCATTGGATAACAGCTCCTGAACAATTCGGTAAATATTCAGCTGTGAATCAATATCAATGTCCAATTCTTTATCAAAGCGTGTCGTATTCAGCCTAATATGAAACGGTGCTTCCTCCTGAATTTGAGAAGTCAGCTTGGATATCGCCTTTACTAAACCTAAATCATACAGCAGCTGCGGCCGAAGCTCATGACATGTTTCTCTCGTCGTTTGAATCACCTTAGACATTTGATCGTTCCATGAGATAAGCGAATTTTCAATAGATGTCGGGCATTGATTGTTTTGGAAATTCGTTAAAAACATCTCCGACTGTCTTTTTAGTGATATCAAGTCCTGCAGCACGGAATCATGAAGATCCCTTGCTAAATCTGAGCGCTGCTTTTCTTCCATGGCAAACATGATTTTCTTCAGCCAGGCAGGATTGGCCTCGCGCTGTTTCAAATCGTCAAGATGCTCCATCAACTCTTCGATCTTGACGACATTTTCTAAACTGACACTGGTGTAAAATGCCAATGTTTTCAACCAAGAAATCTCATCACGCGTCAATTTCGGTGTCTGTATATTGGATAAGCAGCAAATCATAAACGAGTGACCGCCCCGCTCGCCAATTTTCATCATAAACCCTTTATCAAGCTCGATGATTTTACCAACTTCACCTAAAATATCTTGAAATTGATCCACGTATTCTTTCCATAGCTTACTATCATTTGTTGATTCATCAATTTCAATAATTTGTCCGTCAGCCTTCACCTCAAGCACAAAGGCTTTATTCACAACAAGCACTTCTAAAATGGTGTATTTCAAATGATACAGCACTTGATGAAGTGATGATGCCTCACGAATAAGCTGCGTGAATTTAAACACGCTGTCCTGGTAATTATGCTTCTCTGAAAAACGCTTCAGACGAAAACGGAAATCTAGAATTTCTTTGAAATAGAAAACAGCCAGCATGAGTGTATAGGTAATTATTGCGAGCTTCAGTGTGTACTTCAAATCTTCTGGTTTTTGCAGAATATAAAACGTGACAACAACAAAAATGGTCGGTGTAATGGCAAGAAATCCATAGTATTTCAGTCTACTAATCAAAAAATCCATATTGTAAAGTTTGTTCGTCATGAATTGATACACCAGTGAAAAAGGAATGAGCAAGACAAAAGAAGTTAAGAAAAAGGGATCTACGACATAAATACGAAACAAAACATATGGAATTGCAAATAAAAAGATAAATGGACAAAATGCTATGATATTTATCATGACAAAAAACTTTAAAACAGACCCCTGCTCTGTCTCTTTATATTTCCGCATTCCATTGATAATCACTTTGAATGACATGATAATAGAAGCGAAAAAGAATAAAAGATTTAAACTTGGCATGTATCTGGCTATCACCGAATCAATTGGAACAATTAACTCTATTACTAGATTAATTATAGGAAGACTATATAAAAAGCGAATCGTTTTTTGAGTCGTTAAATGTAGGTCAAACTCTTTGAAATATTGATAAATGAAATGAATATAAAAGATAAATACACTTGATAAACAAAATGTGATGACATAATGGCTAAATCTATCACCAATACCTGAAGTACCTGCACTAAGATATCCGATACAAATCGTTAATAAAAATAAAATTAAAAGGAATGCTGATTTTCGTTGGGCCTCTTTGTTAATTCGAATGATAAAGAAGATACAAAATAAACAAATTGAATACAGGATAAGAGGAATTAAATAGACAAATAAACTTTCTTGACCAATCAATGTCTTATTTTTTAGGGTGATCATTTGGTTGCCTCTTTGAATATCAATTCTTTGCACATTCCTAAGCTCACCATTGATCAAATGATCTTTGTTGTTAGCAGGTTCCCCATTGATTTTAAGTATAATATCTCCTTCTTCTAATCCTGATGTGTAGGCTAAAGAAAGATATTCAACTTTGACAACTTCTGCTTGACCGTTCTTGTTCTCCGCTACACGTGCTCCATTAAAAATATCAAATACATAAATATATGAAACATAGATCACAAATAAAAAAGACAGAAAAACCAAAAAAGCAGATAGTTTCGTATAAGTTATCTTCATGTATAAAACATCCTTAACTGGAGAACTTTTAAATCATTTTTTAAATGAATAGTATCATTTATAGTACCATATATAATCTGCAGACATTTGCCCTTTTTTAATGCCTTGAATAATTACTTTCATGGTTTGCTCATCTGTGTGAATTAAATTTGCATTCCCTAACTCCAATTCATTCACAACACCAGGATTTTTCACTAAATATGCAATAACATTTTGAATGTTCAACCATTGCCCTCCTTTGTCATAAATGCACATAATTGTTCCTTCTTCGTCCCAGGTAAATCAAGTTGTTCCATTCCTCGCTTCATTTTTAACAGCATAATCTCTCTCATCGATACCATGTACTGAGTCAAACCAGCTTCAAGTAACTTCTGCTTCAGTTGAAACGGCTTTTGCTCAGACTCATCCAGCCGGTTAGAAAAGAAGGAAAGAAGATCTTGACTGGCATCGTTAAAACGTCTTTGTAAATAACTGAATGCCAGCGTTTGTTTTTTTTGAAAATCTCCGTTTGATTTTGAAAATAACGCAAAAAAATCGTTACTGATCTGTTCAGCAACACCATAATATATCGAATAAGATTCCACAGTGGCGTTTATTTTTCCTGTCGCTAAATAAACACCCAGTACGCTAGAAAGAGCTGTTAAAGATCCTGATTTTTTCCTTAAAACCTCTACACACTCTTCTTCTGTTCCATGCAAATGACGCAAATCCTCGTGCTGCCCTTCCATTGACATTTTGATGAAATGGAACAATTTCTCTATTAGTTGTGGATTATTTTCACATATGGATGTGATGAATTGGATACTCACCGTATACAAATACGTAGATGCATTGATGGCCACTCCTTGGTCGACGTTCATCCAAGGATACGAATCATTGTCCTGATCTTCAATATCATCTAATATATCGGCAGATAAAATGAGAAGTTCAATCCCTGCTGCCAGTTTTGAAATCGCTTGCTTGTCTTGTCCGCCAAATGCCTCATAATGCTGGTAAGCCAATTGACCAAGAGGAAATTCTTCTTTTCTATCTGTAAATTTCAGAAGCAGCTTTTGTAAATCATTCTGCCTGACTGCATGTTGAATAAAATCAGACATATTCTGCTTGATTTTTGTATTCTCTAGATAGTTTAGCATACTCGATCTTGTACCTCACCCTTTCGTCTTTTATTTTACTAAAAAGACATAAGCAAATGTCCACTGACATCACTATTTAACAATTATATAATAATATATCCTTTTTTTGTATGTATTTGGATAAAAAAAAGACTTGATGATTATCAAGTCTTTAAGAAATTTTCACATATTCATATTTGTCGTATTGATCAATGCTTTTGTTAATGTTATGAAGAGAAGCCGTTGTTTCTCTGATTTCGTTTTCAAGTTTCCATAATAATTGTTTAAGTTCTTCGATTTCATACTTTTCCATCGATTCCACTCTCCTTTTTTGGAAGATCAATGTATTTGTGTATGGTGATTGGGTCATAAGTATTTGATCTGTTACTAACAGTGTAAATGTAATTGAGTATTTTTTCACCGAAAAGTATGCACAAAACGTGTGCGTGATACCGCAAAATTCAATAGGTCTTTTTTCATCATTTTCTGACTTTTCAAATCATACTTTTATCTCAATTTCAAAGGAATTGCGTCATTTTTGCGACAGGAATAGGCATCATTCGTCACACTTCTCTCCCAATAGAACGTACGATCCCCTCTGTATCTTCGGTTTTGCGTGTCATAGGTCAGACGACAGACGCTATTGTGGACACCGCAATTTTTTGGCGACATTCACCGAAATTGACCGCAAAAGTACCTATTTTTATGCTGGAATTACATAGATAGAAAGATCATTTTGATTCTTTATTCTGATTTTCTACATACATTTAGAACAGATATCCGTCCAATTTCACGTCAATGAGAGAAGAGGTGACCATGTGTTTTACTATGTTCCTTATCATGCTTTGCAGGTTCCCGCAATGAGCCGCGCATACCCGCCGCGCACGCCAATGACTTTTCCTCCAGTTGATGCCCACTCATTTCAACGAGCCGCAAAAGAATCAGCCCGTCTCGTTGCTGATGCTTCACTCATTACACAGCAAATTTCAAGCTCCCTTCCGTTTGCGCAGCGCATCATGGAGGCTGCTGAACGCTCTGATTCGACAAGTGTCATCCGAATGCTGAAGCAAATCGGTGTGAAAAGCGGCATCGATATCCGCTTTAGTCCAGAAGGCATTCGAATCTACTTGTCTCTTGCCTCCAGCAGACTTTTCCTTCTTTTACAGTGGGCATGACAAAGAAAAGCCGCTCTCACGCGAGCGGCTTTTCTTAAGATTCAAACATTTTATGGCACCATTCAATGGCTTCAATATAACAGCCATAGGCTTCCTGTTTCGGGAGATTTCCAACTAACATCTCATCATCCCATTCATTTCGTTCAATACGTTTGGCCACACCTAACACAAAAGAATAATCATTTTCATAGCCAAGCAGTGCCTCGCCAACTTCATCAGAAAGCGGCAGCTCCTTCACAAGTTCTGTGATATCTGCCCTGACAAGTGTATCAATGAGAGAAAACATACCTGTCAGCATATAAGAGGCAGGGTGCTTTCGTTCAGTCCGAGAGGCAATCAGTTCACACGTTTTGGCACGAATGAATGACATTTTGATAATTTCTTTTTGGCTTGAGTTAGCTTGGACATTCAGTTCTTTAAATGAAAGGATAAAGATCCAGCGCCGAATTTCATTAAACCCAAGCAGGATAATCGCCTGCCGGATACTCTTAATTTGATATAGACGTCTCATGCCGCCTGAATTCAGCATTTTTAATAATTGATATGATAGCGAAAGGTCACTTTCAATAAAATGGGTCACGGTTTGGATATTCGGCTGGTCCTTGCTTAACTCATTTAAAAGCTGATGGTACGCATGGAAGCTGGTCGATAATGCTCGTCCCGATATCACATGCGGCTCACTAAAGAAATAACCTTGAAACAAGTGGAAGCCCGCTTTTAGCGCTTCTTCATATTCTCTTCTCGTTTCTACCTTTTCTGCTAGGAATCGAAGGCGATACTTTTTATACGTATTCAGAATATCTCTTCGTTCTTGCGTTGTCGTTTTCAGAAAGTCAATTTTTAAAATATCAATGCAGTAGAGGAGTTCCTCAAGCAGCTTGTCACTATAATGTGTTCCGTTTAGGAAGAAATCATCGAGTGCAATCGTATATCCCCATTTTTTTAACTGCTTACATCTCATAATAAGTGCCGGGGTAATTGGTACATTTTCTAATATCTCGATCACAAGCTGATGCGGATCAAAATAGGTGAGCAGATCAGATGAAAGCAAGCTTTCGGTGAAATTAATGTAGCATCGTTTTCCTTCTGTCAGTGTTTCGATGCCGATATTTAGAAAACTATTGATAATGAGGTCCGTTGTCGCTTGATCACCGTCTTCAGCGCTATATGTATTGGTTTCACTATCTCTATAAAGCAGCTCATATGATACGACTTGTTCTTTTCTGTTAAAAATAGGCTGTCTCGCAACAAACACCCTCAACTGCTCCAATCCTCCTTTATGCCATGACAAACAAGATGTGCTTTCAGTATACCAAATGATTGCGATTTTAGTTCATTTTCAATCGGTCAAAATAAAAAAAAGAGACCATCTGGCTTGATGATCTCCCTTTCTTCAAATCATTCGCTTTCATATAGCTCTTTTTTGATTTTATTTTTCACATCATGGATAAACTGCATTTTATTATCCCAGCATTTTTGACTCAAATCGACTGGATATTCTTCTGGTTTGCTGATTCGTTTGTATTCCTCCCAGAAGAGTCCAAGACTGTCCTGCACGTAAGCTTGAATCGTTTGAATATCTGGATTGTCATAGACAAGTTTTCCTTGTTCAAAAATCGGAACGTGAAGATCTTTCGCCACAAAGTTCGTCACGAATTTACTAATAAATGTATGCACAGGATGGAACATTTTTAGTTTATCCTCACTATGAACATCTTCCTCTTCAAGCGCAATATAGTCACCTTCAGAATGATGATTCAATTGATTGATAATGCGGTACACACGTTTACGGCCTGGTGTTGTCACTTTCTCTGGGTTGGATGAAATTTTGATGGTATCATTCATTTTACCGTTTTCTTCAATGGAAACCAGTTTATACACTGCACCGAGGGCTGGCTGATCGAATGCTGTGATCAGTTTTGTCCCAACACCCCACACATCAATTTTGGCGCCCTGTGCCTTTAAATTCATAATGGTGTGTTCATCAAGATCGCTTGATGCAATGACTTTTGCATCATGGAATCCTGCTTCATCCAGCATTGTTCTAGCTTTTTTAGACAAGTATGCAAGGTCTCCGCTATCAAGTCTGACACCAATGAAGTTGATTTTGTCTCCAAATTCTTTCGCTACCTTAATCGCATTCGGAATACCTGATCTGACAGTATCATACGTATCGACTAAAAAGACGCAGTCTGTATGTGTTTCAGCATATTTTTTAAATGCTGTATATTCATCACGGTATGCTTGTACAAGTGCGTGAGCATGTGTTCCTGATACGGGGATGTTAAAGCGTTTCCCAGCACGAACATTACTTGTTGCCTGGAAGCCGCCGATGAGTGCGGCTCTTGCTCCCCACATCGCCGCATCCATTTCATGTGCCCGTCTTGTTCCGAATTCTAATGCTGTCTCATCTTCAATGATTCCTTTAATCCGAGCCGCTTTTGTTGCAATCAGCGTCTGGAAATTCACGATATTGAGCAATGCCGTTTCGATTAACTGAGCTTCAACAAGCGTTGCCTCGATGCGCATAATCGGTTCATTCGCAAAGACAATTTCTCCTTCTCGCATTGAATGAAGTGTACCTGTAAAGGACAATCCGCTTAAATAGTCTATGAAATCGCTTTTATAACCAAGTTCATCTTTTAAATACGCGAGATCGCTTTCAGTGAAGGAAAAGTCCGATAAATATTCAATCGCTTTCTCTAAGCCAGCAAATACAGCGAAGCCATTGTCAAATGGAAGCTTTCTAAAGAAGAGTTCAAAGACTGCCTTCTTCTCATGAATGCCGTCTCTCCAATACGTTTCTGCCATGTTAATTTGATAAAGATCTGTATGTAGTGATAAACTGTCGTCATTAAACCGATGCTCCAACTTCCATTCTCCTTCCCTTACTTAACCACTTTCGCACCAAGCGACTGCTCAAAGTGAGAAAGTGCCCACTCGTGCCCCGCTTCATTAAAACTCGCCACAGCATTTTGGTGAATCACAAGCTCAAAGCCTTTATTGTACGCATCAACAGCTGTATGAAGTACACAAATATCGGTACATACGCCGGCTAAGTGAAGTTCCGTGATGCCGCGCTCGCGCAGTTTCATTTCTAATTGAGTGCCTGCAAAAGCAGAGTATCTTGTTTTTTCCATATAGTAGACATGTTTTAAATGTTTTGACGTGTGAAATAGTGAACTTAGTTGTCCATAAAGTTCAATACCCTCTGTTCCGCGAATATTATGGGGCGGAAATAACTTTGTCTCTGGATGATAAGGGTCCTCTTCTTCATGATGATCGACAGCAAAGACGACAAAGTGGCCTTCATCAATAAATGAAGAAGTGATCTCTGTGATCTTAGACTCAATCGCCTGTCCAGGCTTTCCGCATGTCAGTTTTCCATCGTCTGCAACAAAATCAACTGTATAATCAATACAAATCAACGCTTTGCCCATCCGCATCTCTCCCATATGCTCTTTTGAATCATTATATCTTATTCATTTCACTAGGGAAACCTATTCAACAGATTCATGAGAAAAAGCTTTTTGAAACAGTTCATCCTCTATATAAATGTGCTCCTGATTCACCGCAATTGGCATCTCTATGACAAGGCCAAAAGGAGAGTGCGCTTCGTGATGATTCACCACTTTAAAGGAACATCCAGCGGCATTTGCCATTTTCACATATTGAGAATAAGAAGCATAGGACAGTTCACCATTTAAAAGAAGTGAGGCCTGTCGATTGGACTTCAATACTTGTTCTACCTCTTGATACGGTTTATTTCTTGATACCTGTCCCTTTGTCAGGGCGAGAAGCGCTCGTTCCCTTAATGAACCAAGAAACATCCTTCGTTCATCGGGTTTTGTTTCAGCATGTCCAAATATCCCTTGCTGCAAATAAAAGTCTACGGATTCTTCTTTCATCGCTGTTTTCACTCCTGGTTTCTAAATTTACATTTCTGTGACCCAGTGCACAATCTTGAGTGCGAGGTCACGGGCTTCGTCTGTGTCTACTCTTTCCATTAATGATTGTTCAAGCGTATGGATGAGCTGCTTCTTTTCGTCCTCATACGCAATGGAAATACTCCATTCAATGTCAGGTACGGCTACAAGCGTTTTATATTCTTTTTTATTTTCATGTAAATATACATTGTAGTTCTTTGGCTGTCCGCTTGTGATGTGTGCTTTTCTAATTTTCATTTGACTCAGTTCACACCTCTTTTTTCTTCTTACATCCATATCCATTGTACCATAAAAAAAGACAGCTTCTGAAAAGGAATTCCCTTTCAAAGCTGGCTACGCATTAAAGCTCTTTTGCTGGCTGATTAGGTCTATATCCCACATAAACGTAACGTTTGGACTGCTAAAAAATTGGACAAAGTCTCCTGCATTATAGGTACCTGAACCACCGGCGGAGTGATCGACACTTTTTGGCGAAATGGCAAAAACATCACCGAAATGTGCAGAACCATTTCCACTCACACGGTCAATATGAATAGGTCCAACAATCGCTGGCATCTTTCCACCACCTTTTCTACCCATATCATATGCCCAGCTCAAAAATACGTGTATGAAAAATAAAAAAGACAGCTGACCTGTGATCATCAGCTGTCTTTCTATGCATTAAATGATTGAGGCTGGCCAAACAATGTAAAGTCCCAAAGCATCGTGGCATTTGGATCACTTGTAAGTGACATATAATCACCGGAATTAAAGGCTCCCGCACCGCCAGAAGAGTGGTCTACAGCCAAAGGAGCAATGGCCAGGACATCACCGAAAGTAGCTGCACCGTTTCCTCCTAACGACTCGATATGAATAGGTCCAACGATTGCAGGCATCAGAATCTCCCCCTATCTGCTTATCTCAATCATCTTATGCAAGAAGGGAAAAGATGTGCATCTGTCCTAGACGTTTAAATGCTGTTCCTTGCGAGAGCGCTGACGCAGCTGCACCAATCTGACAATATTCAAGGTGATGGCTTTGAGCAGTGCATAAACAGGAACCGCAAAGATCATGCCAAGGATTCCGCCAAAGCTTCCTGCCCCAATTAATAACAAGATAATGGTCAAAGGATGTGTGTTGAGGCGTTTCCCAATAATCAAAGGTGAAATGACATTTCCATCAATTTGCTGAACGACAAGAATGACAATGACTGTCACCACCGCTTTTCCAGGCGAATCAAGAAACGCAATAAGCACAGCTGGTGCCGCGCCAAGATATGGCCCAAGGTATGGAATCACATTTGTGACCGCAATGATAATACCAAGAATGAGCGCATATTTCACACCAATTAATAAGTACCCGATAAAACAAGCCACTCCAACAAATAAACAGACAACAATCTGCCCTTGTATGTAAGCCGCAAGCGTATCGTTTAATTCTTTAAAGATTTTCAATCCTTCTTTACGATAAGGCATTGGCAAAAATTGAACGAGCTTGTCCGGAAACTTATGTCCGTCTTTCAACATATAAAACAAAATGAACGGAACTGTGATCACAGCTAAAGCAATATTGGCAATCACGCCAAATACAGCAGACATACTTGAAGCAATATTTTCCGGCAAATCTTTTAATGTCGAAACAATTGTCTGTTCAAACTTCGAGACGGAGACATAATCTTGGTTCATCATCCAAGTAAACGTTTTAGAATGCGAGAAGTCATTCATAAATTTCTGCATATCCGTCACATAACCAGGGAAGCTTTTGACAAGTCCACCGACCTGCGTGACAATAATCGGCCCCGCAGCATTCACAATGAACGTGATGAGTCCGATGAACAAAAGATAAATGATCAGGATAGCCAGTGTCCTAGGAATTTTCTTGGACAAAAATCGAACAATTGGATTAAAGATGAAAAAGAGAATTCCCGCCAGCAAGATGGGAACAAACAAGGTTGAAGCAAATAAAATAATCGGCTGAAATAAAAACGAAACCTTTGTTGATACATAAACAATGAGTAAAACAAGTAATATTTGGAATGTCCAGAAATGAACTTTAGATTTTAACAAAGATGCTCCTCCTGTTACGTATTGATCTTATTAAAAAACTACTATTCAACCCACCTTCTGTCAACTGCTTCTTGTTTTAGAACCTTATTTTTTGTAAAAAAAAGAACAATTGGTATATCATGCACTTTTTCCAGATATACATTCTATAAGCATGAAAAAAGCAGACACCTTTGCGTCTGCTTGTTACACTCTTTCACTGTGATCAGGCATCACCGATACAATTTGCTGGATCCGCACATAAAAAACTGATTTTGCCCCCGCCTCAATGACAATATGATCCGGCATGACTTCCTTCAATTTTCCGCGCACCGTATCTTTCACTGTTTGAACAATTAATCTCATACCGATTACTTTCTGCAATGTTTGATAAACATATGGATCAACTAATGAAACAAGCTGCGGACTTCCTTGTTGTGCCATCCTACCTGCCCCTTTACTTGTGTATTTACCCACAGCGTATGCAATGACCCATGTGAATGTCACTCAAGGCAAACCCACAACACAAATACCATATTTTAACATTTTATATAATTTTACATCTTTTGGAAGTATAATAGATTGGTGCTGCCAACAACTTAAATCATTTGAAGAGGTGAATGATCTTGAAAAAACTCATCTGTCTCGCTGCTGTCATGCTCTTTTTTTCCTTTGCAAGTTATGCGTATGCAGGATCAATTGGAGATGAACCTGGGACACCGGGGAAGTGGTTTAAAGGAGAAGCGCCAGTTCAAAAAGACGAGTCAAAACCGCCACTTGTTTTTGTTCACGGCATTAACAGCTCCTCCTCCACATGGTTCGACCGAAACGACATGGCAAAGCAAGCTGTTCTGAACGGATACGAAAGCGCATTCATAGATTTGTATCCAGACCAGGATACGAAAAAGAATGGCAAACTATTAGCAGAAAAGCTAAAAGAAATCTATGATGTGTTCGGTCGAAAACTCATTGTGATTGGTCATAGTAAAGGCGGGGTGGATACACAGTCCGCACTCGTGTATCACAATGCCCATCCATATGTAGAGAAGGTCATCACTCTTGGCTCCCCTCATTACGGGACGCCGCTGGCAGATTTAGCGTATAGCAAGGGCGGAAGCTGGCTCGCGGAAATTCTTGGACAAAAAAGCGATGCGCTCTATTCTTTGCAAACGGGGCTCATGGCGGCTTTTCGAAGTGAAACCGACAAGCTGGAGAAGTTTCCTCAAAAATACATCACTTATTCGGGATCGGAATGGGGAACATTTGGCGGGGTGCTGTACTTAGGCGGCATGTATTTAAAGAGCTTTGGTGCAAACGATGGCGCCGTCACGGTAAGCAGCACAAGACTATCATATGCAAACAATATTTTAACAGGGAAATGGGATCACAACTCCATTAAAAACGGCACAAGCATGTTCCCTGTATTCCAGCATCAGCTGCTGGCAAATGCCGCAAGCACTGGAAGTGAAAATATAGAGAGCCCGAACTCTACTGAGCTGAATACAGATGTTTATGTGAAAGGCGGAGAAAGTGAAAAGGATAAAACAGAAGCGTTCTATGTAGAGGAAGGAACGAATGGCTTATCGATTCAGTGGTTAAATGAAAGGCAGGAGGCGCGGCCGGAAATCATCGCCCCAAATGGAGACGTCTTAACAAATCTGAAGACATCGGAAGCATCATTCCCATATGAAGGCGCATTTTCGCACCATGTGCAAATCAATAAACCCGTTCCTGGAAAATGGACAATTCGATCAAATTCAGGAAAAAAGACTCCTTATTTGCTGCTCGTATCCTTTGATTCACCATTAAATGAAGAAATCAAAGCAGAGGCAGCGAAATCAGGGGATGAGGCATCAACCCATTCAAGCGGTCTGATTAAACGATTAAGCAAGAAAGTAGAAACCTTTTACTTTAAGGATGCCCAAAAAGATCATCCACTCAAAACAACTGCTTCATCAGCTGTTCAATTGAAAAAAGAAGGTGCTTATTCTGTCACGGTTCATTACACTGGACTCACTGCATCAGGTACATCAGCATTTAACCGTACCGTTATTCGCACATTGTATGTCGATCAGCATGGAAATATTCATGGTGACAATCCATACTAAACAGAACGTTTCATGGGCTGAAGTGCCTGCTGCACTTTCTGATCCAATTCCGTGATTTTTTTCATCGCAAGTGATTCGTCTATTTGTCTGTAATGGTGATGCCCGCCAGGCTCTTCATCCATTTCATCTGCTTTCTTAACGATTTGCTGGAGTGTGTCCTTATGAAGGTCGCCCTCTGGCAAATATGAATCCGTATGAAGCAGAATTGCAAGCGCAATATCTTTGGCTGCCTTTGGTTCCTCACCGAGGCGTATGAGCAGTTTGTGAGCACGCTCTGCGCCTTTAATGGCATGAATATCATTCCGTCTATATGTCTCGTAATCCCATTCTCCGCCAGCTGTATACCATTCATAGTGGCCGATGTCATGCAAGAGGGCTGCTTTCACAGCGAGATCTGGATTAATCCCAGCCTGCACCGCCAGTTTGAATGCGTGATAAGCACAAGCAATCGCATGGGCTTTACCTGAACGATTTAAATATTTTTGAGCGACTGGATGGGTGTAAACATCCATTAATGTAACCTTTCTCATGGAAACCCCTCCTTATCTATATTTTTAGCATCCTAACATATTCTGAAAAGAAACTCAAATGTTCTGTTATATTTTCTATGAGTCTCAAAAATAGCTTATGTCAAATGAGCTGTTTTTGCTTGTACAATACGAAAAAAGCAGTCGTTATGACTGCTTTTTCACATACTCACGTGCATCGTAGACACATCCTCCAGCTGGATCATCACCTAAAAGATCGAGCAAAATCCCTGCGACTTCATCTGGACTCTTCAGTGTGCCTGTTTCATATAATTGCTGAAAACGGTCTATTTGTTCAAAGTCTTGTTTTGATGACTTCCGAATTTCTCCCTGCATATCTGTATCGATCGTGCCGGGTGAAAAGGAAAACGTGTTGATCGGATGCGCCTCGTCCTGCTGTTCCTCATGAAAAGTCCTCATAAACATATCGAGTCCTGCCTTTGAACTGCAATACGCACTCCAGCCTTTGTATGGGTTTTTCGCCGCTCCAGAAGAGAGATGAACGATCGTTTTCTTTCCGTTAAATGATTGAGTCTGCTTGGCAAACACATGGCTCAGCAAAACAGGAATGACAAGATTCAACTTGTAATGCTGATGAAGCGTATCCTGTCCGCCTTGTCCAACGCGTTTGATAGGTGTAACCATTCCTGCGTTATTGACGAATAAGATATCATCAGCATCTGCCAGAGTTTGCGGCGTGAGACTATGTTGAAGCCATTTGGCCGCTGCTTCTTCATTTGTCAAATCAACCTGAGTATGTGTGAGCTTTGGATGGGATATCGGCGATGCACTTCTTGCTGCTGTGTACACATGATCCCCACGTGAAAGCAGCCTGTTCACAAGTGCTAGGCCAAAACCTTTTGATCCGCCTGTAACGATTGAAATTCGAATGACAATCTCCTCCCTTGATATCACTATTTTACGTAGTGAAACGGTATGACATCAAGCAATCTGCATAAAGAAAAGCCTGCCTCTTTTAAAAGAGACAAACTATTTCTTTTCAGCCTTCGCATTCACCTTTGGAATCAGGATAATCATCACGACGAGACCAAGGGCTATCAAGAAACCAAAGATAATCGGAAGCAGTGCTGATGTCTGCTTCTCATGTTCATCCTCAGAAGGTGCTGATACAGCCGAATCACTAAAAGAGATATTCATCTCATTCATCATACGAGCTGGTGTTTTGGGCGGGTTCTCTTTTAGATCACTGAAAAGCTGCGGAGAAAGAGATCCGCCCGGGGCTTTAGGCGGTTCAGCAAAATGAATGTCTGTTTTGATTTTTGACGTCGTTTTGCTTTGTTCGTATTTCGTTTGATCCCTCAACATACTCGAGTTAATATTAAGTTCCTTTTCCTGATATTCATTCGGCTTGACATTCGTATCCGTATCTTCACCAGCAGCAAAAGCGGCAGGGATGAGGAGAAAAAGGGAAACGGCAGCGAGTGCCGCCCCTTTCACGAATAGATTAAGCTTCATGAGTCACATCACGTTCCTCTGTTTTATCTTTCCATAGCTTTTTCACAAGCGGTACGACCATGAAAAGGACAGTTAAAATCACTAACCCTGTGACGCCCATTCCAAAGGTGTCTCCATTTCCATATTGGATCGACAAGTACACGTCTGTCACTGGATTGGTAAAGTGGAAATTCGGCATTACCAAATCAATTAACGGTGCGACAAAGAAGAAAATAAGCGCCGTTGCTGCCATCCATCCGGCAATGGAACCGAAAAGGAAGGCCGTGCGAATAAAGGCAGAGCACGCCACCAATAACAAAATGGTGAAGATCGACCATTGAATGGCTTGATCATCTGCAAGCTTGTAAATGTTCAGTCCAAACAAGCTGATCATAAGTCCGACTAATAGATTCAAGATGCCAAACAGTGCACCTTTGACCAGCATCGGAGCTGACGCATAATACGAGCTGAAAAAGCCAATTAACAAACTGCTGATCATCACAATGACCAAAATGACCACCGGTGGTACAGTCTGCGTTTTTTCTTCCGGCACATCGCCGCTGATTTTCAGTGGATTGGCTAAATGGTTATACACATAGTTGCTGTTGCCTTGATCACTTAATGTATTTCCTAAAATACCTTTTAAATCTTGCTGAACAAGTTTTGTAGAGTCGACATTCTTGCTCCAGTTTTCATTCAGCGTATCTGCTTTTTCTTGAACCGTTGTCACACTCTCTTCAATGTTATTCGTATAATCCGCCACCCCTTTTTGGCGGTCGGTTAACGAACTCATATTTTCAGAAAGACGAAGTACTTCCTGACCAATTGAATCCTGTGCACTGACAACAATTGAACTGCCTGCAAGGTCTGCTGTATATACCGCATCTCCTTGATCAGCCATTTGCTCAGCTACATTGTCCGCACTTTCAGCAATTGTCTGTAATTCCTGTTCCATGCTTGCCTGCTGAGTCGTGATGTACTCTGCATAGCCATCTGAGAACTTCTGCATCTCATCAATAAAAGTAGACACATCATCGTTTGATGTCAGCATCTGGTTTTTGAGCTTATCCCAGTTTTCTGTTTCTTCTTTTTTGATAGAGAGGATGGATTGGATTTCTTCTCCTTTAGTGTCATATAGAGAAGAGTTATTAGATGGTTGATAGACATTTGTGATCATTAGCTCTAGCTGAGAGAGTTGATTTGAATAGTCCATTAATTTTTTAGTTCTTGTTGATTTCGTTTCGAATTTTTTCTCAAAAAGATTATCGCTAAAGACATTACTAATCGGTGAGTTCCTGCGCTTCAGCTCTTTTACTTTGCTTACAATGGATGATTCCTGATTTTTGATTTCATTTGGAATGACATTATATCGATCTTGTAACCATAGAATCATCTTTTCAAGTTTATCTACTTTTTTCGTCAGACTCTCAAGCTCTTTACTCATTTGACTCACTTTGTCTTTCAATTCGTCATTATGAGCAGCAGCTTTTTCTTGAATTTTCTTTTTCACTTCATCTAAGCGAGTTGAGAGTGCTTTTAGGTCATCCTGCGATGAATTCTTACTGCTGGTATCTGGCTGAGCAGGATTTTCACCGCTTTCACCTTGTTCCCCATCTTCAGTCGTAGGCGGTGTTTCCTGTTCTCCTAATTGATCCGCAAGCTCGTTCATCTCTATTGAAATTTGTGAGAGTTCATTTGTTTCTTCATCTAAGTTAATCCCAATCTCTTCTGGGTTTTCATTATCTTGGTCTGATGGCCCGTCATCATCAGAATCAACTGGCGGTTCCGGCTCGTCCATTAACTCTTGCCTTTTTGCTAATAGCTTTGTCTGCAGGGCTGATATTTTATTTCGATAATCTTCTAAGTAACGCTCTTCATACTTTTTAATCAGTTCTTCCTGAGACGTCTTCACAAGTTCCGTTAATCCCGTTGATTGCTTAGGAATAGCCTCTTCTCTCGACTTTTGAACAGATTGGATGGCGCTGTCAGTTGTTTTCAGCTGACTTTGTACCCCGTTGATGTCTGTTTTGAGTCCACCCATTTGATCACTAAAGCTGCGGACATTTTGGTTTTGAATGTCAGCGAGCTGTTTGAGCCCTTGCTGGATTTGCTTTTGGTTTGTTGATTGCGCTTTGATCAAGAGATCCTTTTGTTTGTCTTGATACTGCTGGTATTGATCGACTACTTTCACAAAGTCCTTTAACTGGTTATTTGCTTCTTCTGTTGTACTCAAGCCGTCTTTATATTGTTTCTGTGAATCGGCCATTGCATTCTTTAATTCTTCTATTTGTTTCTTCTGCTGCTGTACGGCATCTGATAGTTTGTTCGAGTTCGGCTTATAGAAATTGTACATCGTGTTTTGGAATTCGACTTCTTTGCCGACAATATGCTCAAACTCTTCTCTTACATTGCCAATCTCCTGTGATACAAAACTCCAGTATAACGTCGACATCTGTTCATTCATTTTCTTTTGCGCATTTTCTAGCTCTCTTTGCACTTTCTCTTTATTGACTGCATTGAGCTGATCTTGAATCGAAAATTGAATGGACGCCTTTTCAGGATGGTCTTTATCATAGCTCAGCACATTTTTAGAGAAGTCAGACGGAATATAGAGGACAGCGTCATACTTTCTGTTTTTCAGTCCATTTTCCGCCGCACTGCGATTCACTACAGTCCATGTATAATCAGGACGCTCTGACAATGCTGCCACAACATCCTGTCCGAAACGAGCCGTGTTTTCACTTTCACTCGCTCCCATATCCTCATTGACCACCGCAATATTACGTGTGGCATTCTTCTTCTGCTTTGCCGGATCATCTCCAATCAGGTGGAAAAATAAAACCGGCAGCACAAGAATTAATATCATGGTGGATATGATTTTGATGGAGCTTTTTTGCTGCTCTGTCATTGAACACTCTTCCTTTCTACCGCACATAAAGGAACCTGGATTTTCTTCTCTTTCCCGTTTTCAACCAAATAGCCGAAGCCGGGCTGAATTTCCGGTTCTTGTCTTGCATACGGAAGCGGCATGATGTTTTGCTCTGATTTTTTCATGAGTAACATGGCATGACGAACTTGTTTGATTTCGTTTGTGAGTGCATCATAGCCCTTACTGAACTCGGTATGATTCCCTGATGCAATCAGGCTGAAGCCTAAGTGTGCATATGACTTCATGAAATCAGCCAATTGATCTTGAAGACGCGGATCGATCGTCTGCTGAAAACGCGTAATGCCATCAATCACAAGCACAATTTGAGGAAATGACAGCTGATCGGTCTCTCCTCGGCGTACAGCTTCGACATACATCTCTTCCCGCACCTTGAATAAGCGGTCCATTTCTTCTGCCCATTCCGTGATATCATCCTTTGTTTCAAGGTAATCAATGTTCTCTTCTTTTGCATAATGGGATAGACCTCGATCAATTGAATCAAAGACAGCCAGTTTTTCAGGCTTTGCTACTAAAAGCTGCTCAAGCATCAGTTTTGTCACATTTGTTTTCCCGCGCTGCGTTTGACCGATGATGAGGCAATGTTTATTCTTTTTCAAGTCAAAATAAACAGGTGCCACAGATTCCTCATCTAATCCGACTGGAATGTTATAAGGCGGTTTTTGTTCATCTAAACGACTCTCAAGCTCCCAAACTGTCAGCTTATCAGGAAGCATTGGCACAGGCTTTGGTTTTTCGGCTGCTTCAAAGCGGTCATGAAGAAGCTGTATCTCTTGTTTCAGATGCTCAAACAATTCGAGATCATTCTCTCCTTCAACTGGCAAAAACATTTGCGCAAAATAAAGCTCCTCTTTGTTGATAATCACTCGTCCTGGGATCGGCTCTAAACTGAATTTCGGTCTGCCAATAATCGAGTACGCCTCTCCTTGATCCATTAAGTAATGGACAATCTTAGTTTTCAGATTGTTCATCAGCGATTGACGCACTGCATTTACCCGGGTCGCCGTAATCAAGAAGTATATACCTAGTGATTGTCCGTCACGGCTCAGCTGAATAAATTCAGATTCGAGATCATGCATTTCGTCTTTGACAATGTCAAAGTTGTCAATCACGATAAAAATGAACGGAAGCTTTTTCTCATTTAAGGCATTGTACATTTTGATATGACTCATTTCTTGCTGTCTGAATAATCGCTTGCGATATTCAACCTCTTCCCGCAGACGCTTCATTGATTTTTGAATTTTTCTCATCTGATCCATTAAGAAATAATCCGCCGTATGCGGCAGTTTGGCTAACGGAAGCAATGTTCCGTTTCCGAAGTCATAAATATATGCGTGCCATTCTTCAGGTGAATACCTCTCCGCAAAGCTCATCAATAGTGTTGTAGCAGCAAGTGATTTGCCATAGCCGGAGGAACCAAAGATGCCAATGTTCCCATCTTCCATCATTTGATAAGAAAGTGGATGCTGGCTTTGCTGATCTGGTTCATCGACAAGCGCAAAATGGAAGACATGCTCTTCACTCGACGCATAACGTGTTTTTGGAATACGTTCCTCAAGCGGTGGAAGCCATGGACTTGGCAGCTTCTCAATTCCAAGCTCTTGCTGCATACGTTCAATTTCATCCACAACAGCAGAAATTTCCGTCACTGTCTCTTTTTTCACTGCTGGCTCTGTGCTTACTCCTGATAACGGAATAAGACCTGTATCAGTCACAATGGCAATGTCATCTTCTGAGCCGTAGCCATCCTCCATATATGGTGCACCGCTCCAAGCCGATTGGAACAATTCATAAATTTCATTGTTGCCCACTTGTAAATAACCGCGGCCTGTGACGGTAATGGACGCTGCATCACTATTTTTCAAAATTTCTTTACTGTCTGACGCATCTTGCACTTTTAGTGCGACCTTAAAACGGGAGTTACTCCAAATCTGATCATCAATGACCCCGCCTGGCTTTTGGGTAGCTAAGATCAGATGGACCCCGAGGCTTCGGCCGATACGTGCAGCACTGACAAGCTCTCTAATAAAGTCTGGCTCTTCACTTTTTAATTCAGCAAACTCATCAGAGATTAAGAACAAGTGAGGCATTGCCTGCTCAGCCTTTTTCTCCTTGTAGAGCTTCGTATAATCATTGATGTGATTCACATGATACTGATCAAACAGCCGCTGTCTTTTCTTCAATTCACTTTTAATTGAGGCAAGCGCTCTTTCACTAAAGTTCTTGCTGCCTTCAATATTGGTGATCGTTCCAAGTAAATGAGGAATATTTCGGAACGGCTGTGCCATTCCGCCTCCTTTGTAGTCAATCAACAGGAAAGCAACTTCGTGCGGGTGAAAATGTACAGCGAGCGATAAAATATATGTCTGTAAAAATTCACTTTTCCCTGATCCCGTTGTTCCCGCCAATAGTCCGTGCGGGCCGTGTGCTTTTTCATGCAGGTTCAGATCGACAATGTCGTTTTTCCCTTTATAACCGATTGGCACTGATAATGATTTGGCCGTTTCTGAAGTCAGCCATTTTTCACGAATGCCAATGTCATCTACATGTTTGGCATGGAAAAGATCAAGGAATGAGACCGTCTCAGGAATCGAATTGGTCATGCCAACTTGATGATCTAATGTTCTCAAGGTTCTGGCAAACAGTTCATTGTCCCCGCGCTGATGTGTATCAAGTTGAAACGGAATTCGTACTGCCTTCTTGTGCTGAATGAGAATATCTCCTTCTTCTTCGTTAATATAACGGACAAGCGTCGAAATATTTTCAGCTAAGCTTTCCTTTGTTTCTGCTGCAAAGATGATGGAGATACCAAGATCTGTCCGGCTGCCTTCTAAGTATTCTAAAATCACATGCTCGGCAATGAGCTCATGATTTGTCACGATGAACACAAAATGAGGCGTAAAGATTTTCTTCTCTTTTTCTTCTTCTAAATCACGCTCACGTAAAATTTCATAAATCGAGGACAACAGCTGATCGCGTGTTTGTTCGTTGTAAATAAACCCTTTGCCATATGTATGAGGCAGCTGGAGGTGCGGAAGCCATTTCATCCATTCCCAATTCTCATACTCCTGCTCATGAAAGATAAAGACAAATCTCAAATCGTGATAGCTGTGCGAGAAAGCAAGCTGTCCGACAAGCTGATGAAGCTCATTTTTCACAATCGCAGGCTTCCCAATTAATCCTGTTGGACCATCCGCAAGGCCGAATGTAATCGGGACATTCTTCACTTCACGATATACTTTTTGCATGTGCTGCGTTTGTTCCATTAAGTCATCAACATCTCGATTGGCCATATCGCCGCCGCTCATCGATAATTCATAGCTTGATGGGACTGCTCCCGTTCCAAGACGCAGATGCAAGAAGTCGTCACTCACAAGTGTCTTTTCCCAAATGCGGCCGCTGATTTCTGATGTTAAATACTTCATTTGTTCAAATGACGGATAATGATATGTCAAAATATATTGCTGGCGGTCATACAGCTCCTGCAGCTCTTTCCGCTTATTTTCTAAATAAAGAGAATAGACTCGCTGCCGCTTCTCTTCTCGTCTTTTGCGCTGTGATTTTTCTTTAAAGTATTGAACGGACGATGTAATTAACGTCATGATAAACATCGCCATCGACACGACAATAAAGATTCCGCGCGGCTGGATAAGGGCGACAATCCCCATCACAAGGAGCATGACAAGCGGCGGAAGGACAACAAGCCAAAGCCCTCTGCTGTTATTTTCACTCTCCTGCGAAGGAAAACTAAAGGATACCCGGTCATCTGGTAAATCATAAATCAAACGCGGTGTACGTCTGTATGAAGGGTATTTTTGTTTTGTTTCGGTGCTTGGCGGTCTTGTTTTTTCCAAGCGTGTTTGAAAGGGTTCGTAAGCTGTCACCTTTAATAAATCATCATCTATAAATGTCACCGTCAGAAAGTTCCAGAACAGCTCATCTCCGGCATAAACCTTCTCTGGACCGTTGATTTTCTTTCCGTTCACGTAAATCGTCTCGTCCTGAGGCATGACATACCATGTTCCTTCGATTTTCTCTAAAGTGAACTGGCTGGCATCTTGAAACATGGAATGAGCTTGTTCTTTCCACACATCGATCTCATCTTTCTCTTCACGTGAAAAAGACAGCTCAACTCTATTTCCTAGGTAATAAATATGCTGATCATGATGTGCATCCATTAAAATAAATGTGAGTGAACCAAGCTGATATGGTTCATGTGGAAGTAATTTGCCTTTCTTCTCATCTCCCTGATAAATAGTAAAACCATCATTCGGTTCATCAGGAGATAAACGAATTGTCCCTTCATCAAATGAAAGTGAAGGGATTGTCACCGTATGCTCTATTTCTGGTCCAATCAGAGCTTCTCGATTGAACTGCTCATCTAAACGGACGGTTTGATAATCCTCCTCATAAAAAACCCAAAGAAGACTCAAACGCTCCACCTCCTCATCGGACAGCACCAACTGTCAGTTGTATCGAAAGAATTATTTTTTCTCATCTTTTTTTGTCTGAGAGGTTTTCTTTTTCGCTTCAGATTCTTTCTCTTTTTTCTCTTGATCGGCTTTTGACTGCTCTTTTTGTTCAGCTGTTTCATCTGCTTGGCTTTCGCCCGATGAGTCACTTGTGCTTGTCTCAGTTGTTTCTTTTTCTTCATATTTCGCCATTTCTTTAATGATTGGATCTAGCTGTTTTTGTTTTTCTTCAGCAGAAAGACTGTCATCGTTTTGAATTTCATTGCGGTAGGCGACGAGTGCCGTGAATATGTACCTGTCGTCTCCAAGCACCCGTGCAATATCAAGTGCTTCCTTGCTATTGCCTTGTCCAATATGAATCCAGAATAGGAAGTATTGCGGATCTGTCTGCAATGTGTACGTTTCTGTGATTTCTTTTTTATGCTGATCAAGTAAGAGGCTGCCTTGATTCGTTTGTACATACGAAATGGCCAGTTCATATTGAAGAGAGACTGGCATTTTATTGGCTGGATACTTCTCTAACGTATCCACCACTTGACTGTACTGCTTGTTGAGATAATATTTGTTTGCCTCGACGTATGCTTCTTGTTTTGGCATGGCAAAAAAGAAGGTATAAATGGTGTACACCAATGCAGGGATTAATAGGACAAGTAGACCTAGTCCGATGTATCGCTCAATCTTCCATTTCTTTTTAGGGATGGTTAAGAGCGTTTTTTCTTTCGTATCGATTGCTTTGATCTTTTGCTCAATCAAAGCTGACAACTCTTCCAGCGACTTCGTTTCACTAATTTCTTTTGCCAGCTCAGATAATTTCAACGTTTCATTGTAAGCCACATATTCTTGAAATTGATATTCATGGTCAACCACTCGAAGAACGACGGCCTTGACCTCTTTTAACAGGCGATGTTCATCAGTTTCATATGGCGGGAGGCTTTCTTTGACTCCATAATGCAAAAATGCAGGAGCTAAGCCTTGATGAAAAACAATGTTTTCAGGAGAAACAATAGGATGCAGCCGCTTCACATCGTGTTTAAGAACTGCATCGACAAGCTGGTATGAAAAAATCCATTTACTTTTTTCATCCTTTGCATGGATGAAACGAAATTCCTGATAGGCAGGAGGCGGTTGTATAGAAATGATGACCTCATCTTCGGTTAATTGAATCTCTTTCTGAAATGAAGGGTTGATGTCTTTGATCGGTGCCGCTTCTAAACCGTCTAAGAGTTTAATTGTCTCTTTTTGAAAAATAAAGGTATAGGTGCCTCCCTCTTTTTTCATGACTGCTTCTAATTGTTCTTCTAAATAGGAACTCTTTTTATCTGCCATTTACAAAAGTCCTTTCATAGTATTTCCAGCCTGTCTCCTGTGGTAATTCCACAGTCTGACAGCTTATATTCGCCTGAAAACACAGCTTTCTTATTGACTACTCGCACCCATCCGCCTTCCCGCTTTGGAAGCGAGATTTGTTTTGCCTGCCAGGCGATATGGATGACTTGTTTAATATGTAAATAATTTGATAGTCTCAAATCAAACACACTGCCATCATAATTTTTTAAGTCGATGGTAATATCGATATACACAAATTTCCACCTCACAAAATAGAAAGAGCGCCGGCATCCATTGACAGACTCGGCGCTGTTTCTGCTTTTCACACTTAGAAAGGAAATCCCCTTGATTAGCCGCGGATTTGGCTTGCGATGTCTTGGTCAGTGCTTTCAAGTGTATTTGCCGTTTGATCAAGCTGATTGCTGACATCTGTTAATAGATCAGACATTTTGATAAATGAAGGCTTAAGCTGTTCGTATTGATCAGCAAATGCTTCACTAGAAGCACCTTCCCACATTCCTTTTAAATCAGAGATCATTCTATTTAGACGATCAACTTGGTTTAACACTTCTTGACTTTCAACACCATATTGCTTAGCGGTCGCTCTTAGTTCTTCTGGGGTTACGCGAATAATTCCTGACATATTCCTCATTACCTCCCGTGCATAGCCGCCATATAATGGGCTAATCCACTTATTTTTTGACGTTATTATTATAAAAACAGAAATGATACACAGTCAAACAAATCTGTTTTTATTTTACAAAATGAGTCTATAGAATTACTGTTTTTTCGCTCTTTATCTAGTATTTAACAATTTTTTGGTCATATATTCTTAATAAGTATCCGCTCACTTCGATGAACCTTTCCGCCTATTGATTTTTTACTACGTTATTATTGTACTATTTCTTTTTCATCGTGCTTCAGCATCCATTTGCTTGCTTCTCACACTTTTTGTTTTTTTAAGTTTATGGCAGTTTTTTGTTGATTTACGTACCTCATTCTCTTCATAATGTAAGTACGTGAAATATTCGAAAAAGCAGGGGTTTTTTATGACAAAAAAGACAGATCCGTTTAAGTATAGTCTTGATCGTTTAGAGGATGTGGCAGACCAAATTAGTGATGTGCTCAATTGCCCTATTACTATAGAAGATACTCATCATCGATTATTGGCATATAGCACACACAATGATTTTACTGATCCTGCCAGAACTTCAACCATTATCTCCCGCCGGGTACCGGAAAAAGTCATCAATCGGCTTTGGAAGGACGGCATCATTCCTACACTCCTTAAAACAGACGAACCGCTTCGTGTCCCTCAAATTGCAGAGGTGGGTTTATCTAGCAGGGTCGCCATTTCCATCTGGAAGGACAAAGAAGTGCTCGGATTTATTTGGGCGATTGAATCCGCACAGCCATTTTCAGAAGAAGAAATGGACCTTCTCAAAATGGCAGCACATGCCGTGAAAAACAAATTACTCAATTTACAAATTCGAAAAACGAAAACAGAGGAACGCAATCAGGAGCTTTTCTGGAAAATGCTCACGGGTCATATTCATGAAAAGGATGAGATGCTTGACCTTTTTTTAAGACTTGGCATCAGATGTCCAGACACATATGCCATCATCATCTTCCGTCTTCGTGACGAACTCACAGAGGAGACAGAAAAAAAGCTGTCCTATCTGCTTGAAACAACACAGCAAGTACAGGTATTGTTAACGACTGTTGATTTTCACGAATTCATTATTCTTGTCTCCCCAAAAACAGAACATCCGCTTCAAGATATTAAACAATTCACAAGCGGCATGCTGCAGCAGCTTGCGGACCGGTATCATATTCAGCATGTTCAGGCAGCAATTGGAGGAATTTACGATAACATCTCTCAAATTCAGCCTTCCTATAAAGAGGCACTGGCTGTATTAAAAACGAAAGAACGCTTTCCAGTTGAAACAGAACGTTTAAACAGCTTTTCTGAACTAGGCATTTATCAATACCTTGATGTGCTTGCTGAGAAGCGAAAGGGCTCTTCTTACTCCAGTTACTCTTTATCGAAGCTGGAGGATTACGACCTGAGGCATCATTCCAACCTTGTCGAAACACTTGAACGGTTTATTGACTGTGACAGCAATGCCAATATTGCCGCAAAGCAATTAAATATCCACATCAATACCTTAAATTATCGATTAAAACGGATTACAGACATCGCAGAAATTGATTTAAAAAACATGAATGAGAAAATGACCATATACCTTGATATGAAGCTAAAAAACGTCCATTTGTGAAATTTCACAAAGAGGCGTTTTTTTATTTTTTATTTCAACCGAAGAATTTTCTAAACTTTCAGGATACACTAGACATACAATATCAATAGATAAGTATAGGAGGAATAAACATGATCATCGGCATTCCGAAAGAAATTAAGAACAATGAAAACCGAGTGGCATTAACACCAGGAGCAGCTTCTCAATTGCTTTCAGCTGGACATCAGATTTTAATTGAAACAAACGCTGGTTTTGGAAGCGGATTCACTGATGACGATTATGTATCTGTTGGTGCAGAGATTCTTGATCAGGCGAAAGATGTATGGGCATCTTCTGATATGATCATGAAAGTAAAAGAACCATTACGTGAGGAATATCCTTATTTCAGAGAAGGACTCATCTTATTTACGTACCTGCATCTAGCCGCAGAGCCCTCCTTGGCTGAAGCATTAAAACAAAAAGGCGTTACAGCCATTGCTTATGAAACCGTAACGGACGGAAGATCCCTCCCTCTTCTCACACCTATGTCTGAAGTAGCAGGCAGAATGGCTGCTCAAATTGGTGCACAATTTTTAGAAAAGCCAAAAGGCGGAAAGGGTATTTTACTTGCAGGTGTACCAGGGGTATCAAGGGGAAAGGTCACCATTATTGGCGGCGGTGTTGTTGGAACAAATGCAGCGAAAATGGCGATCGGACTTGGCGCAGATGTCACCCTGATTGATGTAAACGCAGAACGCCTGCGTCAGCTGGACGACCAATTTGGCCATCAAATGAAAACGTTAATGTCCAATCCTGTCAACATTGCAGATTCAGTCAGTGAGGCAGATCTTCTCATTTGTGCTGTGCTGATTCCTGGTGCCAAAGCACCAACGCTTGTGACAGAAGAAATGGTGAAACAAATGAAGCCTGGTTCTGTCATTGTGGATGTAGCGATTGATCAAGGCGGCATTGTCGAAACCATTGATCATATCACAACCCATGACCAGCCTACTTATGAAAAACACGGCATATTGCATTATGCTGTCGCCAACATGCCAGGTGCGGTTCCGCGGACATCAACTGTTGCGTTAACGAATGTCACTGTTCCATATGCACTGCAAATTGCGAATAAAGGCGCTGCAAAAGCCATTAGAGAAAACAACGCCATCGCAGAAGGTGTCAATGTCATGAACGGACATATCACGTACGAAGCGGTCGCTCGTGATCTCGGCTATGATTACGTACCTGTCAGCAAAGCCATCGATGCCACTTTTATGACCGAAGCTTAATCAACTACCCGCCCTCTTGATGGGCGGGTTTTTATTGTTAACCCAAAATAAAAACAAGTTGACAAAATTTCTTCTTCCCCTTAATCTATTTGTACAGATAAGACAGGGGGAAACATCATGCAAAAGAAGACACGAACTGCTGACTTTGTGCTAGTCGGAATGTTTGCTGCACTCATGGCTATCGGGGCCAATATCACATCTATTGTGCCGTTTTTACAGGTCGGCGGAATTCCACTTACGATGCAGCCGTTTTTTTGTGTGCTTGCCGGTCTCTTACTCGGCAGACGGCTCGGGGCATTAGCTATGATTGTCTATGCCTTGGTTGGAATTGCTGGTGCACCAGTATTCGCTCAGTTCTCTGCGGGCTTTGGGGTCATTTTAGGCAAAAGCGGCGGCTTTGTATTATCATACCTCCCTGCTGCCTGGCTTGCCGGATTCATTCTAGAAAAAAGAAATAATCCTGGCTTTGGCCGCTTTTTGCTTGCAGCCATTGCTGGTACGACCGTGATGTATGTGATTGGAACGACCTATACATACCTCGCATTAAATGTATGGCTAAATGCACCGATTTCCTATCAAACCACATGGTTCTTTATGATCTGGTTTATGGTAAAAGATTACGCATTGACTATATTACTTGCGATGCTGGCACCTAAAATTTATCGCTCTGTATCCAAAGCCACATCCTTTCGAAAACAAGAAGCTGTTTCATAGAAAAAAGAGCCTGTTATCATTCAGGCTCTTTTTTCATCATTACTCAGCGTATTGATCTATGATTTGTTCTAGCATTCCTTCAAGTACTTCTACATTTTCAAGATCTGATGGACTGAAGCGGTAGCGCGCAAGCTGTTCTCCTTCATTATACATCTCTTCGAGCCATCCTCTCAGGCCTCTTGCTCTGCGGTCGACTTCAAAAACAATGTCTAAGCCGCCTTCATCTATCAGAAAAATCAGCTCTAGCTCATCAAGCATATAGCGATAGTAGTCTGATGTCGGAATGAACTCGAATTCTTGGACGAATGGCAGGCGCCGCTGAAAGTAAGGTGCTTGCTCACAGTCTGCTTCGTTCAGGTGGAAGCCAAGATTTCTAGTGGCCTCCAGTACATTTCTCACCCAAGGATGTGCTTCAACGAAAATGCGGTCATAGTCAGATTTATCGATTCCGCCTTGGATATCAAGGTCTGTCATTACTGCAATTTCTACTTTTCCGATCGTCATCGGGGTATCGATAGGAAGAATAAATGAAAACGGAAATTCATGCTTTTCTCCAGGCTGAATGGTAAAAGAATCCGTCACCCGTAAAGTAAAGATATTCACATATTTTCTATGCTCTTCATCATCTTTCACAATCACATACTGTGTTTGAATCTTGACATTGATATAGCGGATGTCCTGAGCAATTTTTCCGCCCTTTACATGGACAGTTCCCTTTACTTCTTGTCCTGGATAATAAGCGTTTTTCTCTAAAATGGTATCTACTTTTGCTGCACCAATCCCAGCACTTGCCGCTAGCTTTTTAAAAAATGACATATCCCATCTTCCCCTTTTCATTTTTATCAGCATATATACGTAATATAGAGGAAGAAAGATTCATTTAATTCATACTTTTGTCCTAATTATTTTTCATCTACGAACAACAAAAAAGCTTATAGAAAAAACATCATCGTTTTCTCTACAAGCTTTGCATTTTACAGAATAATCGTTGCCAGCCAGCCGAACAGTACAAGCGGAATATTATAATAGATAAAAGTCGGGACACAAGTTCCCCAAATGTGGTGATGCTGTCCATCCATATTCAATCCAGATGTTGGTCCAAGCGTACTGTCACTTGCAGGTGAACCTGCGTCCCCAACAGCCGCAGCAGAACCAATAATAGCAATGGTAGCCATTGGACTAAATCCTAAGTGTAAGCAAAGTGGAACAAAGATGGTTGTAATAATCGGAATCGTTGCAAATGATGATCCGATCCCCATTGTCACAAGCAGGCCAACGAGCAGCATTAAAATCGCTGCAAGGCTCTGGTTGTTGCCGATAAATTGGGAAGATGCTTTGACAAGAGATTCAATGTCTCCTGTTTTTGTTAAAACGTTCGCAAATCCAGCGGCAACAAGCATGACAAAACCGATAAAAGCCATCATATTCATTCCAGATGTAATCAGTTCATCTGCTTCACCGCGTTTCATCATTCCAGTCACAAACAAGACAAGCAGTCCTGAGAGTGCACCGAAGATCATTCCTTCTACGCCAAGGCTTTGCGATAGATAAAGCTGGACAATCAACGAAACGAGAATAGCAAGACCGGCAAAGAATAAGCTTTTTTTCGTATAAGCCGATTTTTCTACGTCTGTAATTTCACGATCCTCATATACCTTCGGCTTTCGATATACAAAAATGGAAACGATCAATCCAAGAACCATACCCGCAACAGGAATCAGCATTGCATATGGAATATCTGCTAAGTCTACAGTCAGACCCGCTTCCTTCATATTGTCACGAAGCATTCCGTGGAAAATCTGTCCAAAACCGACTGGAAGTAATATATATGGTGCAGTGAGTCCGAAGGTCATGACACAGGCTAGCAGTCTGCGGTCAATTTGAAGTTCGTTAAACACCTTTAATAACGGCGGAATTAAGACTGGGATAAAGGCAATATGAACAGGAACGACGTTCTGTGAAAAACAAGACACGATCAAAATGACAAGAACGATAAGCACTTTTGATAGTGTTTTCCGTCTTGAATCGCCTTCTTTTCCTAGAAGCTTCACTGCTCCTTCAACCATGGCATCTGGAAGACCTGTTTTCGTCAGCGCCGCAGCAAATGCCCCTAATAACGCATAACTAATCGCCACGGTTGCATTTCCTCCGAGTCCATCCGTAAAGGCGTCCACTGTTCCTCCCAAGCCTAATCCACCTGCAAGTCCGCCAGCTAAAGCGCCTATTGCCAGCGCAATCACGACATTGACCCGCAGCAAGCTTAATATCAACATTAAAACAACCGCTAAAACAACTGCATTCATGGTGAAACCTCCGAAATCCTTTAGTTTACTAATGTAGTAGATAATTAAAGTACCAACGTATGTTACCATAGAAAAAAAACTTCGTCAAATGGCGTATGTCCTACATAAAAAAAGCCCTGCCACTTGGCAGAGCCTTCTCCTTTATTTTGTTGCTTCAAATCGTTCCACAAATGTTGCGAGTGATCTCACCATCACACCTGTTGCCCCTGTTGGTCCAAAGCATGAAGGTTTTTCTGTTGTTGCAGTGCCTGCAATATCTAAGTGAACCCAAGGCGTTTCCTCTGCAAATTCGCCAATGAAAGCACCTGCCATGATCGCATGACCATCACGGCCTGGTGAGTTATTGAGATCCGCCATTTTGCTGTTTCGTACTCGTTTCTTATCTTTTTCCGTGATTGGCAGCTGCCAGATCATTTCACCGCATTCTTCTGATGCCTCTTTAAACTGAGCGTACAGCTCATCGTTATTGGTCATCGCGCCTGTTGTCTCATTTCCAAGCGCCACAATGACACCGCCTGTTAATGTGGCCACATCTACAAGGACAGAGGCACCGTGCTGCTTCGCATATGTCACCCCATCTGCTAAAACAAGACGGCCTTCTGCATCTGTATTGAGCACTTCGATTGTTTTACCGCTTAGTGACACAATGACGTCGTCCGGCTTCATAGCGTCTGCGGAAATCATATTATCCGTTGAGGCGATGACCGCAATGACATTTTGCTCTGGGCGAAGTTCCCCGATGATTTCCATTGCACCTAAAACAGAGGCTGAGCCGCCCATATCTGTTTTCATGCCAACCATACTCGCTCTTGGCTTTAAAGAGTAGCCACCGGTATCATACGTGATGCCTTTACCGACAAGACCAATGACGTCTGTCCATTCTTCCTTGCCTTGATATTTCAGCACGATGAGTTTTGGCGGTTCTGTTGAGCCTCTATTGACGGCTAAAATACCGCCCATTCCGAGCTCTTCCATTTGTTCTTTATCTAAAATTTCAATTTCAAATTCATATTTATATGCAAGCTCTGCCGCATACGAAGCCAGATCAGAGGATGTGAGCATGTTCGGCGGCATATTCACAAGGGTACGGGCCGAATTGACTGACTGTCCGTACACTTCACCGACTTTCAGACTCGCCTGAATTTCAGCTTGATCATGCTCCGTCGTTGCATAAACAAACTCGATAAAGCGATCTGGTTCATTTGTTTTATGTTTAAAATCCTGCAATTCATATGTAGCTAAAAGGCAGCTTTCAGAAAGGGCATGGGCTGCATCTTGGGCAGGCAGATCCTTTCCAACAAACGTATCCAGCAAGACAGAAACCGCTTGCTTTTTATCTTGATGAAGCTTTTTAAATAAATGGGCAAACACTTCTTTTGCCTCTTCAAACGTGTAATCTGATTCCTTCCCAAGCCCGACAAAATAAATGCGTTTGATGCCTGTTTCAGGGGATGGGAAAAACTTCGAAAGCTGATTTCGTTTGGATGAAATGTCGCCTTCTTTTAATAATTCAGTGATTCTTCCTTCAAGTAATTCATCCATTTCTTTTGCTTTTCCTGATAATTGGCTCTTTTGAAAAAGTCCGATCGCCAGTGTATCTTTATGCTGCAATTCATTTGTCGAGAAAAACATATTTATCACACGCTCCTTAATGAACTCCATTTTTCACATTGGAACTTCTATTATATCAAAATTTGCGTGCCTATACGATCATTGCCAGTCTGTCTTTACTTGTTGAACATTTATATTTTCACACGTGGAAGGGCATCATGAAAAAGCGGTGAAAACCTAAGCAGCCTGTCCGTGTTCTCCTCGTTCCACATCTAGTTTCTTTAATGTTATAATGAACATGGACTTGGCAGCATTTTTTACTGCTATCATTTTTTTATCATACTAGGATTTTTAGTCCATCATTTCGCACGATATTTTTTCTTAAAGAGAGGATGTTTCTTGTTCATGAGCGTACTGACGAATTTTCCGCTGCTTGCCAGCCTAGCAGCCATCTTTTTTGCACAATTTGTAAAAGTACCGATTCAATTTATTATTTCTAGACGACTAGATTGGTCGCTCATTACAAGCACAGGCGGAATGCCAAGTTCACACTCCGCAGCAGTAACAGCACTCTCCACAGCAGTGGCTTTAGAGCACGGGCTAGATACATCTATCTTTGCCATTTCCGCTATCTTTGCCATTATTACCATGTTTGATGCGACAGGCGTTCGCAGACAGGCAGGAGAACAGGCGACTGTTCTCAACAAGCTCGTAACAGATTTTAACCGATTTGTTTCCGAAGCAAAGAATTTCCCAAATGCGGAAGAAAAAGAAAAGCAAAAGAAATTAAAAGAGCTTCTTGGTCATAAGCCGATTGAAGTCTTCTTCGGCGGCTTAACAGGGATCTTGCTGACACTCATCTTAGATTATTACTTCATGTAGAAGTGAAAAAGCTTTGGACCTTAAATGGCCCAAAGCTTTTTTATTCTTTATTGGCTTGAAACTGCTGACGGAATACTTGCATCGATTCTGCTTCATTGAGTTGATTTAAGTCTTTTTCCGTTAACGTCCCTTCACCTTTTTTGATGATATACACATCGAGCACTTTTTTACCCCATTCTCTATACACATCATCAACGGTTTCATAGTATAAATCAAGCTTATGACCTTTAATGGCTTTCCCGGTATCTGCAACGACGCCGTAGCCATAGTTTGGGATAAACAGCACCGTTCCAATCGGAAAAACGGATGGGTCGGCTGCCACTGTTGAATATAAATCACGTTTCACTTTGACGCCTGAATATGTAATGCCATATGCATGATGTTCCTTCGTTTTGCCTGTTGATTCCACACCTGCTGTATAGCCGGTTGCCACAACCTTCTGCTTCGGGTAATCGTTCCAATTAAACGCTTCTTCGAGAGAAACAGCCCGCATGTCTTCACTTTTAAGTGCCATCGTTTCCCTTTTTGGCTGCTGAAAAAAAGAAGATACTTGCTTGCCCGCATCGGTCTCTTTCACCCACGCAGCTAAATCACTTGGTTCGACTCCAGATATGCCCGTAAAGCTTGTCAAAAGTGCAATCATGAATAGGGCTGTCATGAACAATCGTTTCATCCATGTTTTCATCTCTATTTGTCACTCCTCTACCCATCTATTTGTTTCCAAACAAAATGGAAACTATGCAAAGGAGAAACAAAAAAACCCACTTGCGTGTCCACAAGTGAGTTAAAACATTTGATACCCTCTTTTTCGAAGTGCATTAATGACAAAACCTGATGCGATCGCACCGATCAGGCCGCTTAATAAGATGATGATATCTGCCGCAGCGAGTGAGACGATCCGGTCTCCTATTCCTGAAAAAGCAGTGCCAGGCTCTCTTACATAAGCGATCATCTTTTGATTGTTAATAATGAAAAGGCATACAATTGGATATAAAATAGCCATAATCCATGACATTCTCAGCAGCATATTGAGCAAAAAACCAATGCCGAAGAATAACACGAAAAATAAAATAACTGAAATGATAACGACTGGTAAACTGATCACTTCATCTCCACCCCCAAATATCCCATCATTAGTTTAACTTGGAAATAGAGATGAAGTCAATCAATGGAAAAAGCAGATCGCTTAACGCTTCTTTCCTGTCCCTTTACATTCCTCACACGTTTCAGATCCGCCGAGCAATAGCTGAAAATACCCTTTTCCTGAACAATATTGACAGGTTGATGTTTTTTCCTTTGTTTGTGCATTCATATTGCTCACTCCTTAATCTAAATTTTCTGATAATTTATCATAACATATTTTACTGTCCATGACCAAGTGAGAAAATATACCACATCTCATAAAAAAAACGTGTATCACGAGGATACACGTTTTTGTCTATGACGGTTTAGAAGAACTTGAATTTTCCTTTTTTCAGAACAAGTCCTGGTCCGCCAACCATGAATAAAGAACGGTTGTCGATGATTTTCTTCATTGCAGAAGCTTTTGTTCCTTGAAGTTTTTTACCAAACGCAACACCTACAGCGTCGTGTTCACCAAGAGAAGCAACTGTTCCTTTGATGTCTGGCTTAAAGCTTTCAAGAGAACCGCCTTTTACTAGTGCTGCAAGGTTTTTCGCTACTGTTTCACCTTGCTGCATAGCGATTTGTGCAGTTGGTGGGTATGGACGGTTGATTTCTTCATTGATAATCAATGAACAGTCACCAATGATGAAGACATCATCATTTTCTGGTACACGAAGATCTGGAGAAACTTTTACGCGGCCGCGCATGTTTTCAAAACCAGCTTCTTCAACGATTGGGTTACCGCGTACACCTGCAGCCCAAACAACAGTTGCAGCTTTGATTTCTTCTGTATCATCGTCTTTTCCAACAATGATACCTTCAGGCGTACATTCCTTGATCGCTGTACCGATTTTGAACTCAACACCTTTACCTTGAAGGTAGTTCATCGCATAGTCGATCAATTCTGGATCGAATCCAGGAAGAGCTGTTGGTGCAGCTTCTACACAGATGATACGCACGTCTTTTTGATCAATGTCATACTCTTTGCAAAGCTCAGGCACACGGTTTCCAAGCTCACCTAGGAACTCAATACCTGTGAATCCTGCGCCGCCGACAACGATCGTCAAACGCTCTGGACGTTTTTCAGCATCCGTATTATACGTAGCAAATTGAAGCTCGATGTGCTCACGAAGCTGACGAGCAGAGTTGATGTTAGAGATTGAGAATGCATATTCTTTCAGTCCTGCAATACCAAATGTTTCAGGAACAGCACCAAGTGCAACAACAAGGTAGTCATAAGAAAGTTCGCCATCTGATGTCACAACTTTCTTCGCTTCCTTATCGATGCTTTCAACTGTTGCTTGTACAAAGTTGACACGGGAACTGTTAATCACATCTTTGATTTGATAACGACAGCGGTCATGATGAAGAGTACCTGCACTTGCTTCATGTAACCATGTTGTTTCGTAATGATAATTATGCTTGTTCACAAGAGTAATGTCCGCATCATTTGTGCCAAGCTGTTTTGTTAATCTTGTTACAGTCATTAATCCGCCATAACCTGCACCTAATACAACGATTTTCGGTTTATTCACTGGAATCACATCCACCTTTTTTAAATTTGCTGTAAAACGGATAAAGAATTACATATCGTTATTCTCAACCGCTTTGCGGCATTTTATGAAATTTAAACAAAAAAATAAGTATGTGAAAATCTGAACTTTCACCTACATAAAACGAAAGCATTTGACCGTATCCGACAAAAATTCATAAAAAATTAATATTTAGTTCCCTTAACAATAATAGCGAGTTCTGCTCCAATTTTCAAGGCTTTAAACTGAAAATCCTTATGATAAACGGTCTTTCTCACTTTTTCCTCCTTTTCAAAGCTTCAGCATCAAAAAACGACAAGTTTTTCAAAACAAGTCAAACGACGATATGTGGTATGATATGATATAGTGATAACAATTTTCATTTGGGAGGATTAAAGGAATGCAAGAAGATTCTAAGGTATATGACATTACCGTTATCGGGGGCGGCCCAGTTGGATTGTTTACTGCGTTTTACGGAGGCATGAGACAGGCAAGTGTGAAAATCATTGAAAGCCTTCCTCAGCTCGGCGGTCAACTATCCGCTCTTTACCCTGAAAAATATATTTATGATGTGGCTGGTTTTCCAAAAATCCGCGCACAAGAATTAGTTGATAACTTAAAGGAACAAATGGATAAATTTGATCAAACCATTTGCTTAGAGCAGGCTGTTGAAACGGTTGAAAAGCAAGCAGATGGGATCTTTAAACTTGTCACAAATCAAGAGATTCATTATTCTAAAACAATTATCATCACAGCTGGTAACGGTGCATTCCAACCGAGAAAGCTTGAATTGGATACTGCAGAATCATTTGAAGGAAGCAATCTGCACTACTTCATTAATGACCTGAACCAATTTGCCGGCAGATGCGTGGCCGTTCTTGGAGGCGGAGACTCTGCGGTGGATTGGGCACTCATGCTTGAACCAATCGCAAAAGAAGTATCCATCATTCACCGCCGCGATAAATTCCGCGCACATGAGCACAGTGTAGAAAACCTGCACAACTCGAAGGTCAATGTGCTGACTCCATTTGTGCCAACTGAGCTCATTGGTGAAGACCGCATTGAACAGATCGTGCTCGAAGAAGTCAAAGGCGACAAAAAACAAGTACTTGATGTGGACGATGTGATCGTCAACTTCGGTTTCGTTTCCTCCCTTGGACCAATCAAACAATGGGGCCTTGAAATCGAAAAGAACTCCATCGTGGTGAAATCTACAATGGAAACAAACATTGAAGGCTTCTATGCAGCAGGAGATATCTGTACGTATGAAGGAAAAGTCAAATTGATTGCAAGCGGATTTGGTGAAGCACCAACTGCTGTCAACAATGCGAAAGCCTACATGGACCCGAAAGCCCGTGTACAGCCTCTCCATTCCACAAGCTTATTTGAAAATAAATAAGAACGGATCAAAAAAGGAGTTCCCACTCAAGGAACTCCTTTTTCGTTTATTTAAAAACCCCAATATAGGCATTTGCCATTCCTAGTACCATTGCAGCAAGCAGCACCACAACAATCCCTGCCACAACCAAAATCACCCGATCCTTCACACGTTCCTTTTTCGGAAGCGGCTTCTCAATCCCGCAAGATGGACACGTTTTGGAACGATACGGAATCAATTCATGACAGTTCCTGCAATTGATTTGTTCACTCAAACCTCAGCAACCTCTTTTCTCACTACAGTTTATGTTTGGTTTTCATGATACTCTTTTCGAGGGGAAATAGCCAGTTGTTCGGGTAAGCTGTAACAAAATTGAGCGATTTGCGAGAAAAACATAACTCCTTGAATTCACTACTTCAAACAAGATCAACAATGATATAAATTTTTAAAAAGATGATTGACCCTAACGCAACGTCATATTTTATAGTGGATATCAAGAGAGGTGAATTGAAATGAAAGTAAAAGAAGTAGCTGAATTATTTGGTATTAGCATTCGTACACTTCATCATTACGACAAGATTGGTTTATTGACTCCAAGTGAAGTCACAGATAATCGTTATCGGCTCTATTCAGAAGAAAACCTTGAAACATTACAGCAAATATTATTTTTCAGGGAACTTGGATTTCCATTGAAGGAAATCCAAAAGATGATGCACAATCCTTCATTTAATAAGAAAGAAGCATTTATGCTACAAAGAAAAATGTTAATTGAGAAACGAGATAATCTCAATAAAATGATCGGAAATATTGATAAGACGCTACAACATTTAACGGGAGAAACTCAATACACCTATAAAGAGAGGTTTGAGAATATGAATATGAAATTTAGTCAATATGAAGAAGAAGCTCGTCACCGTTGGGGAAATCAAGCTGTTGATGAAGTCAGCTCAAAACTAAATCATTTGTCTAAAGATGAACAAATTGAATTATCTGATAGCTGGGATAGCATACTGAATAAACTAGCCTCTCTTCGCAGCCATTCCCCTAAATCCAAAGAGGTGCAAATCGTCATCAAACAATGGTACGACTTTTTAAACGAAAACTTTCGTTATTACTCTCTTGATGCTTTTTACGGTTTAGGCCAACTCTATATTCAAGATGAACGTTTCAAAAAGAATATAGATCGTTATGGTGATGGCTTGGCATCATTTATGAGCGAAGCGATGAAAGTCTTTACTACTCTTCATAAAAGAGGGAACAGCTTTGAAAATGATGATTGAGAATACAATCGATTAATACGAAACGTTATTCTCAACGAAACACAACAAAGAACATTTTTTCCGACACACCATGATGAAACCTTTTGAAAAGATGTGGAAGGTGAACAGAGGAAATACTAAGAAACTGCGAGCTTTTTTCTAATTAAATATCTTTATAAAGAGGACGTGCTGAGTGATTGAAGTCATGTCCTTTTTTTTGCATCTTTAAAAACAACACAAAAAACCTCCTCAAGAAAATGATTAATATGAGGAGGTCTTCATTATACAAATGGTTTTACAGAATGAATTGTTTTAACCCTTAACACTCTTCCGGCGTACCGGTATTCGTCGCTGTTCTGAAAGAAGAACCACATCCGCATGATGCGATGGCGTTTGGATTGTCAATCGTGAAACCGCCGCCCATGAGTGATTGTTTGAAATCAATGATGGTTCCGTTCATGATATCAAGGCTTTCGGAGTCGACAAGGACATTGATGCCGTGCTGCTCGAACTGCGTGTCTTTCTCTGAGACTTCATGGTCAAAGCCCATGCCGTACGAAAGACCGCTGCAGCCGCCGCCTTTTACGCCCACGCGCAGGAACGCATTTTCTTCTTCATGCTCTTTCATCATATCTTTAATCTGCAGTGCAGCAGCTTCTGTAATGGTTACTGGTGTACTCATGATCATCCCTCCTTTTGACTGGATGTTTCTTTTTCAATTATAAACGTGATGATGCCTTTTCTCAAATAAATGGTTTAGAGATAAAATGTCCCGTCACAAATGGTCTCCGCAGGTCCTGTCATAAGCACGTGGTCATTGTCTTTCCAGCGAATGATGAGGTCTCCGCCTGCTAAATGAACGGTCATGTCTGTTTCTTTTTTCGCCTGCCCATTCACAATTGTGGATACAGCCGCAGCACAAGCCCCTGTTCCGCAGGCCTGTGTAATGCCTGAGCCTCTTTCCCACACACGAAAATGCAGTTCGGTTTCACTGACAACTTCAACAAATTCTACATTGACGCCTTCTGGAAACATATCGTGTTTTTCAATGATCGGCCCAAGTATATGAAGAGGTGCTTTTTCAATGTCCTCTAAATAAAAAACGATGTGCGGATTTCCCATTGAAACGGCTGTTCCATTTAAATTCGCAGTGCCAAAATCAAGCGGCTCATTAATTGTTGTGCTGGCCGGTTCACCAAGCATCGGCATCGCTTCTTTTTCAAAACGCGGTTTTCCCATATCTACTGTGACTAGCTGAACATGACCATCCTGAGCGTGAACGGTCGCTTCAACAAGTCCTGACAATGTCTCAATCTGGAACGTTGTGTCCGTCACAATTTGATGCTCATACACATACTTTGCAACGCAGCGCAGCCCGTTACCGCAGTTTTTGCCCTCTGATCCATCATTGTTGAAAATGCGCATCTTCACAGGTGCAACATCTGATGGGCAAATAAGGATCATCCCGTCAGAACCGATTCCTGTATAAACAGAAGAAACGCGAATCGCTATTTCTGATAGCTGCTCTTCTGGAAGCTGTTCCTTCATCTGATTAACGTAAATATAATTATTTCCTAATCCGTGCATTTTCGTGAATTGAAATGATGTCATGAGCTTCCTCCAAAAATGTTGTTTCTTTATAGTATAAAAGGAGTCGATTCAGGAGACAATCTTATCATCCCCCGTTTTTCATACATAAAAGCTCTTTGCTGCCATGGCAAAGGGCTTTTATTATGCATATGCCTCTTTTTCTCTCGTGTGATGCTTCATATTGATGATATTTTATTAGCATAACATATTGGATGCGCTTTCTATTCATTCTCCTTAAAAATGGAAGCTGAAAATGTGAAAAAAATGCACCTCATGACCCATGTGGTGCATTTAAAACATGTCGTTTTCCTCTATAAAAGCATAAATACGCTCGACTAGCTGCTCTGCATTTTCTCCTGAAACAAATTCTCCATTCACAAGTGCAAATGGGGAGTCCATACATTTGCCGCAATAGCTTAAACAGCCGTATTCCATTACGTCTAGGTTTGGGTCTTTTTCAAGCTTCTCTTTTGCCTCTTGAGACCCTTGTGCAAGATTACTTACACAAAATTCGATCAGTGGAAACACTGTGCTTCACCTCACATTGCCTTACCATCCTACCGAAATTCCTTGAATTAGTCAAAATATGAGCTTCATCTGTATCGTTACGCCTATTCTTCATAAAATGTTTTACTATTTAGGACTAACTGATGAATATGTAGGTTATTTTGAAACAATTATTGTGGTTTCACAGTAAATTCGATATAATTTTATTTGGTATTTTAACTTAAAGTTTTTTAGTATAAGTGTTTTTCAATGTCTACGGGGAAAAGGAGAATCGTCATGAAAAATTTAGTCTTGATCGGCGGAGGTTACGGGAATATGCGGGTTCTCCACCGCTTATTGCCAAATCAATTACCTGATGATGTCACTATCACATTAATTGATCGAAATCCTTACCACTGTTTAAAAACAGAATATTATGCACTTGCTGCTGGAACGATCTCTGATCATCACATTCGAGTATCTTTTCCAGAGCATCCGAAGCTGGATATTCAATACGGGGAAGTAGAAAAAATTGATATTGAAAACAAACAGATCTTATTCAGTGACCGTGAACCGATTCCGTATGATGATACGGTGATTGGACTCGGCTGTGAGGACAAGTATCATAATGTCCCTGGTGCGAAAGAACATACATACAGCATTCAAACCATTGATCAGTCAAGACATGCGTATAACAAATTAAACAATTTGAGCGCAGGTGCAACGGTTGGCATCGTCGGTGCTGGACTTAGCGGGGTAGAGCTGGCCAGTGAACTAAGAGAAAGCCGTGCTGATTTAAACATTATTCTTTTTGACCGCGGAGAGTTGATACTATCAAGCTTCCCAAAAAGATTAAGTTTGTATGTGCAAAAGTGGTTTGAAGAAAATGACGTAAAGATCATTAACTGTGCCAATATTACAAAGGTTGAAGAAGGTGTCGTTTACAACCATGATGACGCGATTGAAGCAGATGTCATCGTGTGGACAGCAGGAATACAGCCAAGCAAAGTGGTACGAGAGATGGATGTTGAAAAAGACGCACAAGGCCGCGTCGTATTAACTCCTCATCATAATCTTCCAGGGGATGAGCATGTATATGTCGTAGGTGACTGCGCAAGTCTACCGCATGCCCCAAGTGCACAGCTTGCTGAGGCGCAGGCAGAACAAATTGTCCAATCTCTGCAAAAACGCTGGAAAAATGAGCCGCTTCCTGAGGCTTATCCACAGTTTAAGCTAAAAGGTGTTTTAGGTTCTTTAGGGAAAAAAGCCGGCTTTGGCTTAGTCGCTGATCGTCCACTTGTTGGCCGGGTGCCAAGACTCCTGAAATCTGGACTCCTTTGGATGTACAAGCATCACAATGGCTAAAATCATGTGAATTTTTTCTCAAAGCTCCTTCGTGACGAGGGAGCTTTTTTCTATGAAACGGCATGTGCCGATGAGTTGGTCCATTTGATCGGAGCAAGGGCAAGAATGCAGTCTTTACGAAAGGTTCTCATTGTCTTCTTCGATAAACAATACGCTTGGATAAGCTGATCCGTTTGACGGTGTACAATGATTTTTCTCTTCGTGCACTCTCCGTTTTTCTTCATATAAATCATCTCAATCGGCACTTGCTGATGAAGAGATTGTTTCAGTAAATAATTCATGATGCTCACGCTCCTTTCATTTCATTATAAACGAACAAACGTTCTTTTTCAATGCAAAAAGGAACGTTTGTTCGTTTATTCCTCAAAAAAAGAACAGCTTATTCACTGCTCTCCTTGTACCCGTATCTCTCCATTTCTTGATAAATGTCTTTTAATTTCGGATTGCCCTCTCCAACGATTTGATCCTCTACTAAGACAAGTGGATAAAAGAATTCATCATCAAGAATTCGTTCAGACAATTCCTTTTGTTGTTCGTTTTCTGGCGGGTGCTCTATATCAATATATGTGATGCGAAATGGCTGATTCGGATATTTTCGTTTTAATGCTGCATCTAACCATTCAAATGTATCTTTTGAAGAAGGCAGATTCACGCAGCTAGCGCACAGTACATCTCTTCCATATACATAAAGATCGACAGTTTTGTGCATTTGACAAGCCCCCTATTCTTTCTTCATTTTAGCTGAATTTTCTGGATGAAAAAAGTCAAAATCACTTTTTGTTTCAAGATGAGATTGTGCTATAATGAGAAGGAAACTTTGAAACCAATCAATAGATTTTTATCGTCCAGATGAATATAATGGTGATATGTTGTGAAAGGAGCGATTATATCTAATGACTGAAGTCGAAATGAAAGACCAAGTACAGGAAGTACTGGACAAACTTCGTCCATTTCTATTACGTGATGGTGGAGACTGTGAGCTTGTAGACATTGAAGATGGCATTGTGAAATTACGTCTTCTTGGTGCATGCGGCAGCTGCCCAAGTTCAACCATTACATTGAAAGCCGGTATTGAGCGCGCATTATTAGAAGAAGTGCCTGGCGTTGTAGAAGTTGAACAGGTTTTCTAATTCATATATGACATGAAAACGACCCTAATCGGGTCGTTTTTTTCATGATTGCAAAGGCTTTAGCCCTTTGTCTTCTTTTCAGCGTGATAAGAAAACCCTTGAAGTCTAGGAAGGACGAATACTGGCGCGGAGCGAATTTTCTATTCGTGAGCACCAGCACGCAGGACTGACACCGAATGCGAGGGTTTGTCAGCACGCTGAAGGGTCGTTTTTTATTAGGCTAGCTTTTCTCTAAACCATTCCTTTATAAAGGTCAGTCTTTGAATACGCTGCCCCGGGTGACCGCTTCTGGATAAATCATGAGATGCCTTCGGGAATTTGACCAATCTTGTGTCTTTCCCAAGCTCCTTTAATGCCACAAAAAGCTGTTCTGCTTGATCAACTGGGCAGCGATAATCTTCATCGCTGTGCAGGATGAGAAGCGGCGTGTTCATCTGCTTCACATATTTTAGCGGAGAACGATCCCATAGCTTATCGACAGAATCATAAATATCCCCATCAATCTGCCACCTTGTAAAGAAATAACCGATATCACTGATGCCATAAAAGCTAATCCAGTTTGAAATGGAGCGCTGTGTGACAGCTGCACGGAAGCGGTCGGTCTGACCGACAATCCAGTTGGTCATAAAACCGCCATAGCTGCCGCCTGTCACGCCAAGCCTTGTTTCATCAAGGAAATCATAGGCTTTGAGCACATGATCAACAGCCTGCATGACATCGTCATAATCAACGTCACCATAGCTTCCTCTTACACGGTCGGTAAACATCTGTCCGTATCCATGACTTCCGTGCGGATTGATATACACGATGGCATAGCCTTCTGAAGCGAGCATTTGAAATTCATGAAAATACGTATAACCATACATCGCATGCGGTCCGCCATGAACCTCTAGAATGAGCGGATATTTCTTTCCCTCTTCCATCTGGGAAGGCTTCATAAACCAGCCATGCACCTCGTCACCATCTTTTGACTGAAAAGAAAATGGTTCAGGTTCCGATACGATATGCTCCTTTAGAAAATCATGATGCTCAAATGTGATTTGCTTTAGTTCTGTCTCCCCTAATGTCATCTCATACAGCTCACTTGGTGAGACAGGTGAAAGCCGGCTGAGCAGTAGTTTGGTTTCATCTGGATGAAGGCTGAAATTGGTGATATGTTCCGCCTCTAGTCGAACTGGATAGGCTAATCCTTCAATAGAGAAATAATAAATCCCTGTACTGCCTTGATCAGAAACAAGCGCATAAAATCCTTGGCTGTCCTTTGTCCACTGTGGAACCTGATAGGCCTCTCCCATCACGCTATCTCCTGCCATACAGTTTCCAACATACATATCGAGCATTTCTGACAGCTGAACCACCTTGTCTTCTTTCAGATCATACAGCCATATTGATGGGAAGGTGGCATTTTGAAATTCGCGCTCATGTCCAATATACAAAAGACTCTCTCCATTTGGAGAAAAAGATACGGTGGAATAAGCGCCGTTTGCTTGTGTGATCTTTTTTGTCTGACCATCTTCTAATGACAGAAGACACACGTCACTTATGTAAGGTATCTGTGGATTTAATTGAATAAAGGCAAGCCATTTTCCACACGGGGAAACGGTATGATTCATATGATGAACCTGCTCGCTCGTGATAGGCTCTACCTCTCCTGAACGGATATCCACTTTCACGATCTGTGTGACACGCCCATCTAGAAAGCCTCTTCCATCTGCTTTATAGGTCAAATCATCATATACCGCTGGAGCAAATTCATCTTGCTCTTCCTTTTTTTCATCATGAACAGATTCTGATTGTTTCAATGACACAGCCGCATAAATGAATGCTCCGTCGGGAGAAAAGACAGGGTGAGATACTCCGTATGGAATCTTTGTTAAAGTACGCACGCCGCCTCCTTCGCTCTTTATGAGTGCGAGCTGAGGGGCTTCCTTTGGCTTTTGCAAAATAAAAGCAAGCTGCCTGCCGTCCTTTGACCAAACTGGCTGATGATGCTTTCCATCCTCAAATGTCCATTGTGCCAGCTCCTCTGTCTCTTCATCTCGTACCCATAAGTGGATGTTGTAGTCGTCCTTTTTCTCATTCACAGTGACTTTTGTAAAGACTGCCTTTTTTCCATCTGGTGAATAAACCGGATGAGAAACAGAAACAATCTTCGTTAAATCTTCTGCCGTCATCAATTTCTTCATGAATGTATCTCCCCCTTATATGCATAAAAAATAGTTCGATCCTCTAAATAATAATCCCTGCTTCTTCCCATAAAAAACAAGCATAAAAAAAGAACGTGCAGATTTTACAGCACGTTCTTTACTTGATTAACAGGATGATGCTGCACGACAACACCTTCTACAGGCACCGTCAGCAAATCGACTTCGCAATGCGGGAAGTTTTGGGCAAGCTGCTCTTTCAGTGCTTCACCCTTCCCTTTTTCCACTAAGGTGAGGATCGTCGGCCCAGCACCGCTCAAAGCTGTTCCATACGCTCCTTTGAGCGAAGCGACATGCTCTACCTTCGACAGCTCTGGAACGAGCATTGTGCGGTAAGGCTGATGAAATAAATCCTTATTCATCATTTCTCCAACAAGCGGCCAGTTTTGCGTCATTAATGCGGCAACAAGGACGTTGCTCACAGCACTCGCACTGACAGCATGCTTATAGGAAAAATCCTCTGGCAGGACATCACGGGCATCCTTTGTGAGCACTTCATAAAAAGGAATGACCACGACAACATCTACATCCACATGCTGTACTTTAACGGCATGGGTTTTGTCTTCTTCATGAAGACCAATTAGTAAACCACCGAATAAAGAGGCACCCGCATTATCTGGATGACCTTCTATCTCACTTGCATAAAAGAGCTTCTGATCATCTGTCATGTTTAATTCAAGAAGCTGATTGGCGAGTTCAATGGCGGCCACGATGGCAGCAGCGCTGCTGCCAAGCCCTCGTGCCAATGGAATATCACTCCACACTTTGACATGAACAGGCGGGAGTGTTTTTCCAAAGTCATCTGCGACCTTTTTGGCTGTTTGATAAATTAGGTTGTCGGTGCCTGATGGAATTCCAGCTACGACATCTGTTTCTGCTTCAAACAGCCAGCTATCATGGTCATAGACCGATAGCTTTAAATAGCGGCTGAGTGCCATTCCAACTGAATCAAAGCCTGGTCCTAAATTGGCAGTGCTTCCCGGTACTGTGATTGAAAAAAGCATGGAGGCTTCACTCATACGCGTGCGGCCTTTTCTAGGTGTTCAAGAATTTGATCTTCATCTGCATCGAGTGTGACCGGCTTGATTTGTGAAATATCGATAGCCGTATTTGGATCTTTCAGTCCGTTGCCTGTTAGTACCGCAACAACTTTACTGCCTGGCTTGATTTCACCAGTTTTCACCTGCTTTAACACGCCGGCAATCGACGCACATGAGCCCGGCTCTGCAAACACACCTTCTTCACGTGCAATCAATTGATACGCATGAAGAATTTCCTCATCAGTCACTTCATCAATCTTTCCGTTTGATTCATCTGCGGCTGCCACAGCTTGTTGCCAGCTCGCTGGATTTCCGATACGGATAGCCGTTGCCACTGTTTCTGGCTGCTCAATCACTTCATTTCGAACGATTGCCGCTGCGCCTTCTGCTTCAAAACCACGCATGACAGGCAGTCCAGTTCCTTTGTTCTCGTGATATTCCTTGAAGCCTTTCCAGTAGGCTGTGATGTTCCCGGCATTTCCAACAGGAATCGCCAGTACGTCCGGGGCAGAGCCTAGCTGCTCACAGATTTCAAATGCTGCTGTCTTTTGTCCTTCAATTCGATAAGGATTGACGGAGTTCACAAGGGCGATCGGCGCTTTTTCACAGATACTGCGGACGATTTTCAATGCATCATCAAAGTTGCCGTCAATGGCAATGATCTCTGCTCCGTACATGACAGCCTGTGCAAGCTTACCGAAGGCAATTTTCCCGTCTGGAATGATGACAATACATTTCATATCAGCACGGGCTGCATAAGCTGCTGCTGCTGCAGAGGTATTCCCTGTTGAAGCGCACATGATTGTATCATTGCCTTCTTCTTTTGCCTTTGCAACGGCCATGACCATTCCTCGATCCTTGAAAGAACCTGTTGGATTGACGCCTTCTGTTTTCACATGAAGCTCGATCCCCAGCTTTTCTGAAAGCTTGGCGAGATGGATCAGCGGTGTATTCCCTTCATTTAATGTTAGTTTAGGTGTAGATTCGTTTACTGGTAAGAATTCTTGAAATTCTTCAATGAGTCCATTCCATTTCATCAGCTTAAACCGTTCCCTTCTACTCGGTACGTGCTCTTCACTTGAACCACCACATCGAGGTCGTTTAATTTTTGCAGAATATTTGAGAAATCTTCTTCTGAGGTCTGATGTGTAATAATCACAATTTCAGCCAGCTCATCATGTCCTTTTACAGGAAGCTGAAGGATTTTTTCAAAGCTGATGCCTCTTTCAGAAAAAATAGATGTAATGCGAGAGAATGCCCCGACTTGATCTCTGACATGAATTCTTAAAAACTGCTGAGCAAATACTTCTGATGACGATTTGATCTTCTTCTCAAACTGCGGTGCGATAAATCCGCTTCCGTTCACGCCAAGGCGCATGTTTTTCATTACTGCGACTAAGTCTGATACAACAGCTGTTGCTGTTGGCAGACTTCCTGCTCCAGGTCCGTAAAACATCGTTTCTCCTACAGCACTTCCGTAGACATACACCGCATTAAATTCATTGTTGACGGATGATAATGGATGATGATCAGGAAGTAAGGTTGGCTGAACGCTGACCTCCACTTTCTCTCCATCCCGCTGAGCAATTCCGATCAGCTTCATTGTATAGCCAAACCGCTTACTGAAATTAATATCCTCATCAGAGATTTCAGAAATACCTTTCACCTTGACGTCGTCTAAATCTACATTCATGGAAAAGCCGAGCCTTGCAAGAATCGCCATTTTCCTTGCTGCATCCAGTCCTTCTACATCAGCTGTCGGGTCTGCTTCTGCAAAGCCAAGATCCTGTGCTTCTTTTAAGACATCCTCATATGCGCTTTTATCGACATTCATTTTCGTTAAAATAAAATTCGTTGTACCGTTCACAATCCCCATCATCTTGGTGATTCGGTCAGAGGCGAGCCCTTCCTCCAGTGTTCGCAAAATCGGAATTCCTCCGGCGACACTTGCTTCATAATAAAGATCACAGCCATTTTCTTTCGCTACATGTAAAAGCTCCGTACCGTAAAGCGCCATTAAATCTTTATTGGCCGTAATGACATGCTTCTTCTCATTCAACGCATCTATTAAATATTGTTTTGTCTCTTCAATGCCGCCCATCACTTCAATGATGACGTCGACCTCTGGATCTCTAATCACATCATATACTTCAGTTGTGAAGACCTCTCTTGCGACATCCACATCTCTTTTTTTATCGGGATTGCTCACAAGCACTTTTTGTATTAATACCGGACAGCCGATTTGGTGCATTAATTTATCCTGATGGTCTTGGATAATTTTTACGACACCACTTCCCACTGTTCCTAATCCTAATAGCCCAACTCGAATTGCCTTCACCTGAAATTCCACCTTTCTCCGTAAATGTCCTCTCTAAAAAGACATTTGTTAACCTTACACAGACATTCAATGTACACACATTATAAAGGGGTATCCTCATTTTGACAAGGTAATAAAATAAGAGATTGTCAGAATGAAACCGCTTAACAGCTATTTACATCAAGATTCTATATTTTCAAAATATTTTTGTCAGAAAAGCTCCCGAACACCGGGAAGCTTTATATTATGAACGAACCGGCGTTTTGGCTGGCTCGTCTTGTAAGACAAGCGCTATATTTTCAGCACATAAACGCATCATCGTTTTTCTCGTTTCGACACTAGCACTTCCAATATGAGGGAGGACTGTGACGTTACGTAATGTCGTTAATGGATGAGATGGACTGACAGGCTCTTGTCTAAATACATCTAGACCTGCGCCCGCAATTTTTCCTGTCGTGACAGCCTCGTATAAAGCGTCCTCATCCACCGTCTGTCCTCTTGATACGTTAATGAAATAAGCAGAGTTCTTCATCAGATCAAATGCTTGTTCATTAAACATGTCTTTCGTTTCCGAAGTTAACGGCGTCAGACAGACGATGAAATCAGACTGTTTGAGCAGTTCCTCAAAACCCGCATAGGTCACTCCAAGCTGCGCTTCTGCCTCGGGTTTTCTTGAACGATTATGATAAAGGACATTCATATTAAAGCCTTTGGCCCGCTTGGCAAGTGCTGTTCCAATGCTGCCCATTCCGACAATCCCGAGCGTTTTGTGATGAACATCCGCACCAGCAAGAAGAAGCGGGCCCCAGCCTGTCCAATTTCCATCCTTAATCCAATCACTCGCCTCAACAATGCGTCTAGCTGACGCCATCAGAAGGGCAAAGGCTAAATCAGCCGTCGATTCTGTTAAGACGTCTGGTGTATGACATACAGTGATTCCGCGCTTTTTGGCTGCTTCAACATCAATATTGTCATAGCCAACAGCAAGGTTTGCGACCACCTTGATATTCGGAGCCTTTGATAAGAGGGGCTCATCTATTTGATCTGACAGCATGGTGAGAAGCGCATCCGCTTTAGCTGCTTGTGTTTCTAGCTCTTCTCTTGGACACGGCTCATCCTCGCTCGGCCACATCTCAACATGAGCGACTTCTTTTAATGGTGTAAGTGATGCTTCATCAAGCTTTCTTGTGATATAGACATAAGGTTTCGTCAAGAAGGACACTCCTTTAATCGATTTCTTTAAGCATAACGAAAAACGCCTCAAGAGAAAAGAGACGTTTCGTCTGTTCACTGAAACTTCAAATCAGCTGCAGGCTGAATCCAGCCAATAGCCGGAATGGGGCTCCCGCCGCTTCGCATGGCACTCATTTCTTGAAAGACCTTCAAAAAGTATTCATAGCGGCTCGCATCATTTAAGACGTAATCTAACCGCTCTTCATAATATGCTTTTTCATTTTCTCCAGACATGTAGTAGCCTTCCACAATTTCAAAATAATGAAGCGGGAACAGCAGACGGCTGTATAACAAACGCTTTGAAAAGGAGGAAAGAGGTGTCACCTGCTCGTATTGCTGAAGAAAGGAAAAGCCTTCTTCAATTAAATCTTCCTTATGCTGTACAAAGGTCTCTCTTAAGTATTCGGCAATATCACGGGTTGGATGATCAAATACCCAATCCACAGGTAAACGAAGCGGCTGCTCATGCGGCCATGTCATACGTGAAAAGCGCTGATGACAGACAGTGCCTGAGTCACCTTCTTTCGGTTCATCATCGAGCTCAGTATCGACTAAATATTGAATGGCATTCTCCGTTAATCCAAGATAATACGGAAACGATTCAATGAATTTTTGTTCAAACCGTTCCAGCGGTTTTTGGTGCATTTGCTGCATCCAAAAGCCTTCAAGCTGATCTAATCGTTTTGCCCATAATTCCTTCCAGGCACCGACACGTTTTGTTTCCGATACTTCATATGGAAATCCTCTTCCTCTAACATGAAAGGATGCCAGCTCTGACGCATGCTGAAACGAACGGCTTGAGATCGGAGGCGCTGCTTTTAATAAAGCGTACTGCTCCTTCCCATGAGTAAAGGTGGGCTTTTCTTCATTTGTTAATTCAAACACAGCGACGTATGGGTCTCCAGCATTCAGTAAATACTGACTGATATGATACAACTCTGAGAGTTCTTCTTCTCGCAAATGAGACACAGGAACAATGAGGAAGAGAGCCTCCGCCGTTTGAAAGCTCTGATAACTGCCGTATGGCATAAATTGACGAACATCAATACCAAATGTGTGATAAATGGTTTCTTTCATGTTTTCACCTGCATTCCTATGATCAATCTCTTATCATATCGTAGTCGCAGGTTAAGGGATTTATGAATACTATTTACTATCCGAAGCTTTTTACACATTGTGGACAAATTAAGAGGATTGGGTGAGGAATAAATGCCGCATCATCATGAGATGAACGAAGTAGAAAAAACAGCAAGACGTCGTTTACAAGAACGAGGCGTAACCATTCAAGATATAGCAGACCTTGTCTACTTTTTACAGGAAAAATATCATCCTGGCTTAGACATGACAGAGTGCCTCCACAATGTGGAGCGTGTCATCGCAAAACGTGAAGTCCAAAATGCGATTTTAACGGGCGTCGAACTAGACGTACTCGCCGAGCAAAAGAAGCTGACTGAGCCGCTTCAATCAATACTTGAAACGGACGAAAGCCTGTATGGCGTTGATGAAATTTTATCCTTTGCTATCGTCAATATTTATGGTTCGATCGGCTTTACGAATTACGGATATATCGATAAAGAAAAACCAGGAATTCTCGGGAAACTCAACGATAAATCCACAGGCGAATGCCACACCTTTTTAGATGACATCGTCGGCGCTATTGCTGCTGCCGCATCAAGCAGGCTGGCACATAGTGCGAGAAATGCAGAATAAAGAAAAAGAGGACGCGCGCGTAACGCTTGTCCTCTTTTTTTATGATAATCGTTTAATCCACTCGGATAATGAATCAATGACATAGGTTGGCTGCTTTTCATACTTCTGGAGCAGCTCTTTTGTTGTCACACCTGTATGGACGAGTAATGTGTCCATGCCTGCATTCATTCCTGCCATAATATCCGTATCATAGTTATCACCCACCATGAGCGTCTCAGACACATCTGTCCCAAGCACACGCATCGCTTGTTCCATAATAATTGATTCTGGCTTTCCGATAAATGTCGGCTGAACTGTTGTCGTCACGGTCAGTACAGATGTTAACGAGCCGTTCCCTGGCAAAAGCCCTCTTTCTGTTGGGATGGCAATATCTCCATTTGTTGAGACAAATTGTGCACCTTGACGAATAGCAATCGCACCTACTGCTAATTTTTCATATGTAATGCCCCGGTCAATTCCAACAACAACAAAATCTGCGTTTTCCTGACCAAACGTCAGCCCTTTTTCTTCAATGGCCTGCTTGATTCCTTCTTCACCGATCACGTAAACTGACGCATCTTTCTTTTGCTCAGCAATATAATTGGCCGTCGCCATACTTGTTGTAAAAACTTGTTCTTCTGTTGCTGGGATATCAAATGAAACGAGTTTTTCCGCTACCTGCTTTGGCGTTCGTGATGAGTTATTCGTGACAAATAAGTAAGGGATGTTCAACTCATTTAACTTTTGAACAAATCGACCTGCTTCTTCGATCTTTTCTGTTCCTTTATACATTGTACCGTCTAAATCAATTAAATAGCCTTTGTATTTCATGATGCTCACAACTCCAATGGTTTATTTAAACGCTGATACTGGGCCAAGCTCCTGCTCCAAGTAGGTTCGGATGCGGCTTGGAAAAACCTTTAGCGCCTGCTCTACTTCGCTGATCACCTGCAATAAGTCATGATGATCCACTTCCTGATATTGCTGCACAAGTGTTTTGCGGGATGAGACAAGCTTTTTCAGCTGACTGCCTTCTCCTTCTGGTACGACCTTTTCATCAACAAGGATATCCATGATGTCATCATAGCTTCCTGGGTCACGCATAATAAAGCCATCAATCATGTCATTTCCAGTATCAAGAATACATTCGACGAGCAAATGAACAATTCGTTCCAGCGCTTTTTTTTCTAGAGGACTTGTCCATGTTTGATGACTCTGCATCAACTCATATTGCTCCTCGAAAAAACGTAATGTCTCTTCAATCTTTTTTCTGTCTACGAAATACATTATGACGCTCCCCTTTGCGTTATTTTCTGATTCGTTTTAAGACAAAATAGGCACAGCCAAAATTACAGTATTCATAAATGTATTCATCGAGTGTGCTGATTTTAGTATCAAATGTGGCCTTTTGGTTTTGGTCATCAAAGAACCCTTTCAGCCTGAGCTGATTATAGCCCCAGTCCCCCACAATATAATCATACTTATTTAAAATATCTGAGTACCTTGCTTTAAACGCTTCTTCATTAAAGCCGTCTTTGATATCTCTTACAAGATCAAAGGTAGCATTCTGAATGACGATCATCTTCTCACCTCTTTTTAAACGATCCATCTTTAATGATAATTCATTGGAAGAACTCCATCAATTGCTAAAGCATGTTTTTTCCGTTTTAGCCGAAGCTAAAGGAAAAAGGAGGTCACATTTATGAAGAAACAACTGACAGCCGCGATTCTCCTCAGCATGCTTTTAGGCGGGTGCGGCTTTCAATCAGGTATGAACCGGCAAGTGGATGAAGATTCTTCAAGTAAAACCATCCGTCTGTCGGATCGTCATGAAGGAAATAATTCCAACATGCCAGAAGCAGACACAAACAGAGCAGGATATGTTCGTTATCAGCGCCAGCAAGTAACGGATCAGAAAGAAAGAACCCCTGCTTTAAATCGTGAGCATCTTGCCCACGTGATTACAAGTTTAACGGTGCAGCTGCCAAACATCAAAGATGCAGCCACACTTGTGACAGATGAGGATGCACTCATCGTGTATCGAACAGGAAACAAAAACCGTGATGAATCTGCCGATCAAGTAAAGAAAACGGCGGTTTCTGTTCTCCCTCGTTATTATCATGTATACGTCTCTGATAATCCAGAGCACTTTCAATCCATTGCCAATTTTTCACGTCTTCAAACCAATTCACGTGATTTTGACCAGATTTTAACCAAAACAATTCAGCAAATGAAGTATTCCCCTCAAGGTGGAGATATTTCAACGAAAGAAGATGCAAATGGGATGACGAATTCCGACCGTACGATGAGAAGAAACGCCCCTTATGGCCAAAATTAATATGAGAAAAAACGCCAGAGAGCTCTGGCGTTTTCTTTGTTATGCTTGCGCCTGACGCTTTTTAGACGCTTCGTTTACTTGTTCATCTGCATGGTAGGAAGAGCGCACAAGCGGTCCAGCTTCACAGTGGCTAAAGCCTTTTGACATCGCAATTTCCTTCAGCTCTGCAAACTCATCCGGATGGTAGTATTTTTGAACTTTCAAATGCTTTTTCGAAGGCTGTAGGTACTGACCAATCGCCATAATATCCACGTTATTGGCAAGAAGATCATCCATGACTTCAATGATTTCTTCCTTCGTTTCACCGAGTCCAATCATAATGCTTGATTTTGTTGGAATGTCAGGCTGCATTTCTTTTGCACGACGCAAGAATTCTAATGAACGATCATATGTAGCACGCGCACGAACTCTTGGCGTTAATCTGCGAACTGTTTCAATGTTGTGATTTAAAATGTCAGGACGAGTGTCCATTAACGTCTTCAAGTTATCATAATTACCGCCCATGTCGGAAGGGAGAACTTCAATGGTCGTAAATGGGCTTTTTCTTCTAATCGCACGAACGGTTTCAGCGAACACACCTGCTCCGCCATCCTTTTGATCATCCCTTGCAACCGCTGTGATGACAGCGTGCTTTAAGTTCATTAAGGCTACTGAATCTGCCACGCGTTCTGGCTCTTGCAGGTCAAGCTCAGTTGGAAGTCCAGTTTTCACCGCACAGAAACGGCATGCGCGCGTACAAACAGATCCAAGGATCATAAATGTAGCGGTTCTTCTCACTGCCCAGCATTCATGAATATTCGGACATTTTGCTTCCTCACAAACGGTATGCAGGTTGTTTTCCCGCATCATTTTCTTCAAACCGGTATAGTTTTCATTCGTATTCAGCTTAATTTTAAGCCAGTCCGGTTTTCTTACGTGCTCTTCCTTCTTTGCCAATTCCATCATCTCCATATGAATTCGTTAAAGGTGCATCTACAAAAATCTTCCTGCTATATACGATGGATGCAGCTAAGAAGCTGCAAAAAATTGAATCTTCGGCCTAAAGCCTTTTCTTTAGACACTTTAACATAGTACAGATTGAACAACAAGGGAATGAGCTGCAAAAATACCCAAAAGCCTCCTAAAAAAACAGAAGAAAATTACTAACATTTTCTTCTTATGAAATAGAGTGATCTAACCACACTAAACGGTAGAAGACGATGCTCGATGAAAGGAGATGGACGTTTGTGAAAGTGGTTTTAGCCATCATGATTGCTCTTTCAATGCTCCCTTTACCTGTTCATGCAGAAGGGACCGGCAAACAGCCAGATGAATTGAAGCAGAGAATGGCCCTATATGAAAAAGTCTCCATCATAACACAGGTTCCATGGTATGTACTTGCTGCAGTTGATCAGTATGAACACAATATTCGAAAAAGTAGAAGAGATTTACCGAAACAAAAAGGCGTCATTGGCATCTACATTCCCCGGGAAATGTGGATTGGACCAGAAAACCCAAATAAACAAGATACCTCTCCTTTAAGCATTAAAGTGTTTGACGGAATTGGTCTTGATGGGAATGGGGATGGCAAAGCGGACAGCGATGACGATGAGGATGTATTATTCACGTTTGCTCAATACTTGCTTCACTACGGCAGCAGCATTGAGCAATTAAAAATTGGCTTATGGGATTATTATGGACGGGACCAAACCGTTGGAATCATTTCATCTTTTATGAAGCTATATAAGCACTACGGCCATCTTGATCTTGGAAAGCATGCTTTTCCTCTTCCGGTTGGAGCTGACTACAGCTACCGAAGTACATGGGGAGATGCGAGAGGGTTTGGAGGAAGAAGAATTCATGAGGGAACCGATTTATTTGCCCATTATGGACTTCCCGTTCGTGCGACATCATATGGTGTAATTGAAATGAAAGGATGGAACCGCTTTGGCGGCTGGCGGATAGGCATTCGAGATATTCATAATCATTATCATTACTTCGCTCACTTAAATGGCTTTGCAAAAGGACTCAAGACCGGTCAAATTGTTGAACCTGGCCAGGTAATTGGATCTGTCGGAAGCTCCGGTTACGGGCCTCCTGGCACCGCAGGAAAGTTTCCGCCGCATCTTCACTATGGCATGTACAAAGACAATGGCAGAACCGAATGGTCATTTGATCCATACCCTCATTTGAGGGCGTGGGAAAGAGCTGAACGGAAACGAAAATCGTAAAAAAACAGCCCAATCATTGTTGGGCTGTTATTCCTTTTTCTTCTTTTTCTCTGGAAGAACAATTGATGGAGCCCCTGAGTTTGTTCCGCTGCCATTATAATAATCTGGTACGTCTCCTTGAACGGCTTGTATGGAGACAGGAACAGAGTTTTTAACTACGATTGTTTCAGAAGCAAATGGGATAATGACTCTTACCTTGACCTCGATCAGAACACTAATATCAATCAAGGCATTGTTGATACCATAAGGCTTAATGTTTTTTTCAACGTCCGTATGCGGATCACCAATCACACTAAAGCGTACAGGTACTTTTGGTCCGAGGTTGGCGATGAGTGCATTTCCGGATGCTTGCCCGAGCGGAATGTTATATATAATGCCGTCATGTCCATCTGTTTGATCCTTTAGCGCTTCTTTTGCCTCTTTTTGAAAGTTCCCCTTTTCAATGTCCTCTAAATTTTTCTGAAGATGACGCGACAGGTCAGCCATTGCTTTCGATGTTGCTTGCGCATTAAAATCGATGGTCGTCACTTTTCCGTTCTCACTTGTATTCATGACCACCATATCCTTCATATTCTCCTGATCGTCTGCAAAGTCTTGAACTGAATATTGTATGAGGTGATTGGCGATGCGCTCTGTTTCTAGTTCAGCAATGTGAATAAGGGTTGGTTTAATTGATCGGTTGATAAAAAATAAACTAATCACGGTTGAGAGCACAAAGAATAAGATCGCAAGCAGCATGACGTATCGGAATGGCAAAGGGCCCTTTTTATAGGGGCGATAACGGCGGTTCATTCTCAATAAAAAATCCCCCCTTCTCCATTACAAGTGTATGCAGACAGGCGGGGGGATAGGAATCATCTGTTCATTTTATTTCACCATTTTCAATAACGCGTCTCTTCCAATGGTTCCAGCTGAAATGCCTAGCGCTTCTGCGGCGTATGTCACAGATTCTAATGGGGCATCAAGCAATTGATCAATAGTTCTCACTCCAACTGCTCTCCCTGCGATAATGCCTCTATCTGCAAGCTTTTCATTCAAGAGCCCGACATCCAGTGCACCGCACATGATATACCCATGTTCATTTGTTACTGCCATGAAATTTGTCTTCGGCAGCTTGACGGTGACCGCTGTAAAGGAATGGCCATCAATTGTAATAGGTGTTAAATTCACCAAATCCCTTCACTCCTCTCATCACAATCTATGTGAAAAGAGCGCGCGTGTTGTTAGGCTGAAGCGGATTTCATGTTGCTTCCTTCAAGCGCCATGTCAGAACATCACGTAAAAATTCAGGCATAAAATATTCAATGTGTTCGTGATCACGGATATGAGGAAAAAGAGAGCCTAATGTATACATATCGACTGTGCCAACAGTATAGGAGGCGTCTTTTTTGATCAATTGACCATGTACAAAGACATCCTTCACCCGTTTGGCCTCGCCTTCTTCTAATGTATAGCTGAGGCCGCTATATAGCATTTTCCCCATCAGCTCACCTCTAAAGCCGAAGCCTTTGATGCGCAGCTGTTCCATTTTTTGTTCACAGCCCCGCTGAACCGTTTCGATGAGCTGTTGACCGGTAAGCGTCACCCGAATGGGATTAATGGGATGCGGACATATCCGGTGGATTTCTTCTCTTGTGACGATCCCTGCCTCTAATGAATCAAGCACCATACCTGCATTCATCATGCCAATATCCGCTCCGCACCAATCTTTAATGGCATCTGTTAAGAGCTGCGGTAGCGGAGATTCGTCGAACCACTTCGTTTCTAGCTTCGTCTCAATTATTGTTACTTTTTCCTGCATCAGTGCTTTTGCTCTTCTCTCCGCCTGCTGTAAGGTGGTGATGGCTTCATCTGATTCACTGATAAGCTGATCCACTGACTGCACTGTCGCTTTTTTCTCTATCAGCTCTTTGCGCGCTGTATCGATTGTCAGCTCGACACAGCCAATATAATGCCCATACTTTTCAGCGCATGCAAGAAGCACCCCATTGTCCATTTCACCTTGTTCTAACAGATGATGCGTGTGCGAGCCTAGGATGATGTCGATTTCAGGGAAGTCACGGGCGACCTCTCGATCATGGATAATACCGAGATGGGATAAGAGCACAATGACATCTGCCTGTCCCTTCACTTCCTGCAGCATGTCCCGTATGCTGTCAAACGGATCAGTAATGTTCCAGCCCAGCTTTTCATAAACAGGTGTATACGCAATGGTCACGCCTAAGAGACAGAGCTTCAGTCCGTTTTCCATTGTGATCATATGATAGGGCTTTGCCCATGATGGCCTTTTGCCTTTCTCAAATAGATTAGACAGGACCACAGGAAATTGTGCATTCTCATACAAGTGATCAAGCTGATCATGAGGCAGCGTAATGCCTTCATTATTCCCGATCGTGACTCCATCATAGCCAAGCTGATTGAGGAGCTTGACGTTTACCTTTCCATAATCAGCTTCGGATACGAGGTTTACTCGATCCATATGGTCGCCAATATCAAACAAGAGCATCTGATCGTGAACTTGACGCTTTTCTTCAATATAAGCTGCAATTTTTGGCCAGTTCTCAAAGTGGCTGTGCAAGTCGTTTGTATGATATAACCATAGCTTCTGCAGCATGTTGATCTCTCCCTCAAGTTGTCACTGACCGTCTCATTCAGGTTTGTCAGCTCTCGGTTAACTAAATAAATCTAACTGCTTCGGAGACAGGCTTGAATACGTGATATCCAGCAAATCAATCATCTGCTGTCCATTTGCCGCTGCATCTCCGCCGGAGTTATTATTAAACACGACATAGACATCTTTCGATTGCTGATGCAGGATGTCGAGATTCTTTTTCCACTCTTTTAATTCAGCTTCATTATATAAATATAAGTATCTCACTTCACGCCAATTCTCATGGTCTGCCGGGTGAAGCCAGCCCTGTTTATTCCTTCCGTGAAATCGGACCAATGTTTTATCACGGTGTGTAGCTTGTATGACTGGCGGAATGGAGCCTTCTCCTACTTGCGGTTCATCACAGACGGAATGAATCCATCCTTCCTTTTCCATAAAGGACAAAGTCTGCTCATAAAATTCCTCTGAAAACCATGTACGGTTTCGGAATTCGAGAGCACAAGGAATATCACCCATCCTCTCCTTACACCATCTTAAATAATGGACGTGCTCTTTTTTGCAATCAAACCAAGGTGGAAATTGGAAGAGCACCATGGCCAGTTTCCCTTCACGAATGAGCGGAGTCAGCGAAAGAATAAATGCATCAAACATGTCCTCCTTCGAAGCAAACGGAATCTCACCCCTTTGATGTCCAGTCATTCCTTGGTATGCTTTCACAACAAATTGAAAGTCATCCGGAGTATCCTTTATCCACTTTTCATGATTACGCTCAGGCTGAACCGCATAAAAGCTGGCATCTAGTTCCACAATGGGAAACGTTGATGCGTAGTGAAACAGCTTTTGCGCGCTGCCAATTTTCGGCGGATAAAGACTGTCATGATCTCCCCAGCCAGTTAATCCGATATAAATCATGTTTCTCACCTCTTGCCACTCTCATGTATAAACGGCTTCCTCACATCAAAGCCTTTGTTCCTTGTGATACCCATATTTCTGAAAGAAATTCTTCTGTCTACAACATATCATATTTGCTCGTAATTCTGAATGAAGATGACTGGCGGCACGTGATTTTGTCCTGACGCTCTGTTTTTTTGTCATATTAATTAACAACTTTCTATCTAAAATGATTTTAGCTGATAACATAAAATGCATATCAGAGATGTTGACAGCAATTGTCCATTTTTTTATTCATCTTCACCAATAAAGGAGATTGAGTGGATATGAACATAGCCGATAACCAGTTTGACATATTACAAAAAATGGCCAGAAATATTCACAAGCCCGTTTATTTATTTAACCAGCATGGACGTATTCTCTATACCTCGCACCCCATGATGACGAGCCCAGAATGGATGCACATTCTCCCCTTTTTTCAAAGTAGGACAACTCATTCTTTTTCGATGATACATGCAAAACAAACCTTTTCCATCTTTCCGATCGATTTAAACGAACAAACATGCGATTATCTGGTCATCCTTTCTTTCATTCACCCGCAGAATAAAGCATTGCATGGGATGATTGCAAATGCAGTGAACGAAATGTCGATTGCGCGCATGAGACAATATGCCGCCCTGCAAACGGCCAAGCGTGCTAGAAATGAGGGTTTTCGCAGATGGATAGAGAGGGCGTCGTTTTCCCAGCAAGATCATTTACATTTCGCTCAGGCGTTTGGATTAAAGGCCGAATGCCGCTATCTATGTATGATCTGTCAACTTGATCAGCGCAGTGATACCACATGTTTTATGAAGCAGCAAATGGTTTTAGATCATGTGATTGATCTGCTCGAAAGTGCACTCCTAAGCTGCCCATTTCCTGCCTTTCTGTTTGTCAAAGGTGATATGGGTGTTGTATTGATGGAGGAGACTGGCAGTTGGCCGGAGGTTAGCGGCAGTCTCATCTCTTTTTTAAAACAGTTGCAGAAGCTTGTTAAACTGCAAGTGAATCACACCATTTCTTTTGGGGTGAGTTTGACAGCCTGCCTAATCCCCCATCTGTCTGAGGGCTACAATGAAGCATTAGAGGCTCTTCAAACCGGATATCTCTCATCGCGGACTGAATATATTCAATTTTATCAGACGAAGGATGTACCAGATTTACTAAGGCTCATTCCAAGAAAGGATATGATCACGTTTCACCAGCTGCACCTACACCCGTTATCTGAACCATCACAAGTCGATCAAAGTCTTCTTCACACCTTGTCTGTCTATTTAGAAACCCATTGCCACATTTCAGAAACAGCCAAACGATTGTCTATTCATCGCAACACGGTCATTTATCGCCTTGAGAAGTGTGAAGAATTGCTTCGAATCAGCTTAAAAGATCCTGATGCAACATTGCGGCTGCGCTTAGCCTTCCGTATTCAAAGGTTTCTCACATCCCATCCTGATTGAATTTTTTCTTCCGAAGCTTCATATAGTTTGGAAGAGAAAAATGAGTCTCAAGGAGGGATGACAAATGGATGATGAGCTCCGTCACATCCCGCAGCCCATTCGAAAGGATGGCGCGGGTGCCACCGACTTAGGCCCGCGTGATGTCCTTCGAGATATAGAGAACCCAGATATGCTCGTTCCCCCTAAAACCGATGCCGGAACAATTCCTAATTTAAAATTTTCATTTTCTGATACACACATGCATTTGAATCACGGCGGCTGGTCGAGGGAAATTACGAAGCGGGAGCTGCCTGTTTCAACAACGATTGCAGGTGTCAACATGCGGCTCACAGGCGGAGGTGTTCGTGAGCTTCATTGGCATAAACAGGCGGAATGGGCGTATATGATTTTAGGCAAAGCCCGCATCACATCTGTAGATGCAGAAGGGCGAAATATGATCGCTGATATAGAAGAAGGCGATTTGTGGTATTTTCCACCTGGTATCCCGCACTCCATCCAAGGACTTGAGGATGGATGTGAGTTCCTTCTTGTATTTGATGATGGCGATTTTTCTGAATTTGATACATTCACGATCACAGACTGGTTTGCCCATACACCAAAAGAGATTCTATCCGCCAATTTTGGTGTTCCTAAGAAATTGTTTGACCGTATTCCGAATAAGCAGCGCTATATGTTTCAAGGCTCACCGCCGGCATCTTTAGAAAGCCAAACGGTATCTGATCCATACGGGAGCATTAAGCCGCCATTTACGCACCAGCTTCTTCGTCAAAAGCCGCTAACGACCTCAGGCGGAACCGTCCGCATTGTCGACTCACAGAATTTCCCGATTTCAAAAACGATTGCGGCTGCACTTGTCGAAGTAAAACCTGGCGGCATGAGAGAAATGCACTGGCACCCTAATAATGATGAGTGGCAATACTATTTAACCGGTACGGCCAAAATGACGGTCTTTGGAGCAGGAGGTACTGCCCGCACCTTTAATTACAGAGCAGGTGATGTTGGATATGTTCCTTTTGGTATGGGGCATTACATCCAAAATATCGGCCAAACGAGCCTTTGGTTTTTAGAAATTTTTAAAAGTGACCGGTTTGCAGATATTTCGTTGAATCAGTGGATGGCTTTAACCCCGCCTCAATTAGTGAAAGAGCATTTACACGTAGATGATGCGATGATTCGTGCGCTTCATAAAGAAAAATCACCTGTCGTGAAAAATGAGAGATGATGCGATTTTGTTTATAAAAAAACCGATCATTTTTTAGATGATCGGTTCAGATTGTTGACAAAGTGCTAAAATGATCTTGATTTTAGCACTTTGTCTTCTTTTCAGCGTGATAGAAAACCTTTGCAGTCTAGGAAGGACGGCTACCTTTGCGGAGCGAATTTGACATTCGTGAGCATCGGAGCCTAGACCTGACAAAGAATGCGAGGGTTTGTCTACACGCTGGACCGATCATTTTTTAGATGATCGATTTTTTATCATGGTTAACCCTTATCGATACCACGCTTTTGCTAAATTGTTTTTAAAATTACTATCTTTGAAAGGTACGTTTGCACTTCCAAAGTCTGTTGTATTCAATGCATGTCTTGCTGCCGGCGTTAGATCATCCCAGCCAATTAAAGGCTGCATTCCTTTCCCGCTCACATTGCCGCTTACATCCAGCTCGTGGTTCAATGGCCAGTTGCTATCATAACCAACCAAAGGATTTGTTCCTAAAATACTTGCGGCACTCGGTGCTGCTTTCTTATATTGACCATGACCTGAGTAAGCAATCGATTGAACACGCGGGTTGGCTACAGCTGGGTTGTCAATCCAAACGACAATGGATTCCCAGTCATGACGATGACCAAAGCCCGGTGAAGGATTATCTTTTGGGAAATACCAAGCATACATAATCGCCCAGCTGCCATTGTACCAATCTGAACGTGAATATACTTGACCGATATTACTGCTGCATCCCCCATTATGTGAACCGCTCGTTTTTAACCCCCTGCTTGTGTTTCCAGCAGCATCTACAGCTGGGAATGGTACACATCCATGCCATACTTTCAAATAAGGCTGAAATTTTTTCGCCGCTTTTTGTGTAACAGTTGTTGGATTGACTTCTCTAAAACCAACTACCTTGTCATGATCAATTTCTGCCGCATGAACTGCTGATGGCACCGCTGTACTAAACATGGTGACGATAAAAAATATAACAAAAAACATAAACTTCTTCATTTCCTATCCCCTTTTTTCTTGATTATCTCAGTTACCTCATGCTGTCGAGATTGATGTTAACATTGCAGAAAAAACCAATCAATCAATTTTTACACAAAATGTATATTCTCAAAGACCTAAATAGATGGATTCTTTCTCAGTAAAAGGTTTAAATATTGATAAACTATACTATTCATTTACATAAACTATAAAACATCTACTATTTTTAATTGGAATTTTTCTAAATGCATTTCATTCAATAAAAAAGATTGTAGATCAACTACAATCTTCCTTGCGCTGCATAAGCATGCTGCACTTTTTTCCCCCACACGATGGATGCAGCGAAACTTACGCAAAGCACCAGTGTTCCAAACATAAAAGGAAACTCAATATTCACATCAAATAATATACCCGCAAGACTCGGTCCGACGATGTTGGCAAGGCTCATAAAGGATGTATTGAGGCCGCCTGCTACCCCTTGCTGATTGCCTGCCATCTTGGACAGCAATGTATTGAGCGCTGGACGGACAAATGACGTAGCCGATAAAAATAAAATCGAACCTGTAAAAATCAACCAAAAGGACGGCGCAAAACGACAGGCGATCAGCATGAAAGCCGCACCTAACAGCGCATAACGCACGACTCTCATCTCCCCAAATCGTTTCACACAGGCATTCACTAACGCACCTTGGACAAGGACTCCAGCAAGACCCGCAACCGTAATCACAAAGGCAATATCCTTCGGTGAAAATCCGTGTTTTTGGTCTACATATAAGCCAAAAATCGATTCAAAATGAATGATTCCGAAATTGAGGACAAAGGCCAATATAAACAAAAAGCCGTACGATGTCCTTAGGGCCTCGATCATTTGCACAAAAGGATTGAAATGAATATTCTTGTTGAGCCGCGCCTCTTCCTGCTTTTCCTTTGTTAATGTTTCAGGTAAGAAAAGGATGGATAACAAAGTAGAAAGAGCAGCAAAGGAACCGGCAATGAGAAATGGAAAAGCGATCCCGTACTCAACCAAATAACCGCCTACGCCCGGCCCAATGACAAAACCTAGTGTCATCGCTGCACTGAATAGACCCATTCCTTTCCCTCGGTCCTTTTCACTTGTGATATCAGCGATGTATGCAAACATGGCCGGCATGAGTAAAGCCCCGGCAGCACCGCCTAAAAATCGAGACACAAACAGCATCCAAAGCTGATCAGCAAAAGCAAAAATAAACTGAGCAATCGTAAAACCCGCAATCCCAGCAATGATCAATTTTCTTCGTCCAAATCGATCGGTCAGTGCCCCGGCAACCGGCGATAACGCAAATTGTGTAAAACCTGTTGCAGCGACAAGAAAACCGAGTGTTTTTCCTGTTGCGCCAAAGGCTTCGATGTAACTCGGCATAACAGGTACAATGAGGCCAAAGCCAAGCATGGCAATAAAAATATTGAGCATCAAAATGTATAATCTGCCCATCTTCTTCATACAAAAAACCTCTTTCTGCAAAATAAAAAAATGATGAGAACTACTTCAGTATAGCGATATCTCCGTCTATAAGTCTAGTTTTTCAAAAAATAGTGTTCTTTTCCAAATAAAAAATACCCGCCAATGGCGAGTATGATGTATCTATTCAGCTTGTTCATAGATAGAAAGAGCCGCCTGAAGCCCTGCTCCGCAATGGATAGACGCACCGTGTTTGATGAGGATCGCTTCCAGCCCCGCTAAAACAAACAGCACATTTTCCTTTCGGCAGCTGTAGCCCATTGTCCCAATTCTCCATATACGGCCAGCAAGCGGTCCAAAGGAGCTTGCAATCTCAATTCCAAAATGATGAAGCAGGTCGGCACGGACCGCTTCTCCGTCAATACCGCTTGGAATGACAACACAGGTCACAACCGGCATTTTACAATCTGGATCACCAAACAATTCAAGCCCCATCGCTTCAAGACCTTTCATCAAGGCTTTTTCATGATACGCGTGTCTTTGAAAACGTTCAGACAGCCCTTCTTCCAGCACAAGACGAACCCCTTCTCGCAGTGCATAGAGCATCGTTGTCGCTTCTGTATGATGATTTAATCGTCTTGGGCTCCAATAATCCTGAAGCTGGCTTAAATCAAAATAATTGCTTTTGATTGGAGAAATATCGATCTGTTTTTGTAATTCATCCTGTGTCGCTATCCCTTTTTCTACTTTCTTTCTCGATTCAATGACAGCTGCGACTCGGTCATTATATGTAATAGGTGACATGCCTGATGGAACAGATAAACATTTCTGCGTGCCGCCAATCGCCGCATCAATTTTCCATTCGTCCACTTTTACCTCGACACCGCCAATGGTTGCCACAGCGTCTACAATGAACAGCGCATCAAGAGCTCGGCATGCTTCACCGATTTGCTTGAGCGGCTGCAATCGTCCGGTGGATGTTTCACCATGAACCATGGCAACGATTTTAGGCTTGACCTGCTTTATTTCTTGGATGATGTCGGCAGGATCAAAAACCGTCCCCCATTCACATTCCATAGTATGTACCTCAGCACCGTAGCGCTGCCCTATTTCAATGAGCAGGTGACCGAAGCGTCCAAAGACAGGCACAAGCATCGAATCTCCCGGCTCAATCACACTGGCGAGCACAGCTTCAAGCCCTGAACGGGACGTACCGTCAATTGGATAAGCCCATTTGTTTTCTGTTTGAAAAAGTGACCGCAATAAGGTCATTGTTTCGTTCATTATGTGTGTAAATGCTGGATCAAATTGACCGAGAATAGGGGTGCTCATCACACGGAGCACTCTCGGGTCTACTTCTACGGGCCCCGGTGTCATTATCGTTCTTGAAGGTGTTTGCAGTTCTTTCACGTTATCCATCCTCTCTCTCCCTTGCTGTCCATCCTTATAAGCCCACTTATACAGGAATGCTCCTAAAATAGCAATCTCTTTTCCTACGAACTTATTACATAAAATTTACGATAAATCCATTTATTTCTTCATAACAATATGATAGAAATAAAGAGAATACATTCCCTATCAAGGAGGAAATCGAATGAAAAGAACTTTATTTGGAACTGTGGCCGCCGGAATCATGATATTCGGCACATTCGCCGCCCCACTGCCTCCAGCTGCAAATGCTCAAGCCTTCACGCTGAATGAACCAAGTCAAACGATCACCTTTTCCCCGTTCCAGCTTCAAAACGAAACATCTGCTCAACAAACGCAAACTGCCGCCACAAGTCAAATCGATTCCTATTACCAATCTGCTGCTGGCAAATCAGGACCCGCTCTTAAAAAGGCTTTACACGATATCATTGATGATCATACGCAGCTATCCTACAGCCAGGTTTGGGATGCATTAAAGAAAACAGATGAAGACCCCAATAACCCAAACAATGTGCTGCTGCTTTATAGTGGTGCCTCCCGCTCAAAGCAAGCGAATGGTGGAAATGTCGGCCAGTGGAACAGAGAGCATGTCTGGGCCAAGTCTCATGGCAATTTTGGGACAAGCCAAGGGCCTGGGACAGATATTCACCACCTTCGTGCGACAGATGTGCAAACGAACAGCACACGTGGAAATTTAGATTTTGATACAGGCGGTAATGAATACAAAGGGGCGCCGGGCAATTTCTACGACAGCGACTCATTCGAACCTCACAGCAGGGTCAAAGGAGATGTTGCGAGAATGCTCTTTTATATGGCGGTTCGCTACGAGGGTGATGACCGCTTTCCAGATTTAGAATTAAACGACAAAGTGAATAATGGAAGCTCCCCTCTTCACGGCAAAATGTCTGTGCTTCTCAAATGGCACAAGCAGGATCCAGTCGATCAACTCGAACGGAACCGCAATGAGATCATATATCAAACGTATCAGCACAACCGCAACCCTTTTATCGATCATCCTGAATGGGCAAGTGAGATTTGGGAATAAAAAAAGGCACTGCTATAAACAAGCAGTGCCACATATTGTTGACAAAGGGATAAAATGATCTTGGTTTTATCCCTTTGTCTTCTTTTCAGTGTGATAGAAAACCTTTGCAGTCTAGGAAGGGCGAGCACCGAAGCGGAGCGAATTTGACATTCGTGAGCATCGGAGCACAGACCTGACAAAGAATGCGAGGGTTTTCCTACACGCTGAGGCACTGCTACGAGCAAGCAGTGCCTTTCTTTTTTTCAAGAGGACAAACAAGACAATAATCAAGACTCTCTGATTTTTTCTCAAGCTTATAATACATACAGCAGGTTTTCCGGTTGGATGTTTCAAGTAAGCTGTCGTCTAGGTTTAAACTGTGCTGAAATGGATTTTGCTGAGCTCCAAATACATCCCCAGCCGCCTGCTTCAGGTACAGATAATCCTCCCGCACGCGCTGCTTCACCGCAGGTTCTTCCGCTTCCCGCATCATGCTTCGATAAAGAGAGTTGATTCGAACCGCTACATTTTCCCATAAAATACGATAAGAGAGTTTTGATGTGCGGTTCAGCACGTCTAAAAGAGGCGTGACACACTCCGTGAACAGCACACGCACTACCTTCTCTCTCCACTCATGCCGATCTCCTTCTAGTGGAACAAACGAACACGCCGCCTCATCAATTTCAATTTTTCGATCCTTTCTAAATGCACATGCTGCTGGTGGAAACTGATAGACACCGTCATACAGCGTCATCAAATATAAAGAGGAACTGACGGCTAAATAGGCATACCGCTTTGAAAACATAGATGCTGCTACCGCAAGATTGGGTGCATGCATCGCTTCCTTTTCAGCTTCTAATAAACGTATGACGGCTGCTTCTGAAAAAAGCGCAGCAAGTGTGCGATCAGATGTCATTGGTCCATTTGTGATGTGTACCCCGAAATCAAGTAATTCTCTCTCAACCCACTCTGGCCTCATTTCAAAACCCCCATCTTCTGTTTATCGATTGCGCTGTTGATATAACAAATAAATAAAGAACGGTGCACCAATGGCCGCCGTAAATACACCTGCTGGGACATCTAACGGTAGAAATGCTGTTCTAGCCACAAGATCAGCCAGCATCACGAGAATACTCCCAACAAGCGCAGATGCTGGGACAAGCGCTATGAATGAACGTCCAATGATCATCCGTGCGACGTGCGGCGCCATGAGTCCAACAAATTCAATGCCGCCTGCAAATGCGACTGCAACACCAGCCAATGTCACACTCATCAGGAGAAAGAATAATCGTTTCGCCTGCACTTTTACCCCGAGACCTGTTGCCAGATCATCTCCAAGTTCTTTTACATTCATCGTTCTTGCTAACACCATGACAATCGGTAAAATAATCATCACCCAAGGAAGCATCGCAGTGACGTCTTTCATCGTAGTACCATATAAACTGCCCGTCAGCCAGATATATGACTTTGTCGTTGTCATCGTATCACTAAGAACAAGAGTAAATGTCACACATGCCTTCATAATGGCAGAAATCCCAATCCCCATTAGAACAAGTGTGATCGGTTTGACCCCTTTTTTCCATGAAAGCAAATAGATCAGGCACGATACCGCAAAAGCACCGGCAATCGCCCATAAGGATTGATAAGCAATGGGCACAGTACCCATCCAAAAGACGATGAACATAATCGCACCAAACGAAGCACCACTCGTAATCCCAATGATGTCAGGTGATGCCAGCGGGTTGCGGATCAATCCTTGCAAAATAAGCCCTGATACTGCAAGCGCAGCTCCGACTAAGACAGCCAGCAGCGTTCGTGGAATCCTCAGCGTATTTAACACAAAGGAATTTCCCTCCCCCTGACCGATTAAATGAAGCAGCACATCCACCGGCTGAATGAACCTGCTTCCCATACTGAGACTAAGAATAAATAAACAAAAGGCAATGGCCGTCAATAAAAGTAAAATCAAAAACGTCCGCTTTGAAAATTGAAATGAAATGCGCCCGCCTTTAGAACGCACTGTATATGTTTTAGCCACCTGTCTTCAACCCCTTGCGCACGAGATAAACAAATAGAGGCGCTCCTGCTACCGCCGTCATGACACCAATCGGCACTTCCTGCGGCATGATCAGAAAACGAGCCGCCAGATCCGCGGCAAGTAAAAGCGACGCCCCCACAACGGCACAATACGGCAGTACCCAGCGATGGTCAGGCCCGACAAGCTTTTTCACAATATGCGGCACAAGAAAACCAACAAAACCAATTGAACCGGCAACAGCGACCGAACCACCTGCTAAAAAGACGACGAGTACACCCATCGTGATTTTCAGCAGCAATGTACGCTGGCCAAGTCCTTTGGCAATATCATCTCCCGACAAAAGAACATTAATAGAACGTCCTAGAAGCAGCGCCACAATAGTCGCACCGAGAATATAAGGTAACACAGGGATTAACATATCAATGCTTCTTCCAGACACTGAACCAGCCATCCAGAACAAAATACTTTGAATTGACTGTTCATTCACGATTAAAAGACCTTGTGTAAAAGACGCAAACAGGGCAGATATCGCCGCTCCTGCAAGGACAATTTTGACCGGGGTCAATCCATCTCTTCCAATGGAACCCAATAGAAAAACGAGCATCCCTGCAATCGCTGCGCCTAGAAAGGCTGTCCACATATAGCTTGTTAACGACTCTGTTGAAAAGAAGACAATCGATATCACGATAAAAAATAGTCCACCTGCATTAATTCCTAATAAATCAGGCGCCGCAAGCGGATTTCTTGTCAATGCCTGCATGAGTGCACCTGAAATCGCCAGACTAGATCCAACGACCGTTGCGATTAAAGCTCTTGATAATCTGGATGTCATGACAATGACACTGTTTGGATCCGATTCATCAAATTGAAGAAAAGCATGGATGGTGGCTTTGAGGGAAATTGAGGTTTGCCCAAGGGAAATACTGAGCATAAAAAAGACCAACATCAACACAATGAATCCAGCAAAAAGCAGTGCCTTGCTTGAATCCTTTTTTAATAAACTTCTCATCTGATTCCCGCTTTCAATCTGTTATGGAAAAAAGGAGAAAATGGTATGTTCACATTTTCTCCTCTGTTATGACTTATTTATCAATTCCTAGACGATCGTAAATATCATCAAGCATCATGTTTGCAGCGATAATACCGCCGCCCATGTTCCAAGTGATTTCATCTACTTTATGCACTTGTTTCGCTTTCACTGCGTCAAGCTGCTTCCATAAAGGATGACTCGTCCACTCTTTATATGCTTTCTCAACCGCCTTATCTTGATCATCCATGAAGTAATAGATCACATCTGCATCCATTTGCGGAATGCTCTCTTTGTCTGTAAGTGTAATAATGTCTTGCTTTTTATCTTTGACATTCTTAGGTCCTTGAAAGCCTAGCTCTGTTAAAATCGACCCTGCGAAACCAGTTTGATAGATTCTAGCATGGTCTGCACGGAAGTTCACCACAGACACACTCATTGGCCAGTTTTTGATGTCTTTTTTCGCTTTTTCTTTGAAGTCAGCGACGCGGTCATCCCACTTCGTCAGTAATTCTTTTGATTTGTCTTGCTTGTTTAATGCTTCACCCATTAATTTCACTGTGTCTTTAAAAGTGAACACTGTTTCTGTTGCAACAGTTGGAGCGATTTCTTTCAGCTGATCAAAAATTTGCTCGTGGCGGATTTTCGATGCAATGATCAAATCAGGATTGAGCTTTTCAATTTCCTCTAAATTTGGCTGTGTTTCCTGCCCAACAATTTTAACATCCTTTAAGTCATCTCTTAAATATTTATACGTAGGTGCTTCAAGCCATGATTCAACAACACCCACTGGTTTAATGCCCATAGCGACTGCTGCATCCGTTGCTCCTTGGTACAGTGTCACCACACGTTTAGGCGATCCTTTAATTTCAGTTGAACCGATAGCGCTTTCAACGGTTCTTGTTTTCTCTTTACTATCTGACTTACCGTTACTGCTATTGCTGCCGCAAGCTGCAAGTAAAACGATGGAGAGCACAACTAGCAATGACCAGAAAGATTTTTTGAACATGTACCTCACCTATCCATTCTATATGTAGTCATTTCGTTTGATAACGATTCTCATTATCACAATTTGATTTTATCATAGAAAAAGATGGTGTCAATGTAAAATATAAAAATAACAGATGATAATCTCCTAACCACTAAATGACATATTGTGGAAAATATAATTCTTTCGTCTCTTTTTTGCCGACATCTATTTTCCTATAATGGAATTGTAACAAATACAAATTTTGGAAGGGGAATGATCATAATGAATTGGAAAAAAACAATGACAGGTGTCGCTCTTTCTTTTGGGTTACTTCTTTCTTCGTATGTTCCAGCAGCAAATGCTACTTCATCTTCACCAGCAAAAAGTTCAGATGGCGTTGCTCGTACAAGCAATTTCGAGACGCCCTGTCCCGCAGATATCTTACGGAAATTTCGCAACTCAAACAAGCCTTACTTATGTATGTATTCCGACACAGCTATTTTTGCAAACTCTTTCACAGCATACGGAATGAAATGGTATTTTAAAGGAAGCTCTGGACTCTATGCTTATTATGAGGGTGCTATATAATCCATAAAGTAAAAAACACCGATAAGTGAATGTTGTGATCTTTAGCAGCATTTCATTTATTGGTGTTTTTTTATAGGAATTATTATCCTACAAAACCTGGCTTCTCTGTTATCTCTTTGAATTTGCAGACAAAGGTGTGTAGGAGAAAGAATTCATGATTTGCTCACTCCATATATCGGACTGATCAAATACAGATAGACCATGATCAATTATCTAACGAAAAAGACGAACGTCCACCGTTCGCCTTCTTTCCTCATTTCACTTCCTCATGCTCTTGAGCAGCATCTCTTTTGCTCGCGATAAAGAGTGCACAGGTCATAGCAAGTATGGCCAGCGCCCACCAGAACGTCGATACCGCCTCTTCATGATCAATAATAATCAAACGGATGACAGCTGTGATCCCTATATAAATAAAATAGCGAAGCGGAAAATGAAAGTTGGATTTAAAGTATTTAATAATTAAGGCAATAAACTCAAAGTACATAAAGAAGATCAGCAGTTCCCCAAGCATTCCATAATAGCTTTCTCCTTTGTTGAATAGTGTCTTATAAACAAATTGAACAATGTACCATGTTTCACTGATTAAGAGAACGCTTAAAGCGATGGCCAAAAAGAACAGACAGATATTGAGAAGGCCTTGTAAGAGATCAGGTATCTTTTGGAAGTTGTTGAATCGTTTCATTGAGTTGTCTCTCCATTCCAGTATATTCATTTGTTTTCTACATTTTGATGTTCCAAAATCGCAGCACGATGTAGTAAACACCGTTCCTTTCTATACTTTCAAACTGCCCGTTCATGCGGGTCATCATTCGTTTGATGCTTCGTTCACCAAGTCCATTGCTTTCCGGCGTGACCTTTGTCTCTTTTATCACATTGCTGACATGGATCTCAAAGATTTCTTGATCGGATAAAAACGTGAGATTGATATCCTTTTTAGGATCTGCGTATTTCCGTATATTGGACATCACATTATCAAATACTCGGCCAAGCAGCTCAACATTCACATTGATATAGCTGTCAGGCAGCTCTCCTAAAAGATGAACCTTAAAGTTCTCTTGATGCAGGATGGCCACCTGATCTGACAGGAGATCGTAAACCACCTCTTTGACTGCAACGGTCTCAAGCTCAGATTCATGTTCTTTATCCAGCAAAAAATAGGCAAACAGATTGTCAGACAGATTTTTTAATTGCAGTGCTTTCCCGTAGGCACTCGCTATATATTGATCTTTACGGCTATCCGCTCCAGTCTCCTCTTTTTTCGCAAACTCCAGATTCATCATCAGCGACGTCAGCGGTGTTCTCATATCATGGGACATTTCAGTGACCAAGCTGCGGCTCTCTTCTTGCAGCTCATCAATGGCTTGAAGCTTGTCCAAAAAGGCTTTTCGCAGATCCTCAATACTTTTGGCAATCATCGCTAATTCATCATGCCCTTTTACCGTCATCTCATAGTCCAGCTCTCCGCCTTCAAGAATATGAATCTCTTGATGAATCATTTGCAGGTAGCGCAGACTTTTGCGAATGCCGAGAAGAACAATGAGGAGAAATATAAGCGTTGCCCCGAGCAGCTCGAGTGTAAAGGCAAGATCGTGGTAGCGAGATGAATAGAATCCGTCCACCATGACGCGGCCTTTACCGTCGCTAAACTGAACCGGATACGAATGATGCTTAGCGTACTGGGTCATTCTTTCTTTTCCGTACGCCGATTCATCGGCAGCCGAATAGATGGAGTCATATTGTAGCACCTCATCCTTGAAGATAGTCAAATTAATGTAATTCTCTTTTTTCACCCACTCGCCAAACGCTATTCGATCCGTTGAATACAGCTCATTCTCAGACACGTAGCGGCTGAATTTTTGAATATACTTGGCTGACTCCTGCTCGTAATACTCGTCCGAACTCAAATATCCATCAATTAAATCATTGGTGATCTTTTGCAGCGTCAAAAAGACAATACCACTTACGATTGCAGCAGCTAAAATCAACAGCGCCAGCTTTTTGGCCAGTGTATATTTACGATGTGCCAAATCGATATCCTCTTCCCCATTCAGTTTTGATATATACAGGGCGCGCAGGATCATCTTCAATTTTGGCACGAAGCTTTCGAATATGCACCATCACCGTATTATTGGAACAATAGAAATAGGGCTGCCCCCATACACTCTCATAAATATTTTGTGCTGAAAAGATTTTGTTTCGTCTGCTCATAAGCAGCTTCAACATACGATATTCTAAATCAGACAGCTTGAGTTGTTGATTTTCTTTCCACACTTCATTAAATTCTTCGCTCACCCTTAGCTTGCCCCCAACAAGAAAGGTCTCTTCCTGCTCCTTTTTTTCCTGATAGACGGTATACCTGCGTAATTGTGCAATGACTCTAGCATGAAGCTCCTCTTCTGAGAAGGGCTTTGTCATATAATCATCCCCACCGGCAAGTAATCCTTCAGTTTTATCGAATGTGCTCGACTTGGCTGTCAGAAATAGAATTGGGACGTTTGATGAGGCTCTTATGTGCTGGCACGTTTCGATGCCTGAAAGCCCTGGCATCATCACATCTAAAATCACCAAATCGAGTGAATCCTCCACAAGCTTCAATGCTTGCTCGCCATTCATCGCTCTTAGCACCTCATATCCTGCACGTGAAAGGGATTCCTGCAGAAGGTCACCAATATCCTGATCATCTTCTACGACTAATATTCGATGGGTCATGTCTCTCACCTCATGTAATGTGTTGCTCTTTCTTTTATGTCTTTACTATATATCATCTAGCTATGTGAAAAGATACAGCATAAACCTTAACAGTTTATGAATTTGAGCATACGCCATCAATTTGTCACATTTATTTTCAAAAAATTGGATCTTCATAAATTGTTAAGAATTGGGCCGTATATTGATTCATTGTAAGGATCAATGAATTGATCCGAATGACATTTATCATAACAAGAAAAGGAGCATGGATATGAATGCAAACAAAGTAGCACACGGACAACCGATGAGTCTGCGAGAAAGGGTTCATTTCTTGGACATCGTACGAGGATTCGCCTTAATGGGGATTATTCTAGTCAATTACTTTTTGATCGTGGATTCGGCCAAGGGATTTGACATACAGTCAAATGATGTCTTTCACAATGTGGTGAATTGGTTTGCCTCGGGGAAATTCATTACACTGTTTTCCTTTCTATTCGGGGTTGGTTTTATGATTTTTATGGACCGAGCTGCTCAGAAGGTAGACAGTCCGAACAAGCTGTTTGCCCGCAGATTAACCATTCTCTTAGGATTTGGCCTTCTGCATTTGACCTTTGTTTGGATTGGTGACATTTTGGCCTATTATGCAGTCGCTGGCTTTTTTTTGCTTTTCTTTTACAAACGCACAGCCAAAACCATCCTATACTGGCTCATCACACTCTTTGTGATTCAATTGCTCACACCTATTTTCACGATGCTGTTCAATACCATGGACACAACATCATCAGGCAAGCTGGATTTTACTGATTTCGAGTTGACCAGCCACAACAGTCTGACTTATTTAACATCAATTAGTGATCGGTGGACAGATATGGTCACAATGGCTTCCAGTTCTTTTTCCACCGTCTATTCTATGTTCTTCATGTTTTTACTTGGTGTGTATTTTGTGAAAATGAAGTTTTTCAAAAACATGGAGGCGAAAAAAGCGATTTGGAATCGCATTTGGATCATTTTCACAATTGCATTTCTGATTACACAGAGCAGCACGATCATAGCAGCGGTCAATCCTTTTGAAAATACGCTCTGGATGAATATAGCCTCTGCCCTTGAACAAAACGGCGGATTAACAGGCAGTATGTTCTATATGAGTACACTTGCGATGCTGTTTCTTCACGTCCCTCAGCTGCGAGGTGCTTTGATGGTCTTTACCAAAGTCGGACGCATGTCACTGACCTGTTATTTGCTTCACTCCATCATTGGCACAATGCTATTTCTAAAATATGGAGCGGGGCTTGTCGATCATCTTCAGCCAGCTGGCACGTTCATGATTGGGCTAGGGGTTTATGTCTTCCTAGTGCTCTTCAGTACGCTATGGTTAAAGCGGTTTAAATATGGTCCGATGGAGTTTATTTGGCGTCAGCTGACATATGGGAAGGTTGATGATAAATCGAAAACAAGCACAATGCATATGGCGAAGTAACTGACATCATAGTAGTTAAAAAGAGTGAGAAAAGGCGAACTTTAGTGGTTCGCCTTTTTAATATTGATTTAACAAATCATATATTAATACTAATTGATATATAAAGATAAAGTTAGCACTTCGGAATTTTTAGATGTTGGTATAAATAAAAACCTAAGAGATTCTTAAAATAAATTCAACATTTAAAAATAAAGAAAAATATAATAAATCGTGCTACCATAACAGAGGTACAGTTGTTGTAACTCTCTACCTAGAACAACCTAAACTGTTTTTTGAATCAAAAAAGGGCTGAGGTAGAAGCTCTCTATTACGAGGTGATAGCCAGTGAGAGACTTGAATAAGATATACTTTCCGGAAAAGAAAATTTTTTTAATGGATCAGCACAAATGGGCATTTTATATTTGGGAATTAGCAAAAGAAGAAGGTTTAATTATGCCTAATGCGACCCTTTTTCATGTGGATGCCCATTTAGATGATGTGCCTTCTGTTTTACAAGATAATCCCGAATACATAGATATTGAAGGCCTAGAAAATATAAAATCCTTTACTGATAAATCTATACAAAATTTTACGTTCATCTGGCCCGCATTTGGGCGTGAAACAATCAACAATATTATCTACGTTTCTGATTTTTCACGTAGTGACCCTTTCGAGGAGTGGACCAGAGAAAATGTAGCGGGACGCATTTACGAAGGTATTAGAGTTCACTCTATTAAGGAATTAAAAGATTCAATCTTACTTGGGGAAGTAGAACCATATGTCCACAACAATTCACTAATACTCAATCTCGATTTGGACTTCTTTAATGAAGAAGAATTTTACGATCGTGACCCAAAAATAAAGTCGGATCAAGAAGTGATGGAATCGTTAACCTACCTGAAAAATTTGTATAAATGGGATTTGATAACAGTTGCACTTTCTCCTGAGTATTGTGGTGGCAAAGAAGAATGTGATCACTTGTTAAAACTATTCCTGAAAGTATTTGAGCTCGATTTAAATGACGGTATACTATGGAACAAATAAAAACGCATAAGCTCCTATGCGTTTTTTTGTTTCTATTTTTTTGATTCAAACTCCATTTTCCACTATAAATCATATAAAATGATAAGCCGTCATAAGTTTGTTGGTGTTTTGTAGGTGTTCCCACATCACCATCAAGCTAAGATAAAACAACTACCCCCAAACAGTACTATTATATTTGGAAGACACAACGATCTGACTACATACTTTTTACTTCCCCCCACACTCTCATCTGCTAGTAAGATTATTTTTTATAACCAATACTGCCGTTTCACTCGGATGGCTAAGAGGAAAATGATGGCCATACGGAACTAAATCAACCTTACCAAGATGCGATGGAGCAGAATAGCCTTTGTCATACTCCCCCCAAATCATGTGAAGATTATGCTTTGTTGCTTCATTGAAATCACCGTGATCGTTTTTCAATAGTAACTGGTTAAGCTGAACCGTCGTATTTAAAATTCTAGGAGACGTAAAGCTGTTTCTAATTTTTTCAATATAATGTTCCGGGATGCTCTCCGTGCTTTCAAACAAACCATTACTTAATAAATAACGCTCTATCATTTTAGAAGTTGCCAATTTTAATGTCCATTTGTTCATCCATTGTGGAACATTTAGCGATTTAGCATTTTTTTTAGCAACAGGCGGCTGAAGTAAAGTGATTGAATACTTCTTACCTATGTACCCTTGTCCCAATGCTTCTAGTAAGATAAACGCACCGAAAGAATGACCAATGAGATGTGCACCATTTGTCGCTTTCTCCAATAACTTTTTCACTACATTCAAGTAGATATCTAGAAGGTTTTTCTCTCGTTTAAAAGGAGATCGTCCCAAGCCAGGAAGATCCAAGATCCATACAGATTGACCCGTTTTTTCATGAAGCTCTTGCGCTAAAGGAAATAAATCCTCTCCATCACTCAATAAACCATGTAATAAAATAAACGGTTCCCCTTCTCCTTGTAATTGGTAAAGGGTGTTGTTATCGCATAATGTTCGCTCAAATACATGATAATGCTCACCATGTTGATTCATCATGCGATAATCCAGATCAGCTACTACGGCAGGGAAAAAGTTCATGACACTCGTCTTCTTAAACCAATCTTCTCCCATCATTTTTTTCACTGAAGCATTTGAAAATGTTCGTTTTGTCATAAAATTGAGTCCATCAGAAGGAATGTTTGTTATTTTACTTACTCCACTTTTCATTATTGTTCTCATAAGCGGCAATGGGACAGAGATTTTTGGTGCTCTCATATTCATACTTTCCGACATCACACTTAATAATTCAGCAATGTTCGGATCGTTCTCTTTGTCTTCAACAAGTGTATATGTTTGAATAGCCGGCTGCTCGATCCTGAAAACCTGCACAATAAACTTCACAAACTCATCATTCGAAATCAGTGGCAGCCTATATCCCTTACCTCCAGGAATCACCGGCATGAGCCCTCTTCGCATACTACTCACAAGCAAACCTAATCCTGCTATCTGCTCTGTACTCCCTGTTTTACTACTGCCGACGACAGTTGGCGGATTAATGACAGACAGCGGATAACCTAGTGCTGACGCCTGTTGACGGATATAAAGGTCTGCTAAAAATTTTGTTCTCTCATATGGATTTTTGATTTTCAAATAATTGTTTCCTTCTTTAAACACATCAATGGCAATTTTGCTATTTTCATCATCAAAGGGACTCATATAACCGACAACATGAATAAATTGCTGCAAGCCCTTCAATTGATGAATATTTTTAGCTAATTCACCAATATATTTGGCGCCATTTAAAAAGACAGAAGCTGCCTCTTTACTTGTCGCTTGAATATCCATGGGGCCTCCTGCGTGAATCAGCACATCTGTTTTCAACACCATCTTCATATCTTTAGCACTTAGACCTAAATCTATTTTCGTTAAATCACCTTCAATAAAGTGCATCACTTCCTGTTTTAAAATGCCTCTTTCTTGAAAAATACGTGTTGCTTTACTTTTCGACCTCACTAAAAGAAGAATGTTCACATCCTCTTTGGCTAATTCTTCGACTAATTGCTTTCCAATAAAGCCTGTTCCACCTGTTAAAAATACTGTTTTCATATAAAGTCTCCTCTTAGTACTAATTAGTACTAATTTGATGTAAAAAAAATGCTTCTTTATCGAAGCAAGTTAAATAAATGATCTGCTGTTTTCGAGATGACAGTAGCATCCTTCAATGTTTCTGAAATAAATAACGCTCCTTCAAGATTTGTAATAAAAAGTGACGCCACCTCATCAATATGAATCGTATTTCTGAATTCTCCATTCTCTACCCCTTGTTTCAGCAATAGAGAAACTTTCTTTTGTAATCCTGTGAAAAAAAGACCTATTTTTTCTTTTATTTGCGTGGCCTGTGCAGGACTTTGAATATAAAGAGTAATAAATGGACAGCCGCCCTTATACTCTCTCGACTGAACTCCTTCTGATAATTGCTTTAAAAACAATTGGATACGATCTTCAACTGAAAATTGGGTCTGAGAAATTACGTCGTCTATTGCAGCTTGATACATGTCAATCCAATAATCAACGACCCCTGCTAATAATTCCTCCTTATTAGAAAAGTGATAATACACATTCGACTTTGATACTTTGCTTACACGAACTAATTCATCCATACTTGTATAAGCAAACCCTTTTTCCAAAAATAATGTTGCAGCTACTTCAAGCACACGTTTTTGATTCATTAATTTAGCCTTTGTCATAATTAGAACTATACAGTACTAATTTGAATGTGGCAAGTATTTATGTTCGTTTGGAAAAAAATTTGATTAAAGAATTCTCTCTCAAATGAAAAATGAGTCCAAAGAAAAATATGATGGCTTTTATGATAATTATGATGTTATTGGAGGGATGGAAATTACCCATACTTGTTTCAATGAACGCACCCGTTTAGTTCAAAAATTCACAATATAGTAGTACAGAAGATAAGATGCGACAACCAGAGTTCTATGACCAATTTAGATCATCATAATTAGGTTCATCTTGATTAAATGATACACCATCAGCAATTCTTAGATCAGCAGAATCAGCATTGACTTCTGTAACATCATTGACAGGTTCTCCGTCGAATTGTGTATCATTTACCTGTAACCCTAGAAAACATCCGGGCATATATTTATATTGCAAGAAATACTCAAATTATGAAAAGAGGTTATGTAATGAATTACTACTCCCCTGGTTATAGATTCTATGACCAGACTTTTGCTCCACAATTTGGTCCGGCAGTAACTCCACAATCGACAATGCAAGAAACTTGGATGAGACAGGCTACTTTCACAACACGTCGAATTACTCTGGATTCCTCTGGGGCATCGGGAAACACTTTGTTATTTTTTATAGAAACCAATTCCACAGAAGCACCTATAGTAACTTTAGCAGATAATAACGGGTTCCCTTCGGTTTTAGATTTCTATGCAAAAGCAACTAGACATGCTGGAATGAATGGTATGCAAATACACATTCGATTTGACGGACCTGCAAGAGGTAGAGGATTTGCGATTAACATCGCTCAACCTGGAATGCATGGTGATTTTAGAGTTATTCCTTTACAGTAAAAAATTAAGGAAAAGGATAACCATACAAGCAATGTTACGGGTTATCCTTTACTCCTTATCTTAACAAATATCAGCCGTAGCTGTAATTCACTGGTTGTTCGACAGGCTCTATGCATTGTTGCTATTGTAGGTGCAGTGACTCTATCACCAGTCCAAACAGTACTGTCATTTTTGCACAACCAATATAGACAGCAATATAGAAAAAAACAGGTTGCCTTCAATAAAGGGGGCCCTATAGCGTCCTAAAACATTATTAAAAGCGTTCAGAGCTTTATAACTTAGGAACTCAATGTTATCCCCTTAATTTGAGCCAGTAAATATTTCATTAATTCGCTATTTTCGGCAAATAATAGAGCTCGAGTCGCAACTTATTTTCCCCAAATGGAATGTCCGATCCTGAAGTTTCGCTTCAATGTGATTACTTTTACGAAATACCTGTTTTTCTATGTTAACTCCCCTTTCCAAAATTCAAAAAAGCACCACGAAGAAAACAGCAAAAGCCTCATTCCTCGAGTGCTTCCCGTAATAGTTTAGTTTTGACATCCATATTCTCCTCCATTAACTCCGTTTATTTTCCATCCTCTAGGAAGCACATAATCAGTTTCAGCCAAAAGTCCCGACAAGATATATGTAAACAATTGTATTATCTATCAAAGCTAGCCCTCATTTTCCCAGTAATTTATTTATATTTATGTAAAGATACTAAGCAAGAATCACATCAAAGGAGGTCAGAACAGAGTGGAAACCACCACACAGCAAGAGCAGGAAAGCATAGTGCATACTAGGGAGCCGCTGATCGCCACGCTCGAAACTAATTTGGGACGAATCCGATCCGAGGAACGAGCGTATTATGATACTGCACGGGATGAAGAGGACATCAAGAATTATTATGCAGGAATCCCCCCCATGAAACGGACGGCAAAGCCTTATTCCAGCAACTCTCCGAGTTGTTGAAGAACACACACAGCAAACAGGTGCGCTATTCCAGTAGCGATGATTATTTAAAAACGTGGGTCGATTTGCATGCAGATGGCTCCTTGCGAAGCATTTATTCCGGAAAAGAGGCGGAGCCCAGAGTTGTTATTGAGGAGAGTCTTACGCAGTTGACAGCGGATGCAACTACAATTACGGGGCATATTGCAGACATCGAGCACGTGGTTCCGCAGTCTTGGTTTCATGAGAAAGAGCCCATGAGAGGAGATATGCATCACTTATTTTACTGTGAAAGAGCATGCAATAGCCGAAGAGGAAACAAGGTGTATAAGGATTTCGCCGATTACAACCCGGAGGAATTCCGTACGGAATGGGTTCGCAATGAATGTGGAAAGGGCGAGGGCGGAAGCGGCGAGCAGAATGGTGTCTTCGAACCGGAATATGGCAAGGGTTTCGTAGCCAGAGCGATGCTGTACTTCTTCCTGCGTTATCCCTATGCCATCGATGTGGATATTCGCGGCAAGATCGATACGAACATGTTGCTTCAATGGCATAAACAGGACCCCCCTGAACATTCGTACGAAAAGCATCGCAACCAAGCGATTTTCGACATCCAAGGAAACCGTAATCCTTTAATCGATCTTCCCGAGCTTGCGGAGACAATCGATTTTAGAGTGTTTCACCAATGACACTGAAGGAAAGGTTGTGATTCTATATGTCAGTAGCGAATTGGGTTGAGGGGGCAGTCAAACTGCTACCGTTCCAAGCGGAAGAGGAGCCGGCCGATCAAGGAAATCCCCAAAGGTGTTCAGATGATCCAAGCCCCGCAGTTTTGGGAAAATGGTAGCTATGGCCGCGGTGTGACCATCGCCATTCTCGATACCGGCTGTGATGCCAAACATCCCGACCTGCGAGACAGAATTGTCGGCGGGAGAAATTTCACTGACGATGACAACGGAGCTGTTGACAACTATAAAGACTATAACGGTCATGGAACACATATAGGGGGAACCATTGCCGCTTCCAAGAATGATAGCGGCGTTGTAGGAGTCCTGATGGGTATCGGAATTCAGGACGACCGCCGTTGCCGGCCGCACAGACAACAATGATGCCTTGTCCCACAGCCTGCTGAATTGCTTTGTGAATTTCCAGCTCATATTTGGCAGTAGATAACGACATGGTAATGATGGGACGTTCTGCTGACATGATATATGGCCCGAACGATCGGTGCGGTGGATTTTACCGGCAAAGCGGCCGATTTCCTATCGAGCAACAACGAAGTGGATCTGACAGCTCCGGGGGTGGACATTCTTTCAGCATACCCACTCGATTTGGTTTCGGATCCGAGCAATCCGTACAAGGTGTTATCCAGTACCTCGATGGCTACACCTCATGTGGCCGGGGCCTTGGCACTGCTACTGAATTACTTCCAAGCCTCCGGTCAATTCAACCGACAGCTGACAGAGAATGAGCTGTATGCACAACTTGTCAACCCCACCATTCCCTTAGGTACAGACAAATCGGTAGAAGGAAACGGATTGCTGTTCCTTACGGCCCCCCGAATTGCTTGCGGAGTATTGGAAGCAGCATCCGCCAGATTTAATCCCCTACTTGTAAACATGATTAAGGATATCTGAAGTATTGGCATTAACTTGGTAAGATATCAATGGTGATAGGATAATCATCAAAAAGCAAACCAGCCGTGATTATAACAATAATGTGAAATTAACAACATTGAAAAATTCTTCATCATAACGGACAAGCAAAATTGATAGTGATTTGATTCGTGATTTTGAAAAAGTTTAAATTGAAGCAAAATGAAAGATTCATAAAAATGATGATGGTATCATTCCCCAAAATAAAACCTTCAATTGTTCGGAAATGATTCAAAAATAATGCAAAAAAGCAGGTATTGAATATAAAGGTACTAACGGTTTCAGACATACACACGCTGTCCTGCTGCTTGAATCAGGTGCAAGCATTAAATATGTATCAGATCGCTTGTGTCATAAAACCATCAAAACAACAGCGGATATTATCTTTATATTATTGAAAAAAATAAAAGAAGACGAACTTCAAAAGTTCGTCTTCTACACTAAAAGATAAAATCAAATCGGCACGTCTACAATTTAAAAAACTATATTTACAAAGGTTTCTTTATTAACCAATAGAACCTTCCATTTCAAACTTAATCAAGCGGTTCATTTCAACGGCGTATTCCATTGGCAGTTCTTTTGTGAATGGCTCGATGAAGCCCATGACGATCATTTCTGTTGCTTCTTCTTCAGAAATTCCGCGGCTCATCAAGTAGAATAGCTGCTCTTCTGATACTTTCGATACCTTCGCTTCGTGCTCTAATGAAATGTTGTCGTTTAAGATTTCATTGTAAGGAATTGTATCAGATGTTGATTTGTTATCCATGATGAGTGTATCACACTCGATGTTTGAGCGTGCACCCTCTGCTTTGCGTCCGAAGTGAACGATTCCACGGTACGTTACTTTACCGCCTTGTTTCGAAATTGATTTCGATACGATCGTTGAAGATGTGTTTGGTGCAAGGTGAATCATTTTCGCACCTGCATCTTGGTGCTGACCTTTACCTGCTAGGGCAATACTTAATGTCATACCACGAGCGCCTTCACCTTTTAGGATGACCGCTGGGTATTTCATTGTCAGCTTAGAACCGATGTTTCCATCAATCCATTCCATTGTTGCATTCTCTTCACAAATCGTACGTTTTGTCACAAGGTTGAAGACGTTGTTTGCCCAGTTTTGAATCGTTGTATAACGGCAGTAGCCGCCTTTTTTGACGATGATTTCAACTACCGCACTGTGAAGTGAGTTTGTTGTGTAAACTGGAGCTGTACAGCCTTCTACGTAATGCACATGCGCGCCTTCGTCAACGATGATCAGTGTACGCTCGAACTGACCCATGTTTTCAGAGTTGATACGGAAGTATGCTTGAAGTGGAGTATCTACTTTTACGCCTTTTGGTACGTAGATAAATGAACCACCAGACCATACAGCCGAGTTAAGCGCAGCAAATTTGTTGTCAGTCGGAGGAATGACTTTTGCCCAGTGCTCACGGAAGATGTCTTCGTTCTCTTTTAATGCGCTGTCTGTATCTTTAAACACAATTCCTAGATCTTCAAGATCTTGCTTCATGTTGTGATACACAACTTCAGATTCATACTGAGCAGATACACCTGCTAAATATTTTTGCTCTGCTTCTGGGATACCAAGCTTATCAAAGGTTTGTTTGATTTCTTCTGGTACTTCATCCCAAGAACGCTCAGAGCGCTCAGATGGCTTTACGTAGTACGTAATTTCATCAAAGTTTAATGCATTTAAATCTCCGCCCCATTGTGGCATCGGCATGTTGTAAAAGTGCTCAAGAGATTTCAAACGGAAGTCGAGCATCCACTGAGGCTCTTCTTTCATACGAGAAATTTCTTCAACGATCTCTTTTGTCAGTCCGCGCTCTGAACGGAAAATGGAAACGTCTTTATCAGAAAAGCCGTATTTATATTCACCAACATCTGGCATTTTTTTAGCCATCCATTTTCACTCCAATCTTATGATTTGCCGTTATCTTCGGCAGATGCGCCTTTTTCAAGCGCCTTCCAGGATAATGTTGCACACTTGATGCGAGCTGGGAATTTTGCCACTCCCTGCAGCGCTTCAATGTCACCAAGATCAATGGAATCGTCGTATTCTTTTCCTTGCATCATATCGGAGAAAATCCGAGACATTTTCAAAGCAGTTTCAATATCTTTCCCTTTAATCGCCTGCGTCATCATTGAGGCAGATGCCATCGAAATCGAGCATCCTTCTCCTTCAAATTTCGCATCAGTGACTTTTTCGTCTTCGATTTTCATCGTAAGACGAATACGGTCACCACACGTTGGGTTGTTCATATCGACGACAATGCTGTCGTTTAGCACACCTTTGTTTCTCGGATTTTTATAATGATCCATAATCACTTGTCTGTACAGTGTGTCTAAGTTTACATTAAAAGACATTCGTAAAATACTCCTTTGTCTTACGGAGCGCTGCAATCAGTTTGTCGATCTCTTCTTCTGTATTATACAGATAGAAGCTTGCTCTTGCAGTCGCTGATACACCAAGCCATTTCATGAGCGGCTGTGCACAGTGGTGTCCAGCACGAATGGCGACACCTTCCGTATCCAGAACAGTTGACGCATCATGCGGATGGACGTCGTCTAAGTTAAACGTCACAAGCCCAGCTCGGTGCTGCGGTCCATAAACAGTCGCACCGTCAAGCTCCTTAAAGCGCTCAAGCGCGTAAGTGGCAAGCTGATGCTCGTAACGGCTGACTTCCTCCATACCGATGTCATTTAAGAAGTCAATTGCTTTTCCTAGTCCAACTGCTCCAGCAATAATCGGTGTTCCCGCTTCAAATTTCCACGGCAGCTCTTTCCATGTGGAATCATACAGATCCACAAAGTCGATCATTTCACCGCCAAACTCAGCAGGCTCCATATTATTCAAAAGGTCCTTCTTCCCGTAAAGCACACCGATGCCAGTCGGTCCACACATTTTATGCCCAGAGAATGCGAAAAAGTCACAATCTAGATCCTGAACATCAATTTGCATATGCGGAGTGCTTTGCGCACCGTCGACGACAATGATTGCCCCATGATCGTGGGCAATTTTTGCGATCTCTTTAATTGGGTTGATGGTTCCTAATACGTTTGAGACATGTGTGACAGCGACGATTTTCGTTTGATGTGTGACCGTTTGCTTCACATCTTCAAGCGATAGCGTGCCGTCTTCCTGTAACGGAATGTATTTCAATGTGGCGCCAGTTGCTTTCGCTGCTTGCTGCCAAGGGATGATATTCGCATGATGCTCCATATGCGTAATGACAATCTCATCGCCTTCTTTGAGGTTGGCTCTAGCATAGCTGATCGCCACTGTGTTTAGTGCAGTCGTTGTACCTCTAGTAAAAATAATTTCCTGGACAGATGAAGCACGGATGAATGCACGAACTTTCTCTCTCGCACCCTCGTATGCGTCCGTTGCTCTTGTGCCAAGGGTATGAACACCCCGGTGGACGTTCGAGTTGTAAGACCGGTAATACTCATTCATTGCATCAATGACCACTCTTGGTTTTTGAGAAGTCGCTGCACTGTCCAAATACACCAAATCATGTCCGTTCACTTGCTGATGAAGGATTGGAAATTGCTCACGAACGTCTTTGATATTCATTATTTTACTTTCCTTTCAATTACAGAAATCAGCTGCTTTTTAACTCCTTCGATCGGCAGTTCTTTCACAACTGGATTTAAGAAGCCGTAAATCACAAGTCTTTCTGCATCTTCTTTGGAAATTCCGCGGCTCATGAGGTAGTACAATTGAATTGGATCAACACGTCCAACAGAAGCGGCGTGCCCTGCTGTCACATCATCTTCATCAATTAATAGAATTGGGTTTGCGTCACCGCGTGCTTTCTCACTCAGCATGAGGACACGTGATTCCTGCTCTGCATTTGACTTTGTTGCGCCATGCTCAATTTTACCAATTCCGTTAAAGATAGAGGATGCTTGATCCTTCATCACACCATGCTTCAAGATATACCCTTCAGAATTTTTACCGAAGTGGATGATGCTTGTTGTGAAGTTTTCTGTTTGATTCCCTCGGCCGACAACAACTGATTTCGTATCACCGAATGTACCATCGCCCATAAGCTTTGTGATGTTTTCAGACACGACGTCTCCATCATTCATCAGGCCAAGCGCCCATTCGATTTTACTGTCACGGCCATTAGCCATACCGCGTCTGTTTACATATACTGTGACACCTTCTGCAAGGTTATCTACAGCACCGTATGTGACGCGGGCGTTTGCGCCTGTGAATACTTCAGAAACGATATTGAAGATTGCTTCTTCTGGTTTTGCTGTACTGATGTAGTTTTCTACATATGTCACAGCACTATGATCGTCTGCTACAACGATGACATGGTTGAACAACGTCGTTTCGTCATTTTCATGAAGATAAACAGCTTGAATTGGTGCTTCAAGCTCTACGTTTTTCGGAACATAGAGGAAAGCTCCGCCATTGACTAAAGCAGCATGTAAAGCTGTAAGTTTATGCTCATCCACTTTCACTGCATCTGTCATGAAGTATTGTTTCACTAAATCTCCATGCTCACGGATCGCTGTATGAAGATCAGTGAAGATCACACCTTTGTCTTTTGCTTCAGCTGAAAGAGACAAATAGGCTGGCGTTTGATCACGCTGAATGTAGACTGTCTTATCTGTGTCCTCTAAATCAATAAGAGATTTCACTTCTTCTGGAAGCTCTTCTAATGATCCAAATGGTGCACTTTCGACTGTATGCTGTTTGAAATTCGTTAAATTCCATTTTGAAATATTCGTTTTGTCAGGCTTTGGCATTGGGAGGTCTTCTGCTTTTTCAAGAGCCTGTAAGCGAAGGGAGCTCATCCATGCCGGTTCCTGATGCTTCTCGGAGAAGCTTTTGACATAATCTTGATCTACTGATAATTTCGTTTCTAATGTCATCAATAATCCTCCTAACGCTTACGCTTCTTGACCAACAGTTTCGTCTTCAATTCCTAACTCTTTTTTAATCCAATCATAGCCTTCTGCTTCTAGACGCTGCGCGAGTTCTGGTCCGCCAGATTTCACAATACGACCTTGCATCATGACATGAACGTGATCTGGTGTGATGTAGTTCAGTAGACGCTGATAGTGAGTGATCATTAAGCAGCCGAAGCTTTCGCCGCGCATTTTGTTAATTCCTTTAGAAACAACTTTCAGGGCATCGATATCAAGACCAGAATCGATTTCGTCAAGGATGGCGATCTTTGGTTCAATCATCATTAATTGAAGAATTTCGTTGCGTTTTTTCTCCCCGCCTGAGAAACCTTCGTTTAGGTAGCGCTGTGCCATATCTGGATCCATTTCAAGGAACTCCATGTTTTCGTCCATTTTGCGGATGAACTTCATAAGAGAGATTTCATCGCCTTCTTCTCTGCGTGCGTTAATAGCAGAACGAAGGAAGTCAGCATTTGTGACACCACTGATTTCAGATGGGTATTGCATTGCAAGGAAAAGACCAGCTTGAGCGCGCTCATCTACTTCCATTTCAAGGACATCTTCGCCATCAAGCAAGATGCTGCCTTTTGTTACTTCATATTTAGGGTGACCCATAATTGCAGCAGATAAAGTAGATTTACCTGTTCCGTTTGGTCCCATTACTGCGTGGAATTCTCCACCTTTTATCTCGAGGTTTACACCCTTTAAGATTTCTTTCCCTTCAATCTCAACGTGCAAGTCCTTAATTGTTAATGTCGAAGCAGTCATATATCGATACCTCCAAAATAATCATTATTCTCAATTTATTCTCATTCTAATTTTATAACAAATTAAAACTGAATACAACACATTCACGATAAGCGTGAGAGGATGCTCTCAAAATTCTAACAAAAAAAGCAGGTAGATAAAAGGATTTATGTCGAAAAGACTGTTTTCATAAAGAAAGGGCGGGAAACTGTTCTCCCCGCCCCTCAGCTATTATTAGCCTCTTATATTCATTTTTGCGAGCTGTCTTTTCTCATCTCGATAGGACTGCTCTCGTTTATATTCCACTTTCATCCTTAAGTCATGGTCTCTTTCGTACTCTGCATAGCTCATGCCATGAGCTTGATGCATGGCCTTTTCCATCTCGGCGGTATAATCCAATCCCAGTGTACTATGGTCCGAACAAATAATAAACCATTCCCTTCCTTGAGTGTAGCTTTATTGTAGCAAACGTATGCGGCTTCACTCAAAAGGGATATGACGCTCTATGACGGCATATTTTCTCACACATTCGGATGAGAAGTACTCAACTCCGTGATATGGAAAAATACCGTGTTTTCCTTCTTTTAATGCGTCTGTCCTCCAAATTCATCAATACATTGCTGAACGACTGTGATTCCTTGGCTTAGTGCTGCCCCGCCACCAAAAGCTGCTGCCACGCTGACAACCTCCAGTAAATTCTCTTCTGTCGCCCCTTGATCGAGCGCTCCCTTTGTATGATAAATCATGCAGTATTCATCCTGCGCATGAATACTGATGCCGAGGGCAATCATTTGTTTTTCCTTTTGAGTTAATGAATCGCTTTGGAAGCACTGCTCCGTAAATTCATTGAATTTCTTCCCAAACACCGGCACTTTCTTCTGGAATTCACCCATTGCGGTTTTATAATCAGTCAGTGATTGCTGCATGGATCCGCTCATATGCTGTTCATTCATCTTGATTCCATCCCTTCAGGTCTTTTGTACGTTTTTATTATGAGCGAGATTTGAAAAAATACACAAAAAACCTCGCTTTGATAGAAGCGAGGTTGAAATGTTGTTATTCAGATACAGGCAAGACTGCACCGTCATATTTTTTGTCGATGAATTCTTTGATTTTATCAGAGTGAAGAACTTCCATTAATGCCTTGATCTTATCTGATTTTTCGTCACCTTTGCGAACCGCAACGATGTTTGCATATGGGTTGTTCTTTGTTTGCTCAAGTTCGATTGAATCTTTTTTCGGATTCAATTTATTTTGGATCGCATAGTTGACGTTGATAAATACAGCATCGCCTTCACTGTTTTCATAAGCTTTCGCAGTTAATTCAGGCGCGATTTTTTTGAATTTTAGGTTCTTTGGGTTTTCTTTAATGTTCTTTACTGTTGCGTTGATTGTATCAACCTTTGGATCAAGCTTGATGACACCAGCATTTTGCAGAAGGGCAAGCATACGACCTTGTTCAGCTACGTTGTTTGTCATGATGATTGTGCCGCCGTTTGGAATATCTTTTACTGATTTGTATTTCTTAGAGTAGATACCGAAAGGCTCAAGGTGAACCGCACCAGCACTCACTAGGTTATAATCTTTATTTGATTTATTTTCTTCGTTTAAGTAAGGGATATGTTGGAAAAAGTTCGCATCCACTTCTTTTTCAGCTAACGCTTTGTTGTACATTTTATAATCGCTAAGCACTTTCACTTTTAAATCGTAGCCTTTTTCTTTTAGAAGTGGTTTTGCTTCTTCAAGGATTTCGGCATGCGGCGTTTTTGATGCGGCAACCGTAATGGTTTTGCTTTCACTTGCGTTATTAGATGAACCGCACGCAGCTAAAATACCTGCAAATGCTAGAAATAGTGCACTTAGAATCAATTTCTTCATGAATAAATCCTCCCTTAACGTTTATCAATTTTATTTGTAATCAAATCACCGATTATTTGAATAATAAAGACGATGATGAGAATAAACACAGTGGCTACAAGTGTGACATCTGTATTACCAGATTGGTACCCTTCCACATAGGCGAGGTCACCAAGTCCGCCTGCTCCAATTGCACCTGCAATCGCAGTAGAGCCAATCAGAGCAATTGCTGTTACGGTAATACCTGAAATAAGGGCTGGTAATGATTCTGGCAGTAATACTTTGAAAATGATTGTCGACGTTTTTGCTCCCATTGATCGTGCTGCTTCAATGACTCCTTTGTCTACCTCACGCAGTGCAATTTCGACAAGACGTGCATAGAATGGAGCTGACCCTATGACAAGGGCAGGGAGTGCTGCATTTGGGCCTAGAATCGTATGCATTAAGAATTTCGTGAACCCTAGTAAAAGAATAATTAAAATAATAAAAGGAATCGATCTGAAAATGTTGACGACAGCGCCGATGACAGCATTAATCGGTTTATTTTCCCAAAGACCGCCTTTTCCTGTAAGGAAGAGCAGGAGTCCCAGGATAATCCCGATTGCAAAGGCAAATGCCAATGAAATCAGTGTCATATATACCGTTTCACCTGTTGCACTCCAGATGACGTCTAAATCAACGTTCGGAAACCATTTCTCAAACATGTGTCATCACCTCGATTTCAACCTGTTTGCTTTGGATATAGGCGATGGCTTTTTCTACCTCGGTCTCTTCTCCATTAATGTGGATAAAGAGTGTTCCAAACGCGCCTTCCTGCGTTTGAGAAATCTTTCCTTGAAGGATGTTCACATCGACATGAAAGGATCGAATGATTTCTGTGATCAGCGGCTGCTCGGCAGAATCACCGATAAAGGACAACCGTACGACCTGACCTTCTTTTACTCGCTCTAGGACGTGCTCGATTGTTTCTTTCGCTTCCTCTGGTTCCGCAAGCTGTTTTACAAATCGCTTCGTCATTTCTTCCTTCGGCTGTCGGAAGACGCGCAATACTTCGCCTTCTTCGACAATACGTCCATTTTCCATGACCGCGACGCGATGACAAATTTTGCGAATGACGTGCATTTCGTGTGTAATGAGCACAATCGTGAGCCCTAGTCGTTTATTAATATCGGCCAAAAGCTCAAGGATAGAATCGGTCGTTTGCGGATCTAGCGCAGATGTCGCTTCGTCACATAGAAGAACCTTTGGATCATTCGCTAATGCTCTCGCAATGCCGACACGCTGTTTTTGCCCGCCGCTAAGCTGAGACGGATATGCATTTTCTTTTCCTTCTAAACCGACCAATTTAATCAGTTCATTCGCACGTTCTCTCCGTTTTGATGTCGGTACCCCTGCGATCTCAAGCGGGAACATAATATTTTGTCTCACCGTTCTTGACCAAAGTAGGTTAAAGTGCTGGAAGATCATGCTGATTTCTTGTCTTGCTTTCCGAAGTTTCGCATTCGATACTTCATTGATCCGGTTGCCTGCCACTTCAACAATTCCTTCTGTTGGCAGCTCCAGACCGTTTAATAGGCGAATAAGCGAGCTTTTTCCCGCACCGCTATACCCGATAATTCCGAATATTTCACCTTTATCAATATCCAAGTTGACGTCTTTCACGGCATCAACATTTCCGCTTTTTGAATAATACGTTTTTGATACATTCTGTAAATGGATCACAGTCTGATCACCTGCTTTCTTGCTGAATCTATAGGTTGCCATCACATACGTTATTTATTCTTCCTGCTGTCATGACTCTAGCCTGACGCCAGGTCAGTAAAAAAGACCTAACTGCAACGCAAGCAGAAAGGCCTTTTATGTCAATTACGCCTTTCTCTCATCTTTCAAAGCGCTGCGGCTTTGAGTGAATTGGCACCAATTTCAGCTATGCTGACGGTTGCCGGGTTTCATAGGGCACGTCCCTCCACCTCTCTTAATAAGAGAAAATATGTTGTTTTATGTGATGTTCATGTTTTTACTAACGTAGAATATCATGCTATCTGAGATATGTCAACGCTGTAAATCGCTAATTTCCAAGTAAACAACTACGTTATCATTTTTCGAAAAAAACCGTTCGTCAGCCAAAGCACTGCCTCTAGTCTAAGGAGCGCACGGAATGACCCTTTGACTTTGACTTGTCCCCTGCTGATTAACTGCTGTAAGGACATATCTCCATCTAATAATTGTAGAATCTCTTTCCTCTCACCATAAAAGATGAGATCCGATAACTCAATTGCAGGTAGTTTCTTCACTTCACCACGTTCATCCACAATCAATGTACAAGAGTCAGTTTCCGCCTCAAATGTAATCTTCAAGGATGATGATGAGAGCAGCGGTTTTAATAGTAAACGCTGCCCTGTGTTACCATGGGCTTTCACATTTTCCACATGTATAACCTCCCTGTCATTTGGTTATACATAACATTTCTCTACAAACATCTTCTTGTCCTTTATAAATAACTCGACAAATTTTCAGATGAATTTCTTGAAATATGACAAAAAACCGCTTTATTTAGCGGTTTCAATCATTTCATGAAGATATGGAACTGAGTGAAAGGCATAGCCTTTTTGCACCAATTCTCCTTTTTTAAACATTAGAAAGCAAGGAACACTCTCGATCTCAAATGCTTTTGCAAAGCCTGGTGAATAGTTTAAATTGTTTTCGTAAAATGGTACATTCGGCTGCATGGCGTCTACGACTGCCAGCATTTTCTTTGCCAGCTGGCATGTTCCGCAAAACGGTGTATATAAGTATAAAAGAAATAAATCGTCCTCTATCTCTTTGAATTCGTGTTCTTCAATCTCTTTCATAATACGTCCACCCTCATAAATATTTCGAATGAACATCAATATTTGCAGCTAATAGGATAGATGCAATGTGGGCTGACGGTGAAGCGGCCACTTCGCGGTACGTTCTGTCGACAAAAAGATGAAGTGCTTCAGGGAATTCTTTTCGAAATTGCTTCCGCAGTTTGTCGCCTGCATCGTCACTGTCTGCTAATATGTAAACGTCTTTCCCCACTAAATCGTCCACAAGCTGGTCCAGCTTCGATGTACTGATCGTGCCATTGGTGCAAATGATGGTAACAGGTTCACTTATGACTTCTTTTAGCTTTTGTTTGTCTGTTTTACCTTCTACAATGATGACCTTTTCAATCTCGACATTCATCACGATCACCCGGCCCTTTTGACGTTGATTCACTTCTTTCTTAGATTACAATCTTTCATTCAGGTTGTAAAGATTGAGCGCCTCATCAAAAAGACTGCAGTTTTTGTTCACTGCAGTCTCCTCTGTGATTAGCACCAGCCATTTTCATCGTCACAGTCTACATATTTTTCTGTCCCGTGAGTCAATGTATCCGTTAGACGATAAAAACGATTTTGATCATAGGAATATCCCGATTTCAGCTCATATTGATTTTCACTAATCATTGTGCCAATCTCTTCATTTTGATGATAAAGCACCATGCCGCTTTCTTTGAATCGTCCAGTGACATGCTCTGTTATATCCACCTGTTCTTTTTGAAAAGACAAATTGGACACCCCCCATAAAGGTAGAGTGTCCAATTTTACATGAATTAGTCTTCTTTTGTCATTTCTTCATATTGCTCAGCAGTCATTAAGTTCTCGATTTCAGATGCATCAGCTGGTTCTACAACGATCATCCATGCTTTTTCATATGGAGAGTCGTTGACGAATTCTGGGCTGTCATCCAGCTCATCGTTCACTTCGACGATTGTGCCATTGATCGGTGCATAAAGTTCAGAAACTGTTTTTACTGATTCTACACTTCCGAAAGGCTCGTCCGCTGTGATTTTGTCTCCTACTTCAGGAAGCTCAACGAACACGATATCGCCCAGCTCAGATTGAGCAAAATGCGTAATACCGATACGCACCTTATCTCCTTCTACTTTGACCCATTCATGTTCTTCTGAATAACGTAAATCTTTTGGTGTGCTCATTCAATACCCCTCCAGTCTTTTCTTACAATCTATATTGAAGATACCACAATCTGAATGAAAGTTACATCATTTCCAGACGCTTTTAAATGTATCTTCGTTAAATCCAACTGTCACTCGTTTACCGTCTGTTGTAATCGGGCGCTTGATCAGCATTCCGTTAGACGCGAGTAATTCTAGCTGCTCGTCCTCTGACATTGCAGGAAGTTGATCTTTCAGCTGCAGCTCCCGGTATTTTTGTCCGCTTGTATTAAAGAATTTCTTCAGCTCTAAACCGCTTTTTTCGTAAAGGGCTTTTAATGTTTCTTTATCAGGCGTCTCTTCGACGATATGTATGCTGTTGATGTCTTTATTGTGTGCTTCCAGCCACTTTTTTGCTTTTCGGCATGTACCGCAAGATGGGTATTCGTAAAAATCTAAAGCCACCATTTTCACCTCCTGCAAATTGTGACAACATTTTATCACAAAATATTTTAAAAACCTAAATGTATGCTTACAAAAAGGTGCGGAGTGATTTCCGCACCTTTTAAGCCGTCCTTATACGATATATTTCTCTGCTTCAAAGATTCGTTTCGCCACTTCGCGCTTTTTAGCGATGACATTGATCGGAGTAAATCTTGTCAGCTTACGAAGGGCTGACAGACTCATGCGGAGTGAATCTCCTTCCTCCATCGCAATCAAGGATTCTTTTGCATGGGCTTCAATCTTTAAGAAAGCCTCCTGCGTGAAAATTTGTGTATAAGCCAGCTTTTGAGCGTTCTTTTCTGCGCCTGATGCAGCGATTGCCTTTTCCGTACGCAGAATCGCTGATTCAGCAGCAAAAATTTCATTGACGATATCGGCTATGTTCACAAGAATTTCTTGCTCTTTGTCTAAGGATTTCCCGTATTTCATGGCTGCCATACCAGCCACCATTAAAGCAACCTTTTTCGCATGGGCGAGCAAATATTTTTCTTGATCAAGCGGCTGATCGCCTGGCTCTTCCGGCATCATCATCATCAGCTCTTCCTGTAAGGTTTGCGCTTTTTGAAGCAGCGGAAGCTCTCCCTTCATCGCTTTCTTCAAGAATGTACCTGGTACAAGCAAACGGTTGATTTCGTTTGTCCCTTCAAAGATCCGGTTAATTCGTGAGTCGCGATAGGCTCTTTCGACCTCGTATTCTTGCATGAATCCATATCCGCCGTGAATCTGCACGCCTTCATCCACAATATAATCTAACGTTTCAGAGCCAAGGACTTTACAGAGAGAACATTCAATCGCATATTCCGCAATGGATTGAGCAATTTGTTTGCCGTCTTTTTGCTCTTCGTCACTTAATAGGCCCATCCGCTGTTCAAATAATCCAACCGTGCGGTAAACAGCACTTTCCATCGCATAGAGCTTTGCTGACATATTGGCTGCTTTTTCACCAATTAAGCTGAATTGAGAAATTGGTGTTTTGAACTGCTTACGCTGGTTCGCATATTCTGCCGACAATTGAATGACGCGCTTTGATGCACCGATTGTGCCGACTGCCAGCTTATAGCGTCCAATATTTAAAATGTTAAAGGCAATCACATGTCCTCTGCCGGCTTCACCGAGCAAATTCTCCTTCGGCACTTGGGCATCTTCAAGAATTAATGTTCTTGTCGATGATCCTTTAATGCCCATCTTTTTCTCTTCAGGTCCCGTTTTGACACCTGGAAAATCCTTTTCGACAATAAAAGCAGAGAAGTGTTCACCATCAATCTTCGCATACACAACAAAGACATCGGCAAATGCGGAGTTTGTGATCCACTGCTTTTCTCCATTGAGGACATAATGGGTACCTGCTTCATTCAGAACCGCAGTTGTTTTTGCTCCAAGAGCGTCAGAGCCTGATCCTGGCTCAGTGAGTGCGTACGCCGCAATGGTTTCCCCAGAGGCGAGTCCTGGCAGGTACGTTTCCTTTTGCGCTTGATTTCCGAAGAGCACGATCGGTAGAGAACCAATACCGACATGAGCACCATAGGAAAGTGAGAAGCTTCCTGCTCTAGCGAATTTTTCAGTAATGATTGCTGAACTGATTTTATCCAATCCAAGCCCGCCGAATTCTTCAGGTACATCGGCTCCTAAAAGTCCAAGCTCACCAGCCTTTTTGAGAAGCCTGACTGAATGCTCGAACTCATGATTTTCAATTTGATCTATATGCGGAACCACATCTTGTAAAATATAATCCTCTGTTGTCTTTCCAATCATTTGATGTTCATCAGAGAAATCCTCCGGTGTAAAGATATGCTCATAATTCGTCTCATCAATTAAAAAGCTTCCACCCTTTTTTACATCTTCCAATGCTTTCATCCTGATTTCCCCCTTTAGATCAATTCAAAAATACCTGCTGCTCCCATGCCCCCGCCGATACACATTGTGACAATACCAAATTGCTCGTTTCGCCGTTTCATTTCATGAATAAGTGACAGCGTTAGTTTCGTTCCTGTACAGCCGAGCGGATGTCCAAGCGCAATTGCGCCGCCGTTGACATTCACTTTTTCTTCATCAATCCCTAAATGGCGAATGACTTGAATTGCCTGAGAGGCAAACGCTTCGTTTAATTCAAACAGTCCAATATCCTTCAGCTCAAGTCCAGCAATTTTCAGCGCACGCGGAATGGCTTCAACCGGACCGATCCCCATCACCTCGGGCGGTACACCGCCAACAGCAAATGCTCTGAATTTAGCGAGCGGCTGAAGAGAAAGTGAGGATGCTTTCTCGCGGTCCATCATCATCACACACGCAGCCCCGTCACTTGTTTGAGACGAGTTCCCTGCGGTCACCGTGCCTTTTGTTGAGAAGGCTGGACGCAAAGTAGAAAGAATCTCCTCCGTTGTGCCTGCTCTCACACCTTCATCCTGTGAGAATGTGAATTGATGCTCTTCTAATTGATATTGCTCTCCTACCCGTCGCTCTGTTACATCAACGGGCACAATTTCATCTGAAAACTTCCCTTCTTGAAGTGCCTTTGCTGCCTTTTGATGACTCCTCACCGCAAAGGCGTCCTGATCTTGACGTGTGACCTGATATTTTTGCGCCACTTGCTCTGCCGTGTGCCCCATGCTCATGTAGTATTCAGGTGCTTGCTCTGCCAAGAGAGCATTCGGCCGAATGGAATGCCCCATCATCGGCACCTGCGACATTGATTCGACTCCTCCGGCTAAAATCGTCTCTGCCTGCCCGAGCATAATACGTTCACCCGCATAAGCGATAGACTGAAGACCAGACGAGCAGTAGCGGTTTATGGTGATGGCGGGTACCGTATAAGGCAGTCCCGCTAGTGCTCCAATATTTCGTGCTACATTTAACCCCTGCTCTGCTTCTGGCGTTGCACAGCCAATGATCAAATCATCTATTTGACCGTCGTATTCACCGGCACGCTTTAACGTTTCTTTTACACATAATGCGCCCATATCATCAGGCCGAACATGTTTTAACGATCCCTTTTTCGCCTTCCCTACTGGTGTTCTTGCGCCAGCGACAATGACTGCTTCTCTCATTTTGACTCCCCCTTAGTTACGTAAAGGTTTTCCTTTGACGAGCATGTGCTGCATACGTGCCTGTGATTTCACTTCTCCTACAAGACTTAAAAAGGCTTCTCTTTCAAGCTCTAATAAGTATTGCTCCTCTACCTCTGTTCCAAATGGCAGTTTCCCGCCGGAAATGACATGAGCTAATTTTTTTACGATGGTCATGTCATGCTCTGAAATGTATCCAGACAGTCTCATATTTTCAGCAGCCAAAATCATCGCTGCATAGCCTGTTTCTCCCATGACCGGCACCTTTTGCTTGAGCGGCGCACGATAACCGGCTTCATCAAGAGAGAGCACCAGTTGTTTTGCATCATAAATCAGGTGATCCCCGTTCATACTAATCCGGTCCCTCACGCGAAGCATGTTCATATCCCGCGCTTCCTCAGCTGAAGTTGATACTTTTGCCATTGCAATTGTTTCAAATGTTTTCAGCGTTGCATCCTGTATAGCGGTCTGCGACGGCTTCGCTGATCCTTGCAGGTGACGAAGATATAACTCTTTATTTCCGCCGCCTCCTGGAATCAGTCCAACTCCCGCTTCCACAAGTCCCATGTAAGTTTCGCTGGACGCCTGGATAGCCGCCGCCGGAAGGCAAACCTCCGTTCCGCCTCCTAATGTCATGCCAAACGGTGCGGCTACAACAGGGCGGTCGCTATATTTCACCTTCATCATCGCCTGCTGGAAGCGCCTGATCACAAAGTCAATTTCAAAAAAATTGTCGTCCTGTGCTTCCATTAAAATCAAGGCAAGGTTTGCGCCAACACAGAAGTTCTTCCCTTGGTTTCCGATGACAAGCCCTTTGTAATTCTTTTCCGTCTCATCAACAGCGCGATTGATCATATCAATGACATCTAGTCCAATGGCATTGCTTTTAGAGTGAAATTCGAGCAAAGCGACATCATCACCAATATCTATCAGGCTCGCACCAGAATTTTTGAAGATGACGTCGTGTTTCTTTTTCAATCTAGCTAAAGAAATATGTTTGTCGTTCCCTTTTTCCTGTACGTAAGCCCCTTCCTGATAAAACGCACGCTCTCCATCAGCATTCTCTTGATAGAATGTGTCGTGTCCTTTTGACAGCATGTCTTGCACCCATGATGGGATGCTGTGGCCTTCTGCTTCCATGCGCTCGGCGGCTTTTTTGACACCTATTGCATCCCACAGCTCAAATGGGCCATGCTGCCAGCCAAATCCCCATTTCATTGCGTTATCGATAGACTGAATATCATCCGCAATTTCACCTTTTAGACGAGCTGAATATAGAAGTACTGGCGCTGTCATATTCCAAAGCAATTGCCCTGCACGGCCATCCTGATAAATAAGCGCTTTCAACTTTGCTTTTGCACCCTTTTGCTGTTTCGCCATCTCAATGCCTGGATCTTTTAGCTTTGTGCGCTCTCCATATGTGAGCGTCACTGGATCAAGCTCTAAAATGACCTTCCCATTTTTTTGATAAAATCCTTGTCCTGCCTTGCTGCCAATCCATCCTTTTTCGAGCATTCTTTCAATAAACTCAGGCAGCTGGAAAATCTCTTTTTCCTTTCCTTCTACCTGTTCATATACGTTTCGTGCCACATGAGAAAACGTGTCAAGTCCCACTACATCAAGTGTACGGAAGGTCGCACTTTTCGGTCTTCCAATGAGGGGTCCTGTGACAGAATCCACTTCTCCGATGGTGTATTTGTTCTCAAGCATTTCACGCACTGTGACAAGAAGCCCATAAGTGCCAATGCGGTTTGCAATAAAGTTCGGTGTGTCTTTTGCTTCAACCACACCTTTGCCGAGTACATCCTCGCCAAACGTTTTCATAAATGACAGTACTTCTGGATCTGTTTCCTGAATAGGAATGATTTCTAAGAGCTTTAAATAACGAGCTGGGTTAAAAAAATGTGTGCCTAAAAAGTGGCGTTTAAAATCATCTGATCGGCCTTCTGCCATTTTTTCAACCGAAATACCAGATGTATTGCTTGAAACGATGCTTCCTTCTTTGCGGTGTTCGTCGATGAGAGAAAATACGTGTTGTTTGATGCTGAGCTTTTCAGTGACGACTTCAATGATCCAGTCCGCATCGTGTAATAAGGAAAGGTGGTCTGTGAGATTTCCCGGTGTGATGTATGATAGGTTTTTTGCTGAAGTAAGAGGTGCTGGCTTTTGCTTTAACAATTTTTTCATCGCTTCTTGACTTAATCGATTCCGAACACTAGGGTGATCAAGCGTTCGCTTTTTCGCCGTTTCTTCTTTTGTCAGTTCATTTGGCACAATATCTAGCAGTGTTACTGGTATCCCGATATTGGCTAGATGCGCAGCAATGCCTGAGCCCATGACACCTGAACCAATGACAGCCGCCTTGCGAATATGTTTGCCCATAAATATCCCCCTAAACATTTTGAATGAACAGTCATTCATTTTTTGTCCAAAAAAAAGCAATGCCTCTTTCTTTATCTTAAAAGATTTTCCGAAACAGTTCAATAGCGGATTTCAAAAATTTACACATTCTCATGTGCCTTATTTTGCGGCGTATGAATTAAAGATCAGAGGGAATTGTAAGAATGGAGGTGATGTCCACATGTCTCGTTTGAAGAAAAACCCATCGAAAGCAGGCGTAAGTGCTGCAAGTGTAAAAGGAAACGCAGGTCCATCACAGGAAGCAGACCTAGGCGGGAAAAAAACCAGTCAAAATCAGCAATATAAAAAGAATCAGTAAGGAAACAAAATCGTAAGGAGGAACACAAGTTGAACAATCAGCCAATGAATATGCCCCCAGAAGTCATTTCAGTGAAGGATTCCTTGTACTTAGAGGATATGCTCAACTGGAACTTGATCGCCATGAAAAAGGCTCATTTTATGGCCGAGCATTGCCAGGACCAAACATTGAAACAAGAATTAAATCAAGTTGGCCAAATGCATCATCAGCATTATACACAAATTCTTCAGCATTTAGGCAGCTCAGGGCAAGGCCAGTCTACTGGCTTTATGCAATAGGAGGAAAAAACATGGAACAGCAAAACCAACAAAAAATCGGGAATCCACAAACTCCGGTTCCCACAACAACAAACATGAACGATCGTGATTTCGTTACAGATCTGTTGTCGACTGAAAAATATATGACAAACGGATACAACACAGCGCTCAATGAATTCAGTCATGAATCTCTTTACCAGGATATTCAGCGAATTGCGCTCGAAACACAGAAAACACAAAGACATTTATATGATGTCATGTTCCGATATGGCTGGTATTCTGTTGAAGCGGCTGATCAGCAAAAGCTCCAGCAGGCACACCAGAAATTCCAGCAAACACTGACAGATCAATCTCCGTACGGATCATCACAAATGTCATAAGAAAAAAACTGCCAGTCTGATGCTGGCAGTTTTTTAACGGTCTTTATTGGCGCGATGAGCTTCGTTCAACTGTTTGATTCGTTGAATCGTGTGTTTGATTTCTTCTTTTGCTTCTGGATACGTTTCATTGAAATGCTTTGCTAGCGGCGGCATGCTTTTGGCAATATGAGAGTAGATCACCCATTGTTTCACATCTTGTTTCAGCTCGTCTGTTGATTCACCGAGCAGCAGCTCTGTATATTTATCAAGCAAGCCTTCCAGCTTTTCATCTAATTCTTTTCCCATTGACGTTCCGCTCCTTTTTCAGAAAAAAGCCTGACTCTGTGAGATACAGATGTCAGGCTTTTGACATACGATTATCTTGCAGCAAGAAATGTTTCAGCTTGCGCTTGCTGCACAATACAGCGTCCTCTACCGTGCGGAATACATAATGGTGTTCCGAATAGAGGATCTGTTGTCACTTGGCAATTCATATCAAAAACATTTTTCACGAGATCACAATTAATCACTGTTTCTGGTCTGCCTTCTGCATAGATTGACTTGTCTTTAATCGCCACAAGATGATGAGCATATCTGCATGCGAGATTGAGATCATGAAGAACCATCACAATCGTGCGCTGCTCTTTCTCATTTAAATCAAACAGAAGATCCAAAATTTCGATTTGATGCGTCATGTCTAAATATGTCGTCGGCTCATCTAACAAAATAATATCGGTCTCTTGGGCCAGCGTCATCGCAATCCATGCACGCTGCCTTTGTCCACCTGATAATGAATCAACGGTCCGATCAGCAAGGTCTTCCATCTTTGTTGACTTCAATGCGCGGTTCACAGCTTCTTCATCTTGCTTCGACCACTGCTTCAGCCAATTTTGATAAGGATATCTGCCTTGCTTCACTAGCTGATGCACGGTTAATCCTTCTGGCGCTTCTGGTCCTTGTGGAAGAATAGCGAGCTGTTTCGCTACTTCTTTTGTTGGTAATTTTGCAATGGAATGACCTTCAAGCAGGACAGAACCACCCATTGGCTTCATGAGACGGGCCAAAGAGCGAAGTAGCGTGGATTTACCGCATCCATTACTGCCAATAAATACTGTGATTTCACCCTTAGGGATTGATACATTTAGTTCATCGATGATCATTGTTTCTCCGTAGCCTAAGCTTAAACCTTCAGTAGAAATGGCACTCATTCCGCTCAAACGCTCCTTTTCTCATCCAAATTTTTATAGTAAATATCGTCTATGTACAGACGTAAAAGATCACTTATCTCAATTTAGTGTATCAGATTTAAGTGATCTTGAAAATCATTTTCAATTAAAAAATGAGAAAGTATCGTTTATTTCTTCCTTTGGAATGTACGTTTGGTCCCATCCTCGAGCTTCAGATCGATCTGAATCCGCTGATAATCATCATCTAAATTAAAAGCAGCTAATAGTTCATTTACATACGCTTCATTGATCTTTGCACTAGGAATCGGCATATCATTCAGCTTCATCTTCATCTCGCGCAAGGCTTCTTCCCCTTCATAGCGGACCCCATTCATATGATCACGAATGATTGCCTCCTCTTTGCCTCTTGCCTGACGGTAGGTCGCTTCGTATAATTCGTTTTTCTGTCCATATTGTACATGCAGATGCATATGCTGAAATGGCAGTTCCTTCATTTGAACAGCTGACAGACTTTCTGCTTCTGCTTCATGTGTTTGTTGTAACGGTTCAATTGATTGACAGCCGGACAGCATAAAGAGCAGCACTCCTATTCGTCCCGCCTTCTTCCAACACATCATGTGTTTCCTCCTATTTCACAGCATCGCTTTTTATTCTTCTCCAGGCTCCTTTTTGTTATTCAATAAAACAGCTCACTATGATAAATTTAAACAAAAAGGAGAACCGGATGATGAAAAAAACAGCCATTGTAACTGGTGCCAATAGCGGCTTCGGTAAGCTCATCACGATGCGTCTCGCCAAGCGGGGCTATACAGTGATTGCAGGCGTCAGACAGGAAGCCAATGCAAAAAAGCTCGCTGAAGAAATCGAGCATGCCTCTTTATCCGGCATGATACATATTGAAGCATTAGATGTGACTGATACGCAGTCGATTCAAGCATTTCAGAAGAAACTTCATGCCTATGCACCTATTACACTGCTTGTGAACAATGCGGGAACAGCCTTTGCTGGTTTTGCGGAGGAGGTTCCTGTTGACACGTACCGCCAGCAATTTTAAGTGAATGTCTTCGGTGTGATGGAAATGACCCAAGCGGTGCTGCCGTTTATGACGAGCGGCGCAAAGATTTTCAATATGAGCAGTATCAGCGGATTAATGGGAATGCCTGCACTTTCTCCATATGTATCCTCTAAGTTTGCGTTGGAAGGCTATACAGAAAGCTTACGGATTGAACTAGCTTCGTTGGGTATCCAGGCAGCCTTAATTGAGCCGGGCTCTTTCCAAACAAATATTTGGAATACCTCCATGAATGAGCAAATGATTCAGCCAGCAGAAGGATCAAAATACACAAAACTCTACCAAAAGATGATGGCCCATATTGATACCCAGAAATCAAACTATGGAGATCCTTGTGAAGTGGCAGAGCTTGTTGTTCGGTTAGCAGAGAAGAAGCGGCTGAAACGGCTGAGATATCTTGTTGGAAAAGGCGTACGACTTTCGTTCACAGCCAAACAGCTTCTGCCGTGGAACATGTGGGAACACCTCATACTGCGTACACTCTCTTCAAAAAAATAAGCACAAAAAAACAGGTGGATATGTTGACCTCCACCTGTTTTTTTCATTTATTCGCTCTCTGACTGTCCAAGGGTAATATCTAGATTTTTGTTCTTTCCTTCACGGATGACAGTCATTGTGGTTTTATCGCCGACTTTTGTTTCTTTGTAAAGAATTTCTTTCAACTGAGAGCTGTTCACTACATCTTTCCCTTTGAACTTGATGATGACATCCCCAGATTTCAAGCCTGCTTTTTGAGCAGGTGAACCTTTTGAAACATCCTTTACGTAAATGCCTTTGCCGATTTGTTTATCAAATAAGCCGAGCGTATTTTCCTGATACGTCTCAGGCACTTGCTCAAGGTCAATCATTTGTACGCCAAGGTATGGACGTTCAACTTTTCCATTTTTCAACAGCTCATCTACAATCGGTTTGACATCGTTACTTGGGATCGCAAATCCGAGTGATTCCACACCGCTTTCGCTGATTTTCAAGCTGTTAATGCCAATGACTTGACCATCAGTATTGATCAGTGGCCCCCCGCTGTTTCCTGGGTTAATGGCTGCATCAGTTTGCAGTACATTCATCTCCACTGTACCAGATGACGTATTTGCTTCAACAGTACGATCAAGACCACTAATGATTCCTTCTGTCACAGTACCTGAAAACTGTGCACCGAGCGGATTCCCAATGGCAATGACTTTATCTCCAACACGAAGCTTAGAAGAATCACCAAAGCTCGCCACTTTATCAATGCCGTCTGCATTTATTTCAACAACGGCTAAATCTGTCATGACATCACTGCCGACAAGCTTTGCGTCTTTTGTTTTTCCATCATATAGTGTGACCTTTAATTTATTGGCACCTTCGACAACGTGGTTATTTGTAATAATGTACGCTTTTTTGCCATCTTTTTTGAAGATGACACCAGAGCCTGTTCCAGCTTCAGCTTCTGTTTGATCACCGCTCAAGCCAAACGAATTTTGTGTAGATTGATAGTTTGAGACACCTACAATGGTGGGCTCTAAATCTTCTACCATATCAGCAACATTTGTGGCATTGGTGATTTGTTTTGTCGAGAAATTATCTGAGGCTGCCGGCTCACTTGATGCTGTCTGTGTTTGCGTGTTGGCAGCTGTATCCTGTGACTGCGGCAAAAGCGGTGTAATGCCAAGTACAAGACCCCCGCCAATAATTCCTCCAAGAATCGGGCTGAGCCATGCCGCCTTCCGCTTTTTCTCCTTTTTCGACGCACGGTCATCCACCATTTGAGGAGAATGATTCGTCACACTCTCCTGCGCGGCAGATGCTTCGTTTTCATGCTGGTGTAAAACGAGTTCCTTCTCTTTTTCTGGTGCGTCTATTTGTTTCTCATTCTCTTGATGGGTATCTTTTTGCTGATTCATTTCATTTTCTTGATTCGCATTTTCTGGATGATTCATCTTATTCTCTTCATCTTCTCTTCGGAAATCCATCGCTTGCACTCCTTTACATCATGTTTCATTCATATGTCTAGATAGGACTCAGGTCCTCTTAATGGAAAGATCATTGAAAAATACTTTATGGCAATATGTCAAATTATATAATACTTATTCATAGAAAAAAAGCAAGGTGCGCACATTGATGAAAAGCACCTATTCATCCGCCTTTTGTCTATGCCCTTTTTTCCCTTGACCTTATCATAATCAAACATTATGGGATAATGATGAGAAGAATATGTGAAATTGTGAAAAAAGCGTGTGATTGTTGACATGCCGCCTTCGTATCCCGTTATAATGACGTTGAGAGGATGTGGAAGACTTTGTCGTACACCATATATTTAGTTGAAGATGAACAAAACTTAAATGAACTGTTAACCAAATATTTAGAGAGTGAAGATTGGAATGTCTCCTCTTTTTTAACCGGAGAAGCGGCACGCGAGGCAATGAACAAGCCGCCGCATCTATGGATTTTAGATATCATGCTGCCTGATACAGACGGCTACACCCTCATTAAAGAAATCAAAGCCGCATCACCTGACGTACCGGTCATTTTCATTTCAGCACGTGATGCAGATATCGACCGTGTCCTCGGCTTAGAACTCGGAAGCAGTGATTATATTGCGAAACCGTTTCTTCCGCGTGAACTGATCATTCGGGTACAAAAGCTGCTGGAGCTTGTGTATAAAAACAGTGATACCCCGCAGCAGCAAAGTGTCACAACCGTTTCTTCTTATGTCATTCATGAGGATGTGAGAGAGGTGTATGAAGAGGATCAGCTCATTAACTTAACTTCTAAGGAATTTGACTTGCTGCTTTTATTTACACATCACCAAGGACATGCTTTTTCTCGTGAAGATATCCTCGTCAAAATTTGGGGACACGATTACTTCGGGACAGATCGTGTAGTCGATGACCTTGTTAGACGGCTGCGCAAAAAAATGCCCGACTTAAAGGTCGAGACCATCTATGGATTTGGCTATAGGATGCTGAAAGGATGAAGAACAAACCGCTCGCTTTTCAAATTTGGGTTGTGATCTCTGGCATTTTGCTCACTATTTCCATTGTCCTGATCATTCTATTTTCTAATACATTACGAGATTTCTTCACAAATGAAATTTATAAAAATATCGAAAATGAACAGCAAGTGCTGACAGAATATCCATTAAACCGAGACGGTTCGCCAAAGTCGACACCGGAGAACCGCTCCGTGCAGCACATTTTGATTCCGTCAGATGAATTAGATCAAATGGCGCAGTTTTTTCCACATGCCTTTATTGAGAAAATCCAATCGTTTGTGAAAAAACAAAAAAGCGCAACGAAACGGTATTCTGAAGAGGTGAACGGTCAGCATATCTTTTTTGTCATCAAAAAGGTATCATCAGGCAATACACCATATATTCTTCTGTCCTATGCACCAGATTCTTATCGAGACGACCTGTCCTTTACGCTGTTTAAACAGCTGATCTTTATCTTAGGCACCGTTATTTTATTAAGCTGGATTCCATCGATTTGGCTTGCCCGCTATTTATCCCGACCAATCGTTGCGTTTGAAAAGCACGTCAAACGGATTGCACAAGAAGACTGGGACGATCCTGTTATCGTTGACCGGCAAGATGAAATTGGCAAGCTTGGTCATACCATTGAAGAAATGAGACAAAAACTCATTCAAAAGGATGAAACAGAACGGACACTTTTGCAGAATATTTCACATGACTTAAAAACACCTGTCATGGTCATCCGCGGCTACACGCAGTCCATTAAAGATGGTATTTTTCCTAAGGGAGATCTTGAACAAACGGTGGAAGTCATTGAAGGTGAAGCGGAAAAGCTTGAGAAGAAAATAAAGGATCTGCTGTACTTAACAAAGCTTGATTATTTATCAAAACAACATCCCGCACATTCTTCCTTCCTAATCAGTAATACGATGCTGGAAGTGGTCGACCGAATACGCTGGTCGAAAAATGAATTGCAGTGGAACGTGGACTTAGATGATGAGGCTGCTCTTGAAGGCGATCCAGAACAATGGAGCAAATTATTTGAGAATGTACTAGAAAATCAACTTCGCTACGCAAAAAGTAAGATTGATATTCAGATGAAACAGGAAGAGGATCGAATCCGCATTGTTATTCGAAATGACGGTCCTCCAATTGAAGAACATATGCTGTCCAACCTATACGAACCTTTTAGTAAGGGAAAAAAGGGCGAATTCGGTATTGGATTAAGCATTGTCAAAAGAATCCTTTCAATGCATCAAGCGTCCATATCTATTGAAAATGATGATCTAGGTGTACGTTATACAATCATAGTTCCAAAGAAGAGACTGTAGGTTTTTGACCGCAGTCTTTTTTAGATGAATGAATACCCATTGAAATCACGGTATGTGGCTTTGATCTTTTTGCCAGCTTGATACATCCATTTCTTTTCAATGGTTGTCTCTTTCGGCATTTTGACTTTTTCTACTTGAATCCCTTTTGTTCGCAAGCGTCTAATCATATCATCGATTTCTCTCATGGAACATCATCCTTTCACATATTTTGACCAGTTGGTCACCTTACTTTATAATATAAAGAATTACACTGTAAAAAACAAGTTACAATCTGATTAATTTTTGAAAACTTTCGTCGTTTATGACCGATAAGTCACATCTCTTTGCGCACGTTTCCTAAGACATTTGTCTCTCGGTAAGAAAGGATGACATTCATATTGAAAAAGAAAGAAAAAATGATCATTGAGGCTGGCATGAAATTATTTGCCAGCAAAGGCTACAACACAACGTCTGTTCAGGAAATTGCGGATGAATGCCACATGTCAAAGGGTGCTTTTTATCTTTATTTTAAATCAAAGGAAGCACTGCTCATTTCGATCCTTCATTACTATTACGATAAGGTATTTACCCGGATTCATGAGGTTCAAACAGAGGGCGGCACACCAAAAGAAGCCTACCGAAAACAGCTCACTGTCTATTATGATAATATTTTGCAGCAAAAGGATTTTATTAAAATGCAGCTGAGCGACAGGGCGCTTCCACTGAATGAAGAAACGCAGCAGCTCGCAAAACAAATTAGGCTTGCGACCGTCCAGCTTCACATTGATAACATTAAACAAGTATATGGAGATGCTGCTATTCCTTATATGGCTGATTTATGTTTGACGATTGAGGGCATGAGCCACGTTTATTTCGAGCTGGCGATTTTATATGATTTTCAGCTGGAAGCAGAAGAACTTGCCACAACCATGATTCATCGTATCGATGATTTGATGGGCGGTATGATGAAGCGAAATGACCTTCCTCTCATTTCTGTAGATCAAGCGAGCGATTGGTTTGGCCCGATTTATGAACGGTCATTCGATCCGCTCACAGAATCTCTTTTAAAGGAATTAAGAGAGATTGCTGAATCACACTATGAAGTGATGAACGAACCTGAATTATTTGAAGCGCTTGGCATTCTAGAAAATGAATTAAACAAACAAAAACCAAGACAAGTCATCGTGAAAGGCATGCTGTACCAATTAAAATTATACGCACCGCTTCAAACCAACTCTGAGTCACTTTTGCGTATTTTGAAAGAGGATCATTTGTAAACACATCACTTTTAATGAAAAAAACCAGGGGCAGCCGCCCCTGGTTTCTTATTTTGCTTTCGGTGTCACCATTTCTTCTGGTTTCACAAATTGCTCGAACTGCTCCTCTGTTAGCAGTTCTAATTGAAGTGCTGCTTCTTTTAGTGTTAATCCTTCTTTGTGAGCAAGCTTCGCAATTTTCGCTGCATTTTCATATCCGATGTGCGGGTTAAGTGCCGTCACAAGCATCAATGAATTGTTCAAGTTTTTCTCAATTGTTTCTAGGTTTGGTTCGATTCCTACTGCACACTTGTCATGGAATGAGTTCATGCCGTCAGCAAGTAATTCAACGGATTGCAGGAAGTTATAAATGATGACCGGCTTAAAGACGTTCAGCTCAAAGTTTCCTTGGCTGGCGGCAAAACCGATTGTTGCATCATTCCCCATGATTTGTGCTGCAATCATAGTTAAAGCTTCACTTTGGGTTGGGTTGACTTTTCCTGGCATAATAGAGCTTCCCGGCTCATTTTCAGGAATGATCAATTCGCCGATTCCACAGCGTGGGCCACTTGCAAGCCATCTCACATCATTGGCAATTTTCATTAAATCAGCTGCAAGTGCTTTTAAAGCACCGTGTGCATACGTAATTTCATCATGGCTTGTCAGCGCATGGAATTTGTTTGGTGAAGAATTGAATGTTTGACCTGTCAGCTGGCTGATTTCCTCAGCAACATATTGACCGAACTCAGGGTGTGCGTTAATGCCTGTACCAACAGCAGTTCCGCCAATTGCCAGTTCTCTCATTTTTTCAGTTGATTCTAGAATCATTTCTTTTGAACGGTCCAGCATGTATACCCAGCCGCTAATTTCTTGGCCTACTGTCAGCGGTGTTGCATCCTGCAGGTGCGTACGGCCGATTTTCACAATCTCTTGATACGCTTTTGCTTTCTCATCAAGAGTTGTTCTTAACTGGTCAATAGCAGGCAGCAACTTTTTGTACACAGCTAAAACAGCTGCCACGTGCATAGCAGTTGGGAATGTATCGTTTGAGCTTTGGCTGCGGTTAACGTCATCATTCGGGTGAATGCTGAACTCACTATTTTTATCTTTCAAATAAGCAGTTGCTCTATTTGCAACGACTTCGTTCATGTTCATATTACTTTGTGTTCCACTGCCTGTCTGCCAAACAACAAGCGGGAAATGCTCGTCATATTTTCCGCTGATGATGTCATCACATACAGCAGCAATTGCTTCTGCTTTTTCGCTTTCAAGGTTGCCAAGACGTTCGTTGGCAATCGCTGTGCTACGTTTCAAAATTGCAAACGCATTCACAACTTCCTTTGGCATTTTCTCAGAACCGATTTTGAAATTTTCTTTGCTTCGTTGTGTTTGTGCACCCCAGAACTTGTCCTTCGGCACTTTGATTTCGCCCATTGTATCTTTTTCGATTCTAAATTCCGTCATTATGTATCCCTCCATAGCTTCTCATCACTCAACTCTATTCTATACAAAAAACGAAAATCCTTTAAGCGTTTTCAATTAAAATTTTATCTTTATTTTAATTTTAGTTCAATATAAACGCGAACATCCTTCGAATATTTGTATTTTGGGTTCGTTTTTCCGTAATCCTTTGATGTATATGTCACCTCATAATGCTTGTCAAACGACTGTAGAATACGGTCGATCTCCTCTTTTGTTCCTGCTAAACGAATCTGTGCCATCTTGTTTCCTCCAAAACCCTCATTCTTTCTTTTACCACAAAATAATGTAACACAGAATATTGTTTTTTCAAGCAGGTAATGCTAAGAAAAAGATTTGAGGCGGGTGATCCTAATGAATCAAACTCCATTAAAAGAGCACTTATACGATAATCTCTCCGTCATCCTTCCACAATTAAAGGAAATGGACGATTTGGTCCATGAGAAAAAAACGCTGCCTCACGGACAGGTTGTTTACTATTTATACATAAAAGAAATGAACGAAACGATGGAGATTCAAACCTTTTTAAAGCTGCTTCTCCAAGATCATACGTCTCTCACAAAAGAGAAGCTGGAATCCAATTTATCGATGATGACCACCCGTTCGGTGAAGACCTCTGAGGAATTGGTCGCTGCGATATTTGATGGGCATTGCGTGGTACTGATTAACGGATTTCAGCATGCGTATATTTTAGAAACGCATGGAACTCAGAAACGCAGTATAGGGGATGCTACCTCTGAAACAGTTGTGAGAGGACCGAAAATTGGCTTTATTGAGGATTTAGATACGAACTTAGCTCTTGTAAGACAGCGCTTGAAAAACCCCGATCTCAAAACGGTTAACATGAAGATTGGACAAAAGAAATACACCCAAGTGACCATCATGTACATAGATGGTATCGCTCAATCGTCTGTTTTAAAAGAAGTGAAAAAACGACTCAAGCAAGTCACCATTGATGATATACAAGACTCTGGGGTTCTTGAGGAACTGATTGAGGACAATGTGTACTCTCCTTTTCCGCAAATCCAAAACACAGAACGGCCGGATAAAGTGGCATCCGCTTTAAATAATGGACGTGTCGCCATTTTTGTCGATCATTCACCTTTTGTGTTAATTGTACCTGCTTCTCTTGCGACGATTATGCAATCACCTGATGATTATTATGAAAGGTGGATCGCTGCCTCTCTCATTCGGATGCTGCGGTTTACCTCTATCTTTCTGACATTATTTTTATCAGCCATTTATATTGCGCTTGTGTCCTTCCATCAAGGGCTTTTACCTACACCTCTGGCTATTTCGATCTCAAGTACTAGAGAAAATGTCCCCTTTCCGCCTATTGTGGAGGCACTCATCATGGAGATTACGATTGAACTGCTGCGGGAAGCTGGTTTAAGGCTGCCAAATCCGCTCGGTCAAACGATTGGACTTGTAGGCGGAGTTGTCATCGGACAGGCGGCGGTTCAGGCCCATATTGTGAGCTCAATCATGGTGATTATCGTTAGTGTGATTGCCCTTGCATCATTCACTGTCCCTCAATATGGGATGGGGATGTCGTTCCGAGTGCTCCGGTTTGTGTCCATGTTTACAGCAGCTACCTTTGGTTTATATGGGATTGTGCTGTTCATGCTCGTTCTCCTTACTCATTTAACACGGCAAAAAAGTTTTGGTACACCTTATTTCTCACCAGATTTTGTGTTCAGCTATAAAAACAAAGACAATTCCATCATTCGATTGCCTTTAAAAAATCAAAAGAAAGGAGAACGATATGGTCAATCATAAAGAGTCGATCACAAGCTATCAGGCAAGTGCCATAATTGCCAATACAACATTAGGTGCAAGTATGATGATTCTGCCACGAGCAATGGCTCAGGCTGCAGCTACACCTGACGGCTGGATTGCGCTCTTACTCATGAGTGCCATTTACATTGTGTTTATTTTTGTGAATGTCCTTATGATGAAAAAAGTCCCCTTCTCCTCTTACTATGATTATACAAATGAGGGGCTTGGAAAGTGGATTGGTGCTCTTACTAACCTGCTCATTATTATTTATTTTCTTGGCGTTGCTAGCTATGAAGTACGGGCTATGTCGGAAATGGTGAAGTTCTTTTTGCTTCAAAACACACCTGTAGCGGTGACCATAATCAGCTTTATTTTGGTTGGTCTTTATCTTGTAGTCGGCGGGATTGGTGATTTTGCCAGACTGTGCCCTTTTTTTCTCATTGTGACCCTGATTATCTTATTTATTGCTTACGGACTCAGTGTTCAAGAGTTTAAGTTAGATAACCTCCGGCCTGTTTTAGGAGAGGGCTTCTCCCCTGTCTTCAAATCCCTTAACGCATCAGCCATTTCGTTTGTCGGCATTGAAATGATATTGTTTATGCCTGCCTATATGAACACGCAAAAACACACCTTTGCTTATGGCGCAGTCGGCTTTTTGATTCCTGCGATCATCTATATTTTCACCTATATTCTTGTCGTTGGTGCGTTCACGGTGAAAGAAACGGCGACTTTGACTTGGCCGACGATTGCCTTATTTCAATCGTTTGATATACAAGGAATCTTTATTGAGCGAATCGAATCCTTTTTGCTCATCGTTTGGCTTGTTCAGCTTTATACGAGCTTCGTAGGATATACGTTTTTTGCTGCAATGGGGATATCCAAACTCACAAAATTCCCCAAAAAGATCGTGCTCACGCTGATGGGAATTGTCATCTACTTTGCCGCCATTTTCCCAAAGGATGTTGATACAGTACGTGATTATTTAACTTATGTGAACCATTTATTTTTCCTTTTATTCGGTATCCTCCCGTTTCTCTTATTTATCATCGTGTTTTTGAAAAGGAGGCGGAAAGCAGCATGAAAAAGAAAACGGTCTTTGCATTACTGGCCCTTGTTCTATTAAGTGGATGCTGGGATAGTACCAATATTGAGGAGCTCAACATGGCGATTGGTTATGGCTTAGATAAAGGAGATAACGGTCATAAGCTTAAAATATCTATGCAAGTCCTTGTTCCTCAAAAAATTGAACAAGAATCCAGCGTAAAAGACCCAACAAAAATTATTGAAACTAGTGGTGATTCCGTACATCAAATATTCCGAACAACGACTCTCAAAAGTCATCGGATTTTCGCCCAGCAGCTGAGAGTGTATTTATTTTCTGAAGAGCTCATCAATGAGAATAATTTCGACCTCGTCATTAATCAATTCATTCGTGACAATGAAACGCGGAGAGGAAGCCTCGTCTTTATGACCTCTGAGAAGCCTGGAGACTTGCTGAAAATCAATGACGATGGGCAGCCAGCTTCTTCTACATTATATGATATTTCTACGAATACTAAATCGACTATACGTATGCTCAAGCCCGTTTCATTAGGAGATATTTCTTCTGCTATGCAAAACAACGTATCTTTTGCTGTTCCGAAAGTTGGTGTAGATCAAGGGAAATTAATGCTAGACGGAGCCTCTATTATAAAGAATAGACGATTTCTCACCAACATCTCTCCGTTAGCAGTGCAGTCATACAACCTGTTGACCGGAGAAGGAAAAGGCGGAGTCATTGAATTTGAATATGATCACAGCATCTATTCGTTTGAGATTTTTAAACTGAAACACAACATTGAAACGAATAAAACAGCCAGCGGAAAATATCAGTTTAATGTGTCAGTGGAGCTTGATGGAAGATTATCAGAGGATTGGAATGAGCGGGAAAATGCATTTAATGAAAAGTATCTTCAAGAGATTGAAGGTGTAGTGGAGCGTCGATTAGAGAAAAACGTAAAAGATTTCATTGGGGAATTACAACATGAGATCAAAGCAGATATTTGTGGGTTTTCTCAAAAAGCGAGTATTGCGTATCCAAAGGACTTTCGAAAAGAAGCGAAGCATTGGGATGAGATTTTTAGTGAATCGGACATTCGTTACAAGGCAAATGTGAAAATCCGTGACTTCGGGACTAAGGGCGCAACACAATCTTTATAGAGTATGTTAAAATGGTAAGAAAAAAAGGGTGTCAATCATGAAACGAGCTTTACTTTCGGCCGGTATTCTATTTTTGATTCTAGGGATACTTCTGTTAATCGTTGTATTCATGCAATCAAAAGAAGATTTCTTCATTGAAGCCGACAGCTTTTCAAGCACATTTTTGATCGTGGTTTATTATGGACAAACCCCTGCGCTCCTTCTGTTGGGAGGCGGATTATTCGTCGGACTTTCACAGATCATTGATTTGCAGGAAAAAAAAGCGGCAGCAGCAAAGGAGAGCGTAAAGCTTTTATCCGAAATGAAGAAAACCCTGGAGGAAAAATCGGCCAAGGAGCAGGAGGCTTTTCCAGTTCCTGAGCTCCATCAACTATCCGAACGTCCGATCACAGGACAGAAGGACTAATTTTACGCATGTTCTAGCAGCTTTCACTTGAAAGCTGTTTTTTTATTGAATCAGCTTATGGCGGTGCGCATACACAGCCGCTTGCGTTCGATCTTCCACATCAAGTTTGGAAAGAATGTTGGTAATATGGGTCTTCACCGTTTTAATTGTAATAAATAATTCCTCGGCAATGACCTTATTCGATTTCCCATCCGCAATCAGCTTCAAGATCTCCATTTCTCTTGCTGTTAATGAATCATGAAGGATGGACCCATTTGAAGAATGACGGAGTTTATTCATGACCTTTCCAGCCACTTTCGATTCAAGTCTTGGTTCGCCGATACTTGCCGATCTGATGGCATCAGCAATTTCTCCTGCCTTGGATGTTTTTAATAAATAGCTTAAAGCACCCGCCTCAATCACAGGATAGACTTTATCATCGTCAATAAAGCTCGTCAGAACGATGATCTTGGCATCTTCAATTTCCTGACAAATTCTTTTCGTTGCTTCTATGCCATCCATCCCTTCCATGACAAGATCCATTAAAATCACATCTGGCCTTAATTCAACGGCTAGCTCTACACCTTTTTGTCCATCTGACGCTTCACCAATGACTTCAATATCAGCCTGCGCCTCTAAAAAGGCCGCAAGCCCCATTCTCACCATTTCGTGATCGTCTATTAAAAGCACTCGAATCATCGAACGTTCTCTCCTTTTCCTTCATCAAAAATGGGAACCTTCACATCAATTTGTGTGCCTTTTCCCTCAAATGACATAATCTCTGCGACACCGCCTACCTCACTTGTTCTTTCTCGAATCGATTCCAGTCCGTAGGAGGCCGTCTTCACATGGTCTGTTTGAAAGCCAATACCATTATCAATAATCTTTAGCTGCACTTGCCGGTTTCTGATGAGCAGACGCACTGTCACTTTTGTCGCCTTTGCATGCCTAAACACATTCGACAGTGCTTCTTGCACAATTCGGAAGAGGTGGTCCTCTACTCCTTTAGATAACGGAACATCATCTTCGATTTCCCAATCAATATCAATCGGCTGCTTTGCTTGGAATTCATTTAGCAGCTCAATTAAGCCTTTTTTCAAGTCTTTTCCTTCTAGAGTGATCGGTCTCAAATGAAGCAGAAGAGCACGCATCTCATTTTGTGCATCGCCAGACATTCGTTCGACAAGCTGCATTTGTTTTAAAATCTTTTCGTCCTTTTCCTTCATGCCTTCAAGAATAGCTGAGGTCATCATCGAAATCGCAAATAACTGCTGGCTGACCGCATCATGAAGCTCTCTTGCCAGCCGCTGGCGCTCTTCTGAGACCACCGATTTCTTCATTTGAACCTGCCATTCAGCCCGTTCATTTGAAAGCTTTTGCAAAGAGGCTACTTGCCCTTCCACCCGCTTCGCCATTTCATTTAATTGATCGGCGGCTAAGCCAATTTCATCATCGCCAAGAGACGGCAGCCTGTATGCAAAGTTTCCATTTTCAAACTTCAAAATCGACTCTACAAGCTGATCGAGGCGCTTCTTATGCTGATAGCCAAATACACTCCCGGCAAAAATCCCAATCGCAAGACTAACGATGAGTAAAATACAAAAAAACGGTATGCCAAACCAGCGGGTAGAAAGCAGGATCATTGGATCAAGCTGATAATAAAAAAACATCGGCAATGTCGTCATCGCCACAACACCTAGCGAGATGCCGATTCCAAGACGAACAGATTGCCACTGGATTCCTAAATGCAATTTCCTCATAAGTATCTCACATCCACATCTCCGATCAGTAGCGAGATGGAGATTTTCACTTTTCGTTTGCTCTCATCGTAATCGTTGGTCATCACATACACTTTACTGCCGAATCCGCTTCTTTTTTCATCTATGATTTTCATATCACCAATCGCGGCGGAAGCACTCACACATACTTCAATATCCTGCGGTACGTAAATATCCACATCTCCGATCAGCCCGCTAATCACGATCGTACTCTCTTCTTCTGCGATGATCGCCTTTGATAAATCAATTTTAACATCGCCAATAAAACCTGAAATCGTCAAATCACTTAATTGAAACGGCTTTTTCATGAGCCTGACTTCACCAATAAAAAAGTCATGCTCTTTACGCGGCTTTGTCTGCCTTTTTGTTTTCTTCTGATCGCCCTCTTTTTCAAGATTGACTTTCAGTGAAGGCTTCCCATCGTCTGATGTTTCCTTTTTATCGACATCAAAAACAGGTTTATTTTTCAATAAGCGATAGCCGGCATAAATCAAAAAGGCCGCAAATAAGTAACCTGTTAAACTAAATGTAATATTGAGCAGAAATTTTAAGAAGAGAAAGCCGGCAAAAATATAGGAAACTGAACCGAGCCAACGTTTGGATCGTGAGTGCAGCCAATAACCTGCGAGCGCAAAAAACACAGGCCAAAACAAATCTGCACCGATCCCGATAATTTTGAGAAATAAATTAATACCAAAAATCACAACAATAATGCCTAAAATTTGATTCCTTGTAAAACGCAGTTGACTCGCCTCCTTCCTTTCTTTCATTCATTACCGCAGCTTGAGGTTACCACTTGTCATTTCAATATCGACTAAATGTGTCCCTTTTCCCCGCGTGCCTGTAAAGCCTCGACCTTCACTATCCACTTGATCAAAGTCATACGAGTGATCGACGCTTCCACTTGTTTTTTTCACCTGAACGTTGAAATCTCCGTCATCTGGCAAATTAAATTTCGCGCTCCCTGATGTCATATGAAAGGAGACAGGTGACTCAATTGTATCAAAACTTGCCGTCAATCGGCCGCTTGTCATGCCCAATTGCAGCTCGCCTTTGACATCACTAATATCGGCACGCCCTGAAGTTGCCCCAATATCACTATCCTTCGCATCGATGTGCGACACTGCCATCCTGCCAGATGTTGCTTTGATTTCTACATTTTTTGCTGAGAAATTCTCGGCTGTGAGGTTTCCACTCGTTGATTTGAGTATGACATCTTGAAGGGACAGCTTTCCTCCTCCGTCCATCTCACTGACGCCGCTTCCACCCGTAATCTTCACATTTTTATGATAATCTGTTGGAATTTTAACTAAAAGCTCTCCTTTTTCAAATTGAGTGAAAAACAAGAAGCTTTTATTTTCAGCACGAATTTTGAAGGTACCACCTGTTTGCTCCGCATACATTTTCCCTTTTCCATTGACAGCAGTCACGGAAATATCGGAACGATTTTCAGGTTTTACCTTCACGCGAAACCCAGAAAGAGAAATATCTAATTGATCAATCTCCTCTGTCTTTGCTGAAGCTGTTGTCACTGGTTTTTCACGGGAAAAACTTAAATGAAAGAGACCTTCATTTTTGAAAAGCATGCCAATCATTAAAAAGATACCTACAAGTATACAAATTAGACCGATTAATCGCTTCATTCATACCATCCCTTTATCTTCTGACCTTTTCATTATAAGGAAAAGCGAAACAGAAAGAAATCAAATATCGGAAGAAAAAGCCTGCTTTTCTTCCGATGTGATCTCTATACGTTTGCTTGCTGCTGTTCAGGCTTTTTCTCGAGCTTCAGCTTCTGCCATTCTTTTTCAACCTCATCGGCATAGTCTAAATGAGCATATGCCCCTTGATCCGCAAATTGTGCATAGCTGCCTGCTTTTGTTTCCATTTCTTCAATACGGTTCTCCATTCGAAGAAACTCTTTATATGCACTTTCACTGTCTACTTTATTGATGGAATCATTCATATGCTGCTTTGCCTGTGCGGCATTGGCTCTTGCAATCAATGCCTGCTTCTTGTCTTTAATATCACGCAGCTTCGTTTCTAAGTGCTGCAATTGCTCTTTCAGTTCTTTTAGTTGTTTCACAGATTGCTGGTACGCTTCCTGATATTCGTTGTGCTTTTCTTCAAAATACTTCATTTCTGTGAGCGCTTTTCGTGCAAGCTCCTCTTCTCCCGCATGATATGCCAGCTCTGCCTGCTTCTTTCGCTTTTCAGCAAATGCTTCCGTCTCTTCTGCTTTTCGCAGGAAGCCTTGCTGAATCGTTTGCTGTTTGATGATGGCATGTTTCGCTTTCGCAACATCATCCTCCATATCACGTACGTATTGATTCAGCATGACACGCGGATTCTCCAATTTATCTAACCCTTCATTGACAGTTGCAACAAACATATCTCTTACTCTTCTTAATACCATTTGATGTTCCTCCTTTTATTTTTTCTTTAAAAAGTCTTCCCATTCTTGATCAAATGACGTGTGAATCGGTTCTTCCGTATTAGGTGCCGTGTTTGGCTCCATATAAGCTCTGCTTGATGTTTTTTTGGTAGATTCACCGCTAATCATCGACCAGCCAAAATAAAGAAGTACCCCTGCAAATGCGATGCCGAGTAAAAACGGCAGGAATTGCACGACGATCAGTACACCAATGACTGCTAGAATGATCCCTAAAGTTTTACTGCCTTTTTCATATTTTTTAACACCTACATAGATGAGCCATGCCCCAATCAAAACCGGAATCAGTCCACCTAATGAACCACCAAAGAAGATGGATAAACCGACAAACAATAAAATTGAACCGATAATGGTTTTACTTGTTATTTTCATCTTCATGCCTCCTTTCTTGCTCCTTGCTTTAACTATAGTCAAAAAAGAAAGCCGGCAAAACGTGTCACAGATTGATCTTTGATTGCGACTAGAGTCGTAACAATGCTCAGACTGAACGGTTGAATCAAACAAAAAACACTCTTCGAAAAGAAGAGTGATGTTAAACGTATGGTAGAATCACAGAATAAGTTGTATCTAAATCAAGTAAGAGGCAGGTGTCGTATATTGATAAATAAAGATCAACTAGCTGATCTATTTGCTAGTCATTCTTTTCACATACAAGAAATCTATCGTTTAGTCATCCAGCCCCATAGTACATTAAGGGAGTTTAAGACAGAAAGTGCTGGCTTTCTTTTCAGTATTCGCGGGGAAGCTAGACTGAATGTTAATGGAAAGAGCTACGATTTGCAGCCAGGGTCCGTCATCCATGTAACACCAGGATGCCAGCTTGCCCTGCAGGTGATCAGTCAATCAGAATACGAGTATCATTCACTTTTCTATCATTTGAATTGTGATAAGGAATCTGACTGTGACACTGTTTTCAAGCTGGAAACGGGAGCAAATCCGAGAATCATTGAAATACTCACCATGCTCCATCAGAATGTCCATACACCTGGCGGAATGGGGAAACTTCGAGTCAAAGAATTATTTTTACGCATCCTATATCAAATACTAATGGGCTGTAAGCAGGAAGAGAGCTCTCCTCATGAAAGGGTCATTGAGGAAGCCATCGCTTATATTAGAGGACAATATATGATTCCATTAACACTTCAGGATCTCGCTGAACTGTTCGATATGAACCCTAAAAGCTTCTCATATTTTTTCAATAAATATACCGGACTTCACCCAATTGACTATGTCATCCAGTATCGTATGGAAAGAGCGCTTGAAATACTAAAGGCAGGTAATATTTCGATTCGTGACGTTGCTATGACTGTCGGCTATCCCAATCCGCTATATTTTAGCAGACTATTTAAAAAGAAATTCGGAGTGCCGCCTAGCGCATATATCGCTAAATAACTCTGTCGTATTTCTTCTCAAAACGATAGACGCCAGCCTCATTCCTTAAAGGAATTCCACAGCTCTCTATGAAATAACCAGCCTAACTGCCTCATAAGTTGAAGTCGATCAAGATCATCGCTCTTCTGTCAGTCCAGATTAGATAATAATGCATATGATATTCGCTATTTGTGTATTCGCATTTCACGAGGTCCTTGCTATACTATTCAATGATAATGATTATCAATATCGATTATTACTGACTAATAATCAGCAACGACAGGGAGGCAGATGATGTGAACAAAAAAAGGCAGCTTTGTATCGGATTGTCCTTGTCAGCGACCTGGTTGAAGGGAAAAGGCTGGCAGCATCCGAGCAGCATGGTAGAACACTTATTTTCAACCAACTTTTACGTTGAGCTTGCAAAGAGAGCAGAGATGGCCAAGCTTGACTTTCTTTTTAAGCCGGATGCACTGACACTCCACATAGAGTCATTGGATCACTCCCCTGGCTTTGGCGGTCTTGATCCAACGGTTTTGCTTGCTTCGATTGCTCATGAGACGGATCGAATCGGACTTGTTTCAACTGCCTCGACTACGTTCAATCCTCCCTATGTAGTGGCGAGACAGCTCCAGTCCTTGCACTCGATCAGCAATGGGCGTGCCGGGTGGAATATTGTCACTTCGATCGACGGGGCTGATAATTTTAGTCATTCACCCATGCCAACCTCAGAAGAAAGATATAAGAAGGCGATGGAATTTACGGATGTTGTACGCAAGCTTTGGGAGAGCTATCCAAATGAGGCGCTGCTCATCAATCGAGCGACAGGACAGTTTGCTGACAAGGAGAGAATTTCTTCTATTCAACATGAGGGTCATTTCTTTCAAATTAAGGGGCCGCTTAATGTGCCGGCTCATCCGTCAGGAACTATTCCTTTGTTTCAGGCAGGTGCTTCGGAAACGGGGCGGGATTTTGCCGCTTCAACTGCAGATGCGATGTTTGCAGCAACCCCTGATCTGGCCTCAGCCATTGAATTACGGAAAGACATGAGGAGAAGAGCATGCAAGCATGGCCGCCAGCCGGATGAGATCCGTGTGCTGCCTGGCTTGTACTTTTTTATAGGAAAAACACGTGACGAGGCGCATGAAATGTATCGAGAGGCGCATTCCCATTTAAGCACTGCACAAGGTTATGCAGCGATACAATCGATTCTAGGTCTCGATATTCGTCACCTTCCCTTAGATCAACCCGTTCCTGCCGATATGCTGCAAGGATTGGATGAGCAGGTACGCAGTCAGACTCATGCTGATTTGCTACGCAGGTTGATTGTACAAACGCAGCCTACCGTAAGAGAACTACTCTCCAGACCAGAGGTCATTGGATCGGCACACTGGGTCATCCTGGGAACAGCTGAGGATGCACAGAGAGAAATAACCAGATGGTTTGAAGCAGGCGCTTTAGACGGTTTCATTGCTCTTCCGGGTTCAGTACAATCACTAGAATTATTTTTTGACGAATTGGTCCCCTTACTCGTCCAACATGGCTTATTTAGAAGTGAATATATAGGATCCACCTTACGTGAGCATCTGGGGATGAAATAAAGCACGACTACAATAGACAGTTTGAGAGGAGTTTTGAAAAGATGAATAAGAAATTAATGATCATCGGCTTCATTTCCTTATTGATGCTGATCATGGCGGCATGCGGCGGAGGAGACAAGCCTAAGCAATCAACTACAGCCTCCGGAAGCAAAAATGCCGGAATTGAAAATTCAGGTGATGCTGCTACGAAAACAATAGAGTATCTTGGGAAAAAGTATACCATCCCGAAAAAAGCCGAAAAAATCGTCATTACTGGGGCAATGGAAGCGATGGAAGATGCCGTTGTACTTGATGTTCATCCGGCAGGGGCAATATCAGTAGGAGGAAAGTTTCCGAAAATATTTGCTTCTATCACAAGCGATTCCGAATCAATCGGTGAAAAACAGCAGCCAAATTTTGAGAAAATATTAAGTTTGAAGCCTGATGTTATTTTAGGCTCCTCTAAATTTCAACAAGTCGTACTGAACAAGTTAGAGAAAATTGCGCCGACCATTCCAATCTCCCATATCGCGACAAATTGGGAGGCTAATTTAGAGCTAATGGCCGAATTAACAGGAAAACAAACGAAAGCAGAGAAAATCCTCACTCAATACAAAACAGATGTCAAAGACGCAAAAGCTTCGTTAAAGGAAAAGCTCAAGGATAAAAAAGTAGCCATCATTCGCATTCGGGGAGCACAAGCCTTCGTATATCCAGAAGATGTGTACTTCAATCCTGTCTTGTATAACGAATTGGGTCTCGCCGTTCCTCAGCCGATTAGTTTGGCAAAGACACAAGAAGCAATCTCTGTCGAGCAGCTCGGGGAAATGAATCCAGATTATCTATTTGTACAATTTTCTACGGATGAAAATCAAGAGGCAAGGCATGCATTTGATGACATGAAAAAGAATCCTGTTATTCGAAACATGACAGCCTTTAAAAAGGATCAGGTTTATATCAATGTGGTACATCCACTCCTTGAAGGAGGACCTGCTTATAGCCGCATCCAGTTTTTAGAAGCCTTGCAGCAGCAATTAGAAAATAAATGAAGAAAAAGAAGTGGGGAGAATTGTACGATGCAGGATATGGAAGTATATGATGTAACAATTATTGGCGGCGGACCTGCTGGATTATTTTCCGCCTTTTATAGCGGGTTGCGTGAAATGAAAACGAAACTGATTGAATTCCAGCCTTTCCTTGGAGGAAAGGTTCATGTTTATCCAGAAAAGATGATCTGGGATATAGGAGGATTAACGCCTGTTTCAGGCTCTCAGCTAATCGAACAAATTGTTGCTCAAGGACTGACCTTTGAACCAAAGGTCGTACTTGAAGAAAAGGTCACCTCTATTTCTCAAGACGAAACAGGTCACTTTGTTCTCCACACCGCGTCCAATCAAAAACATTACTCCAAAACCGTCATTTTAGCTGTTGGAGGAGGTATTCTCAAGCCGATTAAATTGGATATTGAGGGTGCAGAACGATTTGAGGTTCAAAATTTGCATTATACGGTCAAATCCCTTGCACGCTTTAAAGATAAAACCGTGTTGATTTCAGGAGGTGGTAATTCAGCCATTGACTGGGCGAATGAGCTGGAGCCGATTGCCAAGCAAGTGTATTTAACCTACCGGAAAGATGCTTTAAAAGGACATGAAGCCGAAATATCACGACTTAATAACAGCTCTGTCGAATGCCTGCTTCATACCTCGATTGAAAAGCTCATCGCAGCAGACAATCATGAGCGGATTGAAACAGTTGTCCTCAAAAATAATCAGGACGATGCCTTATTTGAGCTATCCATAGATGAAGTCATAATCAATCATGGATACGAACGAGACAAAGAGCTACTTGCGAATAGCTCCATTAAACTAGAGCAGAAGGATTACTGGATTTCAGGAACTCCACTGAGTGAGACGTCAGTCCGGGGCATTTATGCAGCAGGCGATATTTTGCATCATAAAGGAAAATTGCATTTGATTGCTGGGGCTTTCCAGGATGCTGCGAATGCAGTAAACCAAGCCAAGCAATACGTAATGCCTGATGCAAGTGCTCGTGGAATGGTTTCTTCGCACAATGACATATTTATTCAAAAAAACAAAGAGCTGATGAAGCATTTGTATACGAAATAACGTGTTCATTGAACAAGCAGACTTGGAATCCCTTATGTGCTTACAGAAGGAAGACGTTTAGCACTCTTCTCATTCGAAGAGTGCTTTTCCTTATTTAGATCGAAACACGTCGGCACTTCGTTCATATTCAACATCAGCTTCACCAAGCCGATGATTCACGATTCGGGCGGCAGCAAATAAATAATCGGATAGACGGTTTATGTATGTGAGCGCAACGGCTGGAATCTCCTCCTGTTTCGCAAGCGTCACAATATGCCGCTCTGCTCTTCTAACGACTGTCCGCGCCACATGTAAGAGAGCAGCGCCTTCCTGACCGCCCGGTAAAATAAACTTAGTGAGCGGCGCAGCTTCTTCTACATAGACATCCATTCTTTGCTCGAGGACTGTCACAGAGGCTTCTGTTAATTTGCCCTCTTTAGGGCGTTTCACTGCTGCCAAATCACCGCCGCAGTCAAACAGCTCATGCTGTATAATGATCAGCTCTGACAAAAGGTCCTGAAACAATTCGCCATGCTGCCGTAATTTTGCATGCGCGAGTCCAATAAAGCTATTCGCCTCATCTAACGTACCATATGCCTCTACTCTCACATCATCTTTATCAGCTCTTCCTCCGATCAAGCCTGTTTGTCCCTGATCCCCGGTTTTCGTATAAAGTTTCAATGGTATTCCCCCTTTTTTACTGCTTTGTCCTTTTAGTATAACCTGAACTGAATAAGAAGCAGTTGTTTTACTAAAACATGTTGAATGAATGTCATCAATGAAACAGAAAAGTGAACCAAATGGTTCACTTTTGAATGGCATTCAACCTTTGAAGAAGCCTTTGCACCTTTTTTCCTAATCTTTCGTGTAAAAGGTCAGCATCTTCCGTTTCTTGCGTATTGGGTGCAGCAATACAAAGGTGATGGATTGGAATGCTTGTTCTTTGCTTCATGATGTGCATAAGCTGCCCCATGAGCTGAACAGCTGCGCCGTCTGATAAAGATCGTTTCAGGATAAGCCAAATAGTCAACTCTTCCTGCTGAAGCATTCCGTAAAGGATCATATCGTCTTCGCCGTCTTCGGCGGCATATTCCGCTAATCCGTTAGCTTTCTCGAAAAACAGCATATCTTCAGCTGATTCTAGCTGCTTATGAAGCGACTCCGTTCCCGTTCCAATCGACCTTTTCCAAAAGAACCCGCCGTTTTTCTTATGTGAGGAAAGGATGCGAAGAGGCTGATTAATGGAAATCGTCATTCCTTCTGAGCCATATGTCCTCCAGCCATCCGCTATGTTTACAATTGATGCTTTAGAAGGGGCTGAAGGCTCAACCATCAGCTGAGGGTTTGCCCTAAATGGATGCTGGAGCGGTGTCACATTTGTTTCATACACACGGTTGATTCGTTCGGTGGTCAAGACGTGATGCGGCAGTCCTAACATGTCAGTCTTTCCTTCATGAAGGAGTAGCAGTCGATCACAATACAAACTAGCGATGTTCACATCGTGAAATACACCAATGACCGTTAACCTAGAAGAAGCCGTCTCTTCTTTAATTAAATCAAGCAAATCTTTTTGATAGGCTAAATCAAGAAAGCTGGTTGGTTCATCCAGCAATAAATATTCAGGCTGCTGCGCCAATGCCTGTGCCAAATACACACGCTGCTGTTCTCCTCCGCTTAGCTCATGAATGGATTGATTCTTAAACTGTGCAACACCCGTTTGTTCCATTACTTTGCTGACGACCTGCACATCTTCTTGCGTGACAGATTGCAGCCACCCTTTTTGATATGGATAACGACCGAATTGGACGGTTTCTTCCACCGTAAATGAAAAAGCTTGTTCCGTTTTCTGCGGCAGAACTGCCATCTTTTGCGCAAGCGCCTTTGGCTGATAGAATTGAACAAGCTGACCGCCGAGACGTACTTCACCGCTCTCAGGGGCTAAAATTCCTGCCATCATTTTAAGCAGGGTCGTCTTACCGCTCCCGTTTGGGCCGAGTATACCGAGAAATTCTCCTTTCTTTACTTCAAGGCTAATGCCACGAATGATCTCTTTCTCCCCATATCCACCTCTGATTTCCTTGACTTGAATCATACGTGCGCCCCCCCTTTATATTTACGAATGAGGATGATGCCAAATACAGGTGCACCAATTAACGCAGTAATGATGCCAATCGGTAATTCAGTCGGCTCAATAATGGTACGGGATAACACATCTGCTAATACAAGAAAGGAAGCACCGTTCAAAATAGACAAAGGCAGCAGATGCCGATGATCCGTGATAGTTAAGAGGCGGATAAAATGCGGAATCACAAGTCCTACAAAACCGATCGTCCCTGATACCGCTACTGCACTTCCGGTCAGGATCGAGCCCGCCAGCAGCACAATATATTTGCTCCTTTTCACATGTACACCTAATAGCTTTGCCTTCTCCTCGCCATACGTCATGACATTCAAATCTCGCCCCATCAACATTAACGCAAAGGTCCCAATAAAAAAGAAAGGAAGAAAAAGCACAATATAACGCCAGCCCCTCATAGACACACTGCCAAGCAGCCAATGAATGATCTCTTTTAGATCATCACCTGTTAAAGCAATCATCAATGAAATGAGCGCACCCAAAAAAGAGCTGAAAATCACTCCAGTCAAAATTAAAGAAGAAATGCTCATCCCCCGATGAACAAGACGCGCAAAAAAGAGAACGAGACAGAGGGTCACAAGCGCTGTTGTCATACTGAATAATGGCAGTGTGAAACTGCCAAAAAGCGGGAGCTGCAAGCTGAAAAACAGGGTCGCTACGGCTCCAACTGATGCTCCTTGAGACACTCCCAGCGTATAAGGGTCAGCGAGAGGATTTTTTAATAAACCTTGAAAAGCTGCACCAGATAACGCCAGTGCTGCTCCGACTAATGCCGCTAATATGACTCTTGGCAGCCGAATGTTCATCATAATATTGCGATCGATGGAATCAATGGTTCCAAACTGTACTCCGAATAGTTCATGAACAAATATGCGAAGAATAGAAGGAATGGGAATCCCTAAGCTTCCTAAGGAGATTCCCATTCCAATGCTCATCACTAGAAGTAAAACACTTAGTGTATATGCGATGATCAATTTATTTGAACGTGTCAGGATAGACGCTTTTCGCAAGAGCCTCGACTCCTTCAACCAATCGCGGTCCCGGTCTTGATGCGAGATCCGTATTCAATTGAAAGACTTGTTTTTCTTTCACTGCTTTCATTGCATTCCAGCCGTCTCTTTTTTTCAAATCAGCTAAGCTGGAACCATCAATTGTCACGATGACATCAGGATTTCGTTTGATGATCGATTCTTCTGTCATTTGCACCCAGCCAGTTTGATCACCAGCAGCATTTTTGGCATGAATAACAGAAAGCATTTCATCCATAAATGTATTTTTACCAGTTGTATAGATTTCAGGAGCACCTGAGACTTCGACAAAGACTGTTTTTTGTTTGTCTTTCGAAATCCCCTCTGCTTGTTTCTTGATGTCATTCAGTTTTGTTTTCATCTCGTCTATAAGTTTTGTTGATGCTTCTTTCACGCCAGCTGCTTCACCGATCATATTGATTGATTTGTACACATCCTTAAAGGAGGTCGCATCATTTACAGTCAGCACTTGGATCCCTGCATCTTCAAACTGTTTAAATCCTTCTTTTGATCCCATTTGAGATGCATGTGCTAATACAAGATCTGGCTTTAAGGAAATGACCTTCTCGACATTAAATTCAAGTCCGCCAATCTTCTCTACCTTTTCGACTTCCTTTGGATAATTGTCAAAGTCTGATCGTCCAACCATTTTATCTCCAAGACCGAGTGCATAGGCAACTTCCGTATTACTTGGAATTAACGAAACAATTCGTTTAGGCTGTTCTTTGATTTCGACCGTTTTGCCAGCTGCATCTTTAATCGATACTGGAAATGCCGCAGTGGCCGTTTCTTTATTTTGTGACCCTGTTGCTTTGTGATCTGTCTCAGCGCCTGCACAACCTGCTAAAACACCCATCACTAGCAATAACGATAGCCAAATAGCTGTTAACTTTTTCATGAGTGAACCCCCTGGTTTATGTACTGCTTAACGAAATCTCTTTCGTCAATTCTTTTCTAATTTCGGGAATATTATACTACAGTGCAGATAGGTTGTATATGTGATTTCTAAAAGCGTCTTTTCTGTTCATAAAACAAAAAAACAGCCTCTAAAAAGACTGTTTTTCACTCTTCTATTGATTGATTTGTTCTCCATTGATGACGACTTTCAGAAAAGCAGGAGAAACTGCATGCTCTAAAGATAAGGGGTACGCCACATCATCTATGACACAATCTTTCATTTTAAAATGAGTAACAGGAGAATGTGCGTATGCGGCTATTTTCACACCATATCGTCCGCCGCTGCTTTTGAGTCCTTCTACTTCAATATGACGTACAACAGGACGATGCGGACCAGCATCTCCTTCCTCATACATCATGTCGATACAGATCACTTCATGCTTTAGACTTTTGACTGTATTGTTTTTAAAATAAATATGTTCAATCGTACCGCCTCTGACAGAGTTAGTTTTAATACGCAGTGCCCGGTCAAGGTTCGGACTATCCATTACATTATTTTCTGCATAAACATACTTTACCCCGCCAGAAATCTCGCTCCCGATCGTCACACCGCCGTGTCCATCCCGCATCTCATTTCTACGAATGACGATGTTTTCAGATGGAACCCCCAGTCGCCGTCCATCCTCGTTTCTGCCCGATTTGATGGCAATACAATCATCTCCGTTATCAAAATAACAATCTTCAATGAGCACATTCCGGCAAGACTCCGGATTGACACCATCTGTGTTTGGTCCATGCCCAATAATTTTAACGCCGCGGACGATGACGTTACTACTTAATACAGGATGAATTTGCCACATTGGTGAATCCTTCACTGTCACTCCCTCGATTAGAACATGATGACATTGGTATGGCTGAATAAAGCTCGATCTTAAATAATGGCCTTCTCCAAACTCCCTTTCTTCTACCGGTATTCTCTTTTCCGCCATTTCAAACAAAAGCTGACGATCCTGATCTTGAGAGGGCTGGCCATTTGTCCCATACTTCCAAGGCCACCAATGATGCTCATCCCCTCTGCCATCAAGTGTTCCGGCCCCAGTAATAGCGATATTTTCTGCATGGTGTGCATAAATGAGAGGTGAATAATTATAAAGCTCAACCCCTTCATATCTTGTCAGTACAAGAGGCAGATAATCCTTTGGGTCTTGACTGAATGTCACATAGGCTTTCTCATGCAGATGAAGTTCTACATTGCTTTTCAATTCTAAAGCACCTGTCACAAACGTCCCTTCTGGGATCAGCACCCTTCCCCCTTTCAACAGATGTGCATCATCAATGGCAGACTGAATGGCATTTGTAGATAGCTCTTTCCCTTCAGCATCTGCTCCATAATGAACCACATTCAATTCACGATCTGGGAACTGCGGCGCTTTTATCTGCTTTAGCACTTGATCAATTCCGTTTGCTTTTTTATCTTTCTTCCCTCGCTTTGCTAAACGAGCAATTCCGACTCCAGTTAGTACCGTTCCTGCTGTGAGATACATCAAATCCCGTTTTTTAGACACTTTCTCATCCCCCAGTCGCCTTAAAGTGTGACACCTGTTTTGAAAATAGCCAGCTCTCTAAAATTGTTTTTCTCATGATTTAACAGCTTCCCACTCGCCACATCAATAACCGTTGAAATGAATTTTTCTAACACAACATCTTCCGGTACATCTTCAAGCAGTTCTCCGGCATTAAAGTCAATCCAGTGCTTTTTTGTTTCATATAAAGCTGTGTTTGTCGAGATCTTCATTGTCGGCACAAACGTACCAAATGGTGTCCCCCTGCCTGTTGTAAATAGGACCATTTGACAACCGGAAGCAGCAAGAGCGGATGAAGCAACCAAATCATTACCAGGTGCACTTAATAAGTTCAATCCCTTTTGTTTCAGCAGCTCTCCATATTTCAATACATCTTTAATATCAGAAGTACCTGCTTTTTGTGTACAGCCAAGAGACTTATCCTCTAATGTCGAAATTCCACCTGCTTTATTTCCCGGGGAAGGATTTTCATATACTGGCTGTCGATGATCCATGAAGTATTGTTTAAAGTCATTGATCATTTGCACAATATTGTCGAAAGTCGTTTCTGATGCTGCTCTCTCCATTAAAATCATTTCAGCACCAAACATTTCGGGCACTTCTGTCAGCACCGTCGTTCCGCCTTGTGCGACAATAAAATCGGATAGTCTGCCTAAAAGCGGATTTGCAGTAATACCGGAAAATCCATCTGATCCTCCGCACTTCAAGCCAATTTTCAGCTCAGATAACGGAATGTCTTCACGATGATCTTCTTTCGCCGCATCATAAATTTCCTTGAGTAAAGCGACTCCCGTTTCTATCTCATCTCCTACTTCTTGGCTTCTTAAAAATTTCACTCTCGTACGGTCATATTCACCTAATGTGGACTGAAAATCCTCAATGTCATTGTTTTCACACCCAAGCCCAAGAACAAGTACTCCTCCAGCGTTAGGATGCTTCACCGCATTTTGTAAAATGGTTTTGGTATTTTCATGATCGTCCCCAAGCTGTGAGCATCCATAATTGTGCTTTAATACGAGGGCTGTTTCAAAAGGATGGATGTTTCCACCCATTTCAGCGGTGAATATTTGGATCATTTGATCGGCGATGCCATTCACGCATCCAACGGTGGGAACAATCCAAAGCTCATTGCGGATTCCGCTTTCGCCATTTTTTCGTTTATATCCTTTAAATGTAAGATTCGTTTTTTCATAGGGGTTTTCTGATAATGAAGGCTGGTATTCGTATTCTAGCTTGCCAGATAGATTGGTTTTAATATTATGCGTATGCACCCATTCTCCAGCAGAAATGGCAGTCACTGCATGACCAATGGGATAGCCATATTTGATAATATTCTCTCTTTGCTTGATATCAGCCAATGCAAACTTATGACCTTTGCCAACGGTCTCTTTTAAGATAATCGTATGTCCTTGATGCTGTAGCTCTTCCCCTTGCTCCAATCCTTTTAAAGCAATACCGACATTATCTGAAGGGTGGATTACAATAAAGTCTCTCATGCCTTCTCCCCCTGATTTTCATATTGATGAAGCATCATTCGGTGAACAGCCGCTCTCATCCCGTGCTTCTGTATGAGGGTAAGCTGATCAGCTACAGCTTGACTCAATCCATTTACATCCGTTAAATCTCTGCCCCATAATGATTTGCATGAAAGGATCCTCGCTGCAACCGTTTCATTGGAACGATTTTCCCATGCTTCCTTCATGAGCGTGAGCACAGTTTCATCATCCTTTACCCTTCCTGCATGTGCTCTGTAGAAATAAATGAGACTGCTAAGTGAAAACACAAGTTTCATTGGCAGCTGTTTCTTTTGCTCGACATAATCAAACAATGACGGAAGATTACGGGTTCGGAATTTGGATACCCCATTCAGTGCAATATCCAGCAATTGATGCTTTACAAATGGATTGCAAAAACGATCCCAAACGGATTGTGTATAAAGAAGAAGCTCATCTTTAGGAATTTCAAGTCCTGGCAGTACTTCCTCCTCCAGCATACGCCGGATGAACGGACCAACATGCTCATCATCCACAGCTTCTTTTACAGTTTCTATACCGCATGAGTAAGCAATCGGCGCCATAGCTGTATGTGCACCATTTAAAATTCGTACCTTACTCATACGATAAGGCGCAATATCCTCTACAAAAAGAACATTTAACCCTGCTTCTTGAAAGGGGAGCTCCTTTTGTACGAAGGCAGGTGCTTCAATGACAAAAAGATGATAATATTCTGCCGTGACAAGCAATTCGTCAATATACCCTTCTTCCTTTTCTACGATTTCAGCCGCTTCCTTAGAGAATCCAGGGACAATCCGGTCCACAAGCGTATTACAAAACGTGTTGGCCTCTTTAATCCATGTCATAAACGCAGGCGGCAGTTCCCACTCAGCTGCCATACTGATCACATATTCCTTCAATCGATCACCATTTTGTTCAACCAATTCACAAGGCAGAATGATCAGTCCTTTCTGCTCATCTCCAGCAAATGCTTTAAACCGGTGATACAAGAACGCTGTCAGCTTTCCTGGAAAACTGGCTTGCGGCCGATCCTCCAAACGGTCCTCCTTTTTGAGCACAAGTCCTGCCTCCGTCGTGTTTGAGAAGACAAAGCGGAGATCGAGGTTTTCCGCTACGTGTAAAAACTCCTCGTAATCCGTATACGTACTAATTCCTCTGCTAATCGATTGGATGACCATACGTTCATTCATTTCTTGCTCGGCATGATATCCCTGAATACATAATGTGTACAAGCCATCTTGTTCATTTAAAGCTGCCACTGATCCTTTTCGAGGAGGGACAACAACCGCTCTTCCTTTAAAATCTGTGCAGTCGTTCAGCTTCTGGATGTGCCAATTGATAAATCCTCGCATAAAATTTCCTTCACCAATCTGCAAAATCGTTTCCGGATACTCAGGTGCCGGGTATATGGCTTTTGATAATCGTTTCAAATGGATTCCCCTCTCCGCGCGATATGCACACGTGAACATTTTTCTAAAAAGGTGCTGATTACTGCACCTTTTTAACTGAATCTCTGATCATCAGCTCTGTGTGAACATACACTTTTTCCATATGATCTTCTTCCTGCTCTTCACCGTTTATTACTGAAAGGATAGCTTCTGCTCCAAGTGCACACATTTTTTCAATCGGCTTTTTCACCGTTGTCAATGCAGGTGTGGTATAGGATGAAAATGCAATATCATCAAAACCAATAATAGAAATATCATTTGGACACGTTTTTCCTTTTGCAAATAAAGCATTCATTGCACCGATCGCCATGTCATCATTTGAGCAAAAGAGCGCTGTTGGCGGTTCATCAAGGGCCAGCAGCGATTCCATTGATTCATAGCCGCTTTTCATGTGATAATCGCCTTTCATCATATATTCTTTCTTCATAGGTATTTGGTGATCAATTAACGCTTGCAGGAAACCAGCTTTTCTTTCTTGAGTTGATTTAAAGCCTTCTTTCCCTTCAATGATGGCGATTTGTTCATGACCTTGCTGAATGAAATGGTGTGCAGCCTGGTAAGCTCCTTGACTATCATCTGCTAATATATTCATGACTTCATGACTTTCTACACGGCGATTCAGCACAATGATGGGAATGCCCTGTTTCTTCACATGATGGATAAACGCTTCATCGTGCTCGCTTTGACTCATGAGCAAAATGCCATCATAGCGTTGTTTATGAATGGTTGTGTAATCGTGAAAGTCGTCAATTCCTCTTACAAAGAGATTATAATACTCTGTCATGACGCTATTGACACCTTTTAACGCATCCACAAAGAAGCTTGAAGATGTGCCCTCTGTTAAACTCGTAAAAAACAGACCGATTGTAAATGATTTTTGTGATACAAGGCCTCTCGCATGGACATTCGGTGAATAATTCAGCTGTTTTGCAATCGACAAAATCTTTTGTTTTGTCTTCTCTTTAATAAAAGGACTGTTATTCAAAGCCCTTGATACCGTGGTATGAGAGACGTTTGCCAATTTTGCTATGTCTTTAATTGTGACTGTCATGCTATTCCGCCTTTTATGATTTTTTACCATCTTATCATAAAACCGCTTTCATTTTCTTCATGTAATTTTATTCGGATGCTGGAGCTGCTTCGCCCGGTCAAATTGGAAATACTGTCTGGCATTTTCATAGCTGATTCCTTTCACGATTCCCCCTAACAGATCAAAATCATATGGAGCTTCCCCTTTTTCTACCCAATCTCCGATGATATCGCAAAGCAGTCTTCGAAAATATTCATGCCTTGTATACGACAAAAAGCTTCGTGAATCTGTCAGCATCCCAATGAAACGGCTGATCAGACCAATACTGGATAGAGCCATCATCTGCTCTGTCATCCCTTGTTTCGTATCATTAAACCACCAAGCTGTACCATGCTGGATCTTCCCAGGTGCCGTCCCGTCTTGAAAGCTTCCAGCCAATGTGGAAATCACAACATTATCCCTAGGATTCAAGGAATATAGAATGGTTTTTGGCAGTGCCTGTTCTTGTTCTAAACGATCCAATATTCGGCAAAGCGGCTTGGCAATGTCTTCATCATTCATCGCATCATACCCTGTATCTGGCCCAAGCCGCTCAAACATTTTCGTATTGTTGTTCCTAAGCGCATTGATATGAAGCTGCATCGCCCAGCCCCGCTCATAGTAAGCCTGACCTAGCTTAATGAATGTTTGAGTTTTAAATTTGATCTTCTCTTTTTCCGTCAATGAATGCCCAGACATTCTTTTACGAAAGATGGCTTCCACTTCTTCTTCCGTCGTTTCTTCAAACGTCATTTCGTTAATGGCATGATCTGAGATCAGGCAGCCCTGTTCATGGAAAAAATCAATTCTTGCACGGAGTGCTGTTAAAAAGTCTTGATAGGATTGGATTGGAGTAGATGAAGCCTCTGCCAGTTCGTGAACATACGCTGTAAATAGGTGATTCGTTATATCAAGAGCCTTATCAGGCCGAAATCCGGGCAGCACTTGCACAGTGAATCCTTCTTCCCGCAGTTTTTGATGATAGCAAAGCGAATCGACTGGATCATCTGTCGTCACGACTGTTTCAACGTTCGATTTCACAATGAAGTCTCTTGCACCAAAACCCTCTCCTTGCAGCTTTTCATTTACTTTTTGCCAGATGATGTGTGCGTTTTTTTCGTTTAAAAGTTCCTCAACTCCAAAATATCGTTTCAATTCTAAATGAGTCCAGTGATAGAGCGGGTTTCCAAGGGTCATGGGAACAGTCTTCGTCCACGCCAGAAATTTCTCATAGTCTGAGGCATCCCCTGTGACGTGTGATTCTGGTATTCCGTTTGCTCTCATGGCACGCCATTTGTAATGATCTCCGTAAAGCCATGCTTCGGTGATATTATGGAAGGTTTTATTTTCATAGATTTCTTTGGGGCTTAAATGACAATGGTAATCTATAATTGGAAGGTCCTTAGCAAACTCATGGTATAGCTTTTCAGCCGTTTGACTGTTGAGTAAAAACTGATCATCTAAAAAGGCTTTCATCAAACTCCCCCATCTCTCTTATAAATAAAAATGATTTGTTCACGTTAATAATTTTATTGTAATCGTTTACAAAATTGATTTCAATCCTAAAACAGGAAAAAACGATCTCCTTTAGAAAAGAAAATCGTTTTTTGGCTATTTTACAGGTGATGATTTTTTTAGGATAATCGCAATAGTTGTTCCAGTGCCTAGTTCACTTTCAACTTGAATATCACCGTCATGCAGCAAGACTAGCTCTTTTGCTATGGCAAGCCCGAGACCAGTTCCGTTCGTTGGATCATTTGTATTTGTCCCTCTGTAGTAGCGGTTAAATAGGTGATCCACCGTTTCCTGTGCCATTCCGCGGCCATTGTCTTTCATTTCGATCCGAACTTCTTCATCTGTTTCAGATAAAACAGCTGTAATATGAGTGCCTTTTTCGTTATGCTTCACTGCATTCGCCAGCAGGTTCTCAATCACTCGTCTGAACCAGGCTTTATCGATCTCAAATATGACACCATCTGTTTGATCTTCAAAGGAGGATGGATAATCCTCAGATGAGGAGCTTCTTGAGAACTCGTCCATAATGGAAGCTAAAAATTCACTGAGTTCAACCGGTTTCCGATTAATAGGCAGGGCACCATTCTTCAATCGGTACGTGAGGTTTAAATCCTCAATCAGTGTCGACATGTATTCTGATTTCTCACGAATCACCTGTCCCATTTCCATGACTTCTTCCTTGGACCATTGATATTGATCGGACTCAAGCATGAGTCCATAGCCGTAAATCGTACTTAAAGGCGTTTTCAAATCATGAGACAATCCTGCAATCCATTCTTCTCTTGTGGTTTGAATTTTTCTTCGGTTTGCTTCATTCTCTTTTAACGTATGTGTGAGCTGATCCATTGTTTTTAGGATATCCTCAAATAAACGGTATTCCCGCTTAATACGGCCTTTTTTATTTTTACTGACTGGAATTCCCTTTCTATTTGTTGGTTCCTGCAATTTATTTTTTGATAAGAAAATCAGCCAGCGAATAATGTGATAAATTGGCAGCCCATAGCGATACGAATACCATAATGTCATGACAATGATAATAGTGAGCGCAAGACCTGCAATTAAGATGGTTGTATATTGATTTAAAGCGTCTGTCTCCTTATCGTAAAGCTCGTCTGGGCTGTATACTTTATTTGGAACCGAAACGATAATATAGAGGTTTTTATTCACCTTCATATAAGTGAGGTCACTTCTAAACTCCCAAGGCTTCGATTGATACTTAAGCAATTCAATATCTGTAACGTTATGCTTCAAACTTGTGTTGGTCCGAATGCCTTTTAAATATTTTCCTTCTTCATTGAACAGATGAACCGATCCGTTCATTCTCTTCAAGAATTCTTTCGTTTCAACCGAATATTGAGATAATGCAGCCAAATTTTTCTCGTGTTGCTTCAGATAATTGGCTACCTTTGTACTGTTCGTTTTGAACCCATATAACACAATAAAGCTTTCTTGATCAATCTCAATTGGCCAGAAGTACATCTTGTAATCTTTAAATTCTCTTTTTTCAAAGATCTTGATCATTTCATCCTTTTGATAGGATGTTGGAATGGATTTAGGGCGGTGATAGCTATAAACGTTTTTCTTTTTCGAATCAATCACTTGCAGCCAGCCGTCTCGTTTTTTCACTGCTTGCTTGAGCTGATCGTCGGCTTCCATTTTTCCATCCTCGTTAAAATAAAGCCAGCTCATGAGTGTATCTCCATCAGCTTTAGTTAAACCAGTTTCGGCCATGTTCTCGTAGTGTTTTGTTAAATATAAGTTCTCAGAGAACGTATTCCCCATCATCAGAATGGCAATCACAATAAACATTTGTCCGACAAAGTGAAAGAAAAGTTTTGATCGTAAATTCATAAATTATTGAAGGACCTTTGCAGGGTGTGGTATAAATTTATATCCCATACCACGGATCGTCACAATATATTCGGGCTGACTCGGATCTAATTCGATCTTTTCTCTCAGCTTTCGAATATGAACCATGACAGTGTTGTTATCACCATATGATGGGACGCCCCATACTTTCTCATAGATTTGATCTTTTGAAAGAACCACATTCGGATGATCACAAAAGTACTTCAGCAAAGAAAGAAGCTGAGCTGAGCATGCCGTCACCTCTCCTCTTACTTTCAATTCGGCTGCATGAGGATGATAGGAGAAATGGGCATAATGATATTGGCTTTGAGTGTCTTCTTGCTCCTCCTGTAAGGAGATATATGTTCGGTTTAGGTGAGCCTTAATTCTAGCCACTAGCTCAAGCGGGTTAAATGGCTTTGTGATGTAATCGTCTGCCCCCTGCGCAAAGCCCGTCAGTTTATCGACATCAGACGTTCTTGCAGTTAAATAGAAAATGGGTGCTTTCGTATATTTTCTCATTTCAGGAAGAACATCAAAGCCAGACTTACCAGGCATCATCACATCTAGAAGTAAAAGGTGGATGTCCTCGTTTTTGACAACATCTAATGCTTCATCTGCATGGTAGGCTTTATATATATGCTTGAATCCTTCTTTTTTTAGTACGCGTTCAACCATTTTTACAATTGCTTCTTCGTCATCTGCAATCAATATTTTTGCTGTTTCCACGCATCTCTTTCCTTTCTAGCTATGATCTCTAACCGTATATTACCATTGTCTAAAGTAAAAAAGTACCTCTTTTCTGCATAAAAGCGAAAAAATATGCACTAGAGAAAATAGCAGCACTAGGAAGTTTCAAACACGCAAAAAAACCCGGCAGCAGCACCGAGTTCCTTTACATCTATTATCCATTTACAGCTTCTAGCTTTCGTTCATGATTCATTAAATCATATGTTAAACAAATCGGCTTGTTCGTTCTAGGATCAAGCACAATTTCTGCATCAATATGGAATACCTGACTGAGTACCTCTTTGGTCATGACCTCATGAGGCGTACCGTCTTTTATGACTTTCCCTTGATTGAGGGCAATCATGTAATGTGAAAAACGCGCCGCATGATTTAAATCATGGATGACCATCAACACAGTTCGGCCCTGCTCTCTATTTAAGCGTTCTAACAGCTGAAGAATCTCGAGCTGATGTGCAAGATCCAAATACGTCGTAGGTTCATCCAATAGGAGCAGCTCTGTTTCCTGGGCAAGTGCCATCGCAATCCATACACGCTGACGCTGCCCGCCGGAAAGTGCTTCAATTGGCCGATCATGAAAAGCGATCATTCCCGTTTCCTCAAGTGCCCATCTGATGATTCGTTTATCTTCATTTGATAAGCGGCCAAACCCATTTTGATGCGGGAAACGTCCATATGACACAAGCTCATACACTGTCAGTCCACTAGGTGCTTCAGGCGTTTGCGGTAAGATCGCCATTTGTTTTGAAATTTCTTTTGTCGGCGTATCATGGATAGCCTGGCCATTTAAATAAACAGCTCCTCGATTGGCCTTCATAATACGAGACATCGTTTTTAAAATGGTTGATTTCCCGCAGCCATTCGGTCCAATCAGTGTTGTCACCTTGCCTTTTGGGATACTGACATTCAAATCTTCTACAATCAAACGGTCTTGATAACCGATACAAAGCTTTTCTGTTTCGAGCGATTTCATATGTTGTCTCTCCTTCCTCATTAGTTCGATTTCATCAATAAGTAAATGAAGTAAGGTGCGCCTAAAGCAGAAACGACAAGGCCAACTGGCACTTCTGATGGTGCAAGTATGACGCGGCCAAGTGTATCTGCCAGTAATAATAACAGCGCGCCAATCAACGCGGAGGCCGGTATCATTCCTTGGTGCTTTGGCCCAACAAGCTTTCTAGCCAAGTGCGGTGCGGCTAATCCTAGGAAAGAGATACTTCCTGCAACAGCAACACTCGCACCTGCTAATGCAACGGCAATCAGCATGAACAAACTTCTTTCTTTATGAACTGAAATGCCCAATCCATAGGATAGCTGATCACCCAAATTCATGATATTTAAATAGCGTGATCTGACAATCGCGAATATAAGGAAAATCACCATCCATGGCAAAACAGACAGAACATACGTCCAGCTCGAGCCATAAATACTTCCAGATAACCACACGATGGCTTGGTTAAAATCATTTGGGCTCATTTTCAATTGGATGACCACAATCGCTGCTGAAAACGCAGCATTCACACCAATACCAGTTAAAATCAATCGAACGGGTGTGATGCCTTTTTTCCACGCTAACACATAGATGAGAAATGCAGCAAAACCTGCACCTACGAACGCGAAAAGCGGCAGTACAAAAATCGTAAAATCGCCTAAATTCGCCATCGTGCCTTGAAATGCAAAGATAAATAGCACAACGGCAAAGCCAGCGCCGGCATTGACACCGAGAATACCTGGGTCAGCTAAACCATTTTGAGAAACACCTTGCCAAATCGCTCCTGATACAGCGATAGAAGCACCGACAAGTAAAGCGATGACCATTCTTGGAAGTCGGAATTCGAATAATACGAGCTCATCCATCTCACTTCCGAATCCAAAAAGTGTTTTCAATGTATCCATCGGAGAGATCCGAATTTCTCCGGTATTTAAACTAATAAGGAACACAGCTACGATCGCGAAAAAGATCATGAGCATCGTTCGTTGATATTTCTTTTTCTTTGCTTGCTGCACCATTTCCATTTAGATTCCGCTCCTTTCACGTCTAGCTAAATATAAGAAGAAAGGAACGCCTATAATCGCCGTAATGGCACCGACTGGCGTTTCAAACGGAGCGTTGACCAGCCTCGCAGCAATGTCTGCATAAATTAACAAAGTGGCCCCTAAAATAGCGGAGCATGGGATAATCCAACGATAGTCCACTCCAACTAAGAATCGAGTGACATGAGGGATCACAAGCCCGATAAAACCAATAGAGCCTGCTACCGACACGGCAGCACCCGTTAAAAGAATAACAACTAATACGCCAAGCACCTTGACCGTTTTTGTATACTGTCCAAGTCCTTTCGCCAATTCTTCACCTAAGCTCAAAACCGTGATCGAACGGGCAAGGATCATTGCAATGATTAGTCCTGCAATGGCAACTGGAATGATGATACGAATGTTGCTCCAATTCACACCTGCCACCCCGCCAGCATACCAAAAGCTCATATCTTGAGCGACATCAAAACGGATGGCAATGGCTGAGGAGATGGAGCTCAAAAGTGCTCCAACCGCCGTACCAGCTAGTGCCAGCTTTACCGGGGTCAGTCCCCCTTTTGACATAGTACCGACACCAAATACAATAGAGGCACCGAGTGCGGCTCCAACAAATGACCAAAGAATTAATGTGATAGAAGATTGGCCAGGGAAAAATGCTAATGCAATGGCAATCGCAAATGCGGAGCCATTTGTCACACCCATAATCTCAGGTGACGCCAGCGCATTTCTTGTCATTCCTTGCATAATGGCACCTGATACGGCTAAAAAGGCACCGACGAGCGCGGCTCCAACTGTGCGCGGCAGCCTCAATTCCCGAATGATTTGATGTGAAGTTTGTTGTGGATCAAAATGAAAAACGGCCTCCCATACAGTCTGTAGATGAATGTTTGCTGCTCCTAATGATACTGATAAAAAAAGACCAAATGCTAAAGCGATCATTCCTATGATGATAACAGCTGCTGTTCCAAAAGGTTTCGTGACAATATCGATCGTATCGTCGCTGGTTGGCAGCTGTTTATTCGATTGTGAGCCCAAAACCAGTCTCTTCCTTTCCGTTCATGTTTATTCTCTATTAGTGATAATGATTATCAATCTCGAAGTCTAGTATATCACTTTCTTTTCTTTTTGAAATCATTGTTCTGATAAATTTCTTTATTTTCACAAAAAAATTGTGAGAATTTCACCATTTTTCTTTAGGTCTAAATTAGCCGATGCATTTTGGTTCCTATCATGTTACGATAAAAATGAAATTGAGAATCATTATCAACGAAAAATGAATAGGAGAGAATCTTTGTGAAAAAACGAACTGGATTTTTTTTGATTTCTTTATCGATCCTTATGCTTTTTACAGCCGCTTGCGGCAGCACTTCAAATAAACAATCTGCAGCGAAAAAAAATGACATGATGACATATCAGGATGTCAAAGGTGAAGTGAAGCTTCCGAAAAATCCAAAACGCATTGTGCTTCTTGCAGAAAGCTACTACGGGGACCTCGTCACACTCGGCAAGACGCCGATTGCTACAACTGCACCCATCTTTAAAAACCCTTTTTATAAAGGAAAAACAGATGGAGTCGAAAATCTTGGAAGGACCCCATCTGTCGAAAAGGTAGCCGCTTTGAAGCCAGATATGATTATTGCTTGGGGAGAAGATGAGAAATTTGATCAATACAAAAAAATCGCCCCAACTGTAGCGGTAAAATACAACCAATACTCTTTCAAAGACCAACTAAAAGAATTCGGTAAAATGACTGGTACACCGAAAAAAGCAACAGAATGGATCACAAAATGGGATACCAAAATTGCTGAGGTGAAACCAAAGGTAAACAAAGCTGTCGGCAGCAAAACAGTCTCGATCGTATCACCATTTGATAAAGGCATTTATATCTTCGGAAACACCTTTGCCCGCGGGGGCGAAATCATTTATGACGAACTGAAATTAGAAGCACCGAAGGCGGTCAAAAAAGAAGCGATCGACAGCGGTGTCGGCTATGCGAATATTTCTCTTGAGAAGCTGCCAGAATTCGCAGGCGACTATATTTTCACAGGTCCATGGAGCGGCTCAAAAAGTAAAGGTGACCAAGTGTATCAAAGCAGCATTTGGACATCACTTCCTGCCGTCAAAAATAAACATGTATTCGAAATAGATCCAGTTGGTTTCTTCTTTAATGACCCAGTGTCACTAGAAGGTCAGCTAGAGTTTATTGTGGACCGATTGACATCTGCCTCATAAAAAAACGTTTCTCCAGAAATGGAGAAACGTCTTTCTTATACCGTTTCTTTGGCAAATCCTTTTGACATGAATGGATAAAGCAAAATACCTACTAAGAATAGACCGATTCCAAGACCAAAGGTTTTCAAGTCGGCTGTTCCTGAAATAATGACCCAAGCTGAATACCCCATCGCAACAAGTGCAACGATGCCGTCTCTCGTTCGATTTCCTTTTTGAAGCTCATACGTATCACCTTGCATAATGACCTTAAAGCTGTAGATTGAAGACACAATATACGGAATAAGATACGCAAGTGTCGCTGATGTAGTTAAAAAGGTGAAAGCTTCATTAATCGTACGTGACATTACAGAGAAGATAAACAACTGTGACATAATATTTGTAACAGTCAAAGCGAAAGCAGGGCTTCCTTTTTTGTTTGTTTTTGCAAATACTGCTGGAAAATCACCAGCCTTTGCTGCTTGATACGGTACTTCTGAACCGAGTAAAATCCAGCCAAGCATCGAACCAAATAAACAAATAATCGCCAGCAGTGCCATGACAATTCCGCCAGCTGGCCCAATAATAAGCTGAAGCACGTCCACGAACGGTTTGTCAGAGCCTTGCAATTGATCGTGCGGCAGAACGCCCATCGTAATCAACGTGATAATCATGTAGATCGAAAGTGCGATTAAAAGACCTGTAATCGTCGCACGTTTCACATCACGCTGTGAGGATGCTCTTCCTGATAAAATGACAGCTGATTCAATTCCAATAAATGCCCATAGTGTGGAAATGGCCGCATGATGAATTTGGCCTCCAAGTCCGAGCACTCCTTCGCTGCCTGTTTCAACCGGGAAGTAGTAATGTTCAAATAATGCCGTTTGAAATGCAAATAATCCCGCAACAATAAAAAGGACGAATCCAAGCACCTTTGAAAAGGTCGTAATAAAATTCAATTTACTTGCAGCACTTAAGCTTGTAATTAAAATGGTATGTGTTCCCCATAGAAGAAGGGTACATACGATAAACGTCATGAGCTGACCAAGCGTGACCGCTTCTTTTCCAAAGGTAAAAACTTCAGTCTTCACTGTGAGAATAGGGAAAAAAGTCGTTAAATAACCAGCAAGACTTGTAATAATTGCGACATTACTAATCCAGCTTGCCACCCAATATCCCCAAACCATTGTAAATCCAGCCGCTTTCCCTTTTTTCGGATCTTTAAAAAGCGCCCTTGCATAACTTTGTGGTCCAGCCGTCAGCTGCGGCTTATGAATGGACAAATGCCCAAATACAAGCGCAATCATCAGCACACCGCCGCCTGTGACAAGCCATGCCATCGTCACACCTAAAGGACTTGCGTGCTGGGCAAGCGTACTTGGCAGCATAAAGATGCCTGAACCTACCATATTTCCGACGACAAAAGCCGTCAATAACCAAAAACCCCATTTTTTTGTCTGTTCCATTTCCGTACCTCCGTTTTATTCACTTTGGACCAGACCCGGCAGTATCTTCATTGATATATTTGTGAAGCAATGACTTGCATTCTTTATGTTCATAATGGATTACTTTTTAACAGCATACCCTTATTTTTGTGACTCAGAACATAAAAAAAAGCCTGAACAAAAGTCCATGCTTTTCAAAACATACACCTTGATCTCCGGATAGCCCTCCACGCTTCAAAGACGTGGCAGTCCTGCATTTATTCAATGCAGACCCAGCATAAAGAAAGTTGGAGCTCTCTCTACACTTCGGCGCTGATGCCTTTTTTCTCATGATCTACGATTCCATCTCTCCTATGAGTGACTCATCATCCGCGCAACCTCTACCTCACTGAGACATAGCGTGAGGATTTCTATTCATTTTTACTACACGAAGGTTATCAAACATTCTCACATCTGTCAAAGGGAAAAACATAGAAAAAAGGCAGAGAACTGTTTCTCTGCCCCTGATTGTGACAAAGGGCTAAAATAATTTTTATTTTAGTTCTTTGTCTCCCTTCTTTCAGCATGATAGAAAACCTTTGTAGCCTTAGGAAGGACGAGTACCGGAGCGGAGCGAATTTGACATTCGTGAGCACCGGAGAGCAGACCTGCGGGCGAATGCGAGGGTTTGTCTACACGTTGAGGCAGAGAATCCTTTCTCTGCCCTTTACCTGCTTATTGTTGGTTGTTTTTCTTCTTTTGTACAGCTTCTTGAAGCGGATCGCCTGCTAGCTCTTTACTTGCTTCCTCTAACAGCTGATCTACCTGCTGATGGTCTTTCTCACTTTTCGCTTTTTTATCCTTTTGGAAAAATGACATCGCTGTTTCCTCCCTTTTCATATAATGCGGTTGCCTGTTTAATTTGTGCTACAGCGATCAGCATTATACAAGGGAAGAGGCTCAATCATCATGAAAGGTCTGTCTCATTTTTTGCAAGTACGTCAGAAAGGATTTTAAATCATCCTTTGTGAAGTCTGACATCATATGCTGAATCACCTTTCCGAAAAGACGTGTATGCTTTTCATAAATAGCCACCCCTTTTTCCGTGACTTCTAAACGGACAAGTGATGAATCGTCTTTGTCCCGTTCTCTTTGAATATAACCCTGCTCACATAATTTATTGAGTGCAATAGAGGCTGCACCAGGGTTTAAAGAGAGTCTTTGCTTCAGCTCTTCGGCATGTGATACCTTGCCTTGTATCAAAATAGAAAGAGCATATATCTGTGGGGGCGTGATGTCTTTCTCTAACTCGAGTAACTTGCGGTTTAATTTACGGCTGACTTCATAATGTACAAGAACAATTTCTTTTAAAATGTCTGCATTACCCATCCGAATCGCATCCTTATCGTTAGTATCAACATGACTTCCCCCTTATTATAGAATGTTTTTCCATTCAGCCAACCCTTTTGGCCTCTTTTTCTTTAGAAATAAGCCTTGCTGAATGAATCTACCCTTGATATAGTGAGTACTTGAACTAAAGATAGAACAGGAGTACGCATCATGACAGGAAAAACACACATCATGGGCGGAATAGCCGCCTCCACAGCCGTTGCCTACTATTATGGATTCGACCCAGTGACGATGGCTGCTGCTGGATCAGCAGGTGCTCTGATCCCTGATCTTTGCCATACAAAAAGTAAAATCGGCAGAAGATTCCCGCTGCTCTCGACAATGATCAGCAGTGTGTTCGGTCATCGCACATTTACACACAGTTTATTATTTTTGCTGATCATTTATTTTCTAGCGACAACATACATTCCAAATGACAGCCTAAGTATCGGTTTACTAGTCGGGATGGCAAGCCATCTCATCTTGGATGCAGGGACAGTGAACGGGATTAAATTTTTATTTCCAGCTTCCATTAAAGTGCGTCTTCCCTTCTATGTCAAAACAGGCAGCACAGGAGAACAAGTCGTACTAGCTGCTCTCACCGTCGTTACCTGCTATTACATCGCTGTCATCTGCGGCATATCTATCCCATTCTAATGAATCAAAAAGAGTTTTCCGAAAAACACAGGATATGAATTGATCATTCCTCATTTTTTTAGTAGGTTTAAGATAAGTGTTTTTGCCTTGCAGCTGAATACAGAATGGTGAGGAGCTACATAAATGAAAGCGTTCTTCAAAAATCACTGGTTTTTAGTGTACTCCATCCTCTTCATGTGGATGAAAACATATATCATTTATCAATTCGGATTTCACATACGAACGGCCAATCTGTTTCATGAATGGCTGCTTTTGATCAATCCACTTAGCTTTTTGCTCCCTTTGTTTGGGATTGCTCTTTTTTTAAATGGAACGAAGCAAAAGGTTTTTTTATTGACCGCAAATTTGATTTTGACCGCGATACTCATTTCAAATACGATCTTTTATGGATTTTATATTGATTTCATTACGATTCCTGTATTATTCCAAGCGAAAAACATGGGAGATATGGGCAGCAGTATGACAGAATTATTTCACCCGCTGTTTTTGCTGATGCTCATTGACTTCGTGGTGCTGGCGTGGCTGTTAAAACGCAAACCTTTAGCGCCAAAAGCCTCCTTCAAGACGATCAAAATATATTATGCTGTGTGCTGCAGCTTTCTATTGTTTCATGTCAGTTCAGCCATGATGGATCACCCTCGCTTTCTGACAAGCTCTTATGATCGAGAAGTGATTGTACGAAACCTTGGGCTGTTCCAGTTCCACCTGTATGACGGCGCTGCCCAAACAGCGCGTATTGGACAAAAAGCCTTCGCAGACGAAGATACGCTTTCTACCGTAGCAAACTACACAAAAGCTGATTACAGTGCACCAAACGAAGAGTACTTTGGACTTGCTAAAGGCAAGAACGTTGTGTTCATTTCACTCGAATCAACACAGCAATTTGTCGTTGATCAAAAGGTGAATGGACAATACATCACTCCCTTTTTAAATCAACTCGCTAAAAAGAGTTTTTATTTTGATGAATTTTATCAGCAGACTGAGCAAGGAAAGACGTCAGATTCAGAGTTTATTGTCGCAAATTCCCTCTACCCATCTAGCAGCGGCGCTGTCTTTTTCACAGCGAGTGACAACGAATATGACACGTTATACAAGCAGTTGAAAAAAGAGAACTATCAATCCGTCCAATTTCATGCGAATAATAAAACGTTTTGGAATCGAGATGTGATGTATGAATCACTTGGGATTGACCGTTTTTATGATGTCGATTCGTATCAGGTTAATGAACAGAATTCAACTGGTTGGGGCTTAAAAGATATCGACTTCTTTGACCAATCCATTGATTATTTAAAAAAGTTGAAGGCGCCTTATTACAGCACGTTTATTACCTTGACCAATCACTTTCCATTTGAAATCGATCCAAGGGATCAATTGATTGATGAATATGATTCGTCCAGCGCCATTTTAAACCGCTATGTGACGACCGTTCGCTATCAGGATGAAGCCATTAAGAATTTTTTTGAACGTATGAAAGAAGAAGGATTGTATGACAATACAATGTTTGTCCTCATGGGGGATCACTATGGTATCTCCGAAGCACATTATCAGGCAATGGCAGAGCTGCTCAAAAAAGACGAGATTACACCGTTTGATGCTGTGAAATTGCAGCGGGTGCCCTTTTTAATTTACATTCCGGGGGTCACAGATCAAGCACCGCAGACAATTTCTGAAACAGCTGGGCAAATCGACGTGAAACCGACACTCCTGCACTTACTCGGTATTGAAACGAAGGATGCCATTCAATTTGGCAATGACTTATTTTCAAACGAACGGACGCCTTTTGCTGTTTTGAGAAACGGGAACTTTATTACAGATGATTATCTCTATACAAAGAACACCTGCTATGATCAAAAAACAAAAGAACCTGTTGAACAGGATGAGGTGTGTCAGCCTTATATCGAAAAAGCCAATAAAGAACTTTCCTTATCAGACAAAGTGATCAATGGGAATTTGCTGCGTTTTTATCAGCATTAAAAAGTCGCCATCTGGCGGCTTTTTCTTTTCTCTTTTTACTGAAAGCCTATGAATGGTCAAATAAGTTTGCTTATAATAAAGGATACATATGATATTGAATAATAAGAGGTGTGAACATGAAGTATGCGTTCTTCGCCTTCATCGCCATCTGCTTGCTCCTGAGTGGGTGTCAAACAGAGATGAAGTCATCGGATACAAGCAAAAAAACAGAGCTTGTGATTTCAGCTGCGGCAAGTCTTCAGGATGCACTAAAAGAAATTGAATCTGCCTTTAATGATGAGCATCCGAATGTGACATTAACAAATAACTTCGGGTCATCTGGCGCATTGAAGCAGCAAATCGCGCAAGGGGCAAAAGCGGATCTCTTTTTCTCTGCTGCTGAAGCGCCCTTTGATGAGCTTGTACAATCTGGAGACATCGATCAACATTTTATCAAGGATGCCATCCAAAATGAGCTTGTACTCATTGTGCCAAAAAATCACTCTTCCTCTATTAAAAGCTTTCAAGACGCCCAGCACATAAAAGGGAAGATTGCTCTTGGCACACCTGAATCCGTCCCTGCTGGTACATACGGCAAAGAGATTTTCATAAAGCTGAACATCTGGGATCAAGTGAAAAAGAATGCTGTGTACGGCAAGGATGTGCGGCAGGTTTTAAGCTACGTAGAAACAGGAAATGTGGAAGCAGGTGTTGTGTATAAGACAGACGCCCTCGTTACCAAAAAAGTAAAGATTGCAGCTGAAGCCAATCAGGACATGCATTCCCCGATCATTTACCCAGTAGGAATCGTCAAAGGGACAGAACATGTAGAGGAAGCCAAGTCCTTTTTTCAATTTCTTCAATCAGAAACAGCCAAATCAATTTTTAAAAAGTACGGCTTTCAAGTGACATAATGCCCATGGTGACTGAAGAATTCCTATCTCCCATTTGGCTGTCCGTGCAAGTTGCCGTTGTAAGCGGGCTGCTGGCAACTGTTTTTGGTACATTGATTGGCTATTGGATGGCGCGAACTACATTTAAAGGGAAAATGATCGTAGAAACGCTTTTAATGATGCCGCTTGTCCTTCCGCCAACGGTTGTAGGTTTTTTATTGCTCGTCATATTCGGAAGGCATAGCATGATGGGGGGCGCGATTGAATGGATTTTTCACCAGCCGGTCATTTTCACTTGGTGGGCGGCAGTTATTGCATCAACAGTTGTGGCATTCCCGCTTATGTATCAATCTGCAAAGGCTGGATTTTCTACGATTGAGTCAGACATTGAAGGGGCTGCAAAAGTAGATGGTGCTCATTCATTCCAAGTCTTCGCCTATATTACAGTACCACTTGCCCTGCCTTCCCTCTTATCAGGCAGCATCCTCAGCTTTGCCAGAGCCCTTGGAGAATTTGGGGCGACCTTAATGTTTGCCGGCAACATCCCAGGAAAAACGCAAACACTCCCAACCGCTATCTATGTGGCGATTGATTCTGGACGAATGGAGCTTGCTTGGGCTTGGACGATTTGTATTGTGCTCCTATCTTTTATCATGCTATTGGCTGTGCGCCGAAGCAGTACATAAAAAATCCCCTTTCTCACATGAGAAAGAGGATTTTTTTATTTATTCAAACCCAACCGTCATCGTCTCTGGATTCGAGCCGACGCGCTCGTTATTGTTTAATGCATCGATTTTTTCCATGTCTTCTTTAGAAAGCTCGAAGTCAAAGATGTCTGCATTTTGTTTAATGCGTTCTTCATTGATTGATTTAGGAATTGTCACGACACCGCTTTGCAGATCCCAGCGCAAGATGACTTGAGCAACAGATTTGTTGTAGCGTGCAGCAATGTCTTTCAAAACGTCATGATCTAATAGCTTCCCTTGCATCAGCGGAGACCATGCCTCAATTTGAATCCCTTTTTCCTTTGCATATTGACGCAGTTCAACAAGTGTCAGTTTCGGGTGAAACTCCACTTGGTTCACAGCTGGAACAACATCAGCATCTTTTAACAGCTCTTCTAAATGCTGAATATAGAAGTTGCTGACTCCAATGGCTCTGACTTTCCCATCTTTATAAAGCTTCTCAAGTGCGCGCCAAGTGTCTTTAAATGTATCTGCATTTGGTCCAGGCCAATGAATCAAATAGAGGTCTAAATAATCAAGACCTAATCGGTTTAAGCTTGCGTCAAACGCCTCAAGTGCTTTATCATAGCCTTGATCTGTGTTCCATACTTTAGACGTAATAAATAAGTCTTCTCGTTTCACACCAGATTCTTTAATTGCTTTTCCTACGCCTGTCTCATTTTTATAAACAGCTGCCGTATCAATGCTGCGATATCCGTTCCGTATGGCTGCTTTTACGGCATCTACCACTTGATTGCCGTCCTCCACTTTGAATACACCTAAACCAAACCAAGGCATTTCCACTCCGTTATTCAGTGTTACGGTATCATTCAAGCTTTTGACCATTTTAACAACCACCTTTTTTATAGATTCCATCTCTTTCATTATCTCATGTTGTGCTTCAAAACTCTATTATCAGGCGTTTCTCTTCGCTTCGATGGCTAAGAGCAGCGCACCAGTCATGCCAGCCTTGTCCTCAAGTCTAGGGGAGACAATGTATGTATCAAGCGGCGGCAGGTCTACATAATCATTGACATAAGCAGCTAGTTTCTCCCGAATGAGTGGGAATAGCTGCTTTTGCTTCATGACGCCTCCGCCCATGATGATGCGCTCTGGGCTTAAAATGAGCGAGTATTGCATAAGCGCCTGCGCTAAATAATCGCCTTCAAGTGCCCAAACCGCTTCGTTCTGCGTCAGCTCTTTGGCAGGTTTCCTCCACCTTTTCTCAATCGCTGGTCCAGCTGCCAGTCCTTCTAAACAATTTCCATGTGACGGGCAGACACCTGCAAATGGGTCAGATTCATGCTGCCTGATAAGGATATGCCCCATCTCAGGATGTGAATGACCGTGTAGAAGCTCATTTTTCACAACAGCTCCCGCACCAATGCCCGTACCGACCGTGATATACAAACAGCTGCTTAGCCCTTTGGCTGCCCCTTTTGTTAATTCACCTAGTGCTGCGGCATTGACATCGGTTGTAAAGGATACGGGGACACCTAATTGCTTCTCAAGCTCAGGAATGAACGGGTAATGCTTCCACTCCACTTTCGGTGTGTTCATGATATAACCGTATGAAGGATTGTCCTTTTGAACACAAATGGGTCCAAAGGAGCCAACCCCTAATGCTGCAATGTCATGCTCCTCGAAAAATGGAATGAGCTTTTCTATTGTTTGATCCGGGTGCTCTGTCGGAATCGTCATTTCCTCTAAGATGTCTCCATGCTCATTACCGATTGCACAACAAAATTTTGTACCCCCAGCTTCAATTGCTCCATAATAGGTCATCATTGATCTCCCCCTGCTCGTTCTCTTTCTTCATCATAAAACACGGGGGAGAAGATGACAACATCACGTATTGGTGAGCAGAACTGCTTCCATGTCATTAATATATTCCCTTAAATGATGGGCAATATCACGATTGATCTCACCATCTTCATATAAGGTTTGTATTTCATTTCGAATCGTCTGTACAGCTTGGAAGTTAAGCTCTTTTTTCTTCCGGTCAAATGAACGGTCTTTTTGCTGGAAGAAGCTTGGACCGTGTTCACAGCGGTAAATCACTTGGTTGTAAAAACCAATAACTTGGTGACACGTTTGCTGGTTTTCATCTGTCATATGCTGTTTGATCGAGTCTACCGCAGCTTCAGCCGTTTTCTTACGGATTTGTTTGTACGAGTCCTCTTTTTCTAAAATACCGTTTGAAATGTGCTGATTCGGCCGCCATAATTGCAGCCATTGAAGCAAGCGGAGAAACTTCACCTTTGAAAAACGAATTTTGAATGAGTTTGAATACAGCATTTCCAGCTCATGAAATCTCTCTTGCAGCTCATAAGCTTCTTCCTTGTCAATTTTCTCTTCCTCAATTAATTGTTGAAGTTTCATCTGCTCTGCTTTGATACCATGCAATCTGATTTTTCGCTCTTGTTTTCTCATCCCGAATTGGTATGGTTCACGCTGGATATTTCTCAGCTTCATGCGGTAATCATTGATAAGTGCAAGGGATACTTCCCTGTTGTCCTCATTCATCCCTTCTTTTAACGTTTTAATAGCACTTCTCAGCAGTTTTCGTTTTGCATGCTGAATCTTTGTATCCAAGTCCACATCGACTTGTTTATCTTTTTTCTCAGATAAAAGAGGCAGTAACACACTGGCTAAAATGAGTGTACATAAGATCACGCCTGCTGCGAGGAAAATAATCAAGTGCCGCTCTGGAAATGGTGATCCGTCCGCGAGCGTAAATGGGATAGAGAAGGCACCGGCTAATGTCACAGCCCCGCGGACACCAGAGAATGTCATGAGCATCGAGGCGCGAAACTTCGGCTTTTTCACATTTTGCTTTTTCGTTGCACTCCATTTTCCTGCCCAGAACAGCCATACCCATAAGAACCGCAGCACCATGAGACAGAGCGTAATAATTAAGATGTAGCTAATCACCTGCATGTTGTTAAAGGATTCATCTTGGAAAATGACTGTAGAAACATCCGGAATCTGCAATCCAAGTAAGACGAAAACAAGTCCGTTTAAAATAAATAAAATAATATTCCATGTGTTTGATGAAGCAATTTGCAGTTTGGCTAAATTCGCTTCCATTCGGTCTTGCTCAATGGCATGTGTCACACCGCCAGCCACAACGGCTAAAATTCCGGATACACCGATTTCTTCCGCTGCTAAATAAATCACAAATGGTGTAAGGATTTGCAGGATGATATGCATTGTGACATCGTCCATTCCTAAACGGCGGAGAAAATAGCGAAAACGAATGATAAAAAAGGATAGAATAAATCCAGTCAATAAGCCGCCTGCTGCAATCAGTACAAAACTAAAGGATGCCTGAGCAATTGAAAAGGCTCCCGTCACCGTTGCGGCAATGGCAAATTTAAAGGCGACAAGTCCTGAGGCATCGTTCATCAGCCCTTCGCCTTCCAGCAGTCTCATGATGCCCTTTGGCATATTCACACGGCTGGATAAAGCACTTACTGCCACCACATCTGTCGGTGATAAAATCGCTGCAAGCGCAAATGCTGCTGGAAGCGGTATGCTTGGAATCATCCAATGAATGGTATATCCCGCTACAACGACGGTCGCAAACACTAAACCAAGCGCTAAAAGGAGAATCGGTGCTCTTAATTTCCATAGCTCGTCCCTTGGGGTACGCTTCCCGTCATTAAATAACAGCGGCGCAATAAATAGAACGAAGAAGAGTTCAGGATTTAAAGAAATATGTAAACCTGAAGGAAAAGCTGCCACCAATATTCCTAAACCCACTTGAATTAACGGAACGGGAATAAAGGGGACAAAACGATTGATAATATTAGATGCTGCAATGAGTGCCAGTAGTACGAGCACTGCCAAAAAAATCTCCACTAGTACATGTCCCTCCTATGTATATTTTTCGTCAAGTTTTGCTTACATGCAAAGATGTGTTCATTTCATCCATCCGTCCGATCAGAAGTGCTTCTTTAGTATTCCGCAAAAAGTGAAACCAACACATAACAATCCATCTAGGCAAAAAAAGGCTGAATCTAGATATTCAGCCAGCTGACAAAATTTTCATCATATGTATTGTTCAAATGATGAACAAAATACCCTGCTTTTATTTTACACGAAAACTCCATCATCTGCTGATATTCAGCTCTTATTAAACACAAAAAAAAGAGCGGAATCGCCCTTTTTTCGTTTTACCCTTTATTTAAAAAATAAGACCTGGCGGGAAGACGCCATTTGAATAAGTAGGAACAAACCCTGCATACGACGAGGATGACAAACAGCAAATATAAAGCAAGCTCTCCTTGCGCTAAGCCGAGTCCGACGAATAAGCCTCCAAGAGCTGCCCATACGGCGTAAATCTCTGCTTTTAGCACAAGCGGCTTTCGTCCTGCTAATAAATCACGCACAATTCCGCCGCCGCTTCCAGTCAAAATGGCTGCCACAATGACTGCACTGAGCGGGAGTTCTCTTTGCACAGCAAATAATGCGCCTTGAATCGCAAACGCTGCTAAACCGATCGCATCCGAGAAATTTCCCCATGTGCTCCAGTGTTTGAGCAAAAGCTTTGGAAAAAGAAACACAATCGTAATGGATACAAGGGCAATCGTAAACATTTTGCCCTGTGACCATAAAGCAGACACCGGCAGACCAATTAATAGATTCCGAATCGCCCCACCGCCAAATGCTGTCACAATCCCTAAAATGTACACACCAAGAATATCGTACTCTTCCTCCATTGCCACAATCGCTCCACTGATGGCGAATGCGACAATGCCAATGATACTTAAGACTTCCCATGCCATTTTCCGCTTATCTCCTTACCTTTATCTGATCATCTAACACTACTCCCTTAATGTATATCTGACACAGGTGAAAAGCAATACAAATTTTCTTTAAATTTTATCTTTTTGCAAAAATAAAAAATAGCCCGCTTTGAGCAGGCTATATTATTCAATCTTCTTTTGCATTTAACAGCAGCATACTTATGATGATGAGAATAAATGCAATAAGGGCTAGTAATGGAATGGTAATAAAACCAAACCAGTTCAAATAATCAACGGAACAAGGAATACCGCTCAGGCAAGGGCGAATCGATGCAAAGCCAGGTATCTTTTGTTCCAAATAATGATAGATAGAAAAACAAGCGCCAATCACAGCCAAAGGCAGAACGTAATATTTCACTTTCACATCGCCTCTGAATGTCGCAATTCCAAGTAGAAGCACGAGCGGGTACATGAAAATGCGCTGAAACCAGCACATATCGCATGGGATAAACTTCTTTACTTCACTTAAATACAGGCTGCTCATCGTCGCAACGATAGAGACGATCCAAGCACTGTATAAGTAAACAAGCTTATTCTTCATGATTTTTTCCCTTTGAGCTCTTGATCAATTAATTCTTTGATTTCATCATAGTCATAAAAGTTTTGGACTTGTTTATTGTTAATGAAAAGAGTTGGTGTTGCATTCACTTTATATTGGTTCACAAGCTGATCGTCTGTGTTCAGCTGCGGCTGATATGTTTTCTTCGATAGGTTATCTTTAAGCTTGTCCGTATCTATTTTTGTTGTCTTCTTCGCTAGCTCCGTCAGCTTAGCAGGCGTAACCCATTCTGCTTCACTATCTGGCTGTGCTTGATAGACAGCTTCATGAAATGCCCAAAAGTTTTTCGGATCTTCTTTCCACACTTCTTCAGAAGCTAGTGCTGCAAGCACAGCGCCATCTCCATGAACAGGAAGTGGTAAGTTAATAAACGAAAATGATACATCGCCTTTATCTATGTAGTCCGCTTTCAGTTTTGGGAAAATGTCTGTTTCAAATGATTTACATGAAGGACATTTATAATCCCCAAACTCGACAATTTGCACGGCTGCGTTTTTATCTCCCATGACAGGCTGTCCTTTAATAGAAGGCTTACTGTCAACCGTTTGTGCTTCTTTGCTGTTGTTGTTCCCAATGACGACGAATAATCCGATGAGAAGAGCTGCGATAATGGTTAAAATGACAGCAAATTTAATGGATGAAGATTGATTATTTTTTTTACTCACAAAAGCACCTACCTTATCTTTTTCATTCCTTCAAAAGAAAAAGGATAATAGCTTAGAATAATGCCATTATCCAACTTCTTCTATTTTAACAAGAGGGGATTCATTATGAAAGATGGTATTCATGAATTTTTCCTTACAATTTTATTTCATCACCCTCATGGCATTTAAAACAGCGAGTACGGTCACACCGACATCCGAGAAGACGGCTTCCCACATGGTTGCAATACCAAATGCACCGAGTAATAGGAAAACCCCTTTAACTCCAAGAGCAAATGCAATGTTCTGCCATACAATTCTTCTTGTTCGTTTAGCGACAGCGATGGCTTCTGCAACTTTTGATGGCTGGTCTGTCATAATGACGATATCAGCCGCTTCTACCGCTGCATCTGAACCAAGCCCGCCCATCGCAATACCTATGTCTGCTCTTGCTAATACCGGTGTATCATTAATGCCATCCCCAACAAATAATAATTTTTCTTGAGGCGCTTTTTTCTGATCAATTTCTTCTAATTTTGTTACTTTATCCTGCGGCAATAATTCTGCATGAACTTCATCAATGCCAATTTGTTGGGCGACCGCTGTTCCGACTTGCTTGGCATCACCAGTCAGCATGACAGTTTGAATGCCAGACGCTTTTAGAGCAGATACGGCTTCAATTGCATCATCCTTTAATTCATCTGCAATCAAGATCGATCCGGCAAACTCACCGTTAATCGCCATGTACACAACCGTTCCGCTTCGTTTTTCTTTTTCATACGAAATGCCTTCTCGTTCCATCAAGCGATGATTTCCCGCTAAGACTTGTGAACCACTGATGGTCGCTTTAATTCCATGTCCTGCAATATCCTCATATGCTTCAATCTGGCTTTCATCAAGCGGCGAACCATATGCCGCTTTAATTGATTCAGCGATCGGATGTGAAGAATGAGCTTCTGCTAAAGCTGCAAAAGAAAGCAGCTCCTCTTCTGACCACTTTTCGCTAGTTGTCACGATATTGGTCACCGTAAAGTTTCCTTTTGTGAGTGTGCCCGTCTTATCAAATACAGCATAGCTCACAGAGTTCAGTGCTTCTAAATAGTTACTACCTTTTACAAGGATGCCTCGTTTAGAAGCTGCCCCAATTCCCCCGAAGAATCCTAATGGGATGGACACGACAAGCGCACACGGACATGAAATAACAAGGAAAACGAGTGCCCGGTAAACCCAGTCAGACAATTGTGCTGATGGAATGAGAAGCGGCGGCACAAAGGCAAGCAGTAATGCCAATACAACAACAGCCGGTGTGTAGTATTTTGCAAACTTTGTGATAAAGTTTTCTGTCTGCGCTTTTCGGCTACTCGCATTCTCAACCAAATCTAAAATTTTCGTCACTGCCGATTCGCTTAGCCCTTTTTGTACTTCAATTTCAAGAATCCCGTTTTGATTCACAAATCCTGCAAGAACTTCCTTACCTGCTTCTACATCCCGCGGCACAGACTCCCCTGTTAATGCGGAGGTATCCACGAGTGAAAAGCCTTCAATGACAAGGCCATCAAGTGGAATTTTTTCGCCCGGTTTCACGACGATACGGTCACCGACTTTTACTTCTTCCGGCTTCACTTTTTTCGTTTCATTTCCTACTTTGAGATTCGCATATTCAGGGCGAATATTCATTAATTCACTAATGGATCGTCTTGAACGATTCACTGCTGCCCCTTGGAACAGCTCTCCAATTTGGTAAAACAGCATCACTGCCAGTGCCTCTGGATATTGCTGAATCACAAAAGCGCCAGCTGTTGCAATGGTCATTAAGAAGTTCTCATCAAATACTTGGCCTCGCACGATATTTTTCAGCGCTTTAAAAACCACATCACCGCCGACTAGTAAATAGGCTGCGAAAAACGTAATGAATTTTAGTAAGCCATCTTCTGGTATAAAATAAGCTGCTGTTCCAATGACTGCACCGCCAATTAATTTCAGCACAATCGCTTTTAAATTCTTTGTCCCATGATCATGATCGTGATGATGGCCTTCTTCTTTTGGTGATACACTCACATGAGGTTCGATGGATTGAACCGTTTTTTCAATACGCTTTGACATCGTTTCTTGCTTATCTGCATGTGTGACAGTCAATGTCCCTGTCGCAAAATTAACGGAACAAGCTTCAACGCCATCCATTTTGCTGACACCTGTTTCAATTTTACGTGCACAGTTTCCACAATCAAGACCGTTTAATACGTATTCATCCTTCATTTTTTTCATGTTCTCACCTTTTTTCTATATGATAAGTAACGTTCCCTGGATCAATGAAACCTATTAAAAATCAAAAACTTTATATATGAGCATATATTCATATATTGGATTACCTTTATTATATGAGGAGTTCTTGTCTTCTGTCAATCATTTATGAAGAAATCATTGTTTTTTTGTGTCCGATTCTGTCATACAGATTTTCAATAAATCAAGCCTCATGTCCCCTGCTCCCCGCATAACATAAAAACGATCATTTTCAGTTTTTCTCTTTACAAAAGAAGGACAGACGCTTAGAATAAAATAAAAGTTTCCCTAAGGAAACAAATTAGCATTAGAGAATCATTTCATCCTTTAGTCAAAATTATTTATTTTATGCATATATCTTTAGGAAGTGCAATCATGATTGAAAGGGGCCGCAAGAGATGTCAAATGCTTTAACAATCGACCGTCTTCATGTCTCATATCACGGACAGGATGCATTAGAGAACGTCTCTCTTTCCATACAGGAAGGGACAATGACAGGAATCATCGGTCCAAATGGTGCTGGTAAATCGACGTTACTCAAGGCATGTTTGGATTTAATTGAAAAAGACCAAGGGGATATTCGTTTTTTTGAACAGCCCTTTAAACAAGTGAGAAAACAGATCGCCTATGTACCGCAGAGAAATGATTTAGATTGGACGTTTCCCATTCATGTACTGGATACCGTACTACTTGGAACATATCCGAAGCTCGGACTAATGAAACGTCCAAAAAAAGAAGACCGGGCATATGCGTATCACTGTTTAGAAAAAGTTGGAATGCAGGACTTTGCCAAAAGACAAATCGGTGAGTTATCCGGCGGGCAGCAGCAGCGTGTCTTCCTTGCAAGGGCTCTTGCTCAAAACGCACAGCTCTTCTGTTTGGATGAACCGTTTGTCGGGATTGATATGGCAAGTGAAGAAACGATGATGCGCATTTTGAAGGAATTACGAGATGAAGGGAAAACCATTTTGGTTGTCCATCACGATTTGAGTAAGGCGGATGATTATTTCAGCCATCTTGTTCTGTTAAATAAAAAACTCATCAAAGCAGGGCCTGTACACGACATCCTTCGCCCAGAGATCATGCTGGAAGCATATGAAACACAGCTGCCATTCTTAAAATCAGCAGGAGGAGACGTGTAATGGAATTTTTAACCGGACTCTTTGAATATGCTTTTTTACAAAAAGCACTATTTACATCCGTGATGGTAGGCATCATTTGCGGCGTTATCGGCTGCTTTATCATTTTACGCGGCATGGCCCTGATGGGAGACGCCATTTCACACGCCGTACTGCCAGGTGTCGCCATCTCTTATATGCTTGGAATTAACTTTTTCTTCGGTGCCGTTTTAACTGGCGTATTAACAGCGATTGGGATCGGTTACGTGAGTCAAAACAGCCGCATAAAAAATGATTCAGCCATCGGCATTGTCTTTACAGCCTTTTTCTCAATCGGGATTATTTTGATCACATTTTTGAAAAGTTCAAGTGACCTATATCATATTCTATTTGGAAACGTACTAGCTGTTCGATCATCTGATATGTGGATTACACTTGGCATCGGCATTTTTATTTTGCTAGCCGTTATCGTTTTCTACAAGGAACTGCTCATTAGTTCATTTGATCCGGTGATTTCTTCAGTTTACGGTTTGCCGAATCGTATGATTCATTATTTTCTCATGACCTTATTGACCCTTGTAACCGTTGCATCACTGCAAACCGTTGGGATTATTCTTGTCGTTGCCATGCTGATCACGCCGGCAGCCACCGCTTATCTCTTGACAGACCGGCTCTGGATCATGATTTATTTATCTGCTTTTTTCGGTGCTGTTTCTGCTGTCATCGGGCTAGGGCTTAGCTTTACGTATAATTTATCGTCTGGTGCTTCCATCGTGCTGGTCGCCACCATTTTATTCGGCAGTGCCTTTATCTTTTCACCAAAGCAAGGCATTCTATGGAGATCAATAAAATCTAAACGAAAACGAACACACTTAAAAAAGGAAGCGTCTATGTAAAAGGAGGACATATATGAAGAAGGTATTCGCAATCCGTTTGACCGCAGTATTCATTGCCCTTATGATCATCGCAGGCTGTTCGACCCAGCAAAGTAATTCCGGTAAAGATGACGGCACATTAAAAGTTGTCACGACCTACTCCATTCTTTATGACATTGTGAAGGAAGTAGGCGGGCAGCATGTCTCTATTCACAGCATTGTTCCCATTGGTACAGACCCACACGAATTTGACCCACTGCCAAAGGATGTTCAATATACGACGGATGCAGACCTTGTTCTATATAATGGCTTGAACCTTGAAACAGGAAACGGCTGGTTTCAAAAACTGCTCGAATCGAGCGGCAAGGACGGGGATGATGCACCTGTAGCCGAGCTGAGTAAAGGCGTCAAAGTGAAGCATTTGTCTTCAAAAGGGCTCGAAAGCCAGCAGGACCCCCACGCATGGCTGAATGTTGAAAATGGGATCCTTTATGCCCAAAATGCCCGAGATGCGCTCATTCAAGCGGACCCTGAGCATAAAGAGGATTACGAAAAAAATGCAGAAGCCTATATCAAAAAGCTTCAAGCTCTTCATGATGAAGCAAAAGACAAGTTTGATCAGCTGCCAAAAGACAAAAAGCTCCTAGTCACAAGTGAAGGAGCATTCAAGTATTTTGCAGAGGCGTATGGACTGAAAGCCGGCTACATTTGGGAGATCAACACAGAAAGTGAAGGAACACCAGGACAAATGAAGCGCATCATTCATTTTGTCAAAGATCATCAAGTTCCTGCTCTCTTTCTTGAAACAAGCGTTGATAAACGAAGCCTTGAAAGCCTCTCTGAGGAAACCGGGGTTCCAATCAAAGGGAAAGTCTTCACTGACTCTATTGGAAAAAAAGGTGAAGATGGAGACAGCTACTATAAGATGATGAAATGGAATATTGACACCATTTACAAAGGGTTGTCATCATAAGGAAAGACAGGTGGAGTGAATCCGCCTGTCTTATTTGTCAGCCTGCTATATTTTCTGGGTGTTTTTTCGGCCAAATGACGTAGCTGATGCTAATGACAAAATCAATGGCTAGGATCATTCCCCATGTATTGACAAGCTGCATCAGCGCTTCCGTCCGCTCTGGTGCTTGGATGAGATAGGTCAAACCATATAACAGCCCCGCTCCGATGACATAAGAAATGACATGCCGCGCCCAGCCGACCATTTCATACATAGAACGCTCTTTACCATACTTTGGTTTTCCCTTTGGCTTTGGGCCTCCTGCAAATCGATAGGCAAACCTAGCATCTGCCCATTTCACCATTTGATGTCCGAAGGCAAGACTCACACCAATATACACAGCCGCAAGCCCGTGGATGAAAGTCGCCACAGCACCCTGTCTTAAATCTATAAAAGTAGCCGCAAGAAGGATGAGATCTAACACCGGCGTACAGACAAGAAAGAAAGCACCCCACTTTTTCTGTTTAAACACATAACGAAGCGTTAGACCCATTAGAATAAACAGCCAAAAACCAATTTCACATGCCACAATCAATAACCCGACCAATTCCCCCACATCCTTTTTAATACGATTGTATTAAATAAAAAATAACACAGGTGTGTTAAAAAAACAACTGCTATGCTAAAATCAATGTATGCCAAAAATCGTCGATCACCATAAACAAAAACAAAAGGTCGCTCAAGCTGCAATGAGAGTGATTAAACAAGAGGGATTGGAAAGCGCTTCTGTACGAAAAATAGCAGAAGAAGCTGGAATTTCAGCCGGCTCTATGCGTCATTATTTTTCCACACAACAAGGGTTGTTTCTATTCTCCATGAATTTAATTCAGGAAAGAGTCAAGGAGCGGATTACAGGGCTTCCATTAAACGGTTCAACGGAGGAAAATGTCATCAATTTATTGGAGCAAGTTCTTCCACTTGATGAAGAACGAAAATTTGAAATGGAGGTGTGGCAGGCTTTTACAGTCAAGGCACTGACTGAACCAGATCTACAGCCGCTTAATGCAAAGATGTATGACGAGCTTTTTCAAACGGCCCAATATTGTTTAATGAAATTGAAAGAGGATGGGCTGCTGCTAGATGATATCGATCTTTTATTAGAAACTGAGCGGCTTTATGCGGTCATCAATGGGCTTGCATTGAATGGAATCGTGCAGCCCGAACGTATACCGCCTCAGCTCATACGCTCCGTGCTGCAAATGCACCTGCAATCCATCACAAAAAAAGACATGTCTCCCTAATTGGAGAGCATGTCTTTTTTAATCTTCCATAAAAATACGTTTTGCTTCGTAGTAAAGCACCTGCACAAATTTCTTCACATTGATACGGGTGTGTTCTTCTCTTCCGCTCATCTCTTTCGTCAATTCACTCATTTTCTTTCGCACGATGGTGAAATCGAAAAATTTTGATGCGTAATTTTCAAACGTTGGATGGGAAAAATCGGTTAGTCCAAGTGATGCGATGTGTTTCAATGATTGGTTGATCGCACGCCTTACCCGCTGCTCGGCTGCCTTTGCTTCTCTTGCGATGTCTGCCGATGTGTAGGGCTCACTTAATTTATCCTCCGTAATCCCAGTGAAAATGATCTTTAAAGAAGGAAAGGAATCATGATGATCAGCATGCAGCGCTAAATACTGGTCTGTAAACAGAATCATATCTAATAAATCTTTAGACCCCTTCTCACCAACAATACCAAGCTCCGCCAGCAAAAACTGCCCTGCCTCTGCAAGACTTTTCCCCCGCTGCTTCGTTTTCGTCTGACCGCGCTGCTGAAATTGCATGACCGATTTAAGTGAGTGCTGAATATTTTCAATTGAATGCTCTAAATGAAGACGTTCAATCATGAGATGGAGGACGCTTAAGACCTCTACCCGATTGATCGGCTTTGTCACATAATACTCAACGCCAAGCGTATACGCCTGTCCGATTAATTCCTTTGTTTCAACCTGTGACAGCATTAAATATTTCCCGTGAAACTCATCCTTGATTGCTCGAATCGTTTCAAGCCCGTCTCTTTCTGGCATCAATAGATCAATACATAAAATATCAATGTGCAAATCATTTAAGTAGCTGGCTGTTAACTCTGCGCCATCCTCTGCTTCCCCAGCCACAATGCCAAGCTCTTCATCTTCAATGAGCTGAGCCAGTGAAGAACGAACGGCTTCATCATCATCAACAATAAAAAATCTCATCTCCCAATCCCCTCTTTTCTACTGACTTGATCTACTGGTATCGTTAATGTGAAAATCGTTTGTTTATTTGGGATACTCTTCATCTCAACACTTCCGCCAAGCTTCTCCGCTGTATCCTTTACATACGCAAGCCCGATACCGCTTGATGGATTCCCAACCTGGTCGTATTTTAAAGTGAAACCTGGCTTAAAAATAACATGATGATTACGTTCTTTAATGCCAGGCCCGTTGTCGCTGATTTGAAAAATCACCTGGTTCTCTTTCTGTGAAATAGAGAGCGACACCTCTCCATCTACAGGAATGGCTTCAACAGCGTTGGATACGATGTTATTTAACAAAGATAGAATGGTATACACGTGATAGGCGGGGTGCTGCCCATCTTCATCATAATGAAAGACGATGTTTTTTTTAAGAGATTCAGCATAATTTTCATGAATGCGAATGACAAGCCCAGCAATATGAGAAGGACTCTCATAAGCCTGGAAATTTTCCTCATGAATCAGCTTTGATAAGGCAGAAAAAATCCGCTGGTTATCCTTTTTGATTTCATGTACCTCTCCTGCAATCTGCAAAGCGGTTTTACCGAGCTTTTTTAAATCCAATGATTCCGCATCCTTTGCGTGGTGAAGGGATTGATACAATTGATAGGATGTGGCCGTAATGTGCTCAGCATGTGCGAGTGTTTTATGAAAATATGTAGATTCCGTGTAAAGGTTAGACAGAAGCATCAGCAGATGTTCCTTTTCCTTTTTCATCTGACGCTCTCTCGCCTGCTCTTCATATAAGCGAATCATTGTATAACAAGCTAACACGAAAAAGCTTCTGAAAATCGCCAAAACAAATAATTGAAACAGCGTCCGCACCGTTAAAATTTCATCCATGGTGCCTCGAAGTGCAATGATCTCAACAATGCTTGCGCACAGCTCCATGATGATGCCTGTTGCTCCAATCAGCCAAGGCTGGTCGCGGAAACGTCTGACCTTCAATAAATAAAAGAGTGTACCATAGACGACATAATAAAACAGAGAAGGAAATCTTAAAGAAACCGCCTCTTCCAGAGGAAGATGCCCTGTCACGGCTGTATCAAGCAGCACGCGAAACGCAAAAACAGATATCCCAGCGATGATGCCGCTTGCCCATGCAGGGAATCTTTTCATTTGAAGCAGGATAAAGAAAAAGACAACGGTTCCAAAGCTGACCCGAAAGCTGTCCTCAAATGGATAAAATTTAAACTCTCCGCCAATCGGCGTCAGTACAATGAGCAGCACAATTAAATAAGGCTCTGTATTCAGCCATTTTTTCAGTAGATTCAAACGCAGTCACATCCCTAATAATTGACGATAGTATACTATGTGAGCTAAAGAAAAACAAACCTCCATGAAAAAGCGCACACCGGAACTTTGCCGGTGTGCGCTTCTCATGATGCCGCTTAATCTTCTAAACGATCCTTTTCTAAAAGTGATGCGCCAGCAATACCTGGTTTTGTCATTTCAAAAGGATTTAAGATGACATCAAGCTCTTCCTCTGTTAACACATCATTTTGCAGACAAAGCTCACGTACAGATGCGCCTGTAAGGATGGCTTCTCTTGCAATTCGTGCAGCCGCTTCATAACCAATATGCGGGTTCACCGCCGTCATGACACCGGCACTCTTTTCTACATATTCTTTTAATCTAGATTCATCTGCTTTTAGGTCACGCAAGCAGTTGTCCACGAAGGACTCGAATACATTTTTCATCATGCTGAGAGATTGAAGCAGGTTGAACACCAACACTGGTTCCATAACGTTCAGTTCAAGCTGGCCAGCCTCTGATGCAAGACAGATTGTGTGATCGTTCCCAATGACTTGGAATGCCACTTGGTTCATGACCTCAGGCATAACTGGGTTGACTTTCCCTGGCATGATGGATGAACCAGGCTGTCTCGGCGGCAAGTGCAGCTCACCAAAGCCTGCTCTTGGACCTGAAGCCATCAGACGAATATCGTTCGCCATTTTGGACATGTTCATCATACATACTTTAAGCGCAGCAGATACTTCTGTATAAGCATCTGTATTTTGCGTTGCATCGACTAAGTCTTCAGCACCAACTAACGGTAATCCGCTAATGTCAGATAGATAGCTAACCACTTGGCGAATATATTTAGGATCTGCATTCAATCCAGTTCCGACTGCTGTTGCACCCATATTGACTTCATATAAATGCTGTCTAGACTGCTTGATACGTTTAATATCACGAGCAAGAACTTTTGCATACGCACTAAACTCTTGTCCAAGTCTGATTGGAACAGCGTCCTGAAGATGCGTACGTCCCATTTTGATGACATGATCGAATTCCTGCGCTTTTTCGGTCATGACTTGATGCATGTTTTCCATCGTATAAAGTAGTTTTTCAATCATATTCAATGTTGAAATATGAATCGCTGTTGGGAAAACGTCGTTTGTTGATTGCGACATGTTCACATGCGTGTTTGGACTTAGCTCAGTATAAGCGCCTTTTTCCTTTCCTAGTAGTTCAAGCGCTCTGTTTGCAATGACTTCATTGGCATTCATATTCATTGAAGTGCCAGCCCCGCCTTGAATTGGATCGACAATAAATTGATTGTTCCATTTTCCTTCGATGACCTCATCTGCGGCTTCAACAATTTTTTCTCCAAGGCCAGAATATAGTCGCTGTGTATCCATATTTGCAAGTGCGGCTGCCTTTTTGACAATCCCTAATGCTTTGATGAGTTCCTCATGAATACGGTAGCCTGTAATTGGAAAGTTCTCCACTGCACGTAATGTTTGAATTCCATAATATGCTTGAGTGTCTACTTCCTTTTCACCTAGAAAGTCACGTTCGATTCGAACTTGCTTGTCCTGTAGCTTCGTCATTTGAAAAGATCTCCTTTTTACGCTGCTTTTGTTTGTTGTTTTAATTCCTCAATATACTTCTTCGATTTCTCTTGATCAAATACTTTTTCCCACTTAGACATGACAATGGCTGCAAGTGAGTTACCAAATACGTTCACTGTTGTACGAACCATGTCAAGAAGTCGGTCGATCCCAACGATGAAGGCAAGTCCTTCAAGCGGCAGTCCCATAGCACCAAGAGTTGTGATGACAACCACGATTGATGCACCTGGTACACCAGCCATTCCTTTAGATGTCAGCATTAAAATTAATAGTAACGTAATTTGCTCATAGATGGAAAGCGGCATGCCGTACATTTGTGCAACAAATATCGCAGCAATGGATTGATAGATAGCACTTCCATCTAGGTTAAAGGTGTAGCCTGTTGGAATAACGAACGACGTGATCGCTTTCGGGCAGCCGAACTTCTCCATTTTGTCCATTAATCTAGGCAGTACAGCTTCTGAACTTGCTGTTGAGAATGCAAGAATGATTTCTTCTTTTAATACTTTGAATAGTGTAAAGACGCTTGTTCCAGCCATTTTAGCAATAATGCCAAGTACAACAATGACGAAGAATGCCATTGTACCGTAAACGACAAGTACCAGTTTACCTAGCGGGAGAAGCGCTCCGACCCCGAATTTGATCACCGTCACACTGATGAGCGCGAATACACCAAATGGTGCAAACTTCATCACTTTATTTGTCACCCAGAACATGGCTTCGAGTATGCCCTCAAAGAATCCTAATACTGGTTTTCCTTTGTCTCCAACTGCGGCAATTCCTAATCCGAATAAGACTGTAAAGAAGATGGTTGGTAATAGATCACCTTCAGCAATAGATTGGAAAACGTTTGTCGGTACAAGATGTACCAACGTTTCAGAGAAAGTCGCTTTTTCAGAAGAAGCCTTAGATGTCTCTTCATATTTAGAAATATCGCCTTTCTCCATGTTGCTCATATCAATTCCTGTACCAGGATGGAAGACGTTTGCTGCAAGCAGTCCAACTGCTAAAGCAATCGTAGTCACAATCTCGAAGTAAAGAATGGTTTTTCCGCCGAGTCTTCCGATCGTTTTCATATCCCCTACACCTGCAACTGCTACAATCAATGCAGCAATAACAATTGGAAGAACGATCATTTTAATTAAATGGATGAATATATCGCCAATCGGCGTTAACACATTAATAACGGTTTCATTTTGATAAAACAGCGCTCCCACGACAACACCCAGAACAAGTGCAATGAGTATTTGAGAAGCTAACCCTAACTTTTTCATACGTGAACCCCCTTTTTTTGATAACGCTTTCTTTGTTGCTTAATCGCATCTTAACGACGAACCTACAAAAAACGACAAAAAGGAACAAAAAGAAGTGAATTTTTTATGAAAAATCTTTAAAAAGGTGGGTTTTTCCACAATATTGTTAAAAAAAGACTTCGCTTTTGGCGAAGTCTTAATGATTTTGCATCTGTTCACTTGGTGTATGTTGATTTGGAAAAAATTCATCATAAATCGCATATCCAATGAGTACAAGAGCAACATAGAACAATGCACTAATGGTCCAAATCCATTTGACATTCAGCTTCATTCTGCCACTCCCTCTCTGACTGGCTTCAATCGCTGCAATCTGAGCGCATTTAGCACTACGGACACGGAGCTAAAGGCCATTGCCGCTCCTGCAAGCCATGGCGCAAGGAAACCAAATGCAGCGATCGGTATCCCAATACAGTTATAGGCAAGCGCCCAAAATAGATTTTGCTTAATGTTTCTCATTGTTTTTTGACTAAATTCCAGCGCATCTGCAATCGCATGGAGATCTCCCGTCATGAGCGTAATATCTGCTGCTTCCATGGCAACGTCTGTCCCTGTTCCCACAGCCATCCCAATATTCGCTGTTGCAAGAGCTGGGGCATCATTGATACCGTCTCCGACCATGGCGACTTTCTTTCCTTGTTTCTGAAGCGCTGCAATGTGAGCGGCTTTTTCTTCAGGCAGCACTTCAGCAATGACATGATCAATGCCTGCCTGTTTCGCAATCGCCTCTGCTGTTAGTTTATTATCACCTGTCATCATCACAATGTGAATCCCCTGCTCTTTCAGACGAGCGATGGCTTGAGGAGAAGATGATTTGATCGTATCTGCGACCGCGACAATGCCAGCGACTTCGCCGTCAATCGCGACAAGCATAGCCGTTTTTCCTTGCTCCTCCAGCGTTGTGACAGATGATTCGACTTGATCATATAGGATATGATGTTTCTGTAATAGCTTACGCGTTCCAATCAAAAGCTTGTGTCCTGCTGCCTTTGCTTCAATTCCATGACCTGGATCTGCTTGAAAGGCTTCAACTTCGACCGCTTCAAGACCTTGTTCCTTCATACCGTCTGTGATCGCTCGGGCAAGCGGGTGTTCCGACTGCTGTTCTGCCGATCCTGCTAGCTGCAGCAGCGTATCTTCTGTCCAATTGGCATATGCCAGCACATCTGTCAGACTAGGCTCTCCTTTTGTCACAGTACCTGTTTTATCTAACACCACCGTGTCGAGTGATTGAGTCACTTCTAAATGCTCTCCGCCTTTAAACAGAATGCCTGATTCAGCCGCACGGCCGCTGCCAGCCATAATAGAGGTAGGTGTAGCAAGTCCGAGCGCACATGGACATGCGATAACAATGACGGCTATAAAGGTTTCAAGTGCTGACGTCACATTTCCAGGGTCAACAAAGAAAAACCATATGAGGAATGTGAGCACAGCAATTCCTACAACGATGGGAACAAATATCCCTGATATTTGATCTGCCATTCTTTGAATCGGTGCTTTTGAGCCCTGCGCTTGTTCTACGACTCGGATAATCTGGGAAAGTGCCGTCTCTTTTCCGACTTTTGTCGCTTTTATTTTCATAAATCCATTTTTATTGATCGTTGCTCCGATGACCATATCTCCTGCGGTTTTATCAACTGGCAGGCTTTCTCCTGTAATCATGGACTCATCTATTGCGGTTGTCCCCTCTATGATCTCTCCATCTACCGGCACTTTTTCACCCGGTTTGACAAACACAAGATCATTCACTTTCACGTCAGAAATAGGCACAGTCATCTGTTTGCCATCTCGCTCGATAACCGCTTCTTTCGCTTGTAAGCCCATCAGTTTTTGAATCGCTTCTGATGATCTTCCTTTTGCTCTTGCTTCCATTAATTTTCCGAGCACGATCAACGTAATGAGGACAGCACTTGTTTCATAATAGAGGGCTGCCTCATGTGTGCCTCGAATCGCTGACTGGATGCTTTCGTATAAACTATAGAAAAACGCGGCAGATGTCCCAAGTGCGACAAGAACATCCATATTGGCACTTTTATTTCTTAAAGCCTTATACGCACCTACATAAAATGGCCAGCCGACAATAAACTGCACAGGCGCTGCTAACGCCAGCTGAACCCATGGATTCATGAACGCTTCAGGCAGCCATATAAAGGATGTGAAAGAAAAATGGCTAACCATTGCCCAAAGAAGCGGCAGTGATAAAATCATTGAGAATAAAAAGCGTGCCGTCTGCTTCTCTATTGCTGCTTGGCGGTGATCTTTTTTTCCTTCCTCTGCTTGATCTACGTCTGGTTCAATTAAAGAATATCCTATAGACTGCACTGCATCTTTTATATCATTTGTAGACGTTTGGCCCGGATGATATGTGACCTGAAGTGTCTCAAGCGCAAAGTTTACAGACCCTTGTTCGACACCGTCCATTCGGTTAATTTTTTTCTCGATTCGGTTTGCACAAGCCGCACACGTCATTCCCTCTATATCAAATTCTGCTTGCTCCATCGCCACATCATAGCCAAGAGATTGAACTTTTCGCTTCAAATCATCTGGTGTTAGCTGCTCCGTTTCGTAGACAATATGGGAAGTTTCAAGCGCCAAATTCACACTAGCATCTTCCACACCTTCCAGCCTGTTCAATCCCTTTTCGATGCGGCCTGCACAGGCAGCACAGGTCATCCCCGTAATTTGAAAGTCAATTTTCTTTTTCATTGATCTCACCTCTCCATATACTCCATGGGGGTATTATATTTTTAAAAAAATACGTGCTGTCATGCAGCACATATCAGATTGTTAAAATGATCTTTATTTTAACTCTTTATCTGCCTTCTTTATCATCGTGATAGAAAACCTTTGCAGTCTAGGAAGGGCGAGCACTGGCGCGGAGCGAATTTGACATTCGTGAGCACCAGCGCACAGACCTGCGCGCGAATGCGAGGATTTGTCTACACGCTGAGACGTGCTGTAATACAGCACGTCTGTTCATTTATACGACATCATACCCCTGTTCTTCAATCACATCAGAGATACGGTGTAATGTGACTTGATCCGGGTGAAATGAAACCTCCACCTGTCCTTTGTCTAAATGGACTTTCACAGATTCCACACCTGCTAATTCTCCTACATTTCCTTCGACTGCTTTCACGCAATGTCCACAAGACATGCCCTGCACTTGAAGTGTTGCTTGTTCCACTTGTCATCGCCTCCATCAATCATTTTCTACAATTTACTATACCCTAGTAGGGTATCAATGTAAACATATATGCTACGATTTTGTCAGTTTCGTAAAGACCGTCATTAACTCTTCAATAGCTTCATCCCCATTGCCGCTCTTGATAGCATCTGCTACGCAATGATGTGTATGCTTTTCCATCAAATGAAGACTGACTTTTTTCAAAGCAGCATTGACTGCGGAGATTTGATTCACAACATCTATACAGTAACGATCGTTTTCAATCATTTGCTGAATCCCGCGAACTTGTCCTTCCACTCGTTTCAAACGATTGATCAATTGGTCTTTTTCCTTCTCGGCTCTAGGCGAGGCCATATGTCTTTCTTCATGTTCTGTCATGTGATCACCTTTTTTCCATTATGACTTGTCTTTACCTAAATTAAAGCATATCTCCACCGGAAAAGGCAAAGATATGCTAAGAACCGCATATAAAGCTATGTTTGTCCTAATTTGTTAATTGTTCGATATCCTGCAAAAGATTGACGGATTGCTGAAGCTGTTTCATCAATTCCTGCTGATCCTCCAGTATGGAGGCAGCATCGATATCGCCTGCTTTCAATTGTTGTAAATACGTTTGGATTTCCTCTGATAGCACTTTATTTTTTTCAATGATTTGTGCATGCAGGTCTTCTGCCATTTTTGGCGCTGTGACTTCATTAAAATCTTGAATATCTGCCTTCAATGATTCAAGCTGCTGCGTTAATTCTGCTTTTTTGGCGGCATTTTGCACAGCTTCTTCAGCGAGTTTTGGAAAGTCCTCTGTAAATTGCTGAATGTCTGTCACATAGTCATTTGCCTCAGTGACATATGTCGTTGTATCGTTGACCTGATCAAGCAAGCCGGAGCACCCGCTTAATACAAGCGTTCCGGAAAATAGGAAAGACATCACATATTTTTTCAAGATCGATCATCCTTTCATCTGTAGGATTAAAAGCATCATTTGTTCCGCTTCCCTATCACACAGATGCAAAAAGACCTTAAAAATAGCCAGACCTTTGCCTCATATGTGATGGGCAAAGGTCTGGCTAACATTGTTCATGCCGGAATGGCCGAGAAACAACGAATGTTTCTGTAATGACGACCAGACCGTAAAAGCTACTCCCCTTTAGGAAACCGTTCAAATGTTATAGTTATCATATCGAATGTCGGGACAACAGTCAATTCAGAAGATCCTGCTCATGATACAGCACATGGCCCTTACCAGTTGATGCATAAATCCGGTTCCGTCCTTGGCGTTTTGACATATACAAGGCCTGATCCGCTTCAAATAGAAGTGTTTCTAATACACAAGGATCATTGGCTGTATGAGCAATTCCAAAGCTCGCTGTCACTCGAACTTTTTCCTCTTCATTCGTAAAGAAACTCGCTTCAAACGAATGTCTGATTTGTTCAGCGATATGACATGCCTCTTTAAATGACTGATGAGGCAGACAAATGGCAAACTCTTCTCCCCCATATCGTCCAAATAAATCATCCATTTGTAAGTGCTCCTGACAAATAGAGACAACATGACGCAGCGCTTCATCTCCAATATGATGTCCGTGTGTGTCATTGATTTGTTTAAAGAAATCAATATCAAACAGCATAATAGCCGTATCCTGTACATCCTCTTCCAAGATCATCTGCGTTCGTTCAATGAAAGAGGAACGATTGAAAATATTTGTCAAACCATCGATATACGCACGACGCTCCAGCTCTTCCTGCAGCAAACGCTGCTCTGTTACATCACTGATCACAATTTGCCTGCCCTCGATCTCTCCTCTTCTATTAAATAGAGACGAAGCGGTCAAATGATAATAGCAGGACTGGTCTTTTTCCTTTTTCCACATTAAATCATATTGCGAATGATCCTGCGGAGAGCGCAGCCATTGAATGAACGCTGAATCTTTGATGATTGCTGAGAAAATATCGTCGACTTTATAGCCAATTCCCTTTTTATTCGCAAGTGCTGGAATAATCGATGCAGCAGCGGGATTGTAGTCAATGAGTGTCCGATATCGATCTAAAATCAGAACCCCTTCAGACATATGCTCAAACACACGCTCCATTGCAATGGGAGACAGCTTAAACAGCTGGAACGACATAATTGCCCATAAATAGAGTGCGTTGGTGATAAACATTACCACAGGAACCGGATCAATATGTAGGGGTGTAACGCCTAATAAATAAATAAAAGAAGTCATAATTGGTAATAACATTCCCACTAACAGTATCAGAATCTGCTTTAAATATTCTTTTTTTGTGACACGTAAAAACCAAAGCAGCATAAAAATAGCAAGCATCGAACAGCCAAACGTATAAACGCCATGGATGATATACCAATAGCCAATCGTAAAATCAGCCAATAAAAACCCATCTACTGGATTCATCGTGATGCCTCGATAAAATAGTGAATGTAAAGAGTTGGTGAACACCATAATGGTTGTGAGAGTTGGAATCAATAAGATGAGAAGCACGCGGCGCTTTGTGAAATATTGGTGGAATCCCGTAAATTGCAGCACAATCAGCAGACTGAGCGGTGCGATAAACGGTAGACCTATGTATTGAAAACAAACCCAGAACATGATTTCTCCAGGGGTACGAGCCAATAATTCAAACGTATGCCCAAAGATATAAATCGCAGTTGCTCCAGACATGTACATAAACAATTGACAGCCAATATACCGATGGCGGTTTGCATGAGCAATGATTGATAATATCACGGACAGAATGCCAGAAACACTCATGATCACAATAAAATGTAAAACAATCGAATCCATGTAAACGCCCCAATTTCAGTTATTTAGAACTAGTCTAATCTTACTATATATGAGGACGTCTCAAATGGGAAGATGTGATTTTTAATTGGTTGGAGGTTTTTTGTAAAATTTCGGGCGTTATCTATTCTCGATCTCTTATATTTTCACTACTTTTTGCTTAATTTGAGGAAGAAGTATGTTGCACCCAGAAAAATATCTGTACAATGTGGGGATGAATGGAGAGGAGACTCGAAAGGAATATGACTTTTTGGATGATTATGACGGGGCTGTTTATGCTGATTCTTTTGGAAAAACCGTTTAAAAAGAGAAGTTCTGGATTGTTATTTTTGATCAGTTACTTGCTGCTGATTGCGGTTTATGTGATTCAGACAACGTTTGTGGAACTTGTGCCGGATGGATTTTTGATGATGATTGCGGCGGTTGTCGTTTTTCCTTTGTTTGTTCGGTTGGTGGTGTCTTCTTTGAGAAACCGTACATAATAAAAGAGATGCCAGATCTGACATCTCTTTTTCTGCTGTGAAACAAGTTCAGTTAATCATCCCTTAAAAAGTTCCAGCATTATTTTTCTAAATCAAGATTTTGATTTGTCCTTTGGTGTATCTTTAGCTTTCTCATCTTCAATTTTACTAACTTTCTGTTTTTGCATGGTCCATTTCTTCTAATACTCAAGAATCCTTCGATGGATGAACTTAAACGAAAAGCTGGTAAAGATGAGCCGACGATCCTAAAGGAGTTAAAAATCTTGTGTCAAGAAATGAATTAGAATGGGGATAAAGAGAAGAAGGAATGGTGGCTTAAGTAATGTAAAAAGGCCGCCCAGGTGGACGGCCAATTTTACATATTACTCTTATTCATATTGAGCAGGAGCAATTTTGGCTACTGGCGCACCACAAAATAGCATGAATACGAATAACACGCTCGGCTTAATTGCAAGGCCCATACCGCCTAGGTATACTGCCACTGTCATCCAATCTCCCTTATCTATTGCTTTTTGCAAGTGCTTTAAAGTACCTTTAGCGATACCAACTGCATCCTCGACACAGCGAGTTACCGTGTTACTTTTCGTAGTCGCTTCTTGATTCATTAATTTTGCGAAAGCGATCATGCCATTTTTCTCTGCATCTGTATAATGTGATTTTGCAAGCTCTTCTTCATTAATGGTGTAGCCTTTTTCTTTATCAGAAATGATAATCTTTGTGAAGATGTATTCAATTTCTTTTAAAGACTTCTCAATTTGCTCTTCTGTCAAACCTTCTAATCCCTTTGTGCTTTGTGTCTTTGCAGCAGCAGCTGGAGCAAATGCAGTCACAGCCAGAACTAATGCTAACATTAAAAGAACCAATCTTTTCATATTAACTTTCCTTTTTTTAACTCAAAATTACCTTATCATACATTTATGTAAAATAAAGGGTTTTAAGAGAGAGTTAAACCCATTAGACATAATCAGACATACATCAACATATTACGCCCACAAGTTTAAACATAAAAACGAGAGAAAATAAATGACCATACCTAACATTACAAAAAATTTAAGGAAATTTTCGTACTTTGTGAGAGGTCGCTCTTTTTTTGTTTTGACTAGTTTCCAATAAAGAGCGTATCCAGAGAAGAAAAGAATTAATTGACCAAGTCTTGAAGCGTTCTCTAATATATCTATTCCATTCATTATAGTTCACCTCCCAAATCACAGAAAAATCAAACATTCTACACATCTACTTTTCTATCCAAGGTAATTTCAATTCATTATCTCAAATTTCCTTTCACCTTCCAAAATTTATGTAAAAATAAGTAATAAGAAGCATTACACAAGATAGATGTATTCCTCCTTTCTCTACTTGTTTTTTTGATATTCCAAAAATACGGATGATAGATAGGTGTACTTGAAGTAACTGAATTAAAACAAAAAACCCCTCCAAAAAAATGGAGGAGTTCTCAGAAACACTAAACAATTATAGCCATATATACCCTTCCACACAAAAGGAAGTTGTAGCTTTTATGAAAGAAGAAGTTTTTTAAAATGTTGCCAGACCCGCATCAAGGACTTTCAAACCCTTGATGCGACTGCATTCTAAAAGTTTTGATGGAGACGGTGGGAGTCGAACCCACGTCCAGAGACATCGATTACTTAAGCGTCTACGAGCGTAGTCAACATATTTACATGTTCACTCATCCTCATGCCTGCTGACGGGCGCTTGGAGAGCTAGTCTGATGGATCTCTTCTTACGTCCTCAGACGGAAACGTAAGCGTAGCCTACTTCATTGGGCTCCTCACAGACACATAGGCGATGTCAGGAAGAGCTCGCTGCGCTTATTAGGCAGCTAGTGCTAAGTTTTGGTTAAAACTTTTAGTTTTGCCAGTTACATTTAAGTGCGTGTTAACGAGATCGCCTCTCGGCTCGCAGCCTAAGCTCGAACCATCCCTGTCGAATCCGTAACGTCCCCTTGTAAAAAGGGATATACGGGATGGAAGTTCAGCTTCACTGCTTCCGTATATAACTATTATAACAATCTCACTGCTCGAAACAACTGGTGGTTTCTGTCAAAAAAGCGTTGATTGTTTACTGCATAACATATTGTAGCATAATGCTTCCGCTCTCAGCAAGCCATCTGCATCAGGCTAGAATTGCTTTTGACGATCGCGGAAGGCACGTTCGATTTCACGTTTTGCATCTTTTTTCTTCAGATCTTCACGCTTGTCGTATTTCTTCTTCCCTTTTCCGATTCCGATCAGCACTTTAGCAAAGCCATTTTTCAAATAGAGTTTCAGAGGCACAAGAGAGTAGCCTTCTTCCTTCGTCGCACCAATCAATTTGCTGATTTGCTTGCGATGAAGAAGCAGCTTTCTCGTTCTTAGCGGATCATGGTTATAACGGTTCCCCTGCTCGTATGGGCTCACATGCATGTTATGAAGGAACACTTCTCCTCGCTCGATTTTGGCAAAGGAATCTTTTAAATTCACTTTTCCTGCACGAATCGATTTGATTTCAGTTCCTTGTAATACTAGGCCGGCTTCGTAGGTTTCTTCTATAAAGTAATCATGATTTGCTTTTTTGTTTTGGGAAACAACCTTTCCCTCTCCCTTTGGCATTGGCGTACACCCTCCTTTTGACACAAACACGGTCCAAATCGTACGGATTATTTTATCAAACAATCCAGCTTTCGACAATGCTGAGGCCATGTGGTCAAAAAGCAAATAGAGCGTGATGCCCTATTTGCTTTTTGGCACGTTACTTTTTCTTTTTGCGCTTTTGTTTCGGTGCGTTTTCAAATACGCGTTTTTTCTTTTTCTTCTTTTTACGGCTTGTGAACCAGTCACTTCCGTTTTTATCCTCTTTGCCTTTTTCCCCAGAGGCTTTTTGACCTCCACGCCCTTTTTTCGCTGGTGGATCTGTCCGTTTTTTGAACTTGAAATCTTTTGGTGATTTACGGCGAGTGCCCTTCATACCGACGATTTCAAAATCAATCGAGTGCTCATCTTTATTGACATTCACAACTTTGACAGTGATTTCATCACCGATTCGGTAGACATTTCCTGTCCGTTCACCGATCATGGCAAAGTGCTGCTCATCAAAGCGATAATAGTCGTCAGTCATGTAGCTGACATGGACAAGACCTTCTATCGTATTCGGCAATTCAACGAATAGTCCAAAATTCGTCACGGAACTAATCATGCCATCAAACTCTTCACCGATTTTATCTAGCATAAACTCTGCCTTCTTCAGATCATCTGTTTCACGCTCTGCATCGACTGAGCGGCGCTCCATTGTCGACGCATGATCTGCGATTTCAGGCAGCAGCTGGCCCCACTTTTCTAAGGTCGCTTCATCTGTCTTTTTCTGAATCAAATAGGTTCTAATCAGTCTATGCACGATTAAATCCGGGTAACGTCGGATCGGTGATGTGAAGTGTGTATAGAATTCCGTTGATAATCCAAAATGGCCAATGCTTTCTGGATCATACTTCGCCTGTTTCATAGAGCGAAGCATCACAGTTTGAATGACGACTTCTTCTGGTTGATCCCTGACAGCATCGAGGACACTTTGAAGTGCGCGCGGGTGAATATTCGTTGACGTTCCTTTTACAATGTAACCAAACGTCGTCACGAACTCTAAAAAGCGCTGAAGTTTCTCAGGATTTGGTTCTTCGTGAATTCGGTAAATGAACGGAACATTCATCCAGTGGAAATGCTCTGCAACTGTTTCGTTTGCAACAAGCATGAATTCTTCAATTAATTTCTCTGCAACGGAACGCTCACGAATGACAACGTCTTTCGCTGCGCCTTCATCATCTACAAGTACTTTTGCTTCCTTGAAATCAAAGTCTACAGCTCCGCGCTCCATTCGTTTGTCACGTAGAATCTCTGCAAGCTTCTCCATCTCTTGAAACATCGGAACAAGCGGCTCATATTTGTTTAGAAGCTCTTCGTCTTGGTCGACTAAAATCTTATTCACATCGGAATAGGTCATTCTCTCTGTCGTTTTGATCACACTTTGGAAAATCTCGTGTTTGACGACTTTTCCGTTTCGATCAATGACCATTTCACAAGACAGGGTGAGACGGTCGACCTTGGGATTTAATGAACAAATACCGTTTGACAGACGATGCGGAATCATCGGAATGACGCGGTCGACGAGATACACACTCGTTCCACGTTCATAAGCTTCCTGATCAATCGGCGAATTCTCTGTGACATAATGAGAAACGTCTGCAATGTGCACGCCGAGCTTATATTTGCCATCATCTAGCTTTTGCACAGTTACGGCATCATCTAAGTCCTTCGCATCTGCACCATCAATCGTCACGATCGTTTCATTGCGCAGATCACGTCTGCCTTCAAGGTCCTTTTCATCAATCGTTTCCGGTGTGTCCGCTGCCTGCTGAAGCGCTTCTTCTGGGAATTCACCTGGCAGACCGTGCTTATGAATGATCGACAAAATATCAATGCCAGGGTCATTTTTATGACCGAGAATTTCAGTCACTTCACCCTCTGCACTCATTCTTCCTTCAGGGTAGCTTGTGAGCGTCACAACGACTTTATGACCTTCGACAGCTCCGTTTTTAGCGGATTTCGGAATGAAGATATCGTTTGTGATTTTTTTATCATCAGGAATGACAAAGCCAAAGCTTTTCGTTTCAGTATAGGTACCGACAACCGTCTGAGTATTACGCTCCAGAATGCGGATGACAGTTCCCTCTTTTTTCGTGCCGTTTGATTTGTGGCTGACACGAACCATGACAGTATCGCCATTCATCGCTGTGCCTAACTCATTTGGCGGAATGAAAATATCATCCTGTCCAAACTCTTCTGGCGTTACAAATGCAAATCCTTTTGCATGAGCAGACAGCTTTCCTTTTACTAAATTCATTTTTTCTGGTACACCGTAACGGTCGCTGCGCGTGCGAACAATGAGTCCTTGATCTTCCAGCGTCACAAGTGCTTTGACGAGCTCTTTATAATCATCAGGATTGGTAATCTCCATCATGACTTCCAGCTCTTGAACGGTTAACGGTTTATACGCTTCTTCTTTCATAAAAGCGAGTAATTCATCCATAAATTCTTCTTTTTGCACACTCTAACCCCCTATATATTTAAATTGACCAATCAAGTGATTCTAAGAATGCATAGACATCCTGATGAACCTTCTCCCGCTCTTTATCAAGCGTGATGACATGGCCTGATTCTTCATACCATTTCAAATGCTTATCATCTGTCTCTACTTCGTTATAAATGATATTTGCACTGTCTGTATTAATCATATGATCATGACGTGCCTGCACAACAAAAGTAGGTGAATAGATCATGTCTACATTGTTTCTGACATCTGCAATCAGTTCTTGCAAACTCTTGAGAGTATCCATTGGTGTTTTCTTGAACGCTTCCATTTCTTGTTCAATTTGGTCCTCTGACTTACCCTCAAATTTCTTATAGTTACGGGCATAATCTAGTACACCCTGGTACATGACTTCTTCACTTTTTATGTACATAGGTGCACACATAGGTACAATTCCCTTTACAGGTACAGTGTAACCTAATTTCAATGAAAAAACTCCTCCGAGGGATAGTCCGCAAACCGCAATCTCCTCATAGCCCTCATCTTTTAAGAATTGATAGCCTTCTTCTACATCTTTCCACCAGTCAGCCGGGCCTGTATGGACAAGCTCTTCTGGCGGCACACCGTGACCTTTATATTGAGGTGCATGACATGTATATCCTCTTTCGTTCAAATAACGGCCAAGCATTCGAACATCGGCTGTATTCCCAGTAAAACCGTGAAGAAGAAGCACCGCCTTTTCTCCACCTTTAAACGTAAATGGTTTTGGTGTAACAACTTTCATGATGATGTGACTTCCTTTCCTTCTGATATGGTTTATATTTTCCACTTGTATGTATGAAACAAACACAAAAGAGTGCTGATAATAAAAAAAGGTCTGAAAAAAGATCAGACCTTCTGTTACTCGCGCTTTACACGCCTAAATATGCCAATGCAAGTGTTAAGATGAAGAAAAGCACTGACAAAATAACCGTTAATCGGTGAAGAATCAAGTCAAGGCCTCTCGCTTTTTGTTTACCGAAAAGCTGCTCGGCTCCACCTGAAATAGCGCCTGACAGTCCAGCACTTTTACTTGATTGTAGTAATACAACGATGATAAGTGCGATACTGACAATTACGAGTAATGTGATAACAAATGCGTGCATGAAAACACCTCCAGACAAACTGGTACACATAACTTTATTTTACATGAAAACAAGGTGCATGTCACGAAACATCAAAATAAAGATTTCCTATATATTGTCGACTTGATTCGTTATTTTGATACAATTTCGTTCCAAAGTGCTGGCTGCAGCATTTTTTTATGCAATTTTTCGGTTAAAAACTCATTTTTAATGAGTTGCTTCTTCCTTCAATAGCTGTTTTAATTCTTCTAACAAACGTTCAGCTCCTTCAGGACTCAGCATCACGCTTCCATTTCCATAGCTTTTGTTGTACTTCGTCACTTGTCCCGTTAGCAGGCAGCTCTTATCTGCATCATATTTTTTCAGCATAATGGTTTGATCTTCAATGAAAATTTCTAACAGCTGCTCTTCTTTAATATTGAGTACCTTGCGCATTTCTGAGGGCAGAACAATTCTGCCGAGAGAATCAATGTGTCTGACCATCCCAGTCCTTTTCAATGACATTTCCTCCTTGGTGATGATATCAATTATTGACTTTTGTCAACATTTTCATAGTAAAATAGATCTTCAAATTTTTTATCAAAGTAATGAATCATTTTGCCAATGACAAGCTGTCCTGGTTTCCGATGACCATTTAATACCCTGCTAAGTGTGGCAGGAGAGATGCCAATTTCATCAGCGAGCTGATTTAACGACATATCGTTCTCGATCATATACTGCATGACAAAAGCCCGCCTGATCTGAATCTTTTCGACCATCATTACAACCTCCTATGGAATCAATATGTACAACATGTAAGGCTCTCACATCAAGAAGTTCATTAACTTATGTCAACACTTTTACCCCTCTGCTATTTCCTTTGGTCAATGATCATACTAAAATAAGTCATATACTGAAATGTGAGGTTCGATGTCATGAATCACTTTGGTGAACAATTACGCATTTTAAGAGAAAATAGAAAAATGTCGGTCAATCAACTTGCCATGTATTCAGGTGTAAGCGCTGCTGGTATTTCTCGTATTGAAAATGGAAAGCGCGGTGTGCCAAAGCCTTTAACCATCAAAAAATTAGCACACGCCTTGAAGGTGCCTTATGAGGATTTAATGCTGCTTGCCGGTCATATTGAACAGGAACAAGTTCATGAAATGAAACCGAAATATGAGTCCATGTTAAAAATCTATCAAACGGCGCTTCAAAAGGATGTAGAACATCTTCCCATTTTTGACGGGGACAAATGGGAAAGGCTCTCCGCACAAGACATCAGCCAGCTGAATGAATACTTTCTCACGCTCATCAACCAAAAAAAGGCGAACAAATAGCGGGGCATAAACCTAATGTACATCCACCATTAACTAATGTCAATATTTTCATGGTATCCTTATTGCCAATAGTCAACAAATCAAGTAAAATAGACATATCGAATCTATAACCATGTGAGGTTTTGCCTTGATGAACTTTGGTGCATATTTAAGAGCATTACGTGAAGAAAAGAAGCTGTCAGTAAACCAATTAGCGATGTATTCTGAGGTCAGCGCTGCCGGTATTTCTCGTATTGAAAACGGGAAACGCGGCATTCCGAAACCTCCTACGATTAAAAAGCTAGCTGGTGCGTTAAAGGTACCTTATGAAGACATGATGCAGGCTGCTGGCTATATTGAGGAAGTCTCTCCTATCCATCAGATCAAGGAAGAGGATCTGGCTTTATCCAAAATAAAGGAAGCTGCAGCGCAATATGAACTTGATGATCTCGAAATATTTGATGGTGACATATGGTCGACCCTTTCGAAAAAAGAAATAGAGGACCTCAACCGCTATTTGTTATTTATGTTAAACAGCCGGTCGTCCTCATAAATGTTTTCATCATTGACAAGCTTTTTACGCCGATTTATGACAGATTTACGGTATAATGGGTTCAGATTGGAGTGAAGGAAGATGAATCAATCTGACATGTGCCCGCGGTTTGAAAAAGCAGTTGAGTTATTGAGCAAACGCTGGGTGGCACTGATTGTTTTTCAGCTTCTCTCAGGTCAGCAGCGTTTTAGTGAAATTGAGGCAGCCCTGACAAATTTAAGCGGTAGAGTATTATCTGAGAGATTAAAAGAGCTGGAGGCAGCAGGTATTGTAAAACGGGAGGTTTTTGCTGAAACACCCGTGCGCATAGAGTATTCTTTAACAGATATGGGGCGTTCACTTGCACCCGTTTTTGAAGAAATTGCGAAGTGGTCCTCTGAATGGATCACGCTTGAATCATAAAAAACAAGCATGTGAACTGCCTGATCATCATAAAACAACCTCCCTTACAGATGTAAGGGAGGTTTTGTCTTTTCAACCGCTTAAGCAGATGTGATGTTTTTTTCAGCTAACGCTTTTCTTTCTTTTTTCTTGTTTGTCGGGCTTAAATAGCGTTCGAGCCAGCCCATGACAAGGTCAGCAATGATAGCCATGAGTGCCGTTGGGATCGCACCTGCTAAAATGATGGCTGTTCCGTTTGTGGCGTTTGATCCTCTGATGATGATATCACCAAGACCTCCCGCGCCCACAAATGTTCCAATCGCTGTAATACCGATGGCGATGACCAGTGCGGTTCTTAAACCTGCCATAATGACTGATAAAGCAAGCGGTAATTCAACCATTCTCAGCACTTGCCATTTCGTCATGCCCATCGCTTTACCTGATTCTAAATAGGCATGTTCAATGCTGACAATGCCTGTATACGTGTTTCGGATGATCGGCAGAAGCGAATATAAAAAGAGTGATAGAATGACTGTATTTGCGCCAAGACCTAATACAAGCATCAATACGGAAAGCATCGCTAATGCCGGTATCGTTTGAATGACGTTGGTAATGGCGAAGACCCAATTGCTCAGCTTGCGGTAATGCGCCACAAAGATGCCTACTGGAATCCCGACAATCGCCGCAAACAACACCCCATACGCCGACATGAGAAAATGCCGATAAAATTCTTCTAACACATATGACCCATTCTGCTGATAATACGTCCATAATTGCTGCAGTGTGTCCATCAGCCGTCACACCTCCCCATCTTACTCAAAATAATTGTGTTTTTTTAGGAAATTCTTTGCAACGGTTGCTGGTTCTTGAAGCTCCCCGTCGACTTGATAGTTCAGCTCTTGCATTTGTTCTGTATCGATTTTTCCGATCAGCCTGTTGATCACCTTTTCAAGCCCTGGATTTTCTTTTAAGACTTTCTCCGGGACTACTGGTGATGCATCATATGGCGGGAAGAACCGTTTATCATCTTTTAAAATTTTGAGGTTATAGGCTTTGATTCGTCCATCTGTTGAATAGGCAAGCACAATATCCATTTTTTCATTTTTTAATGCATCATAGACTAAACCAATTTGCATCGGATATGTGCTGCCAAATTTAATTCCGTATGTTTTCACAAACCCGTTATAGCCGTCGCCTTTCTTTTTAAGCCATACGTTATCGACACCAAATCGGTAATTGTTCGCATTCTTTTTCAAATCAGAGACCGTTTCTAGCTTGTTTTCCTTCGCCATCTTCTGCGTCACGGCAAAGGCATACGTATTATCAAATCCATAAGAATCAAACCATTTGTAATCATAGCGTTTCTTAAATTCTTTTTGGACGATCTCCATCGCACGCTCCGGATCTTTTTCTGCATCCATTCCAAGCGTACTTGTTAAATCCGTGCCTGAATATCTTGTGGCAGAGATGTCGACGTCTCCGTTTTCCATTGCTTTCTGCTGTACAGTGTTGGAACCTAGATTTTTCACAATGGTCGTCTTTTTATCTGTGTAATGTTCGATCATATCGCCAACCATATAGGCCATAATTTCTGATTCGGTAAAGTTTTGTGCTCCAATTCGCAGCGTGCCCCCTGAGGAGCCGGCTAGTCCAGGAAGTGAACAGCCGCTTATCAATAGCAAGCATCCGGCAAGCAGTGCACTGATCCATTTTGTTTTTCGATTCTTCACATAAGCCAACTCCTTATGAAACTTCCTTCAATCCTTTTAAGCCTTCTGGTGTTACTTTTTTCTCCAGCTTCATTAATGATAGGTCGATAATGACTGCTAAAATCGTGACTGGGATCGCACCCGCAATAATAAATTCCGGCTGATACAGCTGAAGTCCAATCAAAATGTAGTCACCTAGACCGCCTCCACCGATAAAGGCTGCTAGTGTTGTCCAGCCAATCAAATAAATCGTTGACGTTCTGACACCTGCCATAATGACCGGTACAGCAAGCGGGAGTTCAACAAGACGAATTTGTTCCCATGTTGTCATCCCGATTCCTTTACCGGATTCAATCAAGTTTTTGTTCACACCCTGGACCCCGGCATACGTATTTCTTAAAATAGGTAAAACCGAATAGAAAAAGAGAGCAACGATCGCAGGTATTTTCCCAACCCCCAAAATAGGAATAAAAAAGGCAAGAATCGCTAAACTAGGGAGTGTTTGAAAGATATTCACGATACCGATGATAAAACCTGCGCCTCGTTTCATTCGTGTGAGAACCACACCTAAAGGAACGGCAACAAGAATACCGAGCACAACAGCAATTAAGGAAATATATAAATGCTCCCACATTTTTGTAAGGAGTTCCCCACCATTTTTCTCTAGAAAGTCGATGATTTGATCCATGTGTACACCTCCCTCAATTCATTTCAGTGACAGCCGCTGGCGTATCGTCTCCCCAAATGGAGTCGTACACAACATCTACAAGACTTGCACGTGTCACAATGCCTTTTAAGTGCCCTTCTGCATCCACAACCGGTACATATTTAATGCCGCGTATTAAGATTTTCCGGACTGTGTCTCTTAGAAGTGCGCCTTCTTGTACGGTATAGAACTCTGTATTTAAAATATCACCAACGAAAGCTGCTTTTCTGCGGTTCGCATCGATTGTTTCAATGTCGATATAGCCTTTTAGCACATGATGTTCATCTACTACAAGCAAGGAATCGACCCGCTTTTCTCTCATGATGTAGATGGCATCTGTTAATGTTTTTTCAACTGTAATGGTGACTGGTGACGTGTTCATCATTTGTTCTACACGTTCCATGTTCGGGTTCGATTGAAGCAGTCGTTCTTTGCCGATGAATTCTTCTACGAATTCATTGGCAGGGTTCCGCAGAATATCGTCAGGCGTACCTACTTGGACAATCTCTCCATCTTTTAAAATCACAATTCGATCAGCTAGTTTAATGGCTTCGTCCATGTCATGTGTGACGAATACGATGGTTTTATTTAACGTTTTTTGCAGTTTCTTAAATTCTTCCTGCAATGAATCTCGTGTGATTGGATCAAGTGCTCCGAATGGTTCATCCATGAGGATCAGAGGGGGTTCCGCTGCTAGTGCGCGAAGAACACCGATGCGCTGCTGCTGTCCTCCGCTGAGTTCATGAGGGTAGCGCTCTAAATATTCCGGTCCCATGTCGACAAGCTTCAGCAGTTCACGTGCCCGTTCTTTTCGTTTTTCTTCCGGCCATTTTAACAGCTTTGGAACAAGTGAAATGTTTTGTGCGATGGTCATATGGGGGAACAGTCCAATTTGCTGAATCACATAGCCAATTTCTCTTCTTAATTGAACTGGATCTTTTTTCATAATGTTTTCTCCCTCGATGAAGATGTTTCCTGAGGAAGGTTCGATGAGTCGGTTGATCATCTTCATGGTTGTTGTCTTACCACAGCCACTCGGTCCAATAAAACAAATAAATTCTCCTTTTGCTATTTCTAAATCAATATTTTTGACAGCTTTTTTTCCGCCTTTATACGTCTTAGATACATTCTCTAGTTTCAGCAAATGAGACACCTCCAATTAGTCGGATCAATATTTTCAGAAAATTTACACCTTATTTATTATAGTGCAAACTTTATAAAATAAAAAGTTTATGATGTGTTTGTATTGCATAACATTTATTTAAAATTTTCAGTTAATGTCCTGCTAGATAGAGATCTCTCCTTTTTCCTCCAAATTACGAGCAAATACTCAATATTTATTGTTTTCATCAACAAACAGGTATATGATATATTGTGTTACAAATTGTCAGTCGTGAAGGGATGAATCGGGGAGTGGACAAGCAAGCGTTAGGCGCCATTCAAAAAGCACAGGATCATTATATTGAAAAAGCTGCCGAGAACATGAATGCCTTTGGTCTTTCTTCTACAGTAGGTAGAGTGCTTGGTATCATTCACATGAACCGTAAACCAATGACGCTTGGAGAGCTATCAGAGGCGACAGGCATGAGCAAAACGAGAATGAGTCAAGTCGTTCGAGAAATGCTCGATTTGAATATTGCGGAAAAGGTTTATGAAAAAGGAATACGTAAAGATCTTTATGACGTTGAGCAAGATCAATACCAAACGTTTATTTCCTTGTTTGCAGCCAATTGGTCCCGAGTTGTCAGCAAAAACCGCAAAGCACATAAGAAAACGTGCAAGGAATTGCTGGAATTGCTTGAACAGGACGACCTGCCAGAAGAGACAGAGGATAAAATCAATCTGCTTCTTTCAGAAATCAAGGAAAGTCTTGATTACTATGATTGGATTAGCCGCTTAATTGAATTCTTTGAGAGTGAAGAAGTATTTAAGCATGTGCCGAAACCTTAAAAAAAGCTGTTTTATTTTACATCATTGTAGAAAAAACAGCTTTTTTATATACACTTATGACATAAACATCGGAAACATCCCTTTTAAGCCCGCACCAATCATTTCAACTGCCACTACAGCAAGAATTAATCCCATTAAGCGCGTCACGACATTCATCTCTGTTTTCCCCATTTTTCGCATAATGAAACTTGAATAATGAAAGGCATAAAAGGTCATCGCCAGTACGATGACAATGCCGATTAAAATTGCAAACATGTGAAGCATCCCTTGACTTCCCGGGGTTAAGCTCATCACTGTAGCGATTGTACCGGGACCAGCGATGATCGGAATCGCCAGCGGCGTAACCGAGACATCCGCCTTTTCTTTGCTTTCTGCCTTTTCCTCAGAATGAGGGTTTTGGACATGTGACTCCTTTGCATTCAGTAAATTGTAAGCGATACCAAAAATGAAAATACCTCCGGCGATACGGAGTGCATGAATATCGATCCCAAACAATTTGAAAATGAGCCTCCCTGCCAATAAAAAGGCAACCAAAATAATGAAAGAGACCACAATGGCTTTTTTGGCTGTTTGGGAGCGTTCTTTCTCTGTATACCCTTCAGTTAAGGTGATAAAAAGAGGCACGTTTCCAATGGGGTTTGATACAGCAAATAATGAGACCACGACATGAATCATAAAGGAAATCAACAGACACCCTCCTTTTTTCTTAGTGTCTGCCAATATGATGTGAATATTCCCTTGTGATGTTAAAACCTGTATATATTTAACCGATGATAATAAAGGTTTAAAGAAAGGGGAATGACACATGAAGAAAACGATCACCATCATCCTTTTATGTGCTGTGGTTTTAGGAGCAGCCGGCTGGATTGTTTGGCAGCAGCAGTCCATCAAAGCATCAGAGGAAAAACATCAGCAAGAAAGCAAAACGAACACTGAGCAGCTTTCGAAGTTAAAATCAAATCAAGCAGATATGAAGCATAAAAACGAAGATCAAAAAAAGAAACTGTCTATCATCACGAAAAAGCTCAAAAAAGAAAAGAAAGCCTATCAAAAAGAAGTCAAACAGCGTAAAGCGCTTGAGGCAAAAATCGCCCAGCTTCAAAAAGAGCTGACAGCAGCGAAAGCCACTGCTCAAGCGAATAAGCAGACTTCACAGACTCCAAGGAAAACAACTATCAAAAAAGACCCAAATGTCACCCACAATCCGCCCTCACAATGGGTACAGGATCAATATGATTGGGGTGTGAAACAAGGATATATTAAAGAATAGAAAGGATGAAAAACATGATACAAATTCGGCCATTGTCATTGTCAGGTGATCAATCTGCCCCTATGGATCTTTTACTCTTAGCTGATCCTTCAAAGGAAAAGGTTCTTAACTATGTGCAATCCGGCTCTTGTTATGCCGCGTATCATGAACAGGACGTGATTGGTATCTATGTGCTTTTATCTCTGTCTCAGCAGACAGTCGAAATCATCAATATCGCCGTGAAGGAATCATGGCAAGGAAAAGGAATTGGAAAGCAGCTGATCCGCCATGCCATTGCTGAAGCGAAAGCCGCCAGCTTTCACACGATTGAAATCGGCACAGGTAACTCGAGTATCCAGCAGCTCGCACTTTATCAGAAATGTGGCTTCCGTATGACATCTATTGACCACGATTTCTTTCTTAAGCATTATGATGAACCGATTTTTGAAAATGGCATTCAGTGTATGGATATGGTACGGCTCTCACTCACTTTGCAAGCAGACTGATGTTTTGTTCCGTCTGCTTTTTTTATGTTCTACGCTTTTTCACCACATGCTTCACATATTGAATAAAAAAATAGAGCACGGCGCCAGCTAAAAAGCAGACCACACATCCAAAAAGCGTCGCCTCTGAACTGAATTGATACTCTTCAATTTTCATGATATAAAATGGCATGCCAAACATTGTTGGACTTGATTCAACATGATTGACCTCTAGCAGCAGTAAAAAAACAGGGGTCATAAACACAGCAAATACATACAGCATCGCAAGTGTTAAACCGCTGGAAAACGAATGAAATACTTTAATCATCTCTTTCTCTCCTTCATCTCTTTTAAACTGGCTGTGATATTTTTCCCGTCTGGGCAAGCTGGATGCAGCATCACCGTATTTAGTAAAGAAAAAAACAGCAGCTGATGACTTACCGGATGCTTCCATATCATAAAAAGCACAATCGAACAAAGCACCGGAAAGAGCGGGCCTGCAAGTGCCACCATCATATTGAAGCTCGGCCGGATAAATTTCTCATGGACGACCGCCACATGCTTCCAATCAATCGTTATCACAAAATCAAAGAGCGGCCTTTTTTCAATTTTGTTACACACCATGATCATCAGCATATGACCGAGTTCATGTATCAGCACAACCGCTAGGAAACTACACACAAGCTCTATCATCGCAAGACAGGCCTCTTTAACATGACCGCATATATACAGCTAAAAAATGCAAGTGAACCTAGCAGATAGGCGGTGGCGAGAAGATACACATCTGTTGAAAGCCACTTCAATAAAAGCATATCGATGAAGCTGAATACAGCAATCATCATCACGATGACAAACAGTTTATTAAACTCACTGATCTTCACGATAAATCCGGTACAGGACGCCATGGCAGTGATCAACAAAATGGACAAACTTGCAAGGACATGGCCTTCACTTTCAATGCCTATCACTATAGATACAAGCCCAATAAACACAAAATATGTCAACAAATTAATAGCGTAATAAAATAAAATTCTCGACAATAAATAAGCGCCCTTTGATGTATTTAACATAAAAATAGCCCTTTGATTCATATGATATTCTCTGCCAATCATCAGCGGAAGCATGATCAATATTTCCTTTAACGCATACTGCACAATAAATGCATACAGCCATCCAGTTTCTACCGGTGTAAAAACAAAAGGCAGCCCCGCCGTCAAACAAACGAGAAATAGAAACAAAATGCCCTGTTCTTTAAAAATAGCTGAACGGCTGAAATAAACCAATTCCTGCCGCAGTTGCGTCAGAAAGGAAGATTGCGTTCTGATTTTCTTATAAGAAAACGACTTCACCTCTGTTTTCAGCTGCAAAAACATCTGATGAACATAAGAAGCCGCTAACCCCTTCAGCCATAGCCAGCCAGCGCTTAGGAGGATCACGAGAAATATGAGATAGATGAATGGCCATACGCGGATCATCTCCATTGCTTTTTGCAAAAGGAGAAATACCAATAGATTCAGCACCACAAAGCCGAGCGTTTGCAGCAGCAAATGCTCTTTTGTTTTTGATACGAAATAGCTCACAGCAATCCGCATCACCATCCAAGAAGCAAGCGCAAACAGCGCCAGTACACAGCAAGTCATGCATACAACCGTTATCCAATACAGAGATGGCGTAACACCGCTGATCAAAAGGCCTAATACAATCGGTAAAAAAAGCAGTCCAACCACGAGGAAACAAAAGAGCATCGGAAAGAAATATACACAAAGGACAAATGGCACACTTTGTATCGCACTATTCAAAAAGTAGAATTGATATTCCTGGCGCTTTAATTTATTGCGGGATAACACAATGCCTGCGCCTAAAAGTAAAAGCGTCATTTTCATCAATTGGAGGTATAGAGCAGCCGGCTCGCTTTCTCCTGCCTGCATGAAAAAGCGCAGGCTGATAACGACGTATATCGCATACATGAGCAAGAAAAAAGCCGCTGCTGCGAGAAGCTCTATAGGGTACTTTTTTGCGAGCTGCTTAACTTTCGTTGTCAGCATCCCCCATTCTATTTTATGAAGAACGTGTCGTGTCCAGATCATTGAGTAACCTCTCCACCTGCATATAGTAATCTCGATTCACTTCTTTATAAATCTCTTCAAGTGCCTGATGAGGAAATGTCTGATTCGATTCTTGGCGGGACATATCCAGCTTGACGTCACCATTTCTCAAGATCATGAGATGGTCATAAAGCGTATCACCAAAACTCAAATGATGGGTTGAAATGAGAATGCCAGCGCCTTGCTCTCTCAGCTTCATGAGCACCTTTTTTAAGATGATCATCATATCTGGATCAAGTCCGTTTGTTGGCTCATCGAACACATAATAATCACATGGCCTGAGGAGCTGTGAAATGATCTGCGTTTTCTTTTGATTGCCATGAGACAGCTGAGCGATAGGCTGATCCATATACGACCCCAGCTCAAACAGATCAATAAACGTCTCTTCCCGTGTGACATCTTGCTCATTTGGCAGCTGAAGTAATTGAAAGTATTCCCTCGGCGATAAATAATCGAACAACGAATGGTCATCAGGAATATAGGAAACATGTTTTTTCAACAAGGAAATATGCTCTGAGGATTGAAGGTTCAGCTGTTTACCATGTAAAGTGACGCATCCTATAAATGGCGTCAGCCCAAACATGGATTGGATCATCGTTGTCTTTCCCGCACCATTATGCCCCAAAAGCAGCAGCATCTGCCCTTTCTCGACACTTATTTGAATATTGCGGAGAGAGAAGGTGCTGCTATATGTTTTTTCTTTTAATTGTAATGTCAGCATCATATCCCTCCGTTTGATTCAGATAGAACAGATGACCTTGCATCTGTTCTCATCCCTGCTTAAAAACCGCACTGGATTTTAACGTACATGCCTAGTAATTTGAACTCTCCTAAAAATTTCGAGCCCTGTCCAAAGGTCTTGCATGCCCAAATCAATGCCCCAAGTGAAATAATGCCCAATATAGCGGCAAGGACATAAATCCAAAATGCGTTTTTCTGTACATTCTTAGAAGTTAGAATTCGTTGCTTCCTTTCATCATATGCCGCCAACAGGTGAAGGACATACATATACACACCTACTGGAAAACGAAGGCTAAAAGGATTCAGCATCTCATCACCCCCTAATATATGTAAAATGATACCACCCCCTTACAGAAAGCATAAGTTCATTTCAGATCATATTTTTAGACGAATTTTCATGATTTAGTGCTTATAAATGGAGGGGGTTTTGACTTCTTCTCTAACTGAAGGAGGAGGTTTTACAGAAATAGGATAAGTCAAATGAATTAGCCAACGGATTTTTCTCAACAAAAAAACGCTGCGTCTCGCTCTCATAAAAGAGTGGAACGCAGCGCATAGCTGACATTATTTATTCAAGTTATAGAATGTTGCAATGCCGTGATATTGTGCTGTTTCAGCCAATTGATCTTCGATGCGAAGTAATTGGTTGTATTTCGCCACACGGTCCGTACGAGACGGAGCACCTGTTTTGATTTGTCCAGCGTTTGTTGCAACAGCGATGTCTGCAATTGTGCTGTCTTCAGTTTCACCAGAACGGTGAGAAATAACAGCTGTGTATCCTGCGCGTTTTGCCATTTCGATTGCATCAAATGTTTCAGTTAATGTACCGATTTGGTTTACTTTGATCAGGATTGAGTTACCAACGCCGTTTTTGATTCCTTCAGAAAGCTTCTTCGTATTTGTAACGAACAAGTCGTCTCCTACTAACTGAACCTTGCTGCCAAGGCGTTCAGTTAATAGTTTGTGACCTTCCCAGTCGTTTTCATCAAGGCCGTCTTCGATAGAGATGATTGGGTATTTCGATACCATATCTTCATACCAGTCAACCATTTCAGCAGATGTTTTCACAACACCTTCGCCTGATAAATGATATTTACCGTCTTCTTTGTTGTAGAACTCAGAAGATGCAGCATCCATTGCAAGTTTCACTTCTTCACCTGGTTTGAAGCCAGCTTTTTCGATCGCTTCAACGATTGTTTGAAGTGCTTCTTCGTTAGAACCAAGGTTTGGAGCGAATCCACCTTCGTCACCTACAGCTGTGTTTAAGCCTTTTGCGCTTAATACAGATTTCAGGCTATGGAAGATTTGAGCGCCCATGCGAAGTGCTTCACGGAAGTTTGGAGCACCTACAGGCATAATCATGAATTCTTGAATGTCTACGTTGTTATCCGCATGCTCTCCACCGTTGACGATGTTCATCATCGGTACTGGAAGCGTTTTGGAGTTGAATCCACCAAGGTATTGATAAAGTGGAATTTGTAAGAAATCAGCAGCCGCACGTGCTACAGCGATAGATACGCCAAGGATTGCGTTTGCACCTAATTTCCCTTTGTTTTCTGTTCCGTCAAGTTCGATTAACATTTTGTCGATCGCTACTTGTTCTGTTACATCAAAGCCTAAAAGCTCTGGTGCAATGATTTCGTTTACGTTGTTTACAGCTGTCAGAACACCTTTTCCAAGGTAACGGTCTTTGTCTCCGTCACGTAGTTCTACTGCTTCATATTCACCAGTAGAAGCACCACTTGGAACAAGCGCACGGCCAAAGCCGCCAGATTCTGTGTAAACTTCTACTTCAACTGTTGGGTTACCGCGAGAGTCTAATACTTCGCGTGCATATACGTCAACAATGTATGGCATTTTTAATTTCTCTCCTTTTGAATCAATTTGTTATTTTTGAATCAATGATGTTCCGGTCATCTCTTTTGGTTTTTCAAGACCAAGTAAGTCTAAAAGCGTTGGAGATAGATCGGCTAAAATGCCGCCTTCTCTAAGCGTCGCACCTTTTTTCGTCACGATGACTGGCACAGGATTCGTTGTATGTGCAGTATGCGGCTTTCCTTCTTCGGTAATTAGCACGTCTGCGTTACCGTGGTCTGCCGTGATGATGGCATGTCCGCCTTTTGCCAGGATTGCGTCGACTACAGCTCCTAAGCACTCATCTACTGCTTCAATAGCTTTGATTGTTGGCTCAAGCATACCTGAATGACCAACCATATCCGGGTTAGCAAAGTTCAGAATGATCGCATCATGCTTGTCAGCATTGATGTCTGCAACAAGTGCATCCTTTACCTCATAAGCGCTCATTTCCGGCTTGAGATCATAGGTTGCCACATCTGGTGAATTGATTAAGATGCGGTCTTCACCAGGAAATTCTTCTTCACGGCCACCGCTCATAAAGAACGTCACGTGAGGATATTTCTCTGTTTCAGCAATCCGCAGCTGTTTCAATCCGTTTTGAGAAAGCACTTCTCCTACTGTGTTATCCAAATTCACTGGTTTGAAGGCAACATAGCCGTCAACCGTTTCACTGAAGTGTGTGAAGCAGACGAAGTGTAAATTCTTCGGATGAGCTTCTCCGCGGTCAAACGAGCGGAAATCCGCATTTGTGAAAGTGTTCGAGATTTGGATGGCACGGTCTGGACGGAAGTTATAGAAAATCACAGAGTCGCCGTCGTTTACTTTGGCAACCGGCTCACCATTTTCTCTCGTAATGACAGATGGAATAACGAATTCATCGTAGATTCCATTTTCATAGGAGTCATCAACGACATCATAGATGTTTTGATAACTTGGGCCTTCACCATACGCCATCGCGCGGTACGCTTTCTCCACACGATCCCAGCGTTTGTCACGGTCCATTGAGTAATAGCGTCCAGAAAGTGTTGCCACTTCACCGACACCGATTTCTTTGATTTGTTCTTCCAGCTGTTTTAAGTACACTTTGGCTGTCTTCTGACCAACGTCACGTCCGTCCAAGAAGCCATGAATGTATACCTTTGTTAAGCCTTCTTTTTTCGCCAGCTTCAGCAGGGCAAAAAGATGCTGGATGTGACTGTGCACACCGCCGTCTGACAAGAGACCAAATAAATGAAGCGCCTTGTCATTCTCTTTTGCATAAGTCATTGCCTCTAGGAACGTTTCGTTTTTCTCAAATTCCCCATCACGAATGGCAACATTCACTCTTGTTAAGCTTTGATACACAATGCGTCCTGCACCGATGTTCAAATGCCCCACTTCAGAGTTCCCCATTTGACCTTCTGGGAGACCTACTGCCTCACCTGAAGCCGTTAAGGTTTGATGCGGAAATTCGTTCCAGTAGCGGTCAAAGTTCGGTTTTTTTGCTTGTGCGACAGCGTTACCGACTGTTTCGCCTCTTAAACCGAACCCGTCTAAGATGATTAATGCTGCTGGTTTCTTACTCATATTGACCTTCCTCCAATAATTGAACGAAAGACTGAGGTTCTAAGCTTGCGCCGCCTACCAAAGCACCGTCAATATCGGATTCTGCCATATATTCTTTAATATTTGCCGGCTTCACGCTTCCGCCATATTGAATGCGAAGGCTGTCTGCCGCTTCTTGACCAAATTCACTTGCAACGGTTTGGCGGATGTGTGCGCAAACATCGTTTGCATCTTTCGCTGTAGAAGATTTTCCTGTACCGATAGCCCAGATTGGCTCATAGGCAATCACAGATTCAGCCACTTGCTGCTTCGTTAAACCAGCTAGTGCTTTCTTCACTTGATCAGCGACAAGTTCATTTGTTTTGCCAGCTTCACGCTCTTCAAGCGTTTCACCTACACAAATAATTGGAACGATGCCATGCTTGAATGCAGCATGTGCTTTTTTGTTCACTGTTTCGTCTGTTTCTGCAAAGAATTCACGGCGCTCTGAATGCCCAATCACTGAATAGCCGATGCCTAGATCTTTTAGAGCAGCAGGGCTGATTTCACCAGTGAATGCACCATTTTCTTCAAAGTGCATGTTTTGTGCACCAATTTTAAGGTCTGTTCCGTTTGATAGGCTGTTTAGCTTTTCAAGGAAAAGAGCTGGCGCACAGACAATGGATTCCACTTTGTCAGGAGATGGAATAGATGACTTAACTTCTTCAACGAAGCTGACTGCTTCGCCAAGTGTTTTGTTCATTTTCCAGTTCCCAGCTATAATTGGTTTTCTCATGATTGACACTTCCTTATAGCAGTTTTGGTCTTATTTATCGTTTAATGCAGTAACACCAGGAAGTTCTTTGCCTTCCATAAATTCAAGTGAAGCGCCGCCGCCTGTAGAAATATGGCTCATCTGATCGGCAAGACCAAATTTCTCAACAGCTGCTGCTGAATCTCCACCGCCAATGACAGAATATGTATCTTTTGCTTCTGCCAGTGCTTCTGCGATTGCTTTTGTTCCTTTAGCGAATGCATCGATTTCAAATACACCCATTGGTCCGTTCCAGACAACAAGTTTGCTGTTTTTAATAACGTCAGCATACTTTTCTCTTGTCTCTGTTCCAATATCAAGTGCTTCTAGATCACTTGGAATTTCAGAGATTGGCACAATGCTTGTATTCGCATCATTTGAAAAGTCGTCGGCTACCAGAACATCTGTTGGAATCAGGAAGTTCACGCCTTTTTCTTTTGCACGGTCCATAAAGGATTTCGCTAAATCGACTTTGTCTTCTTCTAATAGAGATTTCCCTACCTCGTGACCAAGTGCTTTCACAAATGTGTAAGCAAGTCCGCCGCCGATGATGAGGTTGTCTACTTTATCAAGAAGACTTTCAATCACACCGATTTTATCCTTTACTTTTGCGCCGCCGATAATCGCTGTAAATGGGCGATCAGGATTTGAAATGGCTTTTCCTAACACCTCAAGCTCTTTTTGCATGAGGAAGCCCGAAACAGCCGGAAGATAAGCTGCAATTCCTGCTGTCGATGCATGTGCACGGTGTGCAGCACCGAACGCATCATTGACATACACATCGGCTAAATCAGCAAATGCTTTTGATAATTCAGGATCGTTCTTTTCTTCACCAGGATAGAAACGAACGTTTTCAAGCACTAGCACATCTCCTTCTTTTAAGTCAGAGATTTGCTTTTTCACGTTGTCGCCGTAAGCTTCATCTGCTTTTTTCACTTCTTTTCCAAGAAGCTCTTGCAGACGTTTTGCCACAGGTGTCAGACGCAGTTCTTCAGTAACTTGACCCTTCGGACGACCCAAATGACTAGCTAGCAGTACCTTTGCGCCTTGTCCTGTTAAATACTCAATCGTTGGTAATGCTGCGCGGATACGAGTATCATCCGTCACTTCTCCGTCCTTCATTGGAACGTTAAAATCTACGCGGCAGAACACAACTTTACCTTTTACGTCAATGTCTTTTACTGATTTCTTATTCATGCTCGTCAGGAGATCCTCCTTTATTCTGGTTTCCTTACGCATTGGACAAGACTCTCTTTATCCTTTTCCCATTTTGCCCTCATCAAAACGAGAAATCGTGCAGAACGGATAAAAACAGAGAAAAAGGGAAAGGGATGCTTCCCCTTCCCTTGTCCGTCTTCATTATATCGTGTCTCTAGGAAAGAACCAAGTGAGTTCCTTCAGTGTGAGAAATTAAAGACCTTGTTTTGCAATGTAAGCTGCAAGGTCAACAACGCGGTGAGAATATCCACTCTCGTTATCGTACCAAGAGATCACTTTCACCATGCTGCCTTCCATCACCATTGTAGAAAGAGCATCGATTGTTGAAGAGTTTGCATTACCATTGTAGTCACCAGATACTAATGGCTCTTCACTGTAGCCAAGGATTCCTTTAAGTTCTCCTTCAGCTGCTTCTTTAAGCGCTGCATTTACGTCTTCAGCTGTTACATCTTGGTTTAATTCAGCAACAAGGTCAACTAAAGAAACGTTAGGTGTTGGAACACGCATAGCGCCACCGTTTAATTTACCTTTAAGTTCAGGCAATACAAGTGAAACAGCTTTCGCAGCACCTGTAGAAGTTGGGATGATGTTTTCCGCAGCTGCACGAGCACGACGGTAGTCTTTGTGCGGAAGGTCAAGAATTTGCTGGTCATTTGTGTATGAGTGAACAGTTGTCATCATACCGCGTTTGATACCAAATTTATCGTTAAGTACTTTTGCAAATGGTGCTAAGCAGTTTGTAGTACATGATGCATTAGAAATGACATCGTGGCTAGCTGCATCGTATTTGTCTTCGTTTACACCCATAACGATTGTGATATCTTCTTCGTTAGCAGGAGCAGAGATGATGACTTTTTTAGCGCCAGCTTCTAAGTGTTTCGCAGCGTCTGCACGTTTTGTGAAGAATCCAGTAGATTCAACAACGATTTCTACGCCTTGTTTACCCCAGCTTAATTTCGCAGGGTCACGCTCAGCTGATACTTCGATTGTTTTACCGTTCACTACTAAGTTTGTACCGTCTACAGAAACCTCTGCATCTAGTTTTCCGTGAACAGAGTCATATTGTAAAAGGTGTGCAAGCATGTTAGCATCTGTTAGATCGTTAACCGCTACTACCTCAACTTCAGGATTATTTAATGCTGCACGAAATACGTTACGTCCAATACGTCCAAATCCGTTAATACCGACTTTTACTGCCATGATGTTTCCTCCTTTTATAGGTCACAATGTTTTATATTGAGGGATCAATTGACTCCCTTAATAACTCTTTTGCGGCTCCTTCGTCTGTGACGAGAACCGTTCGGCGTGGTTTTTTGAAATAAGCTTCAATCGCCCCCGCCTTTGATGATCCACCTGCAACAGCAATGATATGTGGAATGCTTTCTAGATCATCTAGCTGCATGCCGACGGAGTGCACTTTGTGTACGACCTCACCATCACGATTAAAGTAATAGCCAAAGGCCTCTGTCACTGCGTCATGCTCATCAATCTTTTTTAAATCTTCAGCTGGTGTATTTCGTCTCATCGCCATTGTTTTTGCTTCACCAATACCATGAATGAGCATCGTGGACGATTTAATCGTTTGAAGCACTTCTTTGACGGACGGCTCTTCAATAATGGAAGAGTATGCACCTTCTGACAGCTGTCCTGGAACAAACAGCAGTTTGTAAGTACCGGAAGCTTTTTCAGCCATGTGGGCACAAATAGTGTTTGCCTGATTTTTTACATTCTCCCCAAGACCGCCTCTCGCAGGGACAAACATCATATCGCGGTTTTTGGCATCAGGGGTCATCATTTCGGCAACGGCTTCCATCGTCGTTCCGCCAGTGACGGCGACGATATTATTTCCAGTAAACCTTTTTTTCATACATTGGACAGCAGCTCTTCCCATTTCTTGCTTCACCCACGGGGATTCGTCACTGTCACCAGAAACGATCATGACTTCTTCCAGGCCTAACTTTCTCTTTAATGTATTTTCCAAAAAAGTTAAACCTAAAACGTCCTTCATCATTCCTTCAAGCATTTCAAGCAAAGCGTGACCCTCACTCGTCAGCATCATGCCGCTCGTTTTGACATCCAGCAGATTTTGTTCTTTTAAAAACTGAACTTCAGCACGTAAGATACGCTCACTGAGACCAAGACTCGTCGCAAGACTTCTGCGGCCAATTGGTTCAGCTAATCTGATGTACTGCAAAATGTCGTAGCGTTTTTGCATAACGATGAGAAGATCTGGCAATAATTTTTTTTGAGCTTCCAATAAACGATTCATGGCTAACGACCCTTTCTTTTCACGTTGGACTAAAAACGTCCCACTGTGACAAAAAACGTCCCGCCACAGCCAAAAAAAATCAATCCCTGCTTTCTTTAATTATTTTAACAGGATAATCTTGCATTTTCAACTCTTAGAAACACATTTAGACAAAAAATAGACACATTTTCACCGATAACCTGCTTGTCATCAAGGTTCTTGCGATGATATTTCTTTTCAAAATATTTATTTCCTTTATATAGAATGAATATACGATTGAAAATGTGCATGCTGGTGATATCAGCATGCACATTTTTTTCAGGACCTGCTTATGTTTTTGTGATGGTTCCAAACTGTTTTACCTCTTCCTTCGGTTTGATTTTGAGATAATAAATAATGTAGCAGGCAGCCATGAACGGGATTCCGCAATAAAGGCCGATTCGCTGATCCTCGATAAAAAATAAGCTGATGAGGACGATGCCAAATGCGATAAAGCCTGCTAATGGAACAAATGGATAGAGCGGTGTTCGGAAGACGAGATCCTTTACATCTCCGCCCGCCTTTATGAATTGTTTTCTAAAGTAATACTGAGACAAGCAAATAGACATCCACACCACAACAAGGACCATACCAGAAATTGAAATGAGCCATACATACACCGTTTTTGGTGCTACAACACTTGTAAGCAGGGATAGTGCAGATACACCCATTGTCACCAATAATGCATTGATCGGAATTTTACGCTTGGACAGTTTTTTCGTAAAGTCGGGACCTTTCCCATCTTTCGAAAGCGCCCAGAGCATACGTGATGATGCATATAATCCAGAGTTTGCTACAGATAAGACGGCTGTGATGATGATAAAATTCATGATATCTGCAGCATATGGTATGCCGACCTTGTCCAGCACGACGACAAACGGGCTGTCGACAGTGCCTGCTGTCTGCCACGGAAGAAGAGCGGCCAGAACTGCAATGGATAAAACGAAGAAGACCATCGTTCTCCAAATAATATTTCGTATAGATCGCGGCAATGTTTTTTCAGGGCTTTCACTCTCTCCTGCTGCAATCCCTACAAGTTCTGTTCCTTGAAAGGAGAAATTGACCGTGACCATGGTTAATAAAATAGCAAAAACGCCGTTAGGAAATAGTCCGCCATGATCCGTCAAATGACGAAATAGAGGGGCTGGTTCTCCATCTTTCAGATGAATCATTCCGAAAATTGCGCCAATTCCAATGATAATAAATAATAGGATGGCAGCGACCTTAATGGCTGAAAACCAAAACTCGGTTTCAGCGAAGCTGCGAGCTGAGATGGCATTCACGGCAAATAAAATCACACTAAATGCAAGACACCACAGCCAAACAGGGATATCTGGGAACCACCTTTGGAGCAAAATGCCTGCTGACGTAAACTCCAGTCCAATTGTACATGCCCAGCTAAACCAATAAAGCCAGCCGATCATAAAGCCTGTGGACGGGCCTATATATTTGGTTGCATACTCTTGAAAGGAACCCGCTGTCGGCATCGCCACTGCTAATTCTCCAAGACAGAGCATCACCAAATACATTAACAATCCCCCAATAATAAAGGATAGAATGGCTCCCCCGGGTCCAGCCTGATGGATAATGAGTCCTGACCCAAGGAAAAGACCAGTACCAATGACGCCGCCTAAGGCAATCATAAAGAGATGCCTGCTTTTCATGGAACGTTCTAGTTCATTATGCTGTTCTTGCTTCAAATCCGTTTCCCCACTTTCACTCTTCTATTCATCATCCTTTGACAAAATTCGCTGTTCGTTGAAAGAGAAAGGGAGAAAGTGAAGGCTTCTCCCCCTTTGACATTTATGCTTGAAATAATGCTTCAATATGACCAATCGCCCAGTCTAAATCTTCTTTAGATATCGTGAGCGGCGGTGCAAAGCGGATGACGGTCTCATGGGTTTCCTTACATAACAGTCCTGCTTGTTTCAGCTTCTCGCAATAAGGTCTCGCAGCCTCTGTCAGCTCCATGCCGATAAATAATCCGCGGCCGCGCACTTCCTTGATAACAGGACTTTGAATGCGCGTGAGTTTGTCTTTTAAGTATTCGCCAAGCTCCATAGAACGCGCTGCAAGTTTTTCGTCGATTAAGACATCTAGTGCAGCCAGCGACACCGCACACGCAAGAGGATTGCCGCCGAAGGTAGAGCCGTGAGATCCAGGGTTAAACACACCTAATATATCGCGGTTTGCTACCACACACGAGATTGGGAATACACCGCCGCCTAAAGCTTTCCCAAGAATCAGCATATCTGGTTCAATATCTTCCCAGTCACATGCAAACATCTTGCCTGTTCGCGCTAATCCGACCTGAATTTCATCTGCAATGAACAGCACATGTTCCTTTTCACAAAGCGCTTTCGCTTCCTTCAAGAAGCCTTCTGGCGGCATGACAATTCCCGCTTCTCCTTGAATAGGCTCGACCAGAAAAGCCGCTGTTTGTGGTGTAATGGCTTCACGTAACGCTTCAATATCTCCGTAAGGAATCAGTTTGATGCCTGGAAGCATTGGACCGAAACCTCTTTGATATTCTGCTTCAGAAGAAAGGGAAACAGCCGTCATCGTTCTGCCATGGAAATTTCCGACGCACGCAATGATTTCTGCGCGATTGTCTTCGATTCCCTTGACGTCATAGCCCCAGCGTCGTGCTGCTTTTACAGCTGTTTCTACAGCCTCAGCTCCAGTATTCATCGGGAGTGCCATCTCTTTATTCGTCAGTTGACAAATTTTCTCATACCATGGTCCAAGCTGATCATTGTGAAAAGCTCTTGAGGTCAGTGTCACACGGTCTGCCTGTTTTTTGAGCGCCTCAATAATGCGGGGATGGCGATGGCCTTGGTTCACTGCGGAATACGCACTCAGCATATCCATATATCGATTGCCTTCAGGGTCTGTCACCCAAACTCCTTCAGCCTCTGAAATCACAATTGGCAGCGGATGATAGTTTGCCGCACCGTATTGTTCCGTTTGTTGAATCAATTCATTTGTCTGTGTCATCGTCTATTCCTCCTTCTATAAGCTAGCCTTTTTCAAATTAGTTCATCTACACACATATGATATGCAAGGATCGTGCCAACTTTCTGCCTGCATCATGGCGCTGATTGTACAGGCTATTCATGCAAAATATATTTGCACCTGCAAATTTTTTTAGAGGAAACCGCAAAATTTTTCATGTAAAATAGAGGTAACGTCTGGAGGTGGCGCAATGAAAGAAGATTCGTATACTGCAAAGCTGGCAAATGAGATTGATCTGTATAAGCAAATGCTCGATTTAATAGATGTCGGGGTTCATGCAATTGACGAGAATGGCAATACTGTTGTTTATAATAAAAAAATGATGGAAATTGAGTCTTTGAAACGCTCTGATGTTCTCCATAAAAATGTATTAGACCTCTTCGTCTTCCAAGACGAAATGCACAGTACGCTTGTCCAAGCGCTGCGAACTGGGAAACAAACCGTTCATGCAAAGCAGACGTATCATAATTACAATGGAAAAGAAATCACAACGATTAATCATACATACCCGCTCGTTCGAGATGGTCTCATCCAAGGAGCGGTTGAAATTTCGAATGATGTGACCAAGCTGGAACGGCTGATTCACCACAATATGAAGAAAAAAGGAAGCACACGCTTTACCTTTGATTCCATTATTGGACAAAGCCCTGCGTTTTTAGAGGTGATTGAGCATGCAAAACGAGCGACACGTACCTCTTCCTATGTGCTCATTGTAGGAGAAACAGGGACAGGAAAAGAACTATTTGCTCAAAGCATTCATAACGGCAGCAGCCGGTCATCTGAACCATTTATTACCCAGAATTGCGCGGCACTGCCTGATAATCTCATTGAAAGTCTGCTCTTTGGTACACAAAAAGGGGCTTTTACCGGCGCAACTGATCAGCCCGGTTTATTTGAACAGGCGCAGGGTGGTACACTTCTGCTTGATGAGATCAACTCATTAAATCCTGGTCTTCAAGCAAAACTGCTGCGCGTATTACAGGAGAAGCGGGTGAGAAGGTTAGGCAGCACAAAAGAAATCGCTGTTGATGTAAGAGTCATTGCCAATATGAATGAGGACCCTGTGGATGCTATCGCAGGCGGACGCATGCGCAAGGATTTATTTTATCGGCTAGGTATTGTCACCTTATTTATTCCGCCGCTTTCTGAGCGAAAAGAAGATATTCCTACGTTTGTCAGTCATTTTATTCAAAAATATAATGAGCTGTTTCAAATGGAGGTGAAGGCGGCTGACGAAGAGGTACTAGCCCTTTTTCAAGCGTATGATTGGCCGGGGAATGTACGGGAACTGGAGCATGTGATTGAAGCGGGGATGAATATGATGATGGATGAGGATTACTTATGCATGCATCACCTTCCATATCATTTTAGATTTAAGCACGGGGAAGGTCGTCCTGCAGCGCAATTACAGACGAATCCTTTGCAGCATACCGCAGCAGCTGACACGTTTATTTATACAAGCCCAGAACATACGACTGATTTTCAAACCCAAATGGAACGATTCGAAAAACAATACATCGTCCATTACTTAGAAAAAATGGACGATAATATTTCACAGACTGCAAAGATATTGGGCATGAGCAGGCAAAGTCTGCAATATCGCATGAAGAAACTGCATATTTCTCGTTCATAATAGAGCTGTGCCCTCATTCGGCACAGCTTACTGTGGTTCTGACTGTCCTGCCGGTTCTTGACTCACATCACTCAGCAGTTTTTCTACATTTTTTAAATGCGTGAGCATCGCTCTTTCTGCTTCTTCCGGCTGTCTTGCCATAACAGCTTTGTAAATGTGTTCATGTTCTTTGTAAAGCTGCCGAATGGAGGCTTTCCTTGAAAACAAGACGACTTTTCTCGTTTCCCGCATTGTTTCTACCAGCAAGGTGGAGACCTGATTCATTAACGCCTTTAATAAATCATTCTTTGAGGCTTTGGCTAAAGCGAGATGGAAGGAGAGGTCTGCCTCTTCACCAATTTCTTTATTCGCTTCTGCGAGTTTCATTTGTTCGAGTGCCTCACGCAGCTGATGAAGGTCATCGTCCGTTCGCAAAAGCGCTGCCTTTTTGACAGCACCCGTCTCAATAATGGTTCTTAATTCAAGGAGCTGCGTGATATCATGCTGCTTCATCAAAAATGCAGGAGACAGACTAAATGTGAGCTGCTCAGGATCGAACTGCTTCACATACGTGCCTTCCCCTTGCTTCATATCTATTAATCCGATCGCTTTAAGAGCAGACAGTGCCTCTCTTACAGCGGAACGGCTGACTTGAAAGCTTTCTGAAAGCGCTTGAACCGAATCTAATTTTTCCCCTGGAAGAAGCTCACCTGTACGAATGGATTCAATTAATGCATCCGCAATTTCTTCATATATTTTTTTTGTTTTGATTTGTTTATATTTCAATTGGTCTCACCTCATCACTGTTGTCTATCCCTATCGGCTCATGCCCTATCTTATACTTTACCCCAAAATTTCCGATCACACGTCTCCCCTCTTTAATTTTCAAGAAATCTTCGGCTGCCTTGCTTCCAACAAAAAAGAAGCACGTGCCATGTTCTGGCAAGTACTTCTTTTTAATCGTAGCGCTTCCTCAGCGTTGAGGCTGGAAGATTCATTTGTTCGCGATATTTTGCAATGGTTCTGCGCGACACGCGGATGCCAAAGGTTTGCTGAAGCAGCGTCATGATTTGCTGATCTGAATACGGTTTTTTCTTATTTTCCGTTTGAATGAGCTCTGCAATGTGCGTTTTGACTGTGTAGCTGGACGCCTCTTCTAGCGAATGCCCTTCTAATTTTGCTTGGAAAAATTGTTTCATTTCCATGAGACCATAAGGGGTTTGCACCATTTTCCCTTTTACAGTACGGCTCACTGTGGACTCATGGACTTGCAGTATATCTGCGATCCGTTTCATGGTAAGCGGTTTCATTTTATGTTTCCCTGTTAGGAAAAAATCCGTCTGATGTGAGATAATCTCACGAACGACATGAGTCATCGTTTGCTTTCTTTGCTTCAGCGCTTGGGCAAGCCAATTGTACTGCTGCTCTTTTTCCTTTAAATACGTGTATGCTTCGTGCCTCTTTTGTTCTTGAATCATGGCGAAGTAGCCTTCATTCATTTCAACGTCTGGAAAAGCGCGCTGATTCAGCTCAAATGTAATGTGATCCTGCACCACAGTAATCGTCACATCAGGCTCGATATACACATGCTCTTCATCAAATGAGAAATGAAGGCCTGGTCTTGGTTCAAGCTGAGACACTTCATCTTGTACGGCTTGGAGTGTTTTCATTGAAACACCTGTTTTCGCCGCAATTTCCTTCCAAGCCTTTCTGGCAAAAAGAAAGAAATGCTCTTCGATGATCCGCTCGGCTTCATACCAGCGATCCTTTTTTCTTCTCAGCTGAAGAAGGATGCATTCCTGTAATGATCTTGCGCCAATCCCGGCAGGCTCTAGCGATTGCAGCTGATGAAGGACGGCTTCTACTTCTTCAGGTGGCACTTCTAAGACAGCTGCCATAGCGTCAATCGGTTCATTTAGGTAGCCATTGGAATCAATGGACTCAATCATAAAACGAAAGATTCTTTGATTCTTTTCACTTAAATTCAAATCAATCGCCTGTTTTTTTAAAAACATTTGCAGGCTTTCTTTTTGATGCGTTCGATACGGCTCTGTCATTCGTTCTTGTGATTTTTTATGATAAACTGGTTGATAGTTGTCCGTGTCTTTCCGCTCAATCAGAGGGTTCTCAAGCGCTAACTGGTCAAGATACTCGCCGAGCTCTGCGCAATTCAGCTGCAGCAGCGTAATGGCCTGCCTGAGTTCTTGTGTGAGCACCTGCTTTAATACCTGTTCTTGTTGCAGTTTAAGGCTCATTGTCTCCCCTCCCTCTCATCATTTTACATGAAGATTGACGGACCGTATATACGAAATAGGAGTGATTTCTATGTCTGAACTTTTTTCCGTTCCATACTTTGTCGACAACTTGAAACAGCACATCGCCATGAACCAAAATGAAGACAAAGTTCATGCGATGAATGCCTATTACCGCTCAGTAGTGTCGACGCTTGTTCAAGACCAGCTGACCAAAAATGCGGTTGTATTGAAGCGAATTCAGCATCTTGATGAAGCCTATCAAAAGGTGAAAAAAGAAAGCGAATGAACGAAAAGAACACCCTTTGTCAAGATGGCAAAGGGTGTTTATCATATGCGAAAAGCTTCTGATCCAGCCGCGATTTATACATCATCAAAAAACCTGACCGCCCTACAGTATAGATGATAAAGGCAAACCATAGACCATGATTATGCCAAATGGGCGTGACCGCGGTTTGAACTACGATAAACAAAATCATTGCAAACAGCATCGAATTTCTAACAGGGACAATTTCTGTCGCACCTGTAAATACGCCGTAAATGACCAAACCGAAACAAGCCGCAAACGGATAAAGAACAAGCCAGTCTGCATAGCGTAATGTCACGTCAAGCAGCTGAGGGAGACTTGTAAACAAGCTCAATATCGGTTCTTTTAATAGAAAATAAACCGCCGCAATGACACATGCCATAACAAGTGCCCACTGCCTTGAAAGGGTTAAAGTTTTTTCATAAAGAGAACGGTCATTTGCACCAACTGACCGCCCAACAAGGATGCTGGACGCATTGGCAAAACCATCGAACAAATAAGCCATGATGTAGTGAATTTGAAATAAGATGGCATTGGCTGCCAGTAGCTCTGTACCAAAAGAAGCACCTTTTGCTGTAAACATGTTGATGACCACTAGCAAACAGATCGTGCGGATAAACAAATCTTTATTCACATGAAACATTTTCTGCACTGCCTGTGTATCCATGATTTTCTTAATGGAAGGCATCTGGAATCCGTTTGACGAATGCTTCATGATGATCCATGCCCCTAACACAAAAGCGGTTAGTTCAGATATCAAAGTCGCTGCCGCAACTCCTTTGACCGCAAACGAAAACACATGAACTAGCAGAAATGCAAGAGCCATATTCATGACATTGATCAAGATTTGTAAAGAAAGGGCTTCTTTCATTTTTGCCATCCCCATGAGCCAGCCCAATATGACATAATTCATTAAAGTAAATGGCGCTCCCCAAATGCGAATATGAAAATAGTCTGCGGCAAATTGACGGACATCAGCATCAGGAGAGATCACTAGAAAAGCAGATTGAATAATCGGCCATTGCAGGGCAATAAAACAAAGTCCGACGATGATGGCGACGAAAAAAGGTCTTAGAAAAGCAAGAATGCCCTGCTCCTCATTCTGCGCTCCGTTTGCCTGGGCGGCAAAAGCAGATGTACTTACCCGTAAAAAACCAAACAGCCAATATAATGTACTGAAAATGAGACTGCCGACCGCAACGCCTCCAATATAAGCGGGATTTGCGAGCTGACCGACAACCGCTGTATCAACAGCTCCAAGTAATGGAGTGGTCATCGTTGAAATTGTTAAAGGAATGGCCAAAGCTAAATACGCTCGATGGTTCACGATGCCACCTGCCTTTCATGAAAAATAGCCTCTTCTCAAAGAGGCGCAAATTGCCTGCAAAGGGCTAAAATGATCTTTATTTTAGCCCTTTGTCTTCCTTTCAGCGTGATAGAAAACCTTTGCAGTCTAGGAAGGACGAGCACCGGAGCAGAGCGAATTTGACATTCGTGAGCACCGGAGCGCAGAACTGACAAAGAATGCGAGGGTTTGTCTACACGCTGAGCCTCTTCTCAAAGAGACGTTGTTAATAAACCTTTACCGAACCGGTCTGCCAATCGTTCGTGACAAAGGATGGTCTGCGAGCATTGCATCTCTCATTTTTCGCACCGCTTCCTCTTCTGATGAAAAGAATTCTTCTTTTGATTGAAATTGGGCCACAAGCTCTCCTTGATCAAGAATCGCCAATTGATCACTTAAGTGATAGGCTGCTGTCATATCATGTGTAATAAATAAGTAAGCCACACCCAGCTCCTTCTTTAATTCTACTAATAAATCTAAAATGACAGCCTGTGTAACCATGTCTAAGCTGCTGACAGATTCATCAAGTACAATGAGCTTTGGCTGGAGCAATAAAGCTCTAGCGATGTTGATCCTTTGCAGCTGGCCGCCGCTGAATTGGTGCGGATATTTAGACAAATCCTTTTCAGCGAGCCCGACTCTTTCCAGCCAGTGAATCAATACATTTTTACGTTCCTTTCGGCTCATGGTTTCATAGTTTTCAAGCGGTTCAGATAAAATTTGTTCAACTGTCCATCTTGGATTTACCGCGGAATAGGAATCCTGAAACACTGCTTGCACATGCCGGCGAAAATGCTTACATGTTTTCTGATCTGCACGATAGACATCCTGACCTTCAAAAAGTACCTGTCCAGCTCTTGGTTTCTCTAAACCAAGTATGATACGGCCAAGTGTACTTTTCCCTGCGCCGCTTTGTCCCAGCAGCCCAAGACAGGTGCCTTCTTCAATATTCAAATTGACGCTTTTCAGGACGGGGGCTGCGCCTTTTTTTCTCATTAGAAACGACCGGCTGTTGTATGCATGACTGACTGCTTTTACTTCTAATAAATGCAAGGGCCTTCTCACCTCAAATCGGGCAAACAGCTGGGATGGATGGACGAGCTGCTAATAGTTTTTTTGTATAATCATGCTTTGGTTGTTCAAAAAGTTCAAGAACTCCTGCCTTTTCAACAATTTCTCCTTGTTTCATGACGACAACTTGATCTGCCATTTCAGCAATGACACCAAGATCGTGGGTAATGAGTAAAATGGCCGTTCCATAGTCATGACGAATTTGGTTCAGATGCTGAAGCACCCGTTTCTGATTGTGTACATCTAAAGCAGTTGTCGGCTCATCAGCAATGATGAGAGGCGGGTGCATACAGGCAGCCATGGCGATCATGATACGCTGCAGCATCCCTCCGCTTAATTCAAAGGGATACTTGTTGAACAGCTGGTCTGGCTGAGGCAGGTTCATTTGCGCTAACGCATCCATTGCCTGTGCTTGTGCCTGCCTTTTACTGACAGAAGTATGCCGGCGGATGGTTTCAACCAGCTGATGTCCAATTGTCCATACCGGCGTAAAACTGTTCATGGGATTTTGCATAATATACGAGATGTCTTTGCCGCGAATGGACCGCATATCCTTTTCACTTATACCGATCAATTCTCGTCCCTGTAATGTGATACTGCCAGTGACTTCAGTTGTTTTTCGATCAAGCATACGTAAGATCGACATACTTGTCACTGTTTTCCCGCAGCCGCTCTCACCAATTAATCCAAGGATTTGACCGCGCCCTACTTCAAACGATACTTCTTGAATAAGAGGGGTTGTCCCTTGAGGTGTTTTCGTATGCACATGCAGGTTCTCTATTTGTAAAATGGACTCTTGCACATTGATCATTCCTTTACACACGGCGTTTGATGCCATATTTCTCTGAAAGGGCTTCTCCTAGTAAATTAAACAGAATCACCACAGTCATGATCACAAGACCTGGGTACAGCATCAACTGAGGATTCGTTTGAATATACGACTTCCCTTCATGAATCATTGCTCCCCATTCAGGCATAGGAGGCTGTACCCCTAATCCGAGGAAAGACATCGCAGAAATGTCCATAATCGCCCAGCCCATTTCGAGTGTTCCAATGACTGCTAATGGCGGCAGGACATTGGGAATCATATGCTTTCTCATGATGTTCCAGTGCGAGGTCCCACTGATTTTTGCAGCTGCAATAAAGTTCTGTTCTTTTAAACTGAGCACCATTCCTCGGAAGACGCGGGCATAATACACCCATTGCACAAGCATCAAGGCTAGTACGACTTGAGAAAGTCCCGGACCGAAGATGCCGACTAATCCAAGGATCAGCACTAGGTTTGGAAATGCCATGACACCGTCACAGATTCTCATCAAAACATGATCAATCCAGCCGCCTTTGTATCCTGAAAACAGGCCGACAATTAAACCAATGAATAACGAAGAAAGAAAGATTAATAACGCACAGCCGAGCGAAACACGTGCACCATATAAAATACGAGATAAATTGCACCGCCCTAATTGATCTGTTCCAAGAGGATACTCCCACGAAGACCCCTTTAGCTTCATCGCTAGATTGACAGCTGCCGGATCATGTGGAGCGATCCATGGTGCACATATTGTCACAATCAGCAGGAGACCGAGCAGCAGGGCGCAGATCGAGATCATCTTTTGATGAGAGAAGAGATGTTTTACTTTTGTCATCATTGCTGGCGGCCTTCCTTTCTAGAAATACGGGGGTCAATAATCAGCTGGAATAAGTCAACGATCAAGCTGCTCAAGATAAAAATACAGGCTGACATGAGGACATAAAATTGAATGACTGGCAGATCCCGGTTAAAGATCGATTCAATAAAAAAGCGGCCAAACCCTGGCCATGAGAAAACGGCCTCTACAATAATGGTTCCGGTTAACAGCTTGCCGAGGTTCACCCCAAGTCCGGTCAGCATCGGCGATATCGCAATTCTGAACACATGCTTGAACATGATCGATTGTTCCTTCAATCCTCTGATTCTCGCATATTGAACGAAAGGCTCTTGAAGCGCCTCACTCACACTTGACCGTAACAGCCTTGTATACGTAGCAATTAAAGGGACTGCCAGTGTGATGGACGGCAGAATGAGATGCTCCCATGTGCCAATCCCTTCAACTGGTAAGAGGTCAAGCTTCACTGAAAAAAAGAAGATGAGCAAATACCCCAAGACAAACGTCGGGATAGATGCTCCTAAGAAAGAAATAAGCCGGCTCACATGATCAACGGCACCATTTTTCCTCATGCCGCTGAAAAAGCCGAGTGGAATGCTGACACAAATAGCGATCAGTAGACTGGTAAGTGCCAATTGAATCGTCGCCGGTATTCGATAAATCACGTCATCAACGACAGGCTGATTCGACATATACGACCGGCCGAAATCAAGGTGAATGACTTTTTCAATGGTACGAAGATACTGCATATAAAATGGCTCATCTAAGCCGAATTCACTTCGTTTTTGCGCTAATATTTCATCCGTAGGCTGGATATGAGCCGCTGCTAAATATGCCTCAGCCGGGTCAACTGGCGAAAGGTGAATCATACCAGTTGTGAGCAGTGTGGCTAATAAAAATACAGGAATAATTGATAGCACTCGTTTGACGATATAGCGGCCCATTTCCTTACCTTCCTTCTGTTACTTCAGCTTAATGCCTGTGAAAGGATGTTCATCACGATTCGCAGGGAATTCAAAGTCCTTCACAGCTTTTTGATAAACGGCTGTCTTTTTAAAATAAGAGATTGGCACAATTGCCCCTTGATCCTGTAAAGAGGATAAGACGGACGAATACAGTGCTTTACGTTTCTTTTCATTTGTTGTTGATGGAATTTCCGTCATTTCTTTGATCAGCTTTTCCTTATTTGAGTAGGCTGAGATGGCTTCTTTGAATCCAAAACCATCTGATGAGAGAACGTTCATAAATGTATGCGGATCATACGGCGCTCCGTAATTACTAAAGAAGTTCATATCAAACTTATTGGCTTTAAACCGCTGAACCTGTGTAGCCAAATCCACACCCTCAAGTTTGACACCAACACCAACGGCTGCCCATTCTGCTTGCAGCGTCTCAGCCATTGCTTTTTGAATCGATTCTGCCGAGTCATACATCATGCTGAACTCAAGCTTTTTCCCATCTTTTTCTCGAACGGATTTTCCTTTTGGAAGTGTCCAGCCCGCTTCATCCAGCAATGCTTTGGCTTTGTCCACATCATATTTGAAAGACTTCACTTGAATGTTTGACGTATACGGCATGTTTGTCGGCAGGATGTGATCTGCTTCATCCTCTAAACCAGAGGTGACCCCTTCTACCATTGATTTTTTATTGAACGCATATTGAAGGGCGTGACGCACTTTCTCATCTGACAGCTGATCCACTTTTGTGTTCATGACAAGCTGTCTCGTTGCAACAGGCTCTGACATTTTCGTTTCATACTTGCCGCTTGCCTCTAGCTGTTTGTAAGAATCAAGGCTAATGGTTCCTTCTCCGTAAAGTAGATCCACATCTCCTTTTTCAAATGCCATGACTCTCGTTTCCGCATCTGGGATGACCTTTACCTTGATTTCTTTTACCTTTGGTTTTTCTCCCCAATAATGATCGTTTCGTTCGAAAATGGCATAGTCATCTTTTTTATATGTTTTTAAAACCCAAGGGCCTGTCCCCACTGGTTTTTCAATTCCTTTTGACGTATCTCCGTTTTTAGGGAAGCCTGCTTCACCTAAGAAACGAACTGGACGAACAACGGCTAATTCTTGCACAGTTGGATAATATGGTGCTGTTAATGTGAGTTTAAATGTCTTTTTATCAACGGCTTCTGTCTTTTTGATTTTCTTAATGACACCTAACCAGCTATGTAAATCTTTATTTTTTAAAATCGTATCAAAGTTCTTTTTAACAATATCCGCATTAAATTCAGAGCCATCTGAGAATGTTACTCCGTCTCTTAAATGGAACGTATACACCTTGCCATCCTTTGAAACATCCCATGATTTCGCTAATTCTGGTTTCAGCTTTCCATTCTTTTGATAGCTCACCAACGGCTCATAAATCATTGATTGTGCAAACAATTGTGATGGGTTGTATACGTGTGGATTCATTTCACCAACATCTCTTGGCCAAGCCATTGTGATCATGTCAGGGTGATCCTTATTTCCATCCGCTCCATTGCTTGTTTGAGAGCATCCTACTAATAAAAAGAGAATAAGCAGGAAGGGTAACACAGTATTTATTTTAATTTTCGGAAAATTATTCCAAATAGTCATAAGTTGTTCCTCCTAATTGATGCTGATAATCATTTTCATTTTAAGGAGGAAGAGAGCCCTTGTCAATATCATATTTGAAACGAAATGACAACGATCGTTCCTAGTTAATCCATAAATTGAGAAATTTGATAGAAAGAGAGGCAGGCTGCTTACGAATGAGCAGCCTGTGAAGAGGTAAATGTTTTTTCTCGCAGCATGTCATGAAGTATATGGATGATACGCTCCTGTTCTGCATCTGTCATGCTCGTTCCAGACGGGAGACAAAGCCCCCTCTCAAATAACAGCTCGGATACAGGCGTCCCTTTTTCCGCAGTATAAAAAGGGCAATGACGAAAGAGCGGCTGCTGGTGTAGCGGCTTCCATACATGCCTTGCTTCGATTTGTTCTTTTTCTAAAGCAAGAATGATATCTGCTGGAGACAATTTTGTATCACGTTCAATGGTCAATGCCGTCAGCCAGCGGTTGGATTTCGTTTCTTGATATTCTGGCATCAAATGAAGACCCTCCGCTTCTGATAAAGCGTCCTGATAACGCTGGAAAATGCGGCGCTTTTGATCAACACGTTCGTCCAGCACTTCCATTTGAGCAATCCCGACACCTGCTAAGAGGTTGCTCATGCGATAGTTGTATCCCATCTCTTGATGCTCATAGTGCATGGCTTGTTCTCTTGCCTGTGACGCAAGAAAGCGGCATCGTTCAATCGCTGCTTCATCATCACTCACAAGCATTCCGCCCCCTGATGTTGTAATGATTTTATTTCCATTAAAAGAATAGATACCGAACCTGCCCATTGAGCCGCTTTTCCTTCCTTTATACAGCGCACCTAACGATTCAGCGGCATCCTCAATGACGGGTACATCATATGCTTCACACAGAGCCATGATCTCGTCCATTTTTGCACTTTGCCCATATAAATGGACGACAATGACCGCGCGAGGTTTTTTCCCAAGACGTTTTGATTCAACAAAGGCTTTCTCTAAAGCGAGCGGGCACATATTCCACGTCTCCCTTTCAGAATCAATAAAAACGGGCACCGCTTGTTCATATAAAATCGGATTTGCCGTTGCAACAAACGTGAGGGTGGAACAAAAGACAATGTCTCCTTTTTGTACACCTATCAGCTTTAAAGCAAGGTGAATCGCTGCTGTTCCTGAGGATAAAGCAGCTCCTGTCTTCACTCCTGCATAGTCCGCCACTGTCTGCTCAAATTCATTCACAAGCGGTCCAAGCGGCGCAATCCAGTTGCTTTTGAAGGCTTCCTCTATTTTGAGATACTCTTTTCCGCTCATATGTGGAGGAGATAAGTAAATTCGCTTCCTTTCTTTCATCATTTCCCACCTTCTTTCCGATCTTTGATTTCCATTGCAGGGTTTCCTACAGCGACCTTCTGATCATGTATATCTCTTGTTACTGCCGCGCCAGCGCCAATGACCGTCCAGCTTCCGATCGTTGTACCCGGTATCACCACGGCACCTGCCCCAATATGGACACCCTCTCGCACGGAAACACCGCCAGTCAGAACCGCGCCTGGTGACAGGTGCACAAACGATTCGAGTATGCAGTCATGCTCCACGATAGACCCTGTATTCATTATCGCGTGCTCACCGATGACTGCATCGGCTTGAACCACGGTCCTTGCCATCACGACAGTCCCCTTTCCAATGACAGCTGACGGACTTATGACCGCCTCTGGGTGAATGAGTGTGGCATATTCTGTGTCTTCAAATGAGAGACGTTCCTTCATGAGCTGTCTGATCTCATTTTGTCCAATCGCAATCAACCATTTCATATGAGGCATTGTCTCTCTCAGTTGCTCACTCATGGAGATCGGTCCATACAAAATGCCGCTTTGAGTGACCTCCTCTTCAAATTGATCATCTAACACCGCATATAATGAGTAATCAGAATGTGCAAAAATGAGATCTTGGATGACTTTGCTATGTCCTCCAGCCCCAATTAAACCAATGGTTTGCTTCTTACATATCGGTTCCTTTAAATTTTTCAGCTGTGGCATGATCCGGCTGCTGCACCCCCTCTGTTTTCATGACTTTCAGCAAGGTCATCCATAGAATTTTCATATCGAGCCAAAACGATTGATGCTCGACATACCAAAGGTCATAGGTGAATTTCTCCTCCCAGGAAAGCGTGTTTCGGCCGTTCACCTGTGCCCAACCTGTTATGCCGGGCTTTACAAGATGACGCCTTGCTTGTTCCTCTGTATACATAGGCAAATACTCCATCAAAAGCGGTCTTGGCCCGACGAGACTGAGCTCTCCTTTGAGTACATTGACAAGCTGCGGCAATTCATCAAGACTAAGCTTTCGAATCAAGGCGCCGGTTTTTGTTAATCGCAGATGATCTGGCAGTAGCTCCCCATGTTCGTCGCGTTCATCGGTCATTGTCCGAAATTTATAGAGCATAAAAGGCCTGCCATACAGACCAGGCCGCTTCTGCCGAAACACCACAGGCGTTCCAATTTTCCATCTAATCAGTCCATAGATGAGAAGAAAAAGAAGACTGCCTGCGATGAGCAGCGTCAATGCCACCATCACATCTATCAATCTTTTCATCATTGCATCTCCTTTTCATATTAGCGGGAGACCGCATGTTTTACCTTACGCATCAGCTGCATCCGCTCTCGTTTCGTTCCTGCAAACAGATACAAGTAGCCTATATAGAGAATGAAACAAAGCCCGCCAATACAAAACAGCTCCCACCATGAAGTCACGTTATATACCGCTTGAATTCCTGCGCAGACGCCCCAAATAAATAGCGCTCCTACAAGCGGAACCAGCGTATGCTTGTAAAAGATGGTGCGTTTCTGATTCGTGATGCTGGCCGTATAAAATGGCAGAAACACGATATTTTTAATCAATAAAACCATTGCCCCCGCTGATGCAATGCCATATAAACCGAGCTGCAGCATATGAGTCAATCCATAGGCAAAAAGCACATTAGACACACCTAATATAAGGGTGACAACCGCAGGAACTTTAAAACGATTAAACACGGTTGGCACATATGTGAGCGGTAAAAACATCAAGGTCAAACATAAATAAGCCGCATGAATCATGAGAAGCCATTTTAGCTCCTCAAAAGCAGGCCCGAGCCATAGAAGCATGAGCGGACCAGCGAGACCTCCTAAAAGTGCGGCTGGGAACGCAACAAATAAGCCGCTCCACTTAATAGCGTTTGCAGCATATTGAATGAGCCCCTCTTTGTCCTGATTCGAATAAAATTTCGTAATCGTTGGTGCAAACACAACGGCCAGTGTCCCTGCCAGTGTGCGTAATAATAATGGAAACTGTAAAATCGCCGCATATTTGCCTGTCGCTTCAGCTCCAATGAGCAAGTTGGTCATCAATAAATCAATTTGTAAAAACAACAAAATCCCCATTTGCTCAAATGAATGCCAGACCCCTGATCGAACAAGAGTGAGACTAGACGATAATGAGACGTGCCGCCACTTAAATGAAAACCAAGGGATGAGTTTCTTAAAATAATAGATACCGATTCCCATAGCCGCTAAGCTTCCAATGACAGCCGCAAGTGGAATATGCCAAATGGCTGGTGTCGTCCATGTAAACAGGATGACAATCATCAGTGCTCTCAAAAACATTTGAATTGCCTGTCCAACACTTGATACATAGAGCTTATTCGCATAAAACGGTGCAGCCCCAATGCCAGACATGACGAAATTGAGCATAAATAAAAGACCCCCTAAAATAAAGGCGGTCTGTGTGTCTTTTGCGAGATGAACGGGCACATGAAGCCACTCAACCAGCTGATGAGATATGAAAAGACAAAGCAAAAAGAGACTAATAGATAGTAAAAACGAACTGACGAAATAGGAAGCGAGATAGCGCTGCGCCTTCTCTATCTCTCCTTTATGAGCCGCCACAGAAAAAAAACGCACAACAACCGCACTTAACGAAGCGGTAATGACCGATAAATAGTTGATCATATTTTGCGTTAGATGGATTAAGCCGAATGCTTCCACTCCAAGCGTATGAACAATATAAGGTGTTAAACAAACAGACATGAGCATCATCAGGACAAATGTGATTAAGTTCGCACTGGCATTATAAAGAAACGCTCGATTCATTGTGCTTTCACGCAGCGTTTAAGAGCCCTCATCCAGCTTCCTCTCCCTTTTGACCACTTGTTTTCATCAGCTGATGAACGGCCTCTTTCACAGCGGTCTCATTTGGTTCTTTTAAAAGGGTCATAAACGGAAGGTGAGCCAACCACTCAAATCCCTCCATCACCTTATGATCAAACGATCTCAGGACAACACACGGTGTATGAGTGATCGCACAAAAGATCATGCCATGCAGACGATCTGTCACGACGACCTGTGCTTGTTTAAACTCCGTCCACAAAGCCGTTAATTCATTTAAGCGAGTTGTTCGATCGACCCGTTTGCCAATTGTTGTTGTGATCAAACCGACTTGATCATATGTCTCTTGGATATACTGCTGCAGCTGCTGACGCTCCTCCTTTGTGAGATATGCTTCTTGATCCTCACGTAGACAAAGCAAAACCCCTTCACGTGTTTCATCCTTTGACGATTCGTCTAATGACAGCACCATATCAGGCTGTTTCCATACATTTTGATCAGGAAAATGCTGCTTCATCCATTCATAGGTTGTTTGATCTCTTGCCATGAGGAGCAGTCTTGGGTGCTGCTTATACGTGTGTATGGCGCGTCGTTCCTCCCTTTTCCCTTTCTTTGTTTCTGTAAAATGAACAGTGGCAGGCAGCTGAATCATGGGATAGGACTTGAAGGTCTTGATGATAAATTGTCTCGTCCATTCTTCGTACCGGTATAAATCCCCCATATTGCCCCCACCGATGATACAGACGATGTCATCTGGATGCCGGCTGCGCTTTAGCGGACGGGCGAGGCGATAGATCTCTTTCATGTCCACTTCTATGATGTCATAGGCTGGAAAGTGTTTCTTTAAAAAACAATAACTCGCATAGGCAATCGCATGATCCCCTAAATTATCATGTCCCGGCAGCAGCGTGAGAATGATTTTCTTCTGATGACTCAGCTCTGGCAGCCTTTGGCGGCTCAGTCTATACTCAAGCGGATATTTGACCTTTAAGAGCAGCCACTCTGCGGCGTTTGCCTTCAATTGCTGCAATGTCAATCCCATCACCCCTATTTCCTTGTCTGATATTCGATCCATTTTTGATAGCTTGATGCCGCAGCAGAAAGCGGATAAATCAATCGACACTTAGCAAGAAATAAAATCATACGCTTTCGAGCTGTGAGCTTCGATGGTTCCACTTGTTTGACAGCATGCTGGAAAGCATCGTGTGTCACCATTTCCCGCATGTGACCAAGCTTTTCCTGAATAGAGAGATCATTTTGGCTCTTCCATTCGTTGAGCATACAATGAAGCGTATGATTGACGATAAAAAAGTCTAATGCTTTCTCATACAGAGAGACGTCATCATACTCTTTTAAAAACGAGTGCTGTGCATGATAAAAGGTCAGTCCATGATGGAAATACTGCTTCTGATATCGCTGTACAATAGATGACAGATGAACCCTATAGTAATAAAGGGGCTCATGAACAAAATCGATGCTGCGTGATAAAGAAAAACAGCGCAGCGTCACATATTGATCTTCAATGTTTTCAAGCTCACCCCGCAGCGGAAATCGAATGTGGTGTTTTTCCATAAAGGTACGCCGATACAGCTTATTCCATGAGAATCCAGTCAAGTCTCCGTGTAATAATGCTTTGATTAAATCCGTTTTTTCGGCTGACCGCTTGTCTAACAGCGTCGTTGGTATCGTTCTCTTTGACTGTTCAAATTGAATCCAATACTCACTCACAACAAGATCTGCCCCGGTCATTTCGGCTTTTTCGTACATAGCTTCACAGTAATGAGGAGCGAGAATATCATCTGAATCCACAAAGGCGAGATACGTCCCTTTCGCTTCCTCGATGCCCCTGTTTCTCACAGCGCCTAACCCTTGATTGGATTGATGGATCACCCGGAAACGCTCATCACGCTCAGCAAATGCTTCAAGACATTCTCCGCTGCGGTCGGTCGATCCATCATTGATAAGAATGACTTCTATATCAGAAAAGCTTTGATCCGCAATTGATTGAAGACATTGCTCCACATATTGACTCGTATTGTAAACTGCGACCAATAGACTGATAGCTGGCATTAAAGCATGCCCCACCTTTCTTCAAATCTACTTTGTAAAAATCGTTCTATACGGCAAAACCGAAGAATCGAACGGCATCAGCATGATGCTGTACAGAATATAGCAAACAGCAATCCCTACATACATAAACACATTAGACCGCTGATCAAAAATACGTGTGAAATATGGCAGTAAAATGAGCTGATACAAACCAAAATAAATATGAAATCTTGCATAAATGACATCCTTCGTTGCAAGGATGCCAAACAAGAAACCAAGCAAACAAAAATTCACAATGTAATCACTCTCAGGTGTCAGCTCACGAAGTCGTTTCCGATAAAAGAAAGCGAGCAGAAGCGGCAAAATCAAGACACCGATTTTTGTCACATTCATTCCATTCGTATTCGTTGTGAGCCATTCCTCGTAATGACCATATGAACTTCCTTGCAGCATCACGACAAACACTGAGACAAAACGGTCATAAAGCGCGGTTAAGCCTAAGAAAATCAGGCATAAGAACAGCATCATCCAAGACCAAGCCTTTGTCCTCACAATAAAATAAACAGGAATCATGATGAGAGCCGATGAATGAAACAATGAACATACAAGGACGAGCGGAAAATACAATTTCCACTGACCATTGATCACCAACCGGATGGCATAAAAAAGAATCGCTGCCACCATATACTGACGCATGCCATTAAATGACGCATAATAATGAAAGGTCCCAAGAAAAAGCAACATACTCAGCTCAAATGGACGGCCATATTGAATAAGTGTCTTGATAATAAAAAAATAAGTAATGGCTCCGACTGAGATATACATGATTTGCGGATCATGAGACAGTTGATTAAGCATCCATAAAATAAACGTAAACCCCGGATCCGTTGCGGCTTTATCCACACCGAATCCGAATATATGCCAAGGCCTTTCATAGTTGATGGAGAACTCATACATCTGTCCATATGTGACAAAATCGGTTCCTACTTTGTACCGAATCCCAGAGACAATACAAAGAAACAAAAACGGAAAAAACACAAGAAGCTTGTTAGGCCGCCATCCGCTTTGAATGGTATCATCACGTCTGCCGTAAAATGCGGCAAAGCTCGACCATAAATAGACCATGATCATGTTCACCAAATAAACCGCCATCTGCCATTCCTTCCTTACAGTCCATATAGATTCATCACACGTGTAATATTCTGTTTCACATCAAATCCTCTTTGTTCAAGCTGTGAGGTAATGGTCTCTTGAAGAGGAGGTTCTGCATGATATGCTTCAAGCACCGCCTTCATCCATTCATGCGCGGAATCTCCCAGCGACATCCTTTTCACAAGCCCGCAGCCTAAATCTACTTCCTCTGTAATATGATCTGAAATCACACAAGGCAGCCCAGACGCCTGTGCTTCCACTAATACAAGCGGAAGACCTTCAAACAAAGAAGGCATCACAAAAACGTCAAATGCTTTCATATACTGCGGAACGTCTGATACGACGCCTGTAAAGACAATGTCCTCCATCAAGCCAGCCTTCTCCGCATACGATTCGACTACTTGCTTCAGCGGTCCATCCCCTACGAGGACAAGCTGAAATGAAACGCCTTGCTTCTTTAAGGTCTGTGCCAGCTCCATAAAAAAAACATGATTTTTTTGCTCATGGAACCGCCCAATATGACCGATGACCATGTTTTTTCCGTGAAGATGGAACTGCTTTTTCATCTCTGCCTTTTCGTCTGGATCAGGCTGAAAAAAAAGGGATAAATCAATCCCATTTGGTAGCACCTCAACTTGCCCATTCTGCATTTTTTTCTGTCCAAATAAAAAGACTCCGGCATCCTCGCCGCATGCAACAAGCTGTGTAGAGAATGCAAAGATCAGCTGACGAAACCCTTTGAGCATCATATGATCCAGCCAGTTTGGCGACTGCTTCCACGCTGTATTATGGGAATGGCAAATGCGAACCTTCACACCCGCTATTTTTGCAGCAAGTGCGGAGAAGCCTGTCTGAAAATCCGTATGTGCATGCACTGCCTGATAGGGTCCTGTTTGCCTAATTGTCTTTGTCAATGTTTTCACAAAAGCAACCGGAGAGGACGCCCCAATACTCGGGACATAAAAGATGCGTCCCCCAAGCTCGCGAATTTCCTCATCATAATCACAGACGTCCTGCCGGTGGGTAATGAAATCAAATTGAAGGACATTCCTGTTGAGTGCACGATAGATGTTCATAATCATCGTTTCAGCACCGCCGCGGTTCATCCCGCCCACAATATGAAGCACGCGCTTTGGCTTACTCATCCCGAACAGCCCTCCTCTTCAGCATAGACGACGCCAGCTTCCGGCGATGATAAAGCTTCATGACCTTCGGTGACAAGCAGGCACGGACCACCGGCTTTAGAGCAAATAAATAGTCAAGCGGCGATAGCTTTAATAGCCAGCATGCTTTCAAAACGAGCCAGGCATTATCCATCGAATATCGAAACTTTCGCCGCTGAAAGGCCGCTTCATCCTCTCTCACAAAATATAACGGCTCTTGTAAATTAAAGCCTTTCCTCCCAGCAGCAAAAAAGCGGATCCAAAGATCGATATCTTCCATCCGCCTCGTTGTTTTCACAGAGCGATATCCATTTAAAGCTTTGTAAGCAGAAGCCCTCATCATAATGGTCCCATGACAAAAAGGAGTCCCTCTTGCCATCACCTTCCGATCAGGCTCTGAAACAAGTGCCCGCACACCCCTTGTTCCCGTTTCATCAAAAACCGTCATCGCCGTACCGACCACATCGTATTCAGGATATGTATCGAGGAAATGAACCTGTTTTTCTAAACGAACAGGCACCGATAGATCATCGCCATCCTGCCTTGCAATCAACTCTCCCCTCGCTTCAGCCAGACAGCGATTGAGACTGGCAGCGAGCCTTTGATTTTGTTTATTACGGATCAGGCGAATTCTTTCAGGGTGTCGTTTTGTATAAGACAGCACTTTCTCATAAGTGCCATCTGTTGATGCGTCATCACATATGATGAGCTCCCAGTTTTCATATGTTTGATGAAGAATGGATTCAATACTTTCTTCTACTGTCTCTTGGCAATTGTAGACGCCCATGATAATTGACACCTTTGGTTTATGCATGCTGTATCACCTTCTCTGCTTGATCCATATAGATTGTATAAATTTCTTCCATTGCACTGACTGTCTGTTCCTGTGCAAATGCATGCGCTATAGAGCGTCCCGCTTTTCCCATGAGGGGCAGCTGATCCTTTTTGTCATAGAGCTGCTGCAAATAATCAGCTAAACCATTCACATCCTGCGGTTTAACTAAAAAACCATTGACGCCATGTTTGACAAGCTCACAATGCCCTCTATTCTCCGTTGCAATGACGGGTTTTTCTGCCGACATCGCTTCAAGCAGGTTCATGCCGAGCCCTTCTCTCAAGCTGGTGGAAACACACACATCGCTCATATGCATCCATTCCTCCATTTGTTTGCAAAACCCAGCAAAGTGAACATGCTTTTCAAGCTGGAGCTGGCGGGTAAGCTTTTCGTAGTTTGGCCTCATTGTCCCTTCCCCAGCAAACACGATCTTTATATTTGGTATTTTCCTAGACAGCTGTGCACATGCTTTGATGAGCATCCCTTGATTTTTATTCGTATTTAATTCGCCAGCACACAGCACGATAAAATCTTCCGAGGGAAAGCCATAGGCTGAGCGAAGACGCTGCTTCTCTTTTTCATCGACTGGTGCGAACCGTTTCATATCCACACCCATACCGGGCACATAATAAACAGATGCCCGCTCATTTGATAGACGGTCTGCTCTTTTAAAATCCTCTCCATTAATGGTGATCAGTGCGTCTGTATAGCGCGCAAGAAATCTCTCAATTGGATAATAGAGCAGCCAGTTTTGAAGCGGCGCCCCCTGCCAAAAGTGAAAGCCATGTGCCGTGTAAAGAACCTTCGTTCCTTTTTTGCGCGCGCCTTTGGCTGCAAGCCTGCCAATGACACTTCCCATTGGTGTGTGACAATGGATGAAATCATAGTGCTCTTTTGCTAACAGCTTCTTCAGTTCTACATACGCAAGCCGGTTGCGGACATGAAAAGGAGAGCGCTGAATCGGAATCGAGTGAGCTTGATTCACATAGGGCAGCTCCAGCTGGCCATTTGCCGCTGTATGTACTTCCCATCCTTTTTCCTGAAACCACCGGAAATACGGAAGATGAAAGGCCTTAAAGTGATAATCAACCGTTGCGCAAAACAAGACTTTTTTCTTCATTAGCAAGCGGCTCCTCCTCTCGTTTCATCTGTTCGGACAACATATCATGCGACGCAATGGCAGCAAACAATGCTTGTCTCATTTCCTCTTCACTCATCATGTCAAATTCATGGATAAAGCGGTTCAGCACATATGGGTCACCATCCAGCGCATGGCCGATATGAATTTTCGGGAAGATTTGCTCCTGTGCTTTTTCATGTTGGTTGAGAAGTTCCTCGTACATTTTCTCCCCAGGACGAATGCCTGTGAAAGTAATCGGAATCTGGTCTGTGGTGTAGCCTGAGAGGTGAATGAGGTTTTCTGCGAGGTCTACGATTTTCACTGGCTCCCCCATATCTAAAACAAAAATCTGTCTTCCTTCTGCCAGTGCACCTGCCTGAATCACAAGCCTTGATGCTTCTGGGATGGTCATAAAATATCTTGTCATGGCTGGGTGCGTGACCGTCACCGGCCCGCCTTGCTCGATTTGTTTCTTAAAAATAGGGATGACGCTCCCCCTGCTTCCAAGTACATTTCCAAATCGAACAGCGACAAATTTTGTTTCGCTGCTTGCCCCCATTTGCATGATCAGCATTTCAGCAAACCGCTTTGTGGCTCCCATCACATTGGCAGGGTTGACCGCTTTGTCAGATGAGATGAGGACGAATGTTTCAATGCCGTGCTCGTGTGCGGCTTCTGCGACATTTTTTGTCCCGATAATATTGTTTTTCACAGCTTCTTTCGGACTGATCTCCATGAGCGGAACATGCTTATGTGCCGCAGCATGATAAATCATATCCGGTTGAAACTGACCAACGATTTCACTCATTTTCTGTTTATCTTGAATATCCGCAATTTGTGGATAGAGTCTGATGCTGTTTCCATATAATTCTTTCAGCTCTAGTAAAATAGAATGAATGCTAAATTCTCCATGTCCCACAAGTACAATCGCTTGAGGAGCAAACACACAAATTTGACGGCAGATTTCTGACCCAATTGATCCGCCTGCCCCTGTGACCATGATCGTTTTTCCTTTTAAATGTACAGATAGACGGCTCGTATCTAATTGAATCGGTTCTCTCCCTAGTAAATCCTCTGGCTGTACATCCCGTAATTGATTCAGCGCATGGGTTCCTTTTAAAATCTGCTCCATTTCCGGCATGATCTGTGTTTTGACTCCGGTCGCTACACATTCCTTATACAGCCCTTTTAAGGTGTGGCTGCTTTTGGATGGAATGGCAATGATGATCTTCTGAATATCCATCATCACGACAGCTGTTTGAATTTGTTCTTTTCCTCCTATAACAGGCAGACCCATAATTTCAAGCCTATGTTTCGTCTTGTCATCATCGATGAAGGCGACTGGCTCAATATGTACATCACTCGATTGCTGAAGCTGACGAACGAGCATGGTCCCCGCTGATCCGGCGCCAATAATTAATGCCCGCTCCTTTTCTGCCTGAAGCCGTTTTGCTCCGTCATGAAATAGCCTAGAAGCCATCCGAGAGGCACCGATGAATAAGATATGAAAAAGCCACACAATGAATAAAAATCGAAATGGCCATGTCTGCACGAAAAGGTACAGCATCGTCATCGAAAATAAAAAAGAACACACAAAGGTCTTCATTAAAGAAAATAACTCTCTTACTCCTGTATAAGCCCATACTTGCTTGTACACATGAAACATACAGGCAAATAGATGGTGCCCAATGAGCAGACTGAGCGAAGAAATGGCGAGCATTTCAAATGTATAAACGGTTAAAGCCGCCTCTTGGACAAATTGAAAACCAAAAAAGACGGCAACTAAGATGAGATATGAATCTAGTGCTACGATGATTGATAATCTTTGGGCGTAAGTCAACGCTCCTCCCCCTTTTTAAAGCATCTCTATTCTTACGTAACATGGGCATCAAACCCGTCCTCACACCCCACTACTGATGACGAGCATCTAAGGCACCGGTTATGCCCACAGCAGGATCGAGTGCCTCCATTGTTAAAGATTAGGAGACATCACCTATCAATCTTTTTAATACATGTACAGCCTGCCCTTTTTCTCTTTCTTGCCATTTAGCATAGCTCCAAGCAGTTTACTTGTTGTTCCCTCTAATACTTCTTTTGATTTCTTCACAGCAGCAATCTTTGTTTTGCCGCTTAAGACAACGAGAATGCTCCCATCCGTCCGGTTCGCCAAGATCTTTGCATCTGCAACTGGCAGAAGCGGCGTGGAATCAACAATCACCATGTCATATTGCTGTTCAATCTCATAAAATAGCTGCTTCATCACAGAAGAGGAGAGCAGCTCAGCTGGATTCGGCGGAATGGTTCCGCTCGGAAGCAGCTCTAAATGCTCAATCGGTGTAGGTAAAATGGCTTCTTCCAAGCTGCAATTATTTAATAGCACATTCGTCAAACCGGTGTGATGACTCAGGTCAAAATATTCATGAATGGCCGGCTTTCGCAAATCAGCGTCCATGAGCAGCACCCGCTTGTTCTGCTGTGCAAAAACAGCTGCTAAGTTTGCAGCCGTAAATGATTTCCCTTCCTTCGGCAAGGAGGAGGTCACTAATATCGATTTCAGCCTTGTTTGGATCGATGTGAATTCGATGTTTGTTCGGATCGTACGGAATTGTTCCGCAATGACAGAGTGAGGATTTAATACAGAAATACAGGATAAATCTCTCTTTTCTCTTTTCTTCCTCTTAAAGATCAATGTTCTGTCCTCCCGTTATGACGGACTGCTTGTCTTTTTTGGCCCTCCTGTCTGCCTGCATCTGATAGACACTGCCTAGCGACGGCAATCCGATCTCTTCTCTTATTTGATGTGTTCGTTTTACAGTATCATCGAGTAAATTCATTAAGAAAATGAGTGTCATTCCCCCTAATAAAGAGGCGCCTAATGCCAGAACGATATGAACGAATTTCCTCGAATTCATCAGAATCGTGTTAGACAGCTTGGCTTCAGACAAAACATTAATGCGATCCATATTCATTGTTTTTTTGATTTCTTCTTGCAGCACCTCTGTTGCAGTATTCGCAATGGCGACTGCCTTCGCGCGATCCTCATCTTGTACAGAAATATTGATGACCTCAGACTCATTTTCTGTACTTGTGGCAATTTTGTGTTTTAGTCCTTCTGCTGATTCTGTGAGATGGAGTGTTTCTTTTACTTTTTCAATGACGATTGGGCTTTTTAATAAAACTTGAAAGGTACGTGTATATTGAAGGTTCATCTGAATATCGTTTAAATCTGCTTGTGCGTCATTGCTGCGTTTATGAACAAGAATTTGAGTGGTTGCCTGATATACAGGAGTCGAGACATAGAACTGATAATAGGCCGAAATGCCCGTTACGATCAGGACAATCAGGATCAGAAGGGCCATTTTCTCTTTAATGACAGAAAACAGCTGCTTAAAACCTATATTCTCATTCATAGATACCTCCCGATTTCATCACAAAAAGGTTATATATGGTTTCTTTTTGTTAATGATTGGATTATAAAAGATAATACCCGCAAAGAAAAATGTCATAATAGGTCTTATAGTTCTTTTTAAAGAACGAAATCGTTCGTTTTCTTTTGTTTACTTCCTGATTCTTACGTTTTTGAATTTTATAAAGAACAATTTATTTCTTATAATGAACGAAAAGGTCGCAGAACTATTCGCCGGGGAGAAGGGAGATCATTGATCGAATGATAGGCAAGGTGATACGCATTTACCGAAAGAGAAAAGGATACTCGATTCAGCAGCTGGCTGAAGATGCCCATGTCTCTAAGTCATATTTAAGCAAAATTGAGCGTGGTGTCCACAGAAATCCATCTGTCCAGTTCTTAAAAAAGGTATCCTCTTCACTAGAGATTGATTTACAAGAGCTGTTTGATGCAGAGACGATGATGTTTCATTACGCTGAGGGTGGTGAACACGAATGGCGGGAGCATATCGTCAATGCCGTCCAAGCCGGCATGCCTAAAGAAGAGCTCTATCAGCTGCTCCAAACGTACCGAAAGGAGCAGGAAGAAAAGTCGTTACATGTCACCCATAGAAAGCTGACTGATTCAAATATAGCAGAGTGGAAGCGTCTAATGAGTGAAGCGAAGGCAATTGGCTTAAGCATTGAGGAAGTAAAAGCTTTCCTCAACAACATGGGAGAACGCCGGGCGTAAGCCTTTCAGGAAGAATGATTGCGGGGAGAGGCGTTTGCGCTTCGATGAAAAAGAGCCTTTGATTCATGAAAGGCTCTTTTTTCTCTTATTCTTCTTTTTTTGTTCGTGCTTTTTTCGTTATATCATTGTTTTTCCAATAGGCCCATAGTGATGTAATCCCCAGAAAGGCAAGTGTGATGAATTGCTGAACGCCTTCTTCATCAATAGGAATTGGGCTTTTTCCCGCAGCAGTTAGCGCACTGTTAACAAGCGCCAGTAAAAGCAGCACAAGCCTTGCAATTGTACCTGCACTAATTTTTTGAACCTCCAACTGTAACCCCTCCCTTTCCTCTTCTTACGGACGGTATTGCTCGTTCTCTCTCATATGTATGCAGCAGCCAAATGAATAGAAGAACGAATCAAAAAAAGAGACATCATTCCTATATGCGGAATGATGCCTGATTTCATTTGCTATTTATTTAGAAAACATCTCTTTTGCTTCATCCAATGCCATTTTATTGCCTAGAGCTGAGTAATCGAGCCAAGGCTGATCTGCAATCGGATAGACTTGGTTTTTCTTCACTGCTTTTAGACCCTTCCATATCGGAGTCTTTTCTAATTGCTTGAATGCCTGCTGCGCTTTATCATCACGGTTGACAACGACAAAGATAGCATCAGCATCATAATCAGGAAGAACCTCTTGAGAAATCACTTCAAATGGGCGCTTGCTGTCCAGCTTTTTCACACCATCGACAGGAGTCAGGCCTAAATCCTGATATAAAATAGGACCCATTGGGCGCTTCATGCTAAATACGCGAAGCTCCTTTGCCGTCACACGGATCGCCATGACTTTTCCGTTTCCAATCTTTTTCTTGATGAGCGATTTGACTTCTTTTGCTTCTTGATTGTAATTCTTAATATATTGATCCGCTTCTTTTTCTTTATTGACGTGTTTGGCGATTTTTTTCAAATGATCCCGCCATGTGCCATCATTTAAATTAAACACTTCTGTTTTGGCGATCTTCTTATATTTCGATAGGTCTTGTCCGGCTAATTCTTCATCAACATAAATAACATCTGGTTGTAACGCAAGCAGTGATTCCATATCTGGATCAGCTGCAATGCCGAGCTTCTTCGTCTGACTCAGCTGCTTTTTCGCATGTGGAAGGAAATCTTTTAAGTCTCCTCCTACAACAGAGCCCGCCGGTTTGATACCGAGTGCTAACAAGTCATTTGTTAAATGAATGGACAAGGAAGCAATCTTTGGTGTTCCATTCGTCTTTTCATTTGTTGTATTCTTTGTTTCCTGTTGTCCGCAAGCGGCAAGCAGCAAGAAACAGAGCGTTAATCCAAACACTAGTAGTTTTTTCATGATGAGTTCCTCTTTCATGTTTATTTCGTTTTAGTTAATAAATAGAGAAAATACGGGGCACCGATAAAGGCCACGACCACACCCGCCGGTATCGCATTTGGAGCAAAGATAGAACGTCCGATTGTATCGGCACTGACCAAAATCAACAAGCCAAGCAGCGCACTAACTGGTAAAAAATACTGATGCAATGACCCGACAAGCCGCCTGGCCAAATGCGGGGCCACGAGGCCTATAAAGCCAATACCGCCTGTCATCGAAACACTGGCACTCGCGAGGCCTACCGCTAAGGTCAAGAGGAGAAGACGTTTACGCTGAACACGAACACCTACACTTGAGGCGACAGCATCTCCTAATGTCAATGCATTGAGCGTGTTTGACTGCATCAGCGTGAGCGGCACAAGGCATACAATCCAAGGCAGAAGCGCCAGCACATGAATCCAGTCTCTCCCCCATACATTGCCCACAAGCCATCTTGAAGCAAACGTGTATGTATCTTCATCAAGCTTCAATGACAAATATAAGGTGAGTGCACTAAAACCCGCAGCAACCGCAATGCCAACTAAAATCAGACGGATAGGAACAAGCCCCTCATGCCGGTCATATGCAAGAAGCACAATAACCGCTGCCGCAAGCAGTCCGCCGCCAAACGTAAAGAGCGGAATAAGAAGAGACGGATTGCCTTCAAGTGCATGAAAATATGTCACAAACACAATTAAGCCAAATGCTGCCCCTGCATTCAGTCCAATGATTCCAGGATCGGCCAGCGGGTTACGGGATAAGCTTTGCAAAATGCCGCCAGCAATGCCAAGACCAATACCAGCTAACATCGTCACCACGATTCGAGGCAGACGATAGTCAAACAGCACCGTTTCACTTTGGAAATCTCCAAAGCCAAATAGTGTCTTGACGACCATGACAGGGCTTAGTTTCAGCGTACCGGTATTTAAACTATACAGCACAACAGCCGCACTCAGGCAAAGCAAAACGACTGTCACGGCAAGAGCACGCTGTTTCTCTCTCATGACAGGTTCCTCCCTTCTTTTCTGGCAATGTATAAGAAGAAAGGAACACCAACAAGTGCCACCATCACGCCAATGGCAAGCTCTCTTGGCGGATTGACTGTACGGCTGGCAAGGTCTGCAAAGACAAGCAGCACTGCGCCTAATATCGCTGACATCGGAATAACGAAACGATAGTCTACACCAACAAGCTTTCGTGCAATATGCGGGATGACAAGACCGACAAACCCAATCGACCCGACTGCTGATACAGAAACCCCTGCTAATAACACAGCAGCGGTCATGCCTAGTATTCGCACTTGCCGGGTTTTCACCCCTAAATTCGCCGCTGTATCTTCACCGAGCGATAGTAAGGAAAGTGACCGGCCTAATAGCATTGCCCATACGATCACAATCAGAATAACCGGGGCAAGAATCGTCAGCTGCGGCCATTTCACACCAGCTACCCCGCCTGCATACCAAAAAGCCAAATCCTGACTCAGGTCAAAATAAATCGCAATCCCAGAGCTGAGCGCATGAAGCAATGCGGCTACAACCGCTCCTGCTACAGTGAGACGCAGCGGTGTCAATACGCCGCCAGCCGCCCCAATCGCAAAGATCAGCAGCGTACTGAGCACAGCACCAATAAAGGAAAAAAACATCAGTGCCGAATAAGGCATTCCTGGGAAAAAAGCAAAACAGAGAGCGACCACAAACATCGCACCGCCATTAATACCTAAAATCCCCGCATCTGCCAGAGGATTTCTTGTGATGCCCTGCATAAGAGCACCCGCTACAGCAAACGCCGCTCCCACTAGAGCTGCCCCTAAAACACGAGGAAGTCTTAATTCATGGATGATCTGCTGCTCTGTGACATTTGACTGGTAGTCAAATACAGCTGTCCAAACCGTTTGCAGAGACAATGTTTTTGCACCGTATGACACAGCAAAAAACATGGCAGCTGCTAATCCAATAACGGCGACAAAAAATATCAAAAAGAACAGAATATGTGATGATCGTTTTTGTTGAGGTTTTCGCTTATCCTGCAAAATCGGTGTCATCCTTTTCTTCATTAAAAGTCAGTTTGAAAATGAGAATCATAATCAACAAAATTATAGCCGCCAGCCTCTAAAAAATCAATGTACACGCTATTTTTTAATTAAATGAAGGTATGTGCGGAGCAGAGAAAGGAGATTTCTTTTTGCCGCTCAGAACGGCCAATCATGTTTTCTCATATTTTAATAGGAAAATAGTTGACATTTTGCATGAAAATCCACTAAAATTACAAAAGTAAGTCAAATGTTATAAAAATATTACAAAAAGATGTCAAACTAATAAAGAATGACCCGTCATGAGAGGAGATTTGAAAGTTGTGTCAGTAAAGGGAAAATGGATTATCGTCCTATTTGCGCTTGCAGTCGTCATTGGAGCAGTTGCTTTCTTTCAAAATCAACAAGCAAGCGGTACAGAGAAGAAAAATGTAAAGCAAGATACGAACTATAAAAACGTGGAAATTGTCACTCTCGTAAATGACGGGAAATTTATGAGATATGCAGTCAACTATCCTCTTTTTCATCAAAAAGAGCTAGATGACAAGATTCAAAGCTATGCCAATTCAGCATTAGAGCATTTCAAAAAAACATTCAGTGAAGCAAAGGATATCGATGAACATAAACGCTATGAACTGAATATTGATTATGAAATGATACATTATGCGAAGCAGTCTGCTGCCATTCGCTTTACGACCTATACGTATACTGGCCAGCAAAATGGAACCACCAATCATCTCACGATTAACTATGATTTTCAGAAAAAAACCTTTCTTGACACAAAAGATTTATTTCTGCCTAAAACCAATTATTTAAAGAAATTATCCTATATTACATATACGGAGCTTCGAAAGGATAAAACCTTATCTAAGGATCAGCCTCTCCTTCAGAAAGGAACAGCCCCTGATGCTCAAAACTTCAGTCAATTTGCCTTGAAAGACAAATATGTAGAATTTTATTTCCCAGCATCTCAAGTAGCCGCGGAGGATCTCGGTCCGCAAACACTCGCAATCAAAAAGACATTGCTGAAGGACATATTAAAGCCAGAATATATGGATAAAATCAAAAATAAAAATGAAATGAAAGAACCGAACCCAAAAAGAAAAGCCATCAAGCTTCCGCAAAAATCAAAGCTTGACCCGAATAAAAAAGCCATCGCACTCACATTTGATGATGGACCGAATCCAGCGACAACCTCAAAAATTTTAGATGCGCTGAAGGCAAATAAAGGACATGCCACCTTTTTCGTCTTAGGCAGCAGGGTGCAATATTATCCTGGAATGCTTGCCGACATTCTAAAAGGCGGGAATGAGATCGGAAACCATTCCTACAATCACCCTTTATTAACAAGACTGCCTTTAGAAGAAGCCGTGAAACAAGTGAAGGACACTCAGCAGCTGATTGAGAAAGCAAGCGGATATACACCTACGCACTTTAGACCGCCATATGGCGGTACAAATCAAGACATCAATCAGGCGATTGGGATGAAAGTCACTTTGTGGGATGTTGATCCTGAGGATTGGAAAATCCGCAACAGCCAGCAGATCACAAACCGCGTTCTCTCACATGCAGCAGATGGCAGAACAGTGTTAATGCACGATATTTATGAAAGCTCAGCTCAAGCAGCAGTAAAGATCATCCGTGAACTCACCAAACAAGGCTACCAGCTCGTCACAGTGAGTGAACTTGAACAATTAAAAAAAGAACGACATGAACAAACCCCTGTAGAGTAAACAGGGGTTTTCTTTTAGGACTCCAAAGACTTTTTTTGCTTCAATAATGCTTGAAATGTCTTTTCAAGCTCTTGCGACGGCTCAATACTTAAACGGCTGAGCACTTCAGACAGCTGCATATCAATTAATAGAAGCTCCTCTTCTTTATTTGTCACAGCTGGTTTTTCTTCCTTTTGTTTATATGCTTCATATGTGCCGTCAAATCCTTCAATACGTTCCTCATGAATATGGAAAATACGAGTGGCAACCTCCTCAATCAGCCTGCGATCGTGGGAAACAAACACAACGGTACCTGGATAATCCTTCAAGAGACCCTCAAGTGCTTCAACTGCGGCTAGATCTAAAAAGTTCGTCGGTTCATCCAGCATGAGAACATTGGCATCACTGACGAGTAAGGACGCAAGCATCGTTTTCACCCGTTCTCCCCCGCTTAATACGCCAACAGGCTTATGCACATCATCCCCTCTAAATCCTAGTCTCGCTAAAACCGTTCGAACCACTGACTCTTCTTGAACCGCCTCTTTCAGCGCATTTTGTAAAATCGATTCGTCTACCTTCAGTCCTGAAAGATCCTGACGGAAGTACGCTAGCTTGACAGCCTCTGAGCAAGTAACTCCGGGATGTCCATTCACTAACATTCGGAGAAATGTCGTTTTTCCGCTCCCGTTCTTTCCGATAATGGCAACCTTGTCTCCGCCCCTCACTTCCACATTCGCCTTCTTCCAAAGCACTTTATCGCCCGCCTTGCCATCTACATTTTCCACTCGCAAAATGGTACGGCTTGCTACTTCCTTCATCGTATGCTGAGTCATTTGGATCGGCTGAATGTCCTTTACCTTCTCAACCTTTTCTAATTTCTCCATCCTGGTTTCAATGGATTTGGCTGTTTTTTGCAGCTTTTTTTGCTTATTTGCATAGTATGGCTTTGCAATTTTAGGCCCTGAGGATTTCACCTTTTGGGAGGGCTTTGTTGCTTTGTCCGCCTTTTTCTTTTTCTTTTCCAGCGCATGCTCTAACTGTTTTTTCTTTTGTGTATAAGCTTCGTACGCTTCCACCTGCTGACGATGTGCCAGCTCTTTTTGCTGTGCAAAATGTGTGTAGTTGCCTTTGTAATGATGAAACTTCCCATGATCCAGCTCCCAAATCTCCGTACATATTGCATCTAAGAAAGCACGATCATGTGAAACAACAATAAGAGCACCTTGATAATGACGCAGCTTTTCTTCCAGCCACTCAATATGCTCCGTATCCAAATGAGTGGTCGGTTCATCTGCTAATAAAAGGGCAGACGGCCGACTTAATGCTCTTTCAATATAAGTCTGGGTCATTTCACCGCCACTCTGTCTGCCATCTCCTTGTTTCAATTGAGGAAGCAGTGTACAAGTCGCAGTGGCGGCCACCGTGCCGCTGTCTGGTGTTTGCTGCCCCGCCAGCACATGCAATAAAGTCGTTTTGCCGCTGCCATTTGTCCCTACAAGACCAATGCGATCACCTTGATGGATGACTAGTTCCTCAATATCAAATAACAAGCGATCTTTCCGAAATACCTTTAACTGATTGGCTTTTAATAACATCCAATCCTCTCCTTTCGTATCAGGAGACATGAAAAAGCCTCCCATTCTCAGAATAGGAGGCAAAATGGTGTACAAAAATAAGCAGATTGATCCAGTATGGTGTGCCGTTCATATTTGAACACACACATCCCACGTATCAATCACTTCATTTTTTGATTCCCAAGCTGTACCATCCTATTCCGAAGCTAAAAAATGAAAACGCAGCAAACATGGCAAACCGATCGTTTGCTCACTGCCTTCGTTCGTTCATTTTGCTTACAAGTCATAGGATTAGTACTTCATTGCATTGGGTCACCCTTCCGTCGTTTGTTACGTATACGATAAAAGATTGGTTATTTTTTGTCAAGCTGAAATGGCATAAGTGAATCGATTAACTGGAGTGTAAATGGATGGGACACTTCAAACAGTTCGTCCTTTTTGCATTCTTCCACTAGGCTTCCTTCATGTAAAAATAGAAGGCTGTCACATAGATACACCGCTGCTTCTACATCATGAGTAATGAGAAGCATGGTCATGTCTAGCTCTTGTTTTAATGTCTCAAGCAGCTCCAATATTTGTACTTGAACAGAGACATCCAGTGAGCTCAAGACTTCATCTAGTATAAGAATGGCTGGATGCGTCGATATGGCTCGTGCGATGCACACTCGCTGGAGCTGACCACCGCTTAGCTGATGAGCATATTGATTCAGCACAGACGAAGGCAGTCTGACTTGCTCAAGTAATGACAAAACCTTCTGATCCAGATTCTGATTCTGCTTTAACAAACGCATCGGTTCTGCTATGATCTCTTTCACCGTAAAGGAAGGATGAACAGAAGATAGATAATCCTGAAAGACAACACTCATTTTCCCCCGGTTCATCCTTCGCCACTTGTCAGCTGACATGCCCTCAATCTGCACATCGCCTCTATCTAATTTTTCTAAACCGAGCAGTATACGTGCCAATGTACTTTTGCCACTGCCGCTCTCACCGACTAATCCGGCACATTGTCCTTTTTCGATTTGAAACGAAACATTTGATATGCGGTCTTTTGGTTTCTTTTGTTTTGAAAAAAGCCCTTTCTTCTCACCGTGTTTGACTAGATCGAAAGCTGTGATCAACATGGGAACGCCTCCACTCTCTTCTGCTGCCGCAGTGCTTCAGTAGGGGCAGATAATCGAAGCCTCGTCTCAAGTAAATGCTTTGTTTGGGGATGCTCGGGTGATGTGAACACTTCCTTGGCTGACCCATGCTCAAGCATTACTCCTTGGTGCATGACCATCAACTCATCGGCGATTGCCTGAACGACGCCTAAATCATGCGATATAACGATCAAGGTAACACCGGTTTCTTCCTTTAGTCTGTGTAATTGTCTGATGACTTCACGCCGATTGAAGGCATCAAGCGATGCAGTTGGCTCATCTGCAATGATCACGTCAGGAGAAAGCATCATCGTGATGCCAATCATCACACGCTGAAGCATCCCCCCAGACAGTTCATACGGATATTTTTTCATCAAATCATATGGATTTTTTAAATGGACACGTGCAAGCCCAGCCATAGCATGGGCTTTCCCTTCTTTTCCGCGTAAGCCCAAGTGCTGCTGAAATGTTTCCATCATTTGATGACCAATCGTTTCAATAGGGTTGAATGCATTCATGGCATCCTGTGAGATGAAACCTATTCGTTTCCCCCGCCATTGATGCGCTTCTTGATTTGTCAATGTTTTGCCGTCAAAAATGATCGTTCCTTTCACTTCTAGCGAAGGTGAGACAAGGTCAATTAACGCTTTTGCGACAGTTGATTTTCCACTGCCACTTTCTCCAATGACGGCTAAACAGCGTTGTTGGTGTAAAGAAAATGTGATATTCGTCACTATATTCCTTTGCTGCTGTGGATCATGTATGGACAGATTTTTTACGTCGATTAAAGGCAAATGGCCTCACCCCTTTCTTTCTGGTATGATGCATGGCAGGATTCGCGGCATGCTGAAGGCTGTCTCCTAAAAAGTTCAACGCCATGACCACAAACAAGATGGCAAGTCCAGGGGCAAGCATATGGGCTGGATGTGTCACCATAACATTCTTCGCCTCGTTGAGCATCATGCCCCATTCTGGTGTAGGTGCACTCACACCTAACCCAAGAAAAGACAGTGCTGATATATTTAAGATTACCCAGCCCGCATCAAGTGTCGCAAAAACAGCAATTTCTCCTGAGATGCGAGGAAATAGATGTCTCCTCAATATGTAAAAGGGTGTGCCGCCAGATACCTTTGCAAACTGAACAGAAGGTTCATTCGCATATTGAAGGACAGACGAACGAATCATTCTTGTATACCAGGCCCATTTCGCTAGGACATTCGCCAAAATAATATTGAATAGTCCAGGTCCGAGTATTCCCACAACTGCAAGAATCATCACCTCTGCCGGAAAGGACAGCATGACATCACACAGCCTCATCAAAACTCCATCCACCTTTCCTCGAAAAAAGCCTGCCATGAGTCCAAGTACGCTGCCAATGAGCATCGTGATACACATCGTCAGCATGGCCGCAAGCATTGTTGTCCGAATTCCATATAAAAGCCGAGACAATACACATCTCCCTAGATGATCCGTTCCGAGTGGATAAGTAAGACTGATACCGGCATATTTTTGAAGAATGTTCGTATTTGTTGGGTCATGTGGTGCTAACACTGGCGCAAACAGTCCAGCTAATGCGACAAGTGCTAACAGCCAGATTGAAAGAATCGCCATACGGTCTTTTCTTAATTGATGCCACCCTATCATCGTTGTCATACCTCCTTTCGCAACTGCGGATTCATGGTCATTTGCATCACATCAGCAATGAGGTTGCACATAACAAACAGGAACCCCATCACAAACAAATAGGCTTGAATTATGGGGAAATCAGCATGGAAAATAGCTGTTACACACAACCGGCCAACCCCTGGCCAAGCAAAAAGGTTCTCAATAATAACAGTTCCCGCAATGAGCTTTGGAATAGACATGCCAAGTGCTGTCACCGCTAATTGCAGGGCATGCCTCATGACTTTCAGTTGAACGGTTCGTTCCTTTAAACCACGTGCTCTTGCGTAAAAAACAAAGGGCTCGTGCTGAAATTTTAGAATTTGATTACGTATTAGTCTCACATAGGTCGATAAGTAGCCTAATGATAATGTGACAGCTGGAAGAAGAATCGATTTGAACCCTTCCATTCCACTCGTATTGACCCAATTGAATTTGACAGAAAAAAGCCAAATCAACAATATCCCCAGCCAAAAACTAGGCATTGAAGCGGCGATAAACACAAAGGCTCTCAAGATCCGGTCCACCCAGGAATGAGCAGCATATGCACAAATCACCCCGAATAACAAACTGAGCAATATGATCAAAAAGAGCGCTGCTCCTGCAAGCTGCAATGTAGCAGGCAGCGCCTCCATGATAAGATTAAAAACCGGCTCCTGTGTGACATAGCTCTTACCAAAATCACCTGTTAATCCATCTTTAAGCCATGTGGCATAGCGGATGAAAAACGGCTGGTCTAAGCCTAATTCCTGACGCATCGATTCAATCATTTCTTCTGTTGGTGTGACTTGATTCACTCGCAAAGCGACCTCAGCTGGATCACTTGCCCGCATCGTCAGCAGTACAAAAGCAAAGAAGGTGATGAAGATCATAAGCGGGAAAAGCATCAATATTCGTTTTAAGAGATAGCGAGTCATGTCTCTACCTCCGTTTTATGACGCAAAATACATACGGTCAAATGGGATTTCATACTGAGACACATGAAAACCTACGCCTTTCAGGCGCTTATTATAAACGGCCTTTGTCACAGAATAAGAGATTGGGATGTAGACATTTTCATCATGGATATACGTCAATATTTCTTGATACATTTGTTTCCGCTTTTGCTCATCTGGTTCTACTAATACTTCCGTAATCGTCTCGTCCAGCCACTTTTTCTTTTTCAGTCCTAATTGGGCTTGATAATCAGCATGAGATGCTACACGGAATGAAGAGACATAAGTTTGTGGATCATAAGGAAGTCCCCAAGACAGCGAGTACATCAGATCGAACTTTCCTGTTTTTTGCCGATCTAAAAATGCCTGTTTTTCTTCTCCTCTAATATCCAGCTTGATCCCCACCTGCTTGAAATCTTGTTGAATTGATTCACTGATCGTTCTTTCACCCGCATTATCGGAATTATAATAAATAGCCACACTCAGCAGTTTGCCATTTTGATAGCGATAGCCGTCTTCTTTCATCTTCCAGCCTGCCTCATCCAATATTGCCTCTGCTTTCTTCTTTTGATAAGTTTTCTTTTTCAATGGAATATTTGCGTAAGGGACAGAAGGGGCAAGCAATGTGTGTGCCATCTTTTCCGTTCCATTTAAAATGCCTTCTGTGATCATATCCTTTTGAATGGCGTATTGAAACGCTTCTCTTACTTTCGGATCTTTTGTGATTGGCTGGTTTGAATTAATGACAATCGATCTTGAACCAACAGGAGGGCTCACGGTTACACCATATTGACCTGCTTCTTTTAAAGCCTGGAATGAGTCTCCATCGATCATGTCACCATCTGCTCCAAATAAAAGATCTACCTCTCCTTTTTGGAGCGCAAGTAAGATGGTCTGGTGATCCGGCATGACTTTCCATTTCACGGTTAAAATTTTCGGCTTTTTCCCCCAATAGTGGTCATTCATTTCAAAAACAGCATATTGATTTTTCTTATGTTCCTTTAGAACATAAGGACCTGTACCTGCATAGCTTTTGACTCCTTTTGCAGTCGTTCCATCAATGAAGCTTTTTGGAGAAATAAAACGGAAGGGGCGTGTTAAGCCCAGCTCTTCTAACGTAGGATAATAAGGCTCTTTCAACGTGAGAACAAATGTATCGTCATCTAACGCCTTTGTGGATTTGATTTCGGATACGAGATTAAGCCAAGCGTTCTTTTCAATATTTTTGACGACAGCATCAATGTTCAATTTCACTGCCTTTGCATTAAAAGGCTCACCATCTGAAAAAGTCACACCTTTTCGAAGATGAAAGGTGTAGGTTTTTCCATCTTTTGAAATGTCCCAGCTTTTCGCTAAGGCAGGCTGAACGCCCTTCTCTGTATTGACGACAAGCGATTCAAACACCATATTTTGAGCAGCCATCTCTCCGCCGTATAGATGGGGATTAATGTCCCTGATATCTTTTGTACTTGCATACACGAGCTCATCTTCTTCTCTATCATTCATGCTGGAAGATGCTTTGTTTCCAGAGCATGAGGCCAATAAAAAACAAGCCATCACTGAAAACAGCATCAAAGTGTATGTCACATAGGGATGCTTTTTCTCATATTTCTTCTTTATGTAAACAGGTTGATCACTCATATGTACTTCCTCCAATTCAACATTATCGTAATCATTACGATTTTTAATCGAAATGATTACGAATTGAATATTAGCATACAGAAATGGGAAATACAACGTCTTTTCATAAAAAAACAGACTCATGATTGAGTCTGTTTCGCTTGTATAAATTGATCGATCACCCTTAATGCTTTTTCTGTTCCACCTGCTGCTTGGAAGCTTTCTTCAATTTTCTCAATCCCCGCCCGGTACGTATCACTGCCTAAAACCGTCTCAACGGTCTCTCTTAGCTCCTCTGCTGTCAGCTGATCTTTATCAAGTGCACAGGCAGCAGATAATTCGGTCACTCTTTGTGCCACCATCGGCTGATCTTTGTCGACTGGAATGACGACCATCGGAACGTGGTAATGAATACCTTCATTGACACTGTTCATTCCGCCGTGCGTTACAAACACATCTGTCAATTCGAGCACCTCAAGCTGCGGCACATAAGGCTCGATCAGAAAATGAGCAGGCGCCTCTTTTAAGAGAGAACGATCTACTTTTTCACCTGTTGCGATGATTACTTTTCCGTCAAAGTCTGCGAAGGCATCTATACACATATTAAAAAATGCTTCTGTATCCCCAAGAACGGTGCCCATGGAAATAAAAACGACTTTTTCTTGCTCAAGTGCTTCCAGCGGGAAATCATGCTGGTCGGCTCTTTTTAGAAAGCTCGGTCCAATGAAAACAAACGAATCGTTTAATGAATCAACAGAAGGCTGGAAATATTCACTTGTATAAACGATATTCAGTTCTCCACGGTTTTTCATAAATTGCATCAAACGCGTTGGCTGAACGCCAAAACGCTCTTGTATTTTTTCTAACAGATGATCGGCTTTCTCATCCTTTCTGTATAGCGGTGTATCAAAATGCGCCTCTTGCAGCACAAAAGATGGGTTGGATCCAATGCTCGGAATGCGCAAGTAATCTCGAACAAGCTCCCCTGCCCCAAACATATCGAAGTAGACCAAATCAAATGAATGCTTATCAGAAAGTGTTTCCACTACCTCTAAAATATCATATGATGTTTGCAGCATGGCATGAAAGAACGGCTGCATGGAATCTAAATCTCCTTCTTCCACATGTAATGTCCGAATATAGTCTGGATGTATATGTACGTGAGCGCCTAAGCGTTTGATTCGTTCCTCATAATGTACAGTTGTGACCGCATGCACTTCATCGCCTCGATCCGCCCAAGCTTTAATCATTCCTAACATAGGGTTCACGTGTCCTTCAGCTGGAAACGTAATCAATAAAATCTTCGCCACAAGAAATTCCTCCTCATTGTCAATTCCCTTCCATGTTAATCATATACAGCAAGCCGGCTCAACAAATACGCCTGAAAAGGAGAGAAATGAGTCTTATGTCCAGTATTTCATGATAAAGTGGCAGAAAAAAAGACAAAGTCTCCTAATAAGCACTTTGTCTTTTTCACATTATGATTTGAGCAGCATTTTTTTAAATACATCAGACTGTTTTTCAATGGAGATCGGATCTGCATAGATAAATTCCTTGATTGAATAGTACAGGACATGCCCTTGCTTCACCGCTTGATTTTTCTTCCATACACCGCTGTTCGTAATATCAAGATTTGGCTCTTTTCCATCCTTTGTTGGTACAAGTAAATAGTCTCCTGTATACTCATTCATTTCTTCTAATGAAATTCCAAGATAGCCTTCCTTTGGAAGTGCCTTTTCTGCCTTTTCAGGTAAGCTGAATCCATAGCCTTGATAGATGACTTCCCCGCCGCGGCCAAAGTCCGTACCAAATAAGTACACTTGCTTTGGCTGGACATCCATAATGGAGAATGTCTTGTCATCACCAATTTTCGCTTTCACTTCTTCTCCGTCTTTCTTCAGCTTCTCGTCCATTTCTTGTATTTGTTTTTTCGCTAACGCTTCTTTTCCAAGAATCTTTCCAATTTCAATATGCATCTCTTTGAAGCTATGTTCACTTGTCGTAAACGTGATCGTTTTGGCAATCTTTTTATACTTTTCAATCTGTTCGTTTTGTGAATAAGCAATGATTAAATCAGGCTTCAGCTTTGCAATCACCTCCACATTTTCCATCGGCACCCGCTTCACACCTGTTTCATCTAAAAAGGATGATTTAGGATAAACATCTGTCATGCCAACAGGTGTCACACCTAACTTTTTAAAGTTCCCAAGCTGCGCTGTTAACACAACAATCCGCTTCGGCTTGGCAGGAATCGTGATCTTTTCACCCGTTTCCGTTGTATATGTACGCGTACTTGCTGCTTGCTCTTTATTCTCTTTCTGCCCGCATGCTACTAACAGCAGTGCCAGCAGACTGACTAGCCAAATCATTTTTTTCACTTACAAAACCACCTTTAATTGAGAATGATTATTAATTATAGCATAAATAAACATTCATAGATGAAACGTTTTAAAAGTGAATCATACATGAGGCGGAACAAAAAAACCCTCTCCAAAGGAGAGGGCTTCGTTGAGACCATTGTCTATCGTAAACAAGGTCAAGTACGCGCTCGGAGGGATTCGAACCCCCGGCAGACGTGGTACCGGAAACCACCGCTCTATCCAACTGAGCTACGAGCGCACGATATGTTTTTTGAACGTCAGCATATCAAATTATAAGGGAAATACTGCGAGAAAGCAATGATTAATCATTCGTCATGATGATGTATTTTCTTACTTTGGATACATAAACTATTATGATGGTTTGAAGTGGAATGATTTTGGGGAAAATGGATAGGGGTATTTGAATTTAGGTCAGCGTTTTGTTTGACCTTTATTGACCAAAAATGTATCATTGAATTAAGAATTACATACTTACCTAAAAGGTGAAGGAGGAACATTATGAATTTAATACCTACAGTCATTGAGCAAACAAATCGTGGGGAAAGAGCTTACGACATTTATTCTCGTCTTTTAAAAGACCGTATTATCATGCTTGGTTCTGCGATCGATGACAATGTTGCCAACTCCATCGTGTCACAGCTGCTTTTCTTAGAAGCTGAAGATCCAGAAAAAGATATTTCTATCTACATTAACAGCCCTGGCGGTTCAATCACAGCTGGTATGGCCATTTACGATACGATGCAATTTATTAAACCAAAGGTATCAACTATTTGTATTGGTATGGCTGCATCTATGGGTGCGTTCCTGCTTGCTGCTGGTGAAAAAGGTAAGCGTTATGCTCTTCCAAACAGTGAAGTCATGATTCACCAACCACTAGGCGGAGCCCAAGGTCAAGCAACAGAAATTGAAATTGCGGCAAAACGAATCCTTTCTTTACGCGATAAACTGAACCAAGTACTTGCTGAACGTACTGGTCAGCCAATTGAAGTCATTGAGCGCGATACAGATCGTGACAACTTCAAAACAGCGGAAGAAGCACTTCAATACGGACTCATTGACAAAGTCTTGACCCGTAATACAGAAGACCAAAAATAATGATCACAACACAAACCGTCTGTTCCTTGAACAGACGGTTTTTTGTCATTTAAACATACTTTAAGACAGCTCCGTCCATTTCTGCTGAAGAGACGGTGTTTGATAAGAAGCCATCTGCGTGATTAATTCCTCCGGTTCGCTCGAAGCATGTAACAATTGAAGGTGTGATTCATTTGAAAAGCCTTCCTGTACACTAAACTTCACCATGTCCATAAGCGGGTTGAAATAGTCATTCACTTGATACAATCCAATCGGCTTTTGATGGATGCCGATTTGTGCCCAGCACAGCACCTCAAATAATTCTTCATATGTACCAAAGCCACCTGGCATCGCAATAAACCCATCGGCCAGCTCGCTCATTTTCGCTTTTCGTTCATGCATGCCTGTTACCTCAATTAACTCTGTCAGCTCTTGATGCACGACTTCTCCTCTAAAAAGCCCCTTAGGCATGACACCGATCACTTGCCCGCCATGTCTCATGACCTCATCGGCAATCGCGCCCATTAACCCAATACGCGATCCGCCGTAAACAAGACGAATGCCCTGCTTCGCCATATAAGCCCCCAGCTCTACAGCCTTTTGTTTGTAGACATCGTTTACACCTGGATTTGAACCAGCAAACACACAAATCGTTTTCATCAAAACAGCTCCATCTCTCTCTATGATTTCTTCACTCATTCTACTATAATGATTTGTAAAAAAACAGCCGTTTCTTCTATATATAGTGTAAAATCAAAAGAGTGAACACCATATAAGGAGCTGTATAGAGAGAATGCAAACAACTGAAATGGAGAAGTGGATCAAGGATTTTTATCAAATGAGAAATTGGACAGAATATGGACCGTTTATCCGGTTAGGCTTCTTAATGGAAGAAACGGGAGAACTCGCTCGTGCTGTTAGAGCAATAGAAATTGGACGAGACCGGCCTGATGAGCAGAGACAGGAATCATCTGAGCTGAAGAAAGAACTCATTGAAGAAATGGGAGATGTCTTAGCAAACCTCCTCATTTTAGCGGATCTCTATGACGTCACAGTAGAAGAGGTCTTCAGCGCTCATCAACAGAAACTCACAAAGCGTTTTTCTGGAGAAAAAGAGTCAGTAAAAAACACGTGACCAGCTGTCACGTGTTTTTCTAAGCCTTAAAGATGCTGTGGTGAGATGTCATCTGTTCGTTCAAAGAAATGCTGCTTTCCGATATGATGGAAAAGACCTGTTCGATGCAAAAGCTCCTTAGGCTGTGATTGAAGCCCAACGATCATCAGCTTTCCATTATGATGCTTTAACCGATTGGAGATATTCATGAGAACCGCTTCTGCCGACGTGTCCATATAATTGACTTTATTCATAAGCAGAATAAGTGTTTTTGGTTTTGTTTGAACATGGTCCAAAATCGAATTTTCCAATGAATCTGTTGTTCCGAAAAAGAGCGGCCCTTCGATGGAATACATACTGATCCCTTTCTCGTCTGTCTGTTTTTCTAAAGCAGCTGCTGTTTCCATTTGAGGAACAGCGACATTTGTATGGATATTGGTCGTCTGGCTCATTTTTTTGATAAAAGCGATAAACGCTAAAATGAGACCAGCGGTGACGCCAATAATCAAATCACCGATCACTGTGAGCAGGAAGGTCACGACAAGTACAAGCGAATCGGCATTTTTCACTTTCACAATATTGATAAATTCTTTTCTCTCACTCATATTCCAAGCAACAAACATTAAAATTGGTGCCATTGCAGCAAGTGGAATCATTGACGCATATGGCGCAAATACCATTAAGATTAGCAAGACGACAACGCCATGCACAACACCAGAAATCGGACTTGCTCCTCCATTTTTTATGTTCGTTGCCGTGCGGGCAATAGCGCCCGTCGCTGGAATTCCTCCGAAAAGCGGTGCCGCCATATTGGCAATTCCTTGTCCAACAAGCTCTTTATTGCTGTCATGTTTAGAGCCTTTCATATTATCAGCAACCATTGCGGACAAAATCGATTCCACGCCGCCTAAAAGTGCAATGATAATTGCTGGAGGCAGGAGGTATATCATTTTTTCAATCGTCAATTCAGGAAAAGCGAAGGTTGGCAGCTGACGAGGGATTTCACCATATGCAGAGCCAATCGTTTCAACTTGTCCTTGAAAGAAAAGAACGGCGAGAAACGTAGAAGCCAATAGACCTAATAGAGCACCAGGTATTTTGGGAATGTATTTTTGTGCCGCCAAAATCACAATGAGCCCGGTGACGGCTGTGATGATGGCGAGACTGTTTGTGGTACCGAGATGGACCACGATTTCTCTCATATTGAGGAAAAAGCTTTCATGTTTTTCAACACCCTTTAATCCGAGGAAGTTGGCAATCTGTCCTGAAAAAATAATGACAGCAATGCCAGCAGTAAAACCGATGATAACCGGACGAGGAATAAACTTCATGAGCTTTCCTAGTTTGAATATTCCGAATAATACAAGCATACAGCCTGCCATAAAACCGGCAATAAGCAAGTTTTCAATACCGTACTGGCTGACAATCCCGAATAAAATTGGAACAAACGCCCCAGTCGGCCCGCCGATCTGATACTTTGAACCACCAAACAATGAAATCAAAATGCCGGCAACGATGACTGTGTATAATCCATATTCTGGTCCGACACCAGATGCAATGGCAAATGCCATGCCTAAAGGAATTGCCACAACCCCCACGACAAGCCCAGCGATTAAATCGCGTCTAAACTTTGATGAATTGTACCCTTCAAATCTTCCATAAAAACGCATGGTATGTGTTGGCCTCCTTTAAGTATGTGTAGATGATTTAGGTATACTGCGGGTCAATCAGTTTATCTTTCACAACGACATCCAGCTTTCCTGTTGCTGGATGAATCACCAGTCCATGAACAGCCACATCACTTGGCATCAGTGGATGTTCTTTCACTAATTTCACACTTTGGGCCACGCTCTCTTCAACTGAATCAAAGCCTGTCAGCCAGCCCTTTAAATCGACTCCTGAGTTTTTCACAATGCTTAAGCATTTCTCTTCGATTCCACGTGCTTTCGCCTTTTCAAGTAAAGGATCCGCCGCAAGACCTGCCATTCCGCATTCATGATGACCTACAATGCATACTTCCTCTGCCTTTAGCTCATAGATAGCTAGCAGGATACTCCGCATCACACTGCCGAACGGATGTGTCACGATGGCGCCCGCATTCTTAATGATCTTTGCATCCCCATTGCGCAGTCCCATAGATTGCGGCAATAATTCCAAAAGACGGGTATCCATGCACGTTAAAATGACCAGTTTTTTCTCAGGAAATTTCCCCGCTTTGTAAGGCTCATAATGTCTCTCGTTCACAAACTCTGAATTGTGCTGAAGAATCTGTTCTAATTTTGATCCCATTTTGCCATCTCCCATCTTTTTTTAAGTAACGTAAGCTCGTGCCCGTCCCCCTTTTCCTTCTCGTGTTCTCAAGAATAGAGAAGAAAAATGATAGAAAAAAAAGAAAAAAATGAGAAAACGATGAGAAGAAATATCATTATTTTCTCTATTTTACGCTGCATCCCAGCGGATTCGCGGGTTTGTTTTCAATCTATTGTTCTCATCACACTAAAAGACAATAAAATGGTTTAGTAGAAAATGACCATCCCGTTTAATACATTTCAAATATAATAAATTTTCTATCAAAAAGTCTCGATCTATTTTCCAGTTTGTCAGATAATCTCTCGTAAAATCTTGCAAATTCACATGTATACTCTACTATCCGCTTATTTTTATATAGATAAAAATGCATCAGATGGCATATGAATCTACTTTTTCATTAAGAAAATGTCTTTCTTTACCGTTATTTTAGTATATTAAATATTGAGCTGCTAACATTCAAACGTGTTCTGCCGAAATGGTTGCTTTATAATAAAAGGAGTAAGATGACCATGTGAAAGGAGCGAATTGACTGTGACACCACACATTTTTGTCGCCAAACCCTTACCTGCTTCTTTTGAGGAAATGCTAAAGGAACATTGTACATACGAGGTTTGGCAATCCAAAGACCCTATTCCAAGAGACATTTTGTTTGAAAAGCTGCAGCACGCTGATGGTCTTTTAACGTCTGGAACGAAAATCGATCAAGAGCTGTTAGATCACGCACCAAAACTCAAGGTAGTGAGTAATAACTCTGTCGGCTATGACAATTTCGATATAGAAGCGATGAGGCAAAGAGGCGTGATTGGTACGCACACCCCTTATACGCTCGATCATACCGTGGCTGACCTTGCCTTTTCGCTCATTCTCTCCTCTGCGCGAAGAATCGCCGAGCTTGATCGTTTTATCCGTGAAGGAAAATGGACAAAATTCGTACAGGAAGAAGAGATCTTTGGCATCGATGTACATCACCAAACGCTCGGTATTATTGGCATGGGACGTATTGGAGAACAAGTTGCCAAACGGGCAGCACATGGTTTTGATATGAATGTTCTTTATCATAACCGAAGCCGGAATGAAAAGGCTGAATCGGCGTATGGCGCTGTCTATTGTGCACTTGATGATCTTTTAAAACAAGCTGATATCATTGTGTTGATTACACCGCTGACCGAGGAAACGTATCATATGATTGGGGAACGAGAATTGAAGTTAATGAAGCAAACGGCTTTATTTGTAAACATTTCCCGTGGGAAAACAGTGGATGAAAAAAGCCTCATTCAAGCACTTCAGAAGGGATGGATCAAAGGCGCTGGTCTTGATGTGTATGAGCAGGAACCGCTTCAAGAGGATCATCCTTTCAAAGAGATGAACAATGTCACCCTAGCCCCTCACATCGGTTCCGCTACTGAAACAACAAGGGATCTCATGCTGAAACGAGCCATTCATAATGTGATTCATGGAATAGATGGGAAGGCGCCTGTTGATGTTGTGAAGGAGCTTGCTTCCTCTTGATCAAATAAGACGCAGGGAACTGAACTGCGTCTTTTTATTTATTTCTTTAAGAGGATTCAGGAGAAAAGTCTCATTTTAGCAAAGATCCTGATTCTTTACATTTCCTTCATGTTCGGGTGCTATAATATGAGGTAGACAAGCATCAAGAGGACGGCATCGGATTTCCTTAATAGGAGGATGAAGATGAAAAGATTGAGTTCAGTTTTGACTATGTTCGCTCTGATCGCTGCTATTCTGTTTTCTGGATTTGTCCCGCAGCAAGCTCATGCAGAAACACCCCTTACACCAACAGCCACAACTGAAACTGCTTCTATTCAGCTCACGCCAGATGTACGTACCCTTGCCGTCATTAATACGTTTGATGGTGTAGCAGATTATTTAATTCGCTACAAACGATTGCCTGATAACTACATTACGAAATCACAAGCAAGTGCTCTCGGATGGGTGGCATCTAAGGGAAATCTAGCAGAAGTGGCGCCAGGTAAAAGCATCGGTGGAGATATTTTCTCAAACCGGGAAGGACGTCTTCCTTCAGCAAGCGGCCGCACATGGCGTGAGGCAGACATCAACTACGTTTCAGGCTTCCGCAATGCTGACCGTCTTGTGTATTCAAGCGACTGGCTCATTTACAAAACAACAGACCATTATGCGACTTTCACACGTATTCGATAATCAATAAAAAAGACAGCCCTGTTTCATCAGGGGCTGTCTTTTAGTATGGGTTTACGGTATAAGCTTTTTCACGTAATCCTCAAAAGGAACCGGAAGCGGCTTTTTCGACACTTCTTCATGTTCATGTGTGGTGACATGATCCTCAGTAACGACCACACGTCCTGTTGGCGTGAGCTTTGACGCAAGTGGTCTTTTGTTAAAAGTAGAGGATTCATTTTCATAAATCTCGTGTCTCAATTGGACCAATGCAGCCTCGTCCACCTCGTTCAATTTGAAAGCATAGCCTGTTTCAGCACCATCTCCCTTATCTAATTGGAGCAGATATGTCCCCTTCTCGGTTTTCTCTGCTTTGACGCGAAACCGAATAGACGCTCCTTCCACCCAATCTTCTGTAAAAGGCACAGGCTGAAGAGGTAAATTCACACCAAATCCCGCATCAATGAGAAAGCGCTCGTTATGATGCTTCAACATGATGGCTACATGCGTGCCATCAATGGCCCACGTGTCCGCTTCTTTGATATACACTGTCCCTTGAAGAAGCTGTACAGAGAGCCCAGCCTCTTTTAATACATAGTATAAGAGAGGATTGAGATCGTAACAAAGACCTCCTCTGTTTTCTTCCAGAAGATGCTGCTTCAATCCTTCTTGATTCAAAGCGTAGGATTGTTTGTTCAAAACAGATCTATTTTCGAATGGAAAGGTATAGGCCATTTTTTTTAATAATACAGGCAAGTCATTAAAGGTGATGGACTTGCCTTCATAACCGATCTTCTGTAAAAAAGCTGATTGAATCATGACATTCCCTCCTAAAAAAACTGAGCCTTTGAAGAGACTCAGTTTTCTTGATTGATAAAATCTGTTAACGCCTCAATGGCTTCTTGTTCATCCGCACCATCTGCAATCAGTGTGACAGTAACCCCAGAGCTGATCGCAAGACTCATGAGACCCATAATGCTTTTCGCATTGACTTTTTTTCCATCTTTCTCAAGAAAAATATCAGCACCAAAGCGATTGGCTTCTTGTACGAACAAAGCAGCTGGACGTGCCTGCAAGCCTGTTTTCAGCTGGATGGTGACCGTTTTTTCCACCATATGATCTGCCTCCCTTTTTCATTCTCCTATTTGAGTGTAACAGCTTGTCCGTTTCGTAATTGTTCTGCGATTTGATCTAGCTTTCTTAAACGGTGGTTAATCCCTGACTTGCTAATCTTGCCGCTTTCCACCATTTCTCCAAGTTCCTTCAGCGTGACCTCTTGATAGTCGACTCGCAGTTTGGCAATTTCACGAAGCTTATCCGGCAGGGCATCAAGTCCAATTTTTTCATCAATAAATTGAATGTTCTCGACCTGACGCAGTGAAGCACCAATCGTTTTATTCAAGTTTGCTGTTTCACAATTGACGAGCCGGTTGACGGAGTTTCTCATGTCTCGGACGATTCGCACATCTTCAAAGCGAAGCAGTGAGTTATGAGCGCCCACAACGCTTAAGAATTCCGTGATTTTTTCTGCTTCCTTCATGTACGTAATGTACCCTTTTTTGCGCTCAAGTGTTTTACTATTGAGATGAAATTGATTCATCAGCTCACAAAGGGCATCATTATGTTCTTTATATAGTGAAAAAATCTCAAGGTGATAGGAGGACGTTTCTGGGTTATTCACAGAACCGCCTGCTAAAAAAGCACCTCTCATATAGGAGCGCTTGCAGCATCTTTTCTTCACAAGCTCTTCTGAAATATTGCGCTCAAATACAAATTGCTCACCTAATATTTTCAAGTCCTCTAAAATGGTTTTCGCTCGTTCTACCAGTCTGACAATATACACGTTATTTTTTTTCAATCTCATTTTTTTACGTACGAGCAGTTCGACTGTCACATCGTATTTTTTCTTGAGCAGCGTATAAATCCGTCTTGCAATGGCTGCGTTCTCTGTCTGTATATCTAAAATCAATTTTCGATTAGAGAAAGATAATGAACCGTTCATACGGATGAGGGCAGAAAGCTCTGCTTTTGTGCAGCAGTCCTTCACGTCCAGATTAGTCAGCTCTTTTTTTGTTTCGGATGCAAATGACATCCTTGCCACCCCCATTCCTATTTTTTCTGATGCAGCAGATCGACAAGCAGCGAGGCTACTTTCAGCGTGTCATGACGAATGACATGCTGGTCATATGTAATGATTTCTCCAGGAATCACTTCTAATCCCATTGCTTTCAGTGCATCTGTGTCGAATTGGACAGGCTGTGCCTGTTCTTCTGCATATTTTGCTTTGATTTCTTCTGGAATTTCTTTATTGTTCACAAAAATTGTATCAATAAATGGACGATCCATATGATCATTTAATGCCTGAACATGATCAGCTGCACTGTAGGAAAGCGTTTCCCCCGGCTGCGTCATGACATTACAAATATACACTTTTTTCGCCTTTGAGCGAATCACTTCTTCTCCAATATGCGGGACAAGCAAGTTTGGCAAAATACTCGTATACAGACTGCCAGGCCCAATGACGATCAAATCCGCCTCACGAATGACTTGAATAGATTCTGGCAGCGGTTCAATCGTATCGGGTGTGAGGAACACTCGTTTAATTCGCTCACCATAGGTGGGAATTTTCGATTCTCCTGTCACCATTTGCCCATTTTCTAATTCCGCATGAAGAACAACACTTGAATTTGCTGCTGGCAATACTTTTCCTCTCACATTTAAAACCTTGCTCATTTCAGTGACGGCATGAAAAAAATCACCGGTTATATTTGTCATGGCCGCAAGAATGAGGTTGCCGAGTGAGTGGCCTGTTAAGTCATTCCCTTTGTTAAAACGGTGCTGAAATAAATCTTCTACAAGCGGTTCAACATCAGAGAGAGCCGCAAGGACATTTCGAATATCACCTGGAGGGGGAATATTCAAATCATGCCGCAGTCTGCCTGAGCTGCCTCCGTCGTCAGCAACCGTTACTATAGCGGTAATGTCCACTGGCTTCGTTTTTAGCCCTCTGAGCAAAACAGATAAGCCAGTGCCTCCGCCAAGAATGACCACCTTTGGTAGTGTTGTCATCTATTTTCTGCTTCTCTTTTCAATGTCCCGGTGAGTGACATGTGTATAGTAATCGTTTTTAAAATACTCCGATAAATAGTTGGCTAGTGTCACGGATCGATGCTGCCCGCCTGTACAGCCGATGGCAATCACAAGCTGGCTTTTTCCTTCCCTCTTATACGACGGAAGCATAAAGCTGAGAAGATCGATTAATTTCTCTGTGAATTTTTGCGTTTCACTCCATTTCATCACATAAGAGCGCACTTCTTCATCGTTTCCAGTCTGTGGACGCATGCTCTCAATATAGTAAGGATTCGGCAGGAATCTCACGTCAAAGACAAGATCAGCATCAATCGGCAGACCGTATTTAAAGCCAAAGGACATCACGTTTACTGTAAACACCTGACCTTGGTTCGTGGCAAAGTGCGTGACGATTTTTTCTCGCAGCTGTTTTGGTTTTAAATCCGATGTATCAAAAATCATTTGAGACCGGCCTTTTAACTCCTCTAACAGCTCACGCTCCATTGCAATTCCTTCAAGCGGCAAACCTGTTGTCGCAAGGGGATGCGAACGTCTCGTTTCTTTGTATCTTGAGACAAGTACCTTATCATTTGCATCTAAAAATAGAATTCTTGGCGTGATCCAGTCAAGATCACTCATTTCATCTAATGCCGCAATTAAGCTGTCAAAAAATTCGCGACCGCGCAAATCCATCACAAGAGCGACCTTGCTCATCTTGGAATTCGATTCCTTCATGAGTTCTAGGAATTTCGGTAAAAGTGATGGCGGCAGGTTATCAACACAAAAGTAGCCTAAATCTTCAAAGCTTTGAATGGCTACGGTTTTCCCCGCACCTGACATTCCTGTAATAATCACAAGCTGAATATCTTCTTGTTTTTGTGTATTCATGCCTGCTTCCTCTCCTTCTTTATGAAAACGGTTCATGTATTATTCTCCCTGAGGATCTAACCGATAAGCAATCAGCTCAAAATCGGGTGTATACGTAAAAGTGCCGTGCAGAAGTCCTTTTCCTTTGAGCATGAAATCAAGAATATGGGAATCTCCTGGAGCCATCGGCAAATGAGGCACATCCTTTACGTCATGCCATTTTAAAATGCCTTCCTCTGACTCTGTTACGTTTTTTCCGGTAAATGAATCTGCCATAAAGGTGAACATCATCCACTCTTGAACGATTTGATCGCCTTCTTTTATGATAAAGGTAAAAACACCTTTCAGCTGCGGATTTAAAATATAAATACCTGTTTCTTCTCTATATTCTCGAACGACTGAATCCTTGACCGATTCTCCGCTTTCCATTTTGCCGCCCGGTGCTACCCACCAGCCCCGTCTTGGCTTTTGCAGCAAGAGAACTTGATCTTCGTGATGCAGCACACAATTGGTTACTCGTTGCATCAGCTGTCACCTACTCTTTTATGTCTTTAACTTATTATACAGGTTCAACCTGACTCCCACAATGAACATGCCCGTTCTTCCCCGAAAACAGACCGGTTTTCGTTTGAATGATGTAACGAGCCATTTCTCTACTCTTTATTTTACAGCATCTAACGGCTCTCCATGCGTCATTTGTGAACATCTCGTGAATTTCTGATTTTAGGCAAAAAAAAGGACACGGATTCACATCCGTGCCAAACATGTATTCCTTATAAAAGGGGGTCAATTACTAGTTTTATCATAACGGAAAATTATTTCACCCGTGTTACATTCCAGTTAAAAGCCCATGACGCTATATTAAGGATTTACGACAGCCAATTATTTCGTTGCTTTGAGTTTTTCAGCAAGCTCTTCTACATAATGCTGTGCGCTTTGTGCTGCAATACTACCGTCACCTGTTGCTGTGACAATTTGACGAAGTGTTTTTTCCCGAATGTCACCAGCTGCGAAAATACCTTCCACTCTCGTTTCCATTCTTTCGTTTGTCTCGATGTAGCCTTCTTTATTTGTAATGCCGAGATTTTCAAACGGTTTAGACAGTGGCAGCATTCCGATATAGATAAAGGCACCGTCTGTTTTAAACTCTTCTTCTTCACCAGTCACCGTATCAACCAATGTCACACTGCCGACTTTCCCGTTTTCTTCATTGATCTGTTTCACGGTTTTGTTCCACATGAAGTCAATTTTTTCATTATCAAAGGCACGTGCTTGTAAAATGCTTTGTGCACGAAGCTTATCGCGTCTATGGATAATCGTTACTTTAGAAGCGAAGCGTGTGAGATACACACCCTCTTCTACAGCAGAATCTCCTCCGCCAATGACGACAAGCTCTTTGTTTTTAAAGAATGCTCCGTCACATACTGCACAATATGATACGCCGCGGCCGCCAAGTTCTTTTTCACCTGGTGCACCGATTTTTTTGTATTCAGCCCCTGCCGCGATAATGACAGAGCGTCCTTTGTATTCTTTTGAGCCGGCTTTGACGATTTTGTACTCTTCACCGTTCACGATTTCTTTGATATCGCCATATGCATATTCTGCGCCGAATTTCTTCGCATGCTCAAACATTTTATTTGAAAGTTCCGGCCCTAAAATACTTTCAAAGCCAGGATAGTTCTCGACATCTTCCGTATTCGCCATTTGTCCGCCAGGAATTCCTCTTTCAATCATTAATGTTGAAAGATTTCCCCGTGATGTATAAACAGCGGCTGTCATTCCGGCAGGACCCGCTCCAATGATGATCGTATCGTAGATTTTTTCTTCTGACACAACTGTCACTCCCTCTTCAATTGCTGCTCGCATTTCTTATTAGAATGCCCTTGGGTGATGCTTCCATTCATGACAGAGAGCATCATTTCCACTCTTAGCTTTTATTCCTTACCCATATCCTATTAAATCTGCGGGGAATAAGCGAATCATTTGCTCATATCTTCAAAAAAAGAAAAAGCTTCCTTAAACTGCTGTTTAAGGAAGCCTGTTTACGGTTATATAAAAAGTAATGATTTATTCAACGACTCTTCTTACAACGCCATTGAATGCTTTTTTCCAGTATACGTTGCTCATTGAGTCAACTGAAACACCGCGAGAGCTGTTATCGTTCAAGAATGTACCATTTCCTAAGTAAATACCAACGTGTCCATTTACTTTATACGTATCAAAGAACACAAGGTCTCCGCGTTTCATGTCAGATGCACTTACAGCTCTTCCTTTACCTACAAGCGTATCTGTTGTTGTACCGCCAACTGGTCCAAGGTTGATGCCTGCTGATGCAAATGCCCAGCGAACGAATGAAGAACAGTCAAAACGACGAGCGTCAATATCGGCTTGTGATCTGCCGCCGCCCCATTTATATGGAGATTGTCCAACAATAGTAGAACCTGTGCTGATCGCACCTTCGATTCCGCCTACGTTACTGCTGACAGGTGATCCACCGCCAGTAGATGGCTTCTTGCTTGGTGAACTGCTGTTGCTGTTATTATTGTTATTGTTGTTATTAGATGACCCGCTGTTACTTGAAGACGGGCTGCTATCGTTATTTGAGCTGTTGTCTTCCGCTTGAACACTAGCTTGACGCTGCTGCTGTTGTCTTTGCGCTTTTTCTTCTTTTGCTTTTTGAGCTGCTTCTCTAGCTTCTTTTTCAGCTTGTTTTTGGGCAGCTACTGTTGCATCCTTTTCAGATGCAATGCTGTTAGCCTCACTGTTTAACTCGCTGATTTCAGAAAAAGCACTTCCTTTTTGCTTTTTCACTTGCTTGAATAGCTTGTCTTTTTCATCAAGCTGTTTATTCAAGTCTGATTGAAGTGTTTCAAGCTTTGCAAGTGTGCTTTGCACATTTTCAAGCTTTGTGTTTAATTCGTTTTCAGACTTTTGAAGCTCTGCTTTGTCTTTTTCCTGCTCTTTAATGATTTCACTGTCTGCGTTGATCAATGTAGAAACTGCACCTGCACGGCTGATGAAATCGCTAAAGCTTTTTGCTCCTAGTAATACATCTATGTATTTCGTAGAACCACCGCTCTCTTGAAGGGCACGTACACGCTTTTTCAAGAACTCGTTTCTTTCTTCAATACGTTTTTCTGTATCAGCAATTTCTTTTTTCAGTGCTTTGATTTCTTTTTTTGTTTTTTCATTTTCTTTTTGTTTTTCTTCGATTTGATCACTTGTTTTTAAAGCTTTCTCATCAATATCTTTAAGCTTTTGTGCAAGTGCCTCTTGTTTTGCTTCAAGCTTTGAAAGCTCTTCTTTTTTCTTTTGAAGATTCTTGTTTACCTCAGATTGCTTGCTGTCTAGTTCTTGTTTCTTTTGTTCAAAGTTCTGTGCGTTTGCTTCATGTGTAAATGGAATAAATAAACCGCTCGCTCCGATCACCGAAGCTAAACCGAAAGTAATAAACTTTTTCACAAATAGTTCCTCCTTTGACAATTTCCCAAGCGACATTAGAAAGCAGCAAATTCTCTGCGACCAATCTGTGCTCTCTATGTCTTTCTTCCTGATTGTTCAGTCAGATGTTGACCAGATTGTTTCATCACTGGGTGTTTCATTATGTATAGTAAAATATTTAAATATCTATCTTTGTTTTAATCCACGATTTTCATTATACATGAGACATCGACAAAATGAGCTAATATTTTTATTACATTTATGTTTCAAAAACATGTCGTGATTGTCATACTTCGCCAATTCCTTGCAAATCCCACCTTTTTATCCAAGAAAAAAGCATGACCTTTTCGGCCATGCTGGGATGTTCTGAATCTATTTACCTATTTAATCAATTAACGTACAGATTTCTCGTTCGTATTTTGACAGTGTTTGAACACTGATTTGAAAAGCAGACGCAATGTCTTTTTTGCTGACAGCTGATTCTTCTTGTTCATTCATCCATAGATAATAAGATGCTGCTGCCCAGGCAGGCGCATTTTTCTTATCAATACCAGAAGCACGTGCCTGCTGAATAATATGGAATAACCAAAAATAAGGCATATGGCTGTCAGGCTGAACGGCTTCCTCCAAACTAGATGCCGCCTGTTTTGCAAAAACTGCATCTTCTGAAAAAGACTTTTCTTTCATTTCATCTTCATACAAAAGCAGTTCTATGAATTGCTGTTCAAAGGCCGTTTTCGCTGCGCGTGCATCAAGGACAGACTGCAGAACGTCACGTTCCCCTTTTTGTTTACTGACATAATACGCAGTCAGCCGTTCCTCAATCGAGACCATTGGCTCAGTCACCTCAGGTTTATCCTGCCACGGCTTGATTTCATCTGCGTCGATGTCTTCTTCGACCATCTTATCCCAAACGGTTTGGGCGAGCGTCTTGTGGCCTGTATGATAGGCTGCGCTTGCAAGCCAGTATAAAAATGTACTATCTCCCTGAAAACCTGTTTTGTACAAAGAATAAAGCCATTTAAAGGCCCATTCAAATTCTCCTACAAGGGCAAATGTTGCACCAAGCTTATAACGCTGTTCACTTAGTATTGGATACACGTGCGTTAATTGCTTCGCTAACTTGTTGACCTTCTCTTCTTCTTTTTCATAATGGTAGAAGACTAGCTGATTGCAAAGGGCATGCAGATTACCGGGATTTTCATGAAGGACCCGGTTCAACATTTCTTTCGCCTGATGGATTCGACCAGAATAAAAATAGGCCAAAGCGAGATTATTATACGCTGACCAAAATTCTGGATACTCAACAATCATCTGTTCTAGCATCTCAATGGCTTCATCGAGTCTGCCGCTTTCTAGCAAATGGTTTGCTTGATCCTGCTTCACAATCAGGTCATCCTGATCATAAGGAAAATCTTCGTCCTCTTCGTCGCTCATATCGAGCAAGTCAAGAAGGTCGTCATTTTCATCCGCAAATTCCCCGTTCTCTTCCAGCGCGGCATAAGCAGTAGCTGATTTATATGCCTCTTGAAATAGTCCGAGATTGGCATAATTATTGGCTTTAAAGTAGTGACACTCAGACATGTTTTCATCGATGTGTTCAAGGATGAAATCAAGCAGTTCATTTGATTGTTGGTAATGACCCATTTCAGTATAAATAATGGCAAGCTGTGACAGCATTTCTACATTTTCAGGCTCAAGTACGATGGCCCGCTGTATTAGCTTACTTGCCCTAGACAAATTTCTTTCTCTATATGCTTTAAGACCTTTATGAAAAAAGTAATGCCCATCTTGAAAAAGCTGGACGACTTGTGTGTGATTATTTTGAGAAGTGTATTTACTCACCGATACCCTCCATTTCGAACAGTGTACCGTGTGTAGTATAACATACTTCACCAGTCGTCACATAGAACAAAAGGAAAGGAAGGATTTGTTTTTCATTTAAAAATAAAAAGCCTGGGATATCCCCCGGCTTTTCATTCACCTTGATGACGCTTTTTTAATACCTTTAATACATCATCAAGCGGCAATTGCTGTTCACGTAATAGCACAAGAAGATGATAGAGGAGGTCCGCTGTTTCCCATTTCAATTCTTCTTGATCTCGGTTTTTCGCTGCAATGATCACCTCAGACGCTTCTTCCCCTACCTTTTTCAGGATTTTATCGACCCCTTTTTCAAATAGATAGGTAGTATAAGCACCTTCAGGCATTTCCGCCTGACGCTTTGCAATGACCTGTTCAAGTTCATTTAATATCGCAAAACGATCCTGCTCTTCGCTTTGGCGCTTTACGCCTTCTTCCGAAAAACAGCTATAGCTGCCAGTATGACAGGCTGGGCCGCTTGGCGCGACAAGGACAAGCAGAGCGTCCTTGTCGCAGTCATATCGAATAGAACTCACTTGCTGGGTATGTCCAGAGGTGGCGCCTTTGTGCCAAAGCTCGTTTCTCGACCGGCTATAAAACCATGTTTCGCCTGTCTCCAGCGTTTTTTCATAGGACTCTTGATTCATATATGCCAGCGTCAATACTTCCTTACTTTGAGCATCCTGTACAATCGCAGGAATCAGGCCTGCTTCATTAAAAGTTAATTCATTTGCCTGTTTCATCTGACCTTCACCCCGTGTTCTCTCAAATATGTTTTCACCTCGTGAATAGAGGTTTCTTTATAATGGAAAATGGAGGCTGCTAATGCTGCATCAGCTTCTCCTTTTGTAAATGCCTCCAGCATATGCTGGGCATTGCCAGCGCCGCCAGAAGCGATAACTGGCACAGTGACTGCCTCTGATACAAGCTTTGTCAATCGATGATCAAAGCCTGTCTTTTCACCATCTGCATCCATACTTGTCAGCAAAATCTCTCCTGCACCTCTTTGCACAGCTTCCTTCGCCCAGTCGCTAACCTCTAAATCTGTTTGACGGCGTCCTCCGTGTGTATAGACCATATATGCTTTTTTCTCTTCATCGTATTTTGCATCAATTGCGACAACGATACACTGGGAGCCAAAAAAGTCAGCGCCTTCTGAAATCAGTTCTGGCCTTAACACAGCTGCTGTATTGACAGATACTTTGTCTGCACCCGCTCTTAATATACGCTTCATGTCATCAAGGTGGTTAATCCCGCCTCCTACCGTAAATGGTATGGCAAGAGTGGACGCGACTTGTTTGACCACATCCACCATCGTTTTCCGGCCTTCATGCGACGCAGAAATATCAAGAAAGACGAGTTCATCCGCCCCTGCCTCATCATAGATCTGCGCTAATTCTACCGGATCACCAGCATCCTTTAAGCCTAGGAATTGCACTCCTTTGACAACACGCCCTTCCTTCACATCAAGACATGGGATGATTCGTTTTGTCATCATATGCGGTCAAGCCCTTCAAATGCTTCCGCTAAAGTAAACTGCTTCGTGTAAAGTGCTTTTCCAATGATCGCACCAGACACACCAGTTTCTTTTTGCGCTGACAGCTTTTGAAGATCAGCTACCGCGCTGACACCGCCTGAAGCAATCACTTGTTTGCCGGTTGCTTCTGCTAAGCGAACCGTGCTTTCCACATTGGGACCAGACAGCATGCCATCCATTTGAATATCGGTGAAAATAAAGACCTCTGCGCCTTCCTTTGCCAATTCCCTGCCGAGCTCCTCTGCCTTCACTTTAGACGTTTCAAGCCACCCTTCAGTCGATACAAAGCCATTTCGCGCATCAATCCCAATTGCGATTTTCTCTCCATATTGCGCCAGCATTTTTTTCACAAAGGCTGGGTTAGATACAGCTGAGCTGCCAAGTATCACTCTATCGACGCCGCTCTTTAAATAAAAAGCAACGTCTTCTTCTGTCCGAATACCGCCGCCGATTTGTACCTTCACATCTAAAGAAGATGCAATCGCCAGCACATGCTCATGATTGACACGTTTCCCTGCTTTTGCACCATCTAGATCCACAAGATGAATCCACGCTGCTCCATCCTTCGCAAATTTCGCGGCCATGTCGAGCGGTGAATCTCCATAAATGGTTTCTTGATCATAATCACCTTGTACAAGACGTACACATTTGCCATTTCTCATATCAATCGCTGGATATAATGTAAACTCACTCATTTGCTCACCCTCTGTTCGTTTGCTAATTGAATAAATTGTTTGAGCAGCGCCATTCCCGTTGTACTGCTTTTTTCAGGGTGAAACTGTGCACCAAGCACATTTCCCTTTCCAACGATTGCTGGTACTTGAACACCATAGTCCGCGCTTGCTAATTGCTCATCTGGGTTCATATCACTCACATAATAAGAGTGAACAAAGTATGCAAATCCTTCTGGTACACCGTCAAACAATGGGGAGGGCTGATGAAATGTGAGCTCATTCCACCCCATATGAGGTACCTTCAGCCTTTGCCCGTCCTGATCACGATCTTTTAAAAGAACGACACGCCCTTTTAACAGCCCCAATCCTTTTGTGCGGCCTGCCTCTTCGCTTTCTTCAAATAACAGCTGCATGCCAAGGCAAATGCCGAATAACAACTTTCCTTCCTGTACAACTTGATGAATAAACGCCTCAAGTCCAGTCTCTTTTAACAGCTGCATTGCATCACGAAACGAACCAACTCCGGGCAAAATATAAGCATCTGCTTTTTTCAGCTCCTCCACATCAGAGGAAACGATATAGCGGGCACCTGCTCGTTCCAATGCTTTTGATACGCTGAACAAATTTCCCATTCCGTAATCAATGACTCCGATCATTAGAGCATCCCCTTTGTCGAAGGAATTCCTTTCACACGTGGATCAATGGTTGTTGCTTCATCTAAGGCACGTGCCATCGCTTTAAAAATGGCTTCAATCATATGATGTGTATTGGTTCCGTAGTGAACAATGACATGAAGGTTGATCCGGGCTTCAAGTGCAAATTTCCACAGAAACTCATGTACTAGCTCTGTATCAAAGGTACCTACCTTTTGACTTGGAAAGGCCGCTCTCATTTCCAAATGAGGACGATTGCTTAAATCGACCACGACCTGGGCAAGAGTTTCGTCCATCGGAACAAAGCTTGAACCATACCGCTTAATTCCCTTTTTATCGCCTAACGCTTCCTTAAACATTTGCCCAAGCACAATGCCGATATCTTCTGTTGTGTGGTGATCATCAACATCCGTATCTCCTTTCGCATCGACGGTCAAATTAAAGTGTCCATGCTTCGTAAATAAATCAAGCATGTGCGTCATAAAAGGGACGTCTGTTTGAATATCTGCTTTTCCTTCTCCATCAATTTCTAGCGCTAATGAAATGTTCGTTTCATTTGTTTTTCTCGCTGTTTTCGCCTGTCTCATTAAGATTCCTCCCGCTTTCTCGCTTCAATCGACCTTGCATGTGCTTCAAGCCCTTCTAATCTGGCAAAAGCGGCAATGCTTTCCCGGTGTGTTTCAAAGGCCTCTTGACTATATGAAATAATGCTCGTTTTCTTTTGAAAATCAGTCACACCAAGCGGGCTGGAGAATCGAGCTGTTCCGTTTGTTGGCAGCACATGATTCGGTCCTGCAAAATAATCGCCCACCGGCTCTGGACTATAGCGTCCTAAGAAAATCGCGCCCGCATGCTTGATTTGACCAAGAAGTGATTCTGGATATGCTGTTAGCACCTCTAAGTGCTCTGGTGCTAATTGATTGACGACGTCTACTGCACGATCGATTGATTCTGTCACGTAAATAACGCCATGATCTTGAATGGATTGTACTGCGATTGATTTTCTCGGCAAAGTATCAAGCTGCTTTCTGACTTCAGCCTGCACGCTTTCAGCAAGTGTCTTAGACGGTGTTACCAAAATACTAGATGCAAGGGCATCATGCTCTGCCTGCGAAAGTAAATCCGCCGCTACCTCATGCGCGATTGCTGTTTCGTCTGCTAGAACTGCAATTTCACTTGGACCTGCAATCATATCAATATCTACCTGACCAAATACTTCCCTCTTTGCCAGCGCTACATAAATGTTCCCTGGACCTGTGATTTTATCAACAGGCTTGATGCTTTCCGTTCCATAGGCAAGTGCCGCAATCGCCTGTGCACCGCCCATTTTATACATCTCAGAAATACCAAGCTCCTTCGCCGCAGCTAAGACAGCGTCAGAGAGACGTCCATCTTTCCCAGGGGGTGTCACAAGAACGATTCGTTCAACGCCAGCAACTAGCGCAGGGATTACATTCATTAAGACGGATGATGGATAAGCAGCTGTTCCACCCGGGACATACACACCTACCGCATCAAGCGGTGTCACCTTTTGACCAAGCATTGAGCCGTCCTTTTGGTGATAAAACCAAGAAGAGGTCAGCTGGCGCTCGTGGTATGTGCGAATATGCTTGATAGCCGTTTGGATAATCTGAACCATCTCTTTATCCAAACGTTGGTAAGCTTCTTCCATTTCACCTTCTGTGACAAGCGGATGTTCAATCAACACGCCATCGAATTGCTTTGTAAAAGACCGTACAGCTTCATCACCATTTGTTCTCACTTCTTGTATAATGCGCTGAACAGCCTGACGCTGCTCTTCTGTTCCTGTATCTAAAGTCCGTTTGAGTGAGAGAGTATCTGTCTCACCTTCTTGTATGCAGGTGATGTTCATGATGATTCCTCCTCTTCTCCTTCAATAATTCTTGCAAGACGCTGTGCCATTTCATCGATCACCGTATCCTTCATCCTGTAGCTCACAGGATTGACAATAAAACGTGACGTGATATCACAAATATGCTCCGTTTCCACAAGTCCATTTTCCTTTAGTGTTTGACCTGTAGAGACAATGTCAACAATGCGATCGGCAAGCCCAATGAGCGGTGCTAATTCAATGGAACCATTCAGCTTAATGATCTCCACCTGCTCCCCTTGCTCTCTAAAATAGGACGATGCGACATTTGGGTACTTTGTTGCCACACGCGGTGCGACACCACCCCAGCTCGCTCCTGGCAAACCAGCAACAGCTAAATGACATTTACTGATGTTTAAATCGAGCACTTCGTACACATCACGAGCTTCTTCGAGCATGACATCCTTCCCTGCAATGCCAACATCCGCCACACCGTGCTCTACGTAGGTGGTCACATCCATTGGCTTAGCTAAAATAAAGCGGAGGTTTTCTTCTGGTACATCTATGATTAATTTTCTTGAATCCTCGAATTCCTCTGGCAGCTGGTACCCCGCCTGTCTTAACAGCCCGGCTGCTTCTTCAAATATCCGGCCCTTTGGCATCGCCATCGTCAACACTTTACCCATTTCGCTCTTCCTTTCTAGCGCCGATAAAATAAGTCACCTGTTCAAATGCCTTGGTCATCGCGTCAATATTTTCAATCCCCGCTAAGTCTTGCAGGACGATCTTTTTCCCTTTTGACCGCTCCTTTTCTGCAAAAGCAAAAGCTTCAAGTCTTTGTTCTTTGCTAAAAATCACAGCTTCCTGCGGCTCATTGATCTCTTTTGCATCGAGCGCTTCAAGAAGACGGTCTAGTCGAAGTCCGAACCCTGTAGCTGGTGCGGGTGCATTAAAATGAGCAAGTAATTGATCATATCTACCGCCACTTCCGATGACCGATCCAACATGATCAGCAAATACTTCAAACAAAATACCCGTATAATAGCTCATATGACTCACCATGCTTAAATCTAAACGGATATATTCTGTACAGCCGTAATCTTCAAGTGTCTCCCATAGCGACTTTAGCTGTGCGAGCACCTCTTTTCCTTCTTGTGAAACGACGATTTCCTCTGCCCGCTCTATCACTTCTTGGCCGCCTCTTAACTCTAAAAGCTGTAACAGCCTCATTTTATCGATGGAGGAAAGCGGTAATTGTTTCACATGCTGACGGTATCCTACATAATTCTTTTCATATAAGAAGCGGCGAAGGACGTTTGCACGCTCTGTATTTCCGAGTACATCGACAAATAACGTCTCTGCTAAAGCGACATGCCCGATCGCGATTTTGAAGGACCTTAGCCCGGCATTTTTTAAGGCAAATACGGCAAGTGCGATGACTTCAGCATCTGCACTAATCGAACCATCACCAATCAATTCAATTCCGACCTGCTCAAATTCTGATGGTCTTCCGCCTTCTCTTTCCTGCGCACGAAACACACTCGCTGCATACCCGACACGAAGCGGATACGCCTGTTCATGAAGCTTAGAAGCCGCCACCCTTGCAATCGGACCTGTCATATCAGGTCTCAGTACAAGGGTTTGCCCGTTTTGATCAAGAAGTTTAAAAAGTTGTGTATCAGTAATCGCCGATTGCACACCGACTGTATCGTAAAATTCAAGCGTTGGTGTCTCCATTAAACGGAAACCCCAACCATTCATGACCTCTGTTAAAGAATGTCTCACTTTTTTCTTCGTCTCATACAATCCAGGTAATGAATCCCGCATACCATATGGTTTCTCAAACATAAACATGTTCTTCCGCACCTCCAACACATTAAAACAAAAAATTCCGAATCCTTTAGTTCGCTAATATGATAATATGCTAACAAAATAAAGTGATTAAATCAATCATTTTTATTTCTCTCTATTTTCATCAACATATTCTGGAATTATTACATTCAAGTGACACCTGTGCCTTTTCTGCATGTTCGGTGAAGGAACGTGCTATAATACTTAAAAATATTGAATAACACAGGAGATTAACAGTGAAGTTCATCCAGACATTAATCTTAACTTTGTTGTGCGCATGTCTTGTTTATTTCGGCTTTATATACGTTTCACAAATCGACCAAGTCAAGAAAACAGCTTCGCCGCAAGAAGCAGCAAAAAAAGAAAACGATACGGCACTCGCGGCTGAAGAAACTCGTTCAACAAAAAAAGCAGAAACCACACATCATTCACTAAAAGGAAGCAAAAAAGCCATGGACGTCATTCTCTACAATCAAATGGATGCACCAAGGCTTTATAACGGATGCGAAGTCACGAGCTTAGCGATGCTGCTTCATTACAGCGGCTATGAGCAAGTAACGAAAAACGCATTGGCAAATGAAATCAAACGTGTTCCGCTCAATTATGAAAATGGCTTAAAAGGTGACCCTCATGACGGGTTTGTAGGCGATATGGAGAATGGACCGGGTCTTGGGGTTTACCACGAACCGATTTATCAGCTTGCGAAAAAATATGCGGGCGATCAAGTTGTCGACTTAACTGGAAAGCCTGTAAAAAAGGCCATATATCAGTCACTTGAAAAGGGCTATCCTGTCTGGGTGATTACGACATCCACCTTCGACAAAACCGATAACATCGAAACTTGGAATACACCAAATGGCAAAATAGATGTAAGCTTTAATGTGCATAGCGTAGTCATCACAGGCTATGACAAGGAGCATGTCTACTTGAATAACCCATATGGAGAAAAGAATCAAAAGGTCGACCGTGATCAATTTGAAGATTCTTGGGAACAGATGGGCAGTCAGGCGATTATCATTAAAGCGTAAAAAACAACCTCTATCCGCATAGAGGTTGTTTTTAAATGATTTATTTTTCTAGAAATTCCTTTAGGCGGTCTTCAAGCTTTTCAGCCGTCATTGCACCTCCGCCCAAGCTGAAGTATTCATCCCCTCTTTTTAATAAAAGTGTAGGATAGCCATTCACATGAAGTTGATGAACCTTCGCAAAGTCAGCATATGCATCATTGAACACTTCTTTTGTTTTCATACGTTCAATGACTGCGTCAGGATCAAGATCATGCGCCAAAGCGATCTCCCGATACGTTTCCTCATCACTCAGACTTTTTCCGTCTTGATAAAAAGCCTTTTGCATCGATGAAGCCAAGTACAATGAACGCTCAGGTGCGATGGATCTTAATGCAGAAAAACCAATGGCCGCAGCCTCAGAGTCTAAAAGAAACGTTCCGTTTGCTAGCAGCTTCTGATAACGTTCACCAAACTCGACACCAGTCAGCTGACTAATACGCTGATTTGCTTCTGGAATGTGTGGATAATCTTTTATCGGTAGACTCCTTTCCCCTACAAATAAACCACCCGACACAAGTGTTAGTGATATCTCCGGATGATTTTCATGCAAAGTGCGGATACTGTTTGAAAATCCATAACACCAGCCACAATACGCATCCCATACATAAATGAAAGACATTTCTTGCTCGTTCATACGTTAGACTCCCCATTTATCATTTTTAGGCGGCCATGAAACTGCTTATTCAGCTTCAGATACAACGGTAAAACGTTCTCCAACATGGGCTGCCTGCTCCACTTCATCAACCAGTGCAATGGCGTAGTCAGCATAGCTTACATAGCTGTCACCTTTAGAATTGACAATTAGATTGTCTTTCCCTTTCACATAAGAACCTGTACGTTTGCCAGCTGGATTAAAGAATGCGGCAGGGCTGAGGAATGTCCATTTTAATCCCTCTGACTGTTGAAGATCTTTTAGATTTTCTCCTTGCTGAGAAGCAGTAGGCACATACTCCTTGGGAAATTCTGGTGTGTCCACAAGTCTTGTTGTTTTCGCCTCATCTACAAATAGACTTCCTGCTCCGCCCACAACGATTAAACGAGTCTCAGGTGCATCTTTTAAAATATCAATCAGCTTTTTCCCAGCTTCTACGTGAAGATGCTCCTGTCCAGGAGGTGCGCCAAATGCATTCACAATCACATCAAAACCTTTGATGTCATCTGCTTGCAAGTGAAACACATCCTTCTCAAGAACAGCTAGTGATGAATCAGTCATTTTTTGTGCATCTCGGACGATTGCCGTTACTTCATGTCCTCTTGATTGAGCCTCTTTCACAATTTCTTGTCCTGCTTTTCCTGTTGCGCCAATAATTCCAATTTTCATGTTAACTCCTCCTACAATATGGTTTTATGTTGATAAAGAAAGGTGTAACTATTTCGGTTACAACAGAGGTAAAAAAAATTGAATTGATCATCCAATTTTTTTGATTAGCACATGCGTTAGTTCACTTAATTTGATCTCAGCAAGTACTTGCTCCATCGCACTTTGAGCGCGGCATAAAATTAATTCAAGCACCGCTTGAATATTTGCACCGATCGGACAGTCAGGATTTGGGCTTTCATGAATTTGAAACAATTCACCCTCATCTACGACTTCAACCGCTTTATACACATCGAGCAATGTGATGTCGTCTTCACTGCGGTTCAGCTGCGAACCACCTTTGCCAAGACTCGTTGAGATTAGGCCTGCTTTTTTTAATTTACTCATAATGCGGCGGATGACCACTGGGTTTGTATTCACACTTCCTGCGATATCCTCCGATGTCTGTAAAGATCCTTTTTCAAGTGATAGCAAGGCCAGAATATGGACAGCGACAGTAAATCTGCTGCTGATTTTCATGTTTTCTCACCTCTGTTGTAATCATTATAGTTACACCATGTCACATTGTCAACAAAAAAGTCTGCCGAGCTACTCAGCAGACTTAGATTGACGTGCTTCCATTTCTTCCTTCGTATAAATCATGCGCATTGGATTTCCTCCAACAAATGAGCCTGCTGGCACATCCTTATGAACAAGTGTACCAGCCGATACGATCGCTCCATCCCCAATGGTCACACCAGGTAAAATAGTGGAATTAGCTCCAATTAAGACTTCATCACCAATATAGACTTCCCCAAGTCTGTACTCTTTAATCAAATACTCATGGGATAAGATGGTCGTGTTATAACCGATTACACTATTTCGTCCGACGGTGATTTTCTCAGGAAACATCAGATCAACCATTACCATTAAGGCAAACGCCGTATCCTCGCCGACCTTCATACGAAGAAAAGTTCGGTATATCCAATTTTTCATTCCCATAAACGGCGTGTACCTTGCCATTTGAATAAAAATGAAATTTTTCACCACTTTGAAAAAGGGAACTGTCCGATAGACTTGCCGCAGCGAATTGACCCCTTTTACTGGATATCGATCTGTTTTTCTCAACTTAATCAGCTCCAACAATCGCCAGGAGATCACTCATTTTCTTCAGCATGAAGTCAGGGCGATGCTTTAAAAGGGCCTCTTCTCCTTTAATAGACCAAGCCACACCTGCCGTTTTTGTCCCTGCCGCTTGACCAGACAAAATGTCATGATAATTATCACCGACCATCACCGCTTCATGCGGATCACTGCCAAGCTTTGATAATGCAAGCTGAACAGGCTCCGGATGCGGCTTCTCATTTTGTACATCATCGAGCGTCACAATGACCTCAAAGAACGGCTCTAAACCGGTCAGCTTCAATCCCATTAAAACCGTATCCCGTATCTTCGTTGTGACAATACCGAGCTTAAATCCTCGATCCTGCAGGACTTTCAATGTGTCTAAAACGGTCTCATATTCAGTCACAAGCAGATCATGCTGCTCATGATTAAACGTGCGGTACATCTGGATCATATCATCCGTCAACTCAGGATCCATCGCAGAGAATGTATCAAACAAGGACGGACCAATGAAATGAAGAATATCCTCACGGCTGTACTGACCAGGGTAATAATGGTCCAGCGTATGCTGAAATGAAGCAATAATTAATTCATTTGTATTGATTAATGTGCCATCTAAATCAAATAGCACTGTGTTGATCGTCGATTCGTTCATATGGCTTCCTTTCTAACAGCTGCATGTTCCCGCTTCCGCCAAATATAGCTAATGGCAGCTGTCAATAAAATTGCAGAAATCAGGCGGATCACAAGAAGCGGCCATACTGGAATACCAAGTGGAATAAAAACCAGCGTATCTTCGACCACCGCATGGCAGGCAACGAGGAAAATAAAAGCAAGGGTTAAGTCCTTTTTACTCACACCGTCCTCTTCCACTGCCTTCATCATCACCCCGGCTCCATACGCCAGACCAATCGTTAATCCAGCCACCATTGTCATAGACGTATTTTCTTTCATTCCAAGCATTCTAGTAAAAGGTGACAGCCACTTAGACAGTGTATGAAGCCAGCCTAAATCTCTCATGAATTGAATGATGATCATGAGCGGGATAACGATAAAGGCAAGCTGCAGCACACCGAGTACTGCTTTTTGTATAGCAAGAAGAACGATCATGTACCAACTGGAAGGCACATCAGCCGCCTGAGCTGCACTCAAAAGTCCATATTGCGCCGGCTCCTCGCCTCCCTGCCAAACGAGATGAATGACAATAGCAGAAATAACAGCAAGACTGATTCTAACCAGCAAAATCACAGATACTCTCAGTCCAACCTTTGCCGCCACTGTCGATTCGATGATCAGGTTATGGCAAAAGGACAGCATCACTGCCAAAATAAACACTTCCTTCACAGGAAGCTCTAATGTCAAAATGGCTGCAATTCCCGCATACAAATTCAGCATGTTTCCTAATACAAGCGGAATCGCTGCTTCCCCCGAAAGACCAAACAGCCCCATAAATGGCTGAATGAATCGGATAATCCAATCCATGACAGGCGTATGCTGCAAGATACTGACGAGAATAGTTACTGGAAAGATAACTTTGCCAAGAGTCCAAGTTGTCGATAGCCCTGCTTTCAAGCCGTTTTTCCATGTCTCTCTCATCTCTTCTCATCCCCCCTGCTTAATTCGATGAATTGTTCTCTTTATACGGAATTGATGCGTATCCTTTCATTCTTCTAAAGAAAATCAGTAGAACAGCCACTGCGAATATCGCAATCGAAATCATCTGTGCGATTCGAAGATGTTCTGTCAGCATTAAGCTGTCTGTTCTCATCCCTTCAATGAAGAAACGGCCGATTGAATACCAAATTAAATAAGACAAGAAGATTTCGCCTCTGCGCAGCGAAGTTCTCCGTAATAAAATCAATATGACAACACCGGCAAGATTCCATAATGATTCGTATAAGAACGTCGGGTGATAATAGGTACCATCAATATACATTTGATTAATGATAAACTCAGGCAGATGCAAATTTTCTAAAAAGGCTCTTGAAACCGCCTCACCATGCGCTTCTTGGTTAATAAAGTTCCCCCAGCGTCCAATTGCCTGCCCTAGTAAAATACTTGGTGCTGCGACATCAGCTATTTTCCAAAACGATACCTTTCTCACTTTTGTAAAAACGATGGCTGTCAGCACGGCACCAATCAGCCCGCCGTGAATCGCAATTCCACCATTCCAGATTTTAATGATTTCGTTTGGATGCTGCTGATAGTAATCCCATTCGAAGGATACATAATAAATTCGGGCACAAATAATCGCGATTGGAATGGCAAATAAGATTAAGTCAATAAACAGATCTTTATTGATTCCTCTTTTTTCACATTCTCTCAGTGCGAGCCAGAGTCCAAGCAAGGCTCCGACCCCAATAATCACACCATACCAATGAACCGAAATAGGTCCGAGCTGAAAAGCGATCGGATCAATTGGCTGAATTGCTTCGTTCATATAGTCAACTCCTATTCATCTTGGCCATTGTCTTCAATGACATCGGCAAGCTTACTTGTAAATTGTTCTGCTGCATTATGCCCCATACGTTTCAGCCTGAAGTTCATCGCAGCCACTTCAATGATAACCGCTAAGTTTCGACCTGGCCGCACAGGGATCGTCAGCTTCGGCACATCTGTATCAATAATTCTCATTTTCTCTTCTTCAAGTCCTAAACGATCATACTGTTTGCCTTGTTCCCAAAGCTCCAGATTCATCACAATCGTAATTCTCTTATAGCTTCTGACAGCGCCTGCTCCAAATAAGGTCATCACATTAATAATGCCTAACCCGCGGATTTCTAAAAGATGTTCAATCAGCTCTGGTGCACTTCCGACTAACGTATCCTGATCCTCTTGACGGATTTCCACGCAATCGTCTGCAACGAGGCGATGTCCCCTCTTCACTAATTCTAAGGCTGTTTCACTTTTTCCTACTCCGCTTTTCCCAATTAATAATACACCTACACCATATACATCGACGAGCACACCATGAATGGCAGTCGTTGGTGCCAGCTTACTTTCTAAAAAGTTGGTCAATCGACTCGAAAGTCTTGTCGTTTTTAGACTAGATCGTAAAACGGGCACACCATTTTCATTTGATGCTTCGATTAATTCCTTCGGCACATCACGATCTCGAGACAAAATAATGGCAGGGGTAATATCTGTACAAAGAGACATCATTCTCTGCTTTCGTTCGCGTTCTGGGAGCTGTTCAAAAAAAGAAAGCTCTGTTTTCCCTAAAAGTTGAACTCTTTCTTTTGGGTAATATGTAAAATAACCAGCCATTTCAATACCTGGTCTGGAAAGATCACTGATTGTAATGGGACGATTAATCCCTTCTTCCCCACTTACCAGTTCAAGATGAAATTGTTCCATTATGTCCTTCGTACGAACTTTCGGCACGCTTCTTCCTCCTTTTATCACAGGCGATTCAGAAATACAGCTCTATTTTATCACTTTCAATGATGAACCCAAAACAGTATTTTATCCTGTTCCTGTTTCACCGCCCTCACTGGTATAGACAACTATACTTAAAAAGAGTAAACTTAAATGAAAGATAACGAATAAGGGGGCTCAAACATGAGCGGTTCTTTATTGCTCTCCAATATTCATATTGTGACTAAGACAAAGATCATTGAAAACGGTTTTGTCGGTTTACGCGATGGCAAGATTGACTATATTTCAACATCACCACCGACAGGAAATTATGAAAAAGTATATATTTCCCGGGAAAACTTTTATTTACTCCCTGGAATGATTGATATTCACATCCATGGTGGATATGGTGCAGACATGATGGATGCGACAGCAGAAGCGATGAATACACTCGCTGACAACCTTCCATCAGAAGGAACGACAAGTTTTTTAGCGACAACCATTACACAAAACCATCATGAGATTGAGCAGGCACTTAAAAATGTCGCTCAGTGGAAACAAAGTAATGAAGAACAAGCAGGAAGTCAGGCACAATGTCTAGGAATCCACCTAGAAGGTCCATTTATTTCTAAAGATAAGGCAGGGGCACAGCCTGTTCAATGGATTAAACAGCCCGATATTCCGCTTTTTAAAAAATGGCTGGATGCAGCTGAACAGCTAATTCGAATAGTCACGTTTGCGCCTGAGGAAGACACACATTTTGCTTTTCTGTCCCTGTTACAGGAAAAGAACATGATTCCTTCTATTGGACATACGAATGCCCATCATGACATGATAAATTTAGCAGCTAAGCATGGTGCACGCCATGTAACGCACCTTTATAATGCTCTGAGTTCGTTTCAGCATCGTGAACCGAACGCTGTAGGTGCTGCTCTTACGAATGAGAACCTTTTTACCGAGCTAATCACAGATGGGATTCACTCCCATCCTCTTTCCATTAAGCTTGCGTATTTGGCAAAAGGAAGTGATCGTTTAATCATGATCACAGACTCGATGCGTGCAAAAGGGCTCGGTAATGGATCGTACGAATTTGGCGGTCAGACGGTCACAGTCAGCGGCGAAAAAGCATTGCTGGAAGATGGTACACTTGCAGGATCGATTTTGCAAATGAAAGATGGCGTCAAACGGATGAAACAGCTCACAAATTGTGAGTGGACAGAGATTGCGAAGATGACCTCAACCAATGCAGCCGCCCAGCTGGGACTTGATCAACAGCTCGGTTCCATCGAAGTTGGAAAACTAGCAGATTTGGTGATTTGGGATGAATCTGGTGAACTGATGATGACGATCTGCCGTGGACAAATCGTCTTTGAAAAAAAGGAGGTCAACCACTAATGAACATCATCGAATTTGAAAGCAAGGACCAATTAGGAAAAGAAGCAGCCGACATTATTGCACATGCAATAGCTGCTAAACCCGATGCCGTACTTGGCCTAGCAACGGGCGGTACACCTATTGAAACTTACAAAGAGTTAATTCAACTTCATCAAGCGCATCAATTGTCTTTCATGCAAACAACAACAATCAATTTAGATGAATATGCAGGACTTGATCCAGGACACGAAAATAGTTATATGACCTACATGAAACGTCATTTATTTGACCATATTGATCTCCCTCAGGGCCAGTATTTTCTTCCTAATGGCAATGCAGCTCATTTAGAAAAGGAATGCTTAAGATATGACCAGCTCATTGAGGATGTAGGCGGCATCGATCTTCAGCTCCTTGGAATCGGTCAAAATGGACATATCGGTTTTAACGAACCCGGTACCCCTTTCAACTCAAAGACTCATGTCGTGCAATTAGATGAAAACACGAGACAGGCTAACGCAAGATACTTTTCTTCTATTGATGAGGTACCTACACATGCGATCACAATGGGAATTGCGAGCATTCTTTCAAGTAAAAAGATTCTCCTTCTTGCTTCGGGAAAATCAAAAGCGAAAGTGATACAATACTTAGAACAGGCAGAGATTCATCCAGACTTCCCAGCATCTGCACTGAAACTTCATGAAGATGTGACGGTTTTGATTGATCGAGAAGCTGGATCACTACGCTAAAAACGAGAGGATTTTCACATGTTTATTGATAAGCAGTCACCTATTCCGATGTACCATCAGATTATGGAGAACCTGAAAAAACAGATTGAGGATGGAACATTAGCACCTGATACACTCATTCCTTCGGAAAGAGAATATGCCGAACGCTTTGGTATTAGTCGAATGACTGTCAGACAAGCCTTATCTAATCTTGTGAACGAAGGATATTTGTATCGACAAAAAGGAAAAGGCACCTTTGTTAGCCGGAAAAAATTTGAACAGCCGCTTCAAGGCTTAACAAGCTTTTCAGAGGATATGCACCAGCGAGGGCTCAAAGCATCAAGCCAGCTGATTGACTTCAAAAAAACCTCATGTCCAGAGCACTTGCTGCCAGTCTTACAGCTGTCTAATAGTGACGCTGTATTTGAACTAAAACGGATACGCCTTGCAAATGATGAACCGATGGCGATTGAAACGAGCTATATACCTGAAAGATTTGCAGGAGATTTAACAAAGGAACATTTAACTGGCTCTTTATATGAATATATAGAAACTCACACTGGCCATGTTATTGCTCATGCCAAACAGGAGCTTGAAGCCAATGTTGCCTCAAAAGAAGAAGCACACTTGCTGTCTATTCTAGCAGGAGACCCTGTGCTGTCCATAACAAGAACGACTTTTTTTCAACAAGACATTCCATTTGAGTATGTTGTTTCCGTTTATAGAGGGGATCGTTACAAGCTTATTCATACAATGGAAAGATAAACAGTGCCCCTGACACGGAGCACTGTTTTTTTATTTCCTAAGAAATTTTGTTTCGCCATCATCTTTTGTATGAATTTTCCATATTGGTGAAATGGCTTTTCCTTGAAAACGATCTTTTGCTACAGTGTACCAATAATAATCTTCATTTGGCTTTAAGCCTTTCCACTCAAAGCTTGCTTTTTTGCCGCTTTTTACGCCGCGCGCTTCTCCTAGAAGAACATTCGTATACACATTGAGTTCAAAATAATTGGTTTTGACAGATTTCATTTTCGGTGTCAAATCTACATCGATTGAAAATTCATCCTGATCTCCATACGTTTTAGGATCGTAAAAATGCTCTTTATTCAAGTAAGGTGAATATGTCGTAAAATGAAGCTGATTTTTTTGTTGATCGGCTGTTATCACCCTCATAAACCCTTGACCACCTTCAGGTCCTGACTGATAATCGGCGAGTATTTGATATACTTTCCTGTCTACTTTTCCATCATGATCATCATCAAGCTCATCCACTTTCCTGCTTGCTCCATGGTAGTGACCGCTAAATACTGCCACAATATTAGGATGGCGTTTCACCACTTGATGGAAGATGAGATCGCCAATCGGGCTTCGATTGCCGCTCACTAACAAATACTCATGGAAATTTAAAATGACAATACGATCTGGATGCTCAGAAATAACACGGTTTAGCCAATCAATTTCATCTTGCTTAATCCCCCAGCCCATGTACACCATCATATAATCATTGCCGCCGGCAGAGATAAGATCATAATGACCCTTATTGTTTCGATAGGATTCACCATAGTAAGGCTTATCAGCAAAGCGTTTTTCCCCGAAATATTTCCCGTATTCCGCATATAAACCGTCCTTGTGTCTAACATCATGATTTCCTGCTAAAACACCATATGGAATTTGATTCTCATCTAATATACGCATAAATGTATCAGCACGGTGCCATTGCTTATCCTTTGAATCATCCACAATATCGCCTGTATGGAACACATACTGAATGTTTAATTTTTCCCTCTGTTCTCTGATCCATTCGACCATTTGTTTAAAGATATGTGGATAGCTCTTTGCATAATATTGGGTGTCAGACATCCATACCATCTTATATGGCTTTTGTGATTTGCTGATTTCATCCTGTACTAGCAAATCAAACGTTTGATTCTTCATGTACTGTCTCACTGACAGCAGCCCTTTCAGGTAAAATTCCTTTTGATCCTTGGCAAAGTGATGAGTGATTTTATCCCACTTTTCCTGCTGGTGATTCCATGCATACATTGTCACCTTTCTCCCTGACAATGAACTCCCTTTCCATACAGCTTCGACGACATCCTTTTCACGTACATCATGATGAACCTTAATTTGAAAACGATGATAAGGAAAACGCTGTAAATCCTTCGTTTCAACTGCTTTCCCATCAACAAATGCAATGCGGTTCCTTTCTTGATCAGAAAAAATCATTTCTCCTTTTTGAAGAAAACTCTTTGGTGGCTCTGTCTCTGCTGCATACTTAAAAATCTTCATTGAAGGATGCAGCGATGTATATTGATAGGCACGATAAAAAGAGTAATCTAACTTATCATTCGTTGGATCCTTGGTTAGCACAATTTGTTTTGATGATTTCATTTTCGTCTTATCTGCCACCCGTTCTGGTGTTTCAGGATGCTCATGTACCGTCTTGAACTCTTTTTTCAACGTCGACATGTTCCCAGCTGCGTCTTTTGCTTTGATCGTAAACGTGTGCTTCCCAGGCTTTAATTCACTAGAGGACGTCTGATATGGCAAAGAAACTGGTTTACCATCTACATATGCCTTCAACTCCTCTATATCACTCCAACGATCTGTTACCTTTGCTTTTAATGTAAAGGCGCCTTTATATTGATCCTTTGCTTGTACGTTGGTCTTAATTCTCGGCCCAGTGTTATCAACTTTTACACGTACTGAAGCGTGCTCTTCTGAGGTTTTGGCCTCAATTAAGTGCGTCCCCTCTTTCAGCCTTCTTGTGTCCCACTTCATATAGGTTGAAACATAAGCCTCTTTTGGAATCTCAAATTGAAATGTTCTAACCTTTTTTGCGTTCCCGCTGTCTCCCATCCTCCATTCTTTTTGCGGCTTCGCATTGATTGGCTGAATTTGTGTTCCATTCGATAAGATCATCCTGACGTTTTTCAATTCAAAATCATCATGATTCTCTCCAGGCAGCCGGTCTATCGGAGAAGACTTTGTGCCAGCGTGGAATGAAATCGTTTGGAGACCTACCTTTTTTATCTCTTCTTCTGGTATTGGCATTGTATAGGTACGATACACTTTTGTCGAATCATCAAAAATAGAAAGTAAACGCTTACCTATAGATACACCATTTTTAAAATATAAATTTGTTCCTTTGACATCAAATGCGATATATGGATCTGCTTCAAGGGCAGAGGATACTTGCTGATTCCGGTTTCCATCTATCCGTAATTCGATGCTTTTTTTCTGATCAGACGTTGCCTTTAATGAAAATAACCCTGAAACCGTATCTCCCTCTTCTACATTGAATCGGAGACCGTGGGCTTTGCTGACCTGCTCCACATCAATCGTTCTTTTCAACGTCTTCGCTTCATTTTCGCCGTCTGACGCTTTAAGCTGATATTCCAATTGGTCCTTCCCAATCAACTCAGGTGAATAAATAATATGATGAAATAACCGGTCATTATGGTCTTTTTGCAGCAGTATTTCCTTGAACGCATCTTTTCGATTCGTTCGATAGCGCAGCTTGACGGTTTTCACGGCCTGATCATCTTGGACACCTGCTTTAATCTCTACGCTTTCAGTTGGTTTCACCGGTTTCCTTATCGTCATATCTTCAATCACAGGTTTATGGATATCTTGAGAAATTTCCTTCTTCTCGGATGGAATTTGTGCTTTTAGCACTTTACCTGGAGTGGGTTCTTCCTCAATTTTCGAAATTAGCTTCATCTGTTTCGTACCATCCATCGGATACTTAAACAGCAAGGATTTATGCTCGCTAAACCATGATGGCTTCAAACGAAATGCGGCAGAAGAAATCTCTTCACCTATATTTGTTGTGATCGAAACAAGACGTGATTTAGAGTTGGACAGCCCTTTGCTCTCGATAATGGATAGATGCTCGCCCTCTTTTAATTGGCTTTTGTACATGGCATTAAAGTCCGCTGCAGTTAAATGCTCCTGCCCTTTTTTTCTCAGCCAGAATACATAAGGTTTTCCAGGTGAAATGGTGACTGGATTTGCGTGAAAGGAATATACATCATCCATTTCAATGCCCTGTGCAGGATTGCGGTAGCGGAGCTGATAATGTTTAAGAGAGATAGGCGTATGTGTCGTGTTATACACTTCGATAAACTCGAAAGCATCTTTGCCTTTTCGATTTTTTGAATTGACGACAATTTCTGTGATGAATAAGTCCGGAATATGTGAAAGATCTTCTTCAAATCCATTTAAATGAACCGATTTCTCTGCCGTTTTGATTACCGATTTTTGCGTAAGGAACTCTGTATAGTAACGAACGGTTGGATTCCATAATTGATCTGGCGGAATTTTCGCTGTAAATTCTGGCTTCATCCCTGGCAGCCGTTCCATTGGAATCAAGCGGTACCCCAGTTCATCACTTTGTTTATAATACAAGTTCGCAGACAAAATCTGTTCTTGGTCACTAATGGACGCACGAAACTGTAGATCATGACTTTTTCCTAGAACCGGGCGGACGTCCACATGAAATTGGTCAAAGATAAAAGGAGAAAAAGGCTTGTCCGGTACATTCACTTCTTTTTGAAGAAAAGGCCCTGCTGAAGCAGGCTGACTGAAACAAAAAAGAATGATAAAAAAACAGAAAAGCATGATTTGTCTGCTCACATTCACCATCTTGCACCGCCTCCCTTCGGATATTGTGTCTCCTGAAGGTGGTTTTTATGTCAGATGGAATGAAGAAACGATGCAAAATTGCACAAAAAAACCGTTAGCTTTTTTTCGCTAACGGCTCTACAATTCCTTTTTGTATCAACAGATGGAAAATGGACAAAATGACAGCCATCCAAATGGCCGTTCCGAATCCATCAATGTTAAAGCTATCTCCCATAAAGCTCGATGTCATCATGAGTGTAATGGCATTGATGACAAATAAGAACAATCCTAGTGAAAGGACGGTCACTGGAAGCGTTAAAATGATCAAAAACGGCTTCACTAAAATGTTGAGCAAGGACAAAATGATACTTGCCACAATGGCTGCGCCAAAACCTTCAATATACACGCTCCCGAGTCCAGGCAGAATACCCGAATCAAAATATCCAGCAATGACGATTAAAAGTAATGCATTTACTAAAATACTGACGATCCATCTAAGCATTTATTTAGTGCCTTCTTCCGGAACAACAAAATACCAGATGAAGTAGATCAGGAAGATCGGCATAAATGCTGTCAAAAATCCGATGATGACGGTTAAAATGCGAAGCAGGGATGCATCCACACTTAAATATTCCGCAAGTCCACCAACAACACCCGCTATTTTTTTATCTGTTGCTGAACGATAAAGTTTCTTCATGTAGAATCACTCCTTGTCTGATTGGTGCTTTACTTGTATTGAGCCTGTTTTTGTTTCTGCAAAAATGGATATACTGTGCGCCGCTTGTTGATTGGCTTTGATCATTTTCTCTTTTTGTAATGTTTCATTTTTTTCTTTAATCATCTCTGCATCAAGTAAATCATGAGAGATAGACCCGAGATTGCTTTTCAGCTCAGCGGTCACTGCACATGCGCGCGGGATCTGAACGTCCACACTGCCTGTTGTCGTTTTCGCATAGATGGAACGGCACTTTTCATCTGACAGCTGAACCGCAATATTTCCGTTAAAGCTTTGGGCATCAATTGATTCACTTTTCCCGCGCAGGTCTATGAGCCCATTGATGGTTTCTACTTCAATCATACCACACTCGTGATCTGCCAGTTTGATTTGTCCGTTTGCTGTTTCAATTCCGACTTTTTCTGCCTGTAACGAGGCAAAAGAGACAACACCATTTGTGGTTTTCGCGGCAAGTTCTTTTGTCTTTAGCTTTTCCCCGCGAATCGGCCCATTAAACAGCTTGACCTTGATCTTATCGTATTGGATACGCGGTACGTATAAAGTAACATTGACTTTCATCGTCTTCTTTTCGGTTCGAATAAAAAATTTATCTCCTTCAAGCCCGCAGTCCAATTGATTGAGAAATTGCTGTCTTGCCTGCTCTCCATCCTCTGCACGGTAGATTTTCGCATGACACTCTGCTCGAATATCTCGATCGTCCCAAGGCATCACGTTGAGGCTGCCGTTCGCTAATTGAATATCTAAATGAGAGAGCGATGCGTCTTTGAACTGAAAAATATGCTCAACATCAACGGACTGTCCAAAGTTCAAATCAAGATCCACGTCTTTTACCTTTTTCACCGCAGTATCTAACCAGCCAAACAGCTTTGCCCCAAGATTTTCGGTGCCGTTTCCTTTACTCTCTGCTCCAGCTTTTTCTTCATGAAAGGTGTGATTATCCGTAGACTTTTCTAATGAGACGGACTGACCTTCTTCTAATTTTTCTAGCAGCGTAATTGCTTCTTTTGCTGATAATACTCCGTCTTCTACTAATTTTAAAATTCGTTCTTTTTCATTCATACAAAGCCCTCCTAAGATTTGATGGATTGAAGTACTTTAATACCTTGAATGATATTCCAAATGACAGAGATCAAAAAGCCAATGACTACTAAAAAAGACAAGATGAACACCGTCATGACTGGAATAAGCGAGTCGCCTGCCTGTGTCGTCAATAAAAATGGGATAGACCCAAAAATCAACAGAATGCACGCTGCGACCGGCAAAAGATGTGACCATAATGCCCGCAATGCGTGCCGTTTCGTTTCCTTTTGGTCTACTACAAAAAACGCCACGATCGGTACGATAAACGGCATAAATAATACACTAAAATAACAAATAGAAGCAATAATCGACTGATCTCTATTCATATATATTCGCTCCTTCATAACGAAAATCCCTTTCTAACTCATACGTTTATTGCGTATAAAAAGTTTCAAAATCATCCGATTTACATATGACCTTAGACACAAATTATTTCTTTTTGCACCTAAGAGTAGATTCTTCACAGATTACCCTTTAAAATATGTTGAAAAGATGGTGATTATCATTATAGGGGGTAATTATTTTGACAGATCATCATAATTCAAACCACACGGCTCAAGCGCTTTTAGACCTTATACAGAAACAGAAAAGCATGAACAGCGATATGATCAAGGAGCTTGAGACCATTCATCCGTCTCATCCAAAGTATGGTGATATCCGTTATTTAAAGGTACTGCTCGACAGCAGCAGCACCCATATTTTAAAGGATTTAACGCACCTCAGTAATTTAATGCCGAAGGAAGATGTGCAATAAAAGAAAAACCCCTCTTATCGAGGGGTTTTCTTTATGAAGAAGTCACACTTTCCGTTTCTTTAACCAGCTGTTTCATGCGCTTACGGTCACGCTCTAAAATAGGCTTCAAGTATTGACCTGTGTAAGATGCTTCTTCTTTTGCAATGTGCTCAGGAGTGCCAGAGGCAATGATTGTTCCGCCGCCTGCACCGCCTTCTGGTCCGAGATCAACGAGGTAATCAGCAGCCTTGATAATATCAAGGTTGTGCTCAATGACCAGTACCGTATCCCCGTTCTCAACCAAACGCTGAAGCACTTTTAATAAACGGGCAATATCATCCACATGCAGACCTGTTGTCGGCTCGTCCAAAATATAAAGAGACCTTCCGTTTGAACGGCGGTGAAGCTCAGATGCCAATTTCACGCGCTGCGCCTCTCCTCCCGACAATGTCGTTGCAGGCTGTCCAAGTGTAATGTATCCAAGCCCCACATCATAAATCGTTTGAAGCTTCCGCTTAATTTTCGGGATATTCTCGAAAAATTGGAGTGCGTCCTCCACAGTCATTTCAAGCACATCAGCAATATTTTTCCCTTTATATGTGACCTCAAGAGTTTCGCGGTTATACCGTTTCCCGTGACACACTTCACAAGGCACATACACATCTGGCAAAAAGTGCATTTCAATTTTAATGATGCCATCTCCGCGGCACGCCTCACAGCGCCCGCCTTTGACGTTAAAACTGAATCTGCCTTTTTTATAGCCTCGTACCTTTGCTTCGTTAGTTTGTGCAAACACATCCCGCACATCATCAAAGACACCTGTATACGTAGCAGGGTTCGATCTAGGTGTACGGCCAATTGGAGATTGATCAATATCAATGACCTTATCTAAATGATCCATTCCTTTGATTTCTTTGTGCTGCCCTGGCTTCGCCTTCGCTCTGTGCAATTTTTGCGAAAGTGATTTTAATAGAATTTCATTCACAAGCGTACTTTTCCCTGAGCCGGATACTCCGGTCACAGCTGTAAAGACGCCCAGAGGAAACTTCGCATTCACGTTTTTTAGGTTGTTTTCTTTTGCACCTTTTATCTCAATATAGCGGCCGTCAGGCTTTCTTCTCTCAATTGGCAGCGGGATAAATTTCTCACCAGATAAATATTGTCCTGTTAATGATTTCGGGTCCTTCATGACTTCTTCTGGCGTTCCAGCTGAAATCACTTCTCCCCCATGAACTCCTGCTCCAGGTCCAATATCTATTAAATAATCAGCGGCTAGCATGGTATCTTCATCATGCTCGACGACAATTAGTGTGTTCCCGATGTCACGCATGTTTTTCAACGTCCCGATCAACCGGTCATTATCGCGCTGATGCAGACCAATGGATGGTTCATCTAATATATAAAGAACACCTGTCAGCCTTGACCCGATTTGAGTCGCCAGGCGAATCCGCTGCGCCTCTCCACCTGATAGTGTGCCAGCTGACCGGCTCAAATTCAGATAATCTAATCCCACATTATTTAAGAAAGACAAGCGCTCTTTGATTTCACGCAAAATGAGCTGGGCAATCTGCAAATCTTTCTCAGACAACTCGATTTTTTCATAGAAATCAAGGGCATCAGAGACAGACAAATCGGTGATTTCTCCGATATGCTTGCCATTGATGAGAACCGCCAGCGTTTCTTTTTTCAGACGATATCCTTTACATGTCGGACATGGCTGATTCGCCATATATTTTTCCATTTGCTCACGAATATAATCAGAGCTGGTTTCCTTATAACGCCGTTCAATATTCCGAAGAACGCCTTCAAACTCAATTTCATTTTCACGTACCTGACCAAAATCATTTTCATATTTAAAATAAATCCGTTCAGATCCGCTTCCATATAAAATTTTATCGAATAAATGCGATGGGATATCTTTCACAGGGATGTCCATGTCGATGCCATAATGTGTACATACGGCCTCAAGAAGCTGAGGATAGTATTGCGAGCTTTGCGGCTCCCATGGTGCAATGGCATGTTGACGTAAAGTCAGATCCTTATTAGGAATGACAAGCTCAGGGTCGACTTCTAGTTTGGAACCGAGCCCATCACAGCTCGGGCAGGCACCAAAAGGACTATTAAATGAGAACATTCTCGGCTCAAGCTCACCAATAGAGAACCCGCAATGCGGACAAGCATGATGTTCGCTGAATAACAGCTCTTCTTGTCCACTCACATCAATCATCACTCGGCCTTCGCCCAGCCGCAGCGCGGTTTCAAGTGAGTCAGACAGACGAGCAGCCACGCCTTCCTTCACCACGATACGATCAATCACCACTTCAATGGAATGCTTCTTGTTCTTTTCAAGCTCGATATCTTCTGAAAGGTCTTCCATCTCTCCATCGACTCTCACTCGCACATAGCCCTGCTTCCGAATTTGATCAAGTACTTTCACATGTGTTCCTTTGCGGCCGGATACAACTGGGGCAAGCACTTGTAATTTCGTTCTTTCAGGATACTCTAAAATACGATCTGTCATCTGCTCAATCGTTTGTGACGTAATTTCAATCCCATGTATAGGACAAATCGGCTTTCCGACTCGAGCATACAAGAGACGCAAATAATCATAAATTTCAGTGACAGTACCAACTGTTGATCTAGGGTTTCGGCTCGTCGTTTTCTGGTCAATACTAATCGCTGGAGAAAGACCTTCAATGGCATCTACATCCGGTTTATCCATTTGCCCAAGAAATTGGCGTGCATACGCTGAAAGAGATTCAACGTACCTGCGCTGACCTTCTGCATAAATGGTATCAAAGGCAAGCGACGATTTTCCTGAACCAGATAATCCCGTAATGACCACTAGCTGGTCACGCGGGATATTCACATCAATATTTTTAAGGTTGTGGGCTCTAGCACCTTTCACCTCTATTCGTTCCATAGCCATCAGGCAATCATCCTTCCGCTTTTAGCTCTAGCAATAGATCTCTTAATTCTGCTGCTTTTTCAAAATCAAGCGCTTTTGCTGCATCTTTCATTTCCATCTCGACTTTTTCGATCACTTTTTCTCTTTCTTTTTTGCTCATTTTCGAAAGCTTTGGTGCTGCTTTTGTTTCGTATTCTTCCGAATCCTCATGTATCTTTGTTGCCTTAATAACATCTCGAATTTTCTTATGGATCGTTTGCGGGGTAATCCCAAATTTCTCGTTATATGCTTCTTGCTGTTCTCGTCTTCGCTTCGTTTCTTGAATCGCAATGTCCATCGATTTCGTCATATTGTCTGCGTACATAATGACCCGGCCTTCTGCATTTCTCGCTGCACGGCCAATCGTCTGGATGAGGGATCTTTCAGAGCGCAAAAAGCCCTCTTTATCCGCATCTAAAATCGCCACGAGTGACACTTCTGGAATATCCAATCCTTCACGAAGAAGGTTGATTCCAACAAGCACATCATATTTACCGAGACGCAAATCACGGATTATCTCAATCCGCTCAAGGGTCTTAATTTCTGAATGCAGGTAATTCACCTTGATTCCGATTTCTTTTAAGTAATCAGTAAGATCCTCAGACATTTTCTTCGTCAATGTGGTCACGAGCACACGCTCATTTTTCTCAATTCGCGCATGAATTTCTCCAATTAAATCATCAATTTGTCCTTCAATCGGACGGACTTCAATAATTGGATCAAGTAATCCTGTTGGGCGGATAATTTGTTCCACAACCTCTGGCGTTTTCTCAAGCTCGTATGGACCAGGCGTTGCTGATACATGCACAATATGATTGATATGCTTTTCAAACTCATCAAAGGTGAGCGGTCTATTATCAAGTGCTGATGGCAGGCGGAATCCGTGATCAACCAACACTTGCTTTCTCGCTTGGTCCCCATTGTACATGGCGCGGATTTGCGGAATCGTCACATGCGACTCATCGACAACAATCATAAAATCATCTGGGAAATAATCAAGCAGTGTGTACGGTGTTGAACCAGGAGGACGCAAGGTCAGATGTCTTGAATAGTTCTCGATTCCTGAACAAAAGCCCATCTCTCTCATCATCTCAAGGTCATATCTTGTCCGCTGCTCAAGGCGCTGCGCTTCAAGCAATTTTCCATTTTCACGAAGCTTTTCAAGCTGTTCTTCAAGCTCTTGTTCAATATTAATAATTGCCTTTTCCATTTTTTCTTCTCTTGTGACGAAGTGAGATGCTGGGAAAATAGCCACATGATCACGATCACCAAGTATTTCTCCAGTCAGCGCATCCACTTCACGAATACGTTCAATTTCATCACCGAAAAACTCCACTCTGATACAATGCTCATCTCGTGAAGCAGGAAAAATCTCAACGACGTCTCCTCTGACTCGGAAGGTTCCGCGCTGAAAATCTATATCATTACGAGAATACTGAATATCCACCAGCTTACGAAGGAGCTGATTGCGTTCAATCTCCATTTCAGTGCGCAAAGACAGCACAAGCTCTCTGTATTCCTCTGGCGAACCTAAGCCATAAATACAGGACACACTGGCAATAATGATGACATCTCTTCTCTCAAATAACGAGGACGTAGCCGAGTGTCTCAGCTTATCAATCTCATCATTGATGCTGGCATCCTTCTCAATAAATGTATCGGTCTGAGGTACATATGCCTCTGGCTGATAATAATCATAGTAACTCACAAAATATTCAACAGCATTATTCGGGAAAAATTCCTTGAATTCGCTGTATAACTGACCGGCAAGTGTCTTATTATGCGCAATGACAAGTGTCGGTTTGTTCACTTCTTTGATCAGGTTGGAGACAGTAAAGGTCTTTCCCGTACCTGTTGCACCTAACAGCGTTTGATGCTGTTTCCCCTGATGGATCCCCTCAACAAGCTTTTCAATCGCCTTTGGCTGATCTCCTTGGGGCTGATAGTTAGAAACTAATTCAAAGCGGTCACTCACATCAAAGCCTCCGTTTCGTTACGAAATCTATCTAATGAATATATTATCATAAAAGAACACAAAAATACGAACTAAAGTTCGGCTCTTACTTGATTTTTATTTCCAATACAGTCATACCCTCTCTCCCATGGCAAATAACCCTCTTAAGAAAGCCTTCCTTTCAGTATGGAACATTCTGGGGTGAGATATTCGATGAACAGAAAAAGAAAGCTGTACTTACTAGAAATCGTAAGCACAGCTCTTGTTTAAAACATGTCAGCTTTCAGCATTGAGATAACATCATTGATGTTTTTCAGCTTTTTCTCTCTTTTCGATTTCTTTTTTAGCCATAAACAAAGCCCCAGCTACTAAAGAAATAATATCTAATCCCACAATAAAGTAGGTTTCTGTATAGCCTTTCATGTACGAAGCAAATAAAAGCGCTGCTGTTAACGCAATGCCCACGTAATGATTATAAGTAACCTTTGAAAATAAAATAACGAGCAGGAAAGGAAAAACTAGTGCAAATATGGCTTTTGTAATCACAAAAACCCTCCCTCTTCATGGTCTACTTCCTTGATTATAGTAAAGATTGGCATAATGAACAATTCACAGTTTTCAATTTCTCCTTTTTTCTTCATGTTCGGAGACTTTTGTTATAGAAATAGAAGGAAATTAGTGAGATCGTCCCCTTTATAAAGATAGGTCTTTACGTCTTTGACAATAACATCCAATAAATTCTATGATTAAAATGATAGTGCGCACTATCATTTTAAAAATATAGAGAGACATACAAACATTGGCTATTTGGATAAGGGGGCATTCCCATGTATTCAGTTTTATTTCATGCGGCTGAAGAATCCGCATCACTCGCAGGGGCAAAAGGCCTAAATTTAATCAAATTAAACAATCACGGCCTGCCAGTCCCAGATGGATTTATTATCAAAACCAAAAGTTTTGCAAGCTTTCTTTCATATCACAATCTGCAGCTATCAGAACAAAAACTTGAACAACAAATCAAAGAAGCACCGTTTCCTTCACAAATGGAAACAGAGCTGCTTTCGTCCTTTCAATCATTGCTGAAGACTTATCCCTCAGTTGCAGTCCGCTCCTCTGCTGTTGCTGAAGATCTCGAAGGCGCCTCATTTGCAGGACAGTATGAGACCTATTTAAATATCAAAACAAATGAAGAATTTTTACAGGCGGTCAAAGAATGCTGGTCTTCTTATTTTGCAACGAGAGTCGCACAATATAAAGAAGAGATGGCTGAAAACGAAGAAGACATGCCGCTTATGGCTGTTGTCGTTCAAGGATTGGTCCATTCTGACGTCTCCGGTGTCATCTTTAGTGAGAATCCAGTATCGGGGAAAACAAATGAAATGATGCTGACCGCAAGCTACGGATTGGGAGAAGCAATTGTCTCCGGTCTTGTGACACCAGACACATATATTGTAGATAAAGAGAATTTTTTGATTGAAAAAACACTTGGAGCGAAAGAGCTGCAAATTGTTCCTTTTCAAGAGGGTGTCATCGAACAGCCAGTAGCGGAGAAAATGGCTGGCCAGTTTTGCCTAAATGATGATCAATTGAAGGAAATCACACAAATCACGAAACAAGTAGAAGCGCTTTACGGACATGGAGTCGATATCGAATTTGGAATTGCAGATGGGGCGTTTTATTTACTTCAAGCAAGACCGATTACCACAGCTCTCCCAAAAGCAGTAAATGAAACAGCGGGTGCTTCTTTTCAAATGCAGCCAGAAGAGCTGCATGATTTCTGGATTTCAATGGATGATCATATGCCTGGTCCAACGAGCCCTCTTTTCTCAAGCCTGATCATACCAGCCTTAAAAAGCGGGATGAAGAAAAACGGAGAAAAGTATCGAGTACCTGATATGAACATCAAAGATATAAAGCTTTACAGAGGCCACCTATACTCAGCACCGGACCTACCACAAACGGAAGATGGAGCTGCACCTGTTTTTGATGAAAGTATATTTGAGTTATTTCCGCATTTAAGTGAACGGATGTATGAGATTCTAGAAAAAAATTTCTTTCCATTTTACGAAAAACTCGATCGACAAATAAATGAACCTATGACCATTGAAAAAGCCATTATTGGCTTTGAAGAATTAAAGGATTTTTATATACAAGCATATGATGATCATTTTGATATCATCATGCCACAAGTCATTCTATCATCCATAATCGAAGACATGCTTGTGACGTATACCGGTGATCAAACACAAGTCGTCTTGCTGCACGAAATGATGATAGGCGTAATGAACAAATCTCTTGAAATAGATAAGATGCTATCGGATATAGCAAAGGAAGTCCTTCAAGATCCAGAACTTCATCAAACATTTATTCAGCATGAAAAGAACTCAGAGCTTTTGTATGCACTCAATCACTCGAAAAAAGGAAAACACTTCATTTCCAAATTAGAGGAATTTCTCCAGGTTTACGGCTGGCGATCTGTTAAAAGTCATGACTTTACGGAAGAAACATGGATAGAGAACCCTGAGTATATATTAGATATCATTAGAAATAACATTCAGTCCCAATGTGATTTTGATGAAGAATTTGCAAAAGCAGTTATCAAAAGACAAGAGACGTATAAACATTTTATGAGTCAAGTGAAGGATGAGTCGTTTAAAACAAAATTTGAGACGCTATATCAATTTGCCCTTCAAGCAGCGAATATCCGAGATGACCACCATTTCTACATTGATGCCATGTTAGATGCTAAAGCCCGGGTATATCTATTAAAAATTGGTGAACTTCTTACACAAAAAGGAGCCATTCCTCATCAAGATGATATATGGAATCTCTATGATGAAGAGGTACACAAAGCGCTCACAACGTCTACCTCATTCGAATCGGTTGTCCAGCAAAGAAAAATAGAAATGAAAGAAAATGAAGACATTCAACTCCCAGCTTACACCGGCACACCAACTGAAGCTGAATTGCAGCAAGTGGAAAGAATGCTTGGTTCGTTAAGAGAAAACGAAAACAACACAAACGATGTGATCCATGGTATTGGCGCATCCAGCGGTATTGTTTCTGGAAGAGTAAAAGTCATTACATGCGCTGAAGAATTCTCACAATTTCAAAAGGATGATATTTTAGTTTGCAAATCGACTACACCCTTATGGACGAGCTTATTTAGAGATGCAAAAGCAGTCATCACAGATGCTGGAGGCATTTTATCTCATTCAGCTATTATTGCTAGAGAGTATATGATGCCAGCTGTCTTAGGGACTAGAAGAGCGACTGAAACACTCCAATCCGGTGACCTTGTGACAGTAGATGGCAGCAATGGACGCGTTCAGATATTAAAGCAGCATTCACGTTCATAAACTTATCATATTGGCGGTCATAGATTTTATCGGTATACTTACTTTGTTGCAAACACATTCATAACCTGAGGTGAGTATGCTTGTTAAAATCTACAAATCAACGAATCATTCGCGCAACAATGGATTTATTAACTGAAAAGGGCTATCAAAAAACAACAACCAAAGAAATAGCGACAAAAGCGAATGTGAGTGAAGCAACTATTTTCCGCAACTTTAAAAACAAACGCGGCGTCATTGCTGCCATTATGAAGATGAAATCATTACCGACAAAAACCCTAGAAGCAGAATTTAAAGGCGATTTATACACCGATTTAAAGTTTCTCGGTAACTATTTCCTTGAAAATTTGGCTTCCAAAAAAGAATTTATTTATATCAGCATGCGAGAACCGGATATGTTTAAGGATTTAACGAATCATGAAAAGATATATCCTCAAGAACTGAGAGAAATGCTGATACAATATTTCAAAAAGATGGGTGCCAAGCATCATGTATTAAAAGGAAAAGAAGACATTTATGCAGACATCTTCATTAGTACGTATTACGGATTTTTCATTCAGCAGCTAGAGCAAGATTTCCAACTCGTGCTCACACAAAAAGAAGATTTTATTGAGACATGCACACACATTTTCATGAGAGGAATTTCTCCCGCTTAAAGGGTGAAATTCTTCTTTTTTACAAAAGGTGGTATACACATTGAGGTTAAAAAAAGAGAGTTTGGTCATCTATTCTTTGTTGCTTGGGGCTATACTAGTTCCAGTCAACTCAACGATGATCGCAGTTGCTCTATCATCCATATCAACGTATTATGATCAATCCCTTTCAAACATCACTTGGGTTGTCACAATTTATCTTATTGTCATGGCAGTCACTCAGCCTATTGCTGGTAAGTTAGGAGATATATACGGACACCGGCGAATGTATTTAATTGGGGTCATGCTCTTTTTAATTGGCTCGATTGGATGTGCTTTAGCACCTAATCTAGCTTTTCTCATCATTTTTCGTTCCATTCAAGCAGCTGGTGGTGCTATTTTAACACCGAATAGCATTGCATTGATTCGTGCAACAGTATCCCCCGAAAAACTGTCTAAAACAATGGGATACTTTGGGTTTGGAGCCGGTATTGGTGCCGCACTTGGACCTTTTATTGGTTCGATTCTTATTCAGAGTTTTGATTGGCACTCTATATTCTTTGTAAATATCCCATTCTTGTTCCTTACACTTGTTACAGGCGTATTACTCATTCCAAAAATAAACCATACACGCTTACAAATAAATGTCGACATCATTGGTTCATTGTACTTAACCATCGGGATTGCCACACTCATTCTATGCACAAAAAGCCAATTGCTCAATGAATACTTGATCTATGGAATTCTAGCGTTGATCGTGATTCCTTTATTCTTTAAACACGTACGGAAAGTAAAGAATCCGATCATTGATTTGTCGCTTTTTAAAAACAGTTCATTTACAAATGCAAACCTGTCGATCATGTTAAGTAATTTTGTGATGTATGCCATCCTTCTAATTATGCCGCTGTTTATGGAGCAACAACTTGCACTTTCTCATACACAAAGCGGTATTATTCTATCAGTATTTTCTCTTTGCATGTCTATTAGCGGCTTGTTAGGGGCAAGACTCCATCCGAAAAAAGGCGCGAAAAAAATGATTGGCTTTTCATTTCTCTGTCTCACTTTATCAGGCATCATGTTAATCACACTCAGTCAGTACCCTACCTTACCTCTGCTTATCGTAACACTTGTCGCAGGTGGAATTTCATCAGGGATTGGGATGACCAGTATGCAGATGGCTTCTTTAACATCTGTTGATCAAAGCTTATCTGGTTCAGCATCTGGTATTTTCTCTACCTTTCGATATTTTGGCAGTATCATTTCGTCTACATTGATTGGGATCATGAGTGGTTTTCAATCTTTATTTATTGTATTAATGGGTGCAGGCATTCTTGGTTTCTTTTTATCTCAACGTGTAAAAACCAAATCAACCTCTCCATCATCTGAACATTCCGCCTAATGACTCCCTTGCTCTATGTCTATTTAGAGCGGGGAGTTATTTGTATCACTGTAAACTATAGCGAGTGCAGCTATCAAATCCTGAAAATCATCTTTTAAAGAAGAGAAAATGGCATAATTCCAGACAAAAAAAGAACTTCAGGTGCAAATGGTCTCCCTCACTCACCTAAAAGCTTTTTTTCATTCTTTTCAGCATAGATAACTTCAATTTTTTTTCACAATTTTTGTGGTATGATTTTGAAAAGAGAGAACGCAAAGGAGCGGAATAATGGAACGTGTGAAATATGTTTTAATCTGTTTATCAGCTCTACTTTTATTCCTGACAGGCTGTGGAAAAGAACAGCAATTTACGCCGCCAGGCAGCTCTCAAACCATCGCTGTCATCTCGCAATTAAAAAAAGCCTCCTTTTCAATAGTTGATATACAAAAAAATAAAATGCTCTCTTCTGTGGATTTGAAACACCCACTCACTGATCTTATTCAAATCAATAAAGACGTCATCATCGCTACAAGTAAAGAGGAAGAATCCCTTATCGAAATTAATTTAAAAAACGGGACAGCAACAGATTATATGGACGTGGATAAAGGACTGACTTCCCTTACATATGATAAAGCTTCTCATACATTAATTGCTGCCAACTCACAGAAAAATGTCGTTTATTTTATTGATACGGAGCGTAAAAAAATAAAATCGACTGTGAAAACCGAAAAATCACCTTCTTCTATGACTCTTTCTTCATCAGGTATTTTATTTGTTTTAAATGTCGAAAGTCATACTGTCTCCGTCATAGATATAAAAAAGGGGAAAAATATACGTACGTTTTCTGTACTTGAACGGCCTTCTGGAATTCATTTTGATGGACAGTCCATTTGGATCGGCGGCCATGGTAAACAAGGCACCTTAAATAAGAGTATTTTTGCTTATGACCCTAAAACAGGAAAAAAACAGCGAGAAATAAAACTAGGCGTTATGCCTGTTGCATTTTTTTCAGAGAAAAATTCTTCTACTTTATATGTACTATGTCATGGAGATCATACGCTATACAAAGTAGATACCAAAACAAATAAGCAGCTTGCTTCTGTTGAAACTGGTCAAAATCCAAATTATATCACCGCTGATACGACATCAATTTATGTGAGTAACTTGGATGACAACTCAGTATCCATCATTGATAAACACTCACTTATCATGAAAAATCAACTGAATGTCCCATCAGGACCTTATGCTATCGTGTTGGAGGAAAAGAAATGAAGGAACAAATGCGTATTTTAATCGTAGATGATGAGCTTGATATGCTTGAGTTAATCGGGTCTTTTTTAAAGAGACATGGCTTTCACATTATCACTGCGAATAATGGAAAGGATGCCTTGCATCAGTTTGAAAAGGAATCCGTTGACCTTGTTGTATTAGATATCATGATGCCTGACTTAGATGGATTTGAAGTCTGTCAGCGTATTCGACAAACCTCTCAAATACCGATTTTATTTTTAACAGCGAGGAGTTATGAGGAGGACCGGATTAGAGGACTTGAAATTGGAGCGGATGACTACATCATGAAGCCTTTCAGTCTGCGTGAGCTTGCAGCAAGAATTGAAACAACCCTGAGGCGAATTAGAGGTCTTTCGCTAAAGCGCAGCCGAATACAGATTGGTGACATGGAGATCGATCAAGATGGCAGACAAGTTTACCTCCATCAACAGCCCGTTAATTTAACAAGAAGAGAATTTGATTTACTCATGTTTCTTTTGCTCAACCAAGGACAAGTGTTTTCACGAGAACAACTTTATCAAAAATTGTGGGAATCACATTCATCGAGCGGCTCTTTAAGAACAGTCGATACACATATCAAAACGCTGCGACTGAAGTTAAAGGGAGCAGAACGATATATTAAAACCGTTTGGGGTGTCGGCTATAAGTTTGAGGAGGAAGAATGAAGCCATTATCGATTAAAAAGAAAGTACTCTTCTTAATTCTTGCAGTGATCGGAATCGTTGCAGCATCAGCGCTTGCCCTTACCTTTTACTTATACCAGCACTTATATATTGATAAACAGATCGATTCCTTAAGTTTGCAAGGTAAGAAGCTGGCAGAAATCTATCACACACACGGGAAAGACAAGTATTTTACCGACAGAATGAAATGGGCAAATGACTCAAGTCAGGCGAACGTTATTTTTACAGATGATCCAATGGAGCTTTCAAGTGGTCTTCCTTTTGATACGAACACAAATGATAATCTCATTACGTTCAAGGAACGCCAAAAGCTCCTGCAAGGTGAAACCGTCGTATTAATTAGAGAACACCCACAGTTTCACCAAGATATTCTTGGCATCGCCATTCCTGTTTTCTCAAGCAATGATGATCTATCGGGAACTATTTTCCTCTCTATGCCATTATCAGATGTATATGAGCCCTTTGTCCAAATTAGATTGACGCTTGGTATATCCATCTTATTGATTTTGCTCCTGATATTCTTGATCGGTTATAAGAGCTCCAATCACATTGTGCAGACAGTTAATAAAATGAAAGAAATTGCAATGGAAATGGAATCTGGTGATTTCTCAAAACGAATGGCCGTAACAAAAAAAGGAGATGAGTTAAACCAGCTTAGCCGCTCCTTTAATAAACTGTCTTCAACCCTCGAAAAAGTTGAACAGCACCGTAGAGAATTTCTTGCGAATGTCTCTCACGAACTTAGAACTCCTTTAAGTTATATGAAAGGCTATGCAGAAGGAATTGAAGAAGGGATCATTGATCAAAAAAAAGGCATGCAAATCATCCAAGATGAGGCCATACGTTTAAGCCGTCTTGTGCACGATCTTTTAGATCTTGCACAGTTAGAAGGTGACTCTTATCCACTTACGATGGAGCCAATCGTCTTTGCACAGCTCATCCATGATGTTCTTGATCAAATGGCATTCATCGCTGACAAAAAAAGCATTACTTTCAAACGATCGCTTGAAGAAGATTGTATTGTTTATGGTGATAGCGACCGTCTCCAACAAGTGATACGTAATTTACTGGACAATGCTATTCATTACACGCCATCTGGGAAATCAATATCGATTGAATTAAAAATTCACCAAGGTGTTGCTCAATTGAAAGTGACCGACGAAGGCAACGGTATTCCAAAAGAAGATCTCCCACATGTTTCTGAGCGATTTTATCGTGTAAATAAAGCACGAACAAGAAAGGATGGCGGCTCTGGGCTTGGACTAGCCATTGTCTATCAAATCATCAAAAAACATCATGGAACATTCGACATTCAATCTGAGCCTGGCTTTGGTACGACAGCCAACATTCACCTTCCCAATGCTCCATTCAATGAGAGCTCACCTACTCTATAGCTACTCACATATTTACTCTCATTGGAATCACTACTTTATCTGATAAATTCAGTATCCATAGAACTTTCTACAACTTGAACAGCTCTTTTCATCAAGAGCTGTTTTTATTTCTAAAAAATAAAAAAATGGACTTTTTTTATTAACATTTTATTCATATTTGCTTGTTACACTTTTTTCAAGTGAAGAAAAAGGAGTGACATGCTTTTGATCAGACGTTTTCAGAAATTTGATATTTATTTATTTTTCATATTGATCTTATCTGCCATCTTAAACATTTATAACATTTGGGAAGATGATACGGTGAATGCGTATTATACTGCGGCTGTCACAAGTATGATGCAAAGCTGGCATAATTTCTTCTTTGCTTCATTTGATCCAGCAGGATATGTCACGGTGGATAAACCCCCGCTCACCTTCTGGCTGCAAACGATCAGTGCCAAAATTTTTGGTCTCCATGGATGGAGCGTCATCTTGCCTCAAGCTTTAGCAGGCATTGGATCTGTTTATCTGATCTATCGTCTTGTCAAACCAACTTTTGGTCAAGCAGCGGCAAGATTAGCGGCACTTATCATGGCGTGTACACCTATTGCGGCTGCTGTATCTCGAACAAATAATATTGACAGCTTACTTGTCTTTATACTTTTACTAGCAACAGGAATGATGTTCAAGGCTGTAAAACAGCAAAAGGTTCTTTGGGCGATTGTTTCATTTGCGATGATTGGCGTCGGCTTTAATACAAAAATGCTACAAGCCTATATGATCGTACCAGCACTCATTCTTTTTTTCATCATTGCTTACCGAACGACATGGAAGCAAAAATTACTCTCGCTGATCGTTTCAATGATTGTCCTTTTAGGTGTATCTGCTTCATGGTCAATAGCGATTGATCTCACTGCCAAAGACAATCGACCTTATATCGGTTCAAGTCAATCGAATTCTGCATTAGAATTAGCCTTTGGTTACAACGGTCTCCAGCGGCTGACTGGTCAACAGTCTGGCGGGGGAGGCGGCACAAATCAGGGTGAGGGACAGCCACCTTCACAGCAGGGTGATCAGCAAAATGACAATGATTCACCCACCATGCCTCAGCCGCCATCTAGTGGAAATCAAAACAACTCAGACAATTCAAACCAATCATCCAGTCAGGAACAGTCTTCAATGCAAGGACCCCCAAGCAGTGCAAACGGCACAACACCACCTGATATGCCATTTGGCGGTAATGGTGATGGACCGCCAAATGGCGTGGGCGGAAAAATGGGAAATGGGTCCGGCATGTTTGGTACAGGAACCAAGGGACCGCTACGTTTATTCCAATCTGAACTATCCGATCAAATCAGCTGGCTGCTTCCATTTGCAATCTTCGGTGCGATTGGTATCTTCTTCTCGACTGCCTTTGAAAGAAGACGTCTCAATACAAAACAAAAAGAAACTCTATTTTGGTTAGCTTGGCTTATACCTGTTGCTGCATTTTTCAGTGTAGCAGGATTTTTCCATCATTATTATTTGATCATGCTGGCACCACCAATTGCTGTATTAGCAGGAGCCGGATGGGTTTCGATGACACACTTATTTCAAACAGGAGCTGGGTTTAAAAAATGGCTGCTTCCAATTGCGATATTCGTTACAACAGCATTTGAAATCTTTATCCTATCCACTTTTACAAGCACGATCGGTCTTGGAATAAGCATTTCAGTCGGTATCATTGGTGTTGGAACAATCCTTTCTCTGCTTTTCATAAAAGGAAAAGAAAAACGAAAACAATTCGTGTCTCTCATCGCCATCCTTGGCATGCTGGTTGCACCACTATACTGGGCAAGCACACCTCTTCTTTATGGAGGAAATAGTATGCTTCCAGAGGCTGGTCCTCAGCTTGCCACTTCAAGTGGCAGCATGAGTTCACAAGTCAATGAAAAGTTGATCAGCTATCTTGAGAAAAACAATACGGGAGAAGAATTCCTATTCGGAACAACAGATGCAACCACTGCTTCACCTTACATTATTAAAACAGGAAAAGCTGTTATGGCATTAGGTGGATTTAGTGGATCTGATAACATTCTCACGCTTAGTGAATTCAAACAGCTCGTCAAAGACGGCAAAATCAAATACTTCTATCTTTCTGGTATGAGAGGCGGCAGCTCTGACATTCTAACTTGGATTCAAAAAAATGGCAAAGAAGTATCTGCTTCTAAATGGCAGTACAGCTCTACATCCAAAACGAACCAGCAAACAGACAGCCAACAATCAGAACAAAATGATCAGTCAAATGGACGAATGGGCGGAATGGAGAGCGGCACTCTTTATGAACTATCCATTGATTAATTCATCTATTAAAAGGGAGGAACGATGACTGATGGAAAAGAATATACAATATTCTATTGTAGTCCCAGTCTATAATGAAGAGCTTGTGATCCATGAATCCTATCAGCGACTGAAAACAGTCATGGATTCGACGGGAGAAGCATACGAGCTTCTCTTCGTCAATGACGGTAGTATGGATCGAACAGCTGAACTAATTAAAGGGTATTCCCAAAACGATCCGAAGGTAAGACTCATTGATTTCTCACGTAACTTCGGACACCAAATTGCAATTACAGCTGGGATGGATTATGCAAAGGGAGAAGCTGTCATCGTGATAGATGCAGACCTACAAGATCCGCCTGAATTGATATTAGAGATGATCGCAAAATGGAAAGAAGGCTATGAAGTCGTATACGCCGTGCGCACCAAACGAAAAGGCGAAACTTTTTTCAAAAAGCAAACCGCTTCTCTTTTCTATCGCGTTTTACGTCAAATCACCGAAGTAGATATCCCAATCGACACCGGCGACTTCAGGTTAATGGATCGTAGAGTGTGCCATGAAATGAGAAAAATACGAGAAAAAAATCCATTTGTTCGCGGCCTAGTCAGTTGGGTAGGTTTCAAACAAATTGCAGTAGAGTACGTTCGAGATGAACGTCTAGCAGGAGAAACAAAATATCCGCTCAAAAAGATGCTTAAGCTCTCGATGGATGGAATCACTTCCTTTTCCTATAAACCTTTGAAGCTAGCGAGTATAGCAGGAATTGCCCTTTCCGCTATCGGATTCATTTCAATGTTTCTTGTACTTTACTTAAAGCTTTTTACAAACAGCACCATTACAGGATGGAGTTCATTAATTGTCATACAGCTGTTCTTTAGCGGCATTATCCTCTTTATGCTGGGAATGATCGGGGAATACATCGGCCGAATCTACGACGAGGCAAAAGATCGACCTCTTTACATCGTAAGAGAGAGTTACGGGCTTCAGTCAAAGCCACATCCTGTTCAACCCCCTGTTCATTTCAAGCAATACAAACAGCATTAAAAAAGCGTGTGAGACCTCTTTAAAGGTCCCGCACGCTTTTTGTATTAAGCAGGTGTTTCAAACCGCTTTCTGTTAATGAAGAAAGAAAGAGTAATAATCAGATAAATGCCCATTGTGACCATTGTTTGGACAATTGGAGTTGTTGACACAACGCCGATGAAAATGGCAATGATCGCAATCACAGAAAACCATGTTGTAAAAGGATACAGCTTCACGCGATATCCTCCTGGTTCTGCTACACTTCGAGATTTTAAATGCCCGACAGCAATAATAAACCAGATGAATAAGACCGTATAGCTTAAAGATCCCATTAAATAATTAAAGGTTTGACTTCCTACAAAAAGAGAAATCAATACAGCGGCATACAATGTAGATGTACACACTAGGATTGCTCTAACAGGCACCTGCTGTTTTGATAGCTTTGAGAAGCCCTTCCATACACGTCCATCCATCGCTTGCGTATAAAGTACCCTTGAGGATGCGTACAGTCCAGAGTTCATAGAAGACAAGATCGCTAGTAAAATGATACCGTTCATGATATCACTTGCGTATGGCACGCCAATTGTTGCAAACACGGTGACGAATGGACTCACTTGCTCATTGTTTACTTGATTCCAAGGAATCAAGCTGACGATGATGAAAAACGGCAGTACATAGAAACCGATGATTCGTACAAATGTACTTTGAATGGCCTTTGGGATGACTTTTTCAGGGTTTTTTGTTTCTGCTAATGTGACCCCAATCATTTCAGTCCCTCCATATGAATACACCACAACAAGCATGGCCGCAATTAAGCCGCCCGTTCCATTCGGGAAAAATCCTCCGTGGCCGGTTAAGTTGGATAATCCCGGTGCTGCATGCTGACCAAATGAGACAAAAAGCATGGTTAACCCAATGATAATAAATAAAATAATGACAGCAATTTTAATAGAAGCTAACCAGTACTCCGTCTCAGCAAACATTTTAACGGAACAAACATTGATCAATGTCACAACAAGCGAAATGATTAACACAAGTATCCAAATCGGCACCTGTGGGAACCAGTACTGAATAAAGATCGCAGATACGATCGCTTCTGCTGCAATGTTCAGCACCCACATTTTCCAATATATCCAATCTAAGAAATAAGCTGGATATTTACCTAACACAGGTTCAATTAAATCACGAAACGTTCTTGCGCCAGGTCGTGCAACCGTCATTTCGGCAAGTCCTTGCATAATAAATAATAAAATAAGACCACCAATCATATATGCCAAAATGACAGCAGGACCTGCGATATCAATAGCAGAGCTGCTTCCTTTAAACAGACCAGCACCAATTGCACCGCCAAGTGCGAGCATCATAATATGCCTTGACGTCATTGTTCGTTTTAACTGCACATGTTCCTTTTCCATTTTCTATAGCTCCTTTAAATTTGAATCTTCAGACAAATATAAGATAAAAGCATATAAAAAGGCCAGTCATCTCATTGAAGAGACGACTGACCTTGCAACCGCGTTACCACTCTAATTGATTCAGCCATTGCTGAATCCAACTTAAAACCCATTAACGGAGGTCACACGTAAAGACTTACTATTCATTCAGTCTTACCGCTCTTTGAGCGAGTTCAATGATTCGTTTTACTGCGTTGCACCAACCCGCAGCTCTCTTAAAAAACGGATGTTCATCTACTATTCTCAAGTCAAAGCGTTTATAGTCAATTTGTATATTCATCAAAGATTTTATTTTTTAAATATACTGACTAACCACGCAATTGTCAACATCCTTTTTCAGACATTCTCTTTTAACGAATCCAAACAGCTACTTCATCCATCGGACGGCGCGTTTTGCCGCGCTTCGGCTCGATCACACGATAACCAAAGGCTGCCATGACAGAAATATCATACTGACCATCTTCAAGAAGCCCTTCTTCATCTAAAATGCGATGAATCTCATCGTAGCTGAATCCCTCGACTGGGCATGAATCAAAGCCAATTTGTGCAGCGGCTGTCATCATGTTTCCAAGGGCAATATACGTTTGTTTTGAAGCCCAATCAAAGAGCGTACGTTCATTTTCTAACAAATGAAGATCATTCTCTTGGAATTCTTGGTAGCGTCCCTTCACCATCTCGAACGTTTCGTCTGTCATTCCTTTGATTTGCTTGTTGATGTATTCTGCATATGCTGAATCATAACGGGCGTCTGTTCTTGCCAAGATGATCACAAAATGGCTGGCAGTCGGAAGCTGCTTTTGCGCTCCCCATGTATATTCTTTTAATTTTTCTCTCAATGCTTCATTTTGAACAACGAGGAACTTCCAAGGCTCAAACCCTACAGAGCTTGGGGAAAGTCTTCCTGTTTCTAAAATAAACGCAAAATCATCCTCTGATATTTTTTTCGCTGGATCAAACTCTTTTGTTGCATGGCGGAACTCATACGCCTCAATGATTTCTTTTTTTAATTGTTCTTTGTTTCGCATTGTATTCATCCTTTCTATTAACCAATTAGGGTGTGTGTTTCGTCAATCCAATTTCTTTCCATTCCCATATAGAAATTGTTATGATAAGAAAACAAACAGCCCGAATGTGTGATGTGATATCTATATGGTATAAGAAAAGCTTCGAGCGATTCAAGTACGCACATTTTTGTTCGTTAGTTACCATCTTGTTCGTATATCACCAAATTTGCCTTAGAAAGGAGTCTTAAGATGAGTGCACCATCCAATCCAGTCAGTATTGTCAATCATGGCTGTCCCGTTTCAGTGACGACAAGTGTCATCGGAGGGAAATGGAAAGGAGTGATCCTTTATCATTTGACCTGCGGACCAAAACGCTACAATGAATTGCGCCGGCTGCTGCCAAGAATTTCTCAGCGTGTCCTCACACTGCAATTGCGTGAGCTTGAACAAGACGGCGTTGTTCATAGAGAAGTCTATGAGGAGGTCCCCCCTCGTGTCGAATATTCACTCACTTCTCTCGGAAATACATTAAAGCCTATCATCTTCGCCATGCGTGAATGGGGCGAATCCTATGGGAAAGAAGCGCGCCCAAAAGAAAAAAGCTGCCATCTCTAGCAGCTTTTTTTTAAGATGAAATTGCCGTTGGCTCTTGCTGTGGATCATCCTTCACAAACAGGATGCCAAGCTGATGATGCTCCCCTTCGTAAGAAGCACGTTTCTCAAATCTTGTCTGACCATTTAAGCCAATGATCTCGAGCTTTGTCAATGCACGATTGGTTTGAAGGGCTTCATAAAATTCCGAAACGGTTTTGACCTCAATTCCATTCACTTTTGTAATGACTTCTCCGATCTCAAGCTTTAAATCAGCCGCTGGTGTATTTGGAATAATCCCCAAGACCATCAGCCCTTGATTACGCTTAGAGAAGTAGAACGGGGCGGCATTGTCATTGACCCTCTGCTTCCATGAGAGAAAGGCTCTTCCTATCACCGCAATCAATACAGCTCCCCAAGCAATCGGTTCAAACCAAATACTTGCAGCACCTAATAAGGCGACAGCGAGTCCGAGCATGAGAATACGCCGTGCCGTAATTTGAATACTAACAATTGGCAGTGAGCCTTGAATTCTCTGACCGAATCCGATGATATATGGAATCAAAATAAATGAAAAGCTTTGATCATGTACTTGAAGTACCGGCCACCATGGCAGAGAAGAAGTGAATTCACCTGTCGGCATCAGCAAAACAAGCGGTAAAAGCCACAGACGGTTTGCCCGCTGCTGACCAATTAAAAGTCCTCTCGCACTCATCACCATAGCAGGCGATGTACGTAAATGCGCCGTTCGATAGGCTAGAATCCCCTCGGTCATTAATAAAAGTCCTAGCAGAATGACAACGGCTGATGCATTCATCATTGAGAGCTGCGGCAGCCAAGAATGACTCACTTGGAAATGCATCAATCCAAGTGCCGCAATAAAACTGAAACCGAGTGTGTATGCAGACGAAAGCGCACTCGCCTTAAAGAATAAAGAGAAAACGATGGTCATCGCTGCAATCAGCACGATGAATCCAGGAGGGAGGGCAATCCCTAAGCCTACTGAAATGACGGATAGGCAAATCCCTAGAATCCATCCCTTTGAATATGTAAATTTAAGTTCATCGTATACATCTTCTATTCTTGTTTGAAACGCTTTTCTCTCCCGCTTTACGCGGATGTAGCCATGCAATAGGCTGATTAATATCATGAAATAAAAAAGAGGATGGATTAAAAACAGACCGACCGCTTTTAATCCGGCTCCCATCCACTCCGAGCTCATTATCGTTCACCGCCCAAGTCAAGCATTTTCTCTTATTCTATCAAATAAATCGATGCTTGACATCAGGTTTATTTCTCCTGATTCATCCAAAGTGTGACATTCGACAGTGAAAAATCTTTTAAGTAATGATTGACATCTACATCTAGTATGCCGCCGAGCAGCTGCATCGACCTCTTGATGTCGGTTAAGTTTATACCAAGTCTCTTATGATTATCCATTAAATAATTGAAGTATATCTCAGCACAGTCTTCATCGATTTCGTCGACTGATTCTACCGTTGTGTAATTGACCAAGTACCTGCTTAACAGCATGAGCAGACTTAATGCCTTTGTAGCGGAAAACGTCACATCTTTCGTACGACTCTTAAGTTCCTCTACCAACTCGTAATATTTTTTCTCTCTCACAATACTTGCCCTTTTCAATTGTGTACCCCCATTTACTAGTTCTTTTAAGAAAAGCGCAAACCTCGGTACAGCTTAATGCTCAAGCTGAATATCCGCAAAAAATAAAATATTTAAAATGAGTGCTACTTTTTATTGTAAGAATTATTTATGTAACATACAACTTTCAAAAGTTTCATTTTCATGACATGTTTAAATCAACAGAAAGTCTCTTATATACATATGTTATCGGGTAAAATTGAAGGAATGTTATGTTTTTTGTAAAATAAATGAATATATTTCTCGATATAATTTATTTTTATAAATAAATTATTACATGTTCGTGACACTTATGAACCAAAAAAAAGAGGCAATTATTCGCCTCTTTATTTTTTAAGATATAGTGCTTTTAGTGCAGTCTGCAATTGAAGGTCATTTTTTTCGTATGATTTCACTTCATCCACCATTTTGTTCATCATTTCCGCTGTTTTCAAATCAATGACACCTGATTTATCAAGATTGTATGTGCTTTGGAAGGCAAGTACGGCCTTTTTCGTTTCTTCATCAAAGTATCCATCTACCCTGCCAGGGTCAAACGACAATCCCTTTAACAGTGTCTGGGCTTGTCTCACTTCTTCATTGTTCATATCAAGCTGAAGCGGTTCTTTTAGCTGAAGCGGACCTACGGTAAAGTAATCAGGCTGATGAATCGCAATTGTCGGTACAACGCCTTTTTTGTGAATCCAATTGCCTTTTGGCGTGAGCCATTTATAAAGCGTTAATTTAATATTACTTCCATCTCCCATCGGAACCGCCTGCTGCACAGTTCCTTTTCCAAAGGAGACATCACCGACGACTTCATATTTTCCAGCTTCTTTCATGGCTCCAGCAAGTATTTCCGAAGCGGAAGCACTTCCTTTATCAATTAAGACATTGACTGGGTAAGGCTTTTGTTCTTTCAGCTTTGAAAAATATCGTTTCCGGTCGCCATTCCGTTCTGCGATTTGAATATAGGGCTGATCCTTCGTAATAAAATGCTTCAAAATATCTTCCACACTTTGCAGATAGCCGCCAGGGTTTCCTCTCACATCCAGTACAAGGCCTTCTATGCCCTTTTTCTCGAGTTGTTTCAGGCTTGACGTGAAATCCTTCGCCGTATCTTCAGAGAAGCTGGAGATCGCAATATAGCCTGTTTTATGACCATTGACCTCTTTTACAGAAGAAGTCACTGTTTCAAGCGGGATTTCTTCTCGTTTGATATGGAACGTTAGCTCTTTTTCAATCCCGTTTCGTTTGATTGTTAAGGCGACAGACGTTCCTTTTTTTCCTCTTATTTTCAGTACAGCATCGTTTAAGCTTTTTTCTTTCATCGGCTCACCGTCAATGCTGATGACTTCATCTTTCGGCTTTAGACCCGCTTTTGCCGCAGGGGATTTTTTAAAGGCGGAGACGATAATGATCTTTCCTTCATCCATCCCCACTTCTGCCCCAATTCCCTCAAAGGAAGAATCAAGCGAATCAGAAAATTGCTTTGCGGTTTGCTTGTCCATGTATACTGAATATGGATCGTTTAACGTTGAAAGCATTCCTTGGATCGCGCCTTCAAGCAGCTTTTGACGATCCACTTCCTCTACATATTCATTCGAAATAAGGTCATAGGCTTTCTCGATCTTTTCCATCCCATTCTCTTTCGCCTTATCACTTGATTGAGCTTGTCCAGCCATTGCAGCAGCTGCTTGCGGTGACTCCGCATGAGTTCCCTCTTTATGCGTCATCACACCTGCACTTATTAAGAGAACGACACTTGCCATAATAGATGCGATTTGTTTTTTCATATTTGGCCTCCTTCTTCAACTCTTCCTGATGACCTGAGTTATTATATGCCAGAAGAAGGGATTTCATGTAAAGACATTCTCCCGTGAAGGCTTGACGAATCATTTTATTAGGTGTAATTTTTATTTTGTTATGATTGAGAAGGAGTCTTCGCTATGTATATTATCTTGACGATGCTTTTATTAGGAATTTTATTAGGTTTTGTAGGAGCAGGCGGGGCCGGATTTGTCATCGCATTGCTTACATTAATTTTTGATATCCCTATCCATACAGCACTCGGGACGTCATTAGCCGCTATGGCATTTACGACACTATCAGGTGCATACAGCCACTACCGGGAAGGAAACATTCAGCTGAAATCTGGTTTGATTGTCGGGGCTCTGGCTTGTATTGCTTCTTTTGCTGGGGCTAAGGTCGCTCCTTTTATTCCAGAAGAGAGTCTGCACTATTTAACAGCAGGGATGCTTTTTTTATCCGCTGTTTTTATGATGATCAAACTATTTGTTCTTAATGAAGAGGCTGAGCAGCAGCCGCTTTCTTCACGTCAGCTGATGACAAGAGGCATTATTTTAGGCCTTGTGTCTGGAATGCTGTCAGGCATGTTTGGTATCGGGTCTGCACCATTTATTCAAGTAGGACTTTTGATTTTACTGAAGCTGTCGATAAGGCAAGCCGTTGGCACGACAATGCTTGTCATTATTCCGATTTCCATCGGCGGTGGAATTGGATATATTTCAGAGGGCTATGTTGATTTTATCTTGCTGATCCAAATATTAATTGGAACCGTCTTAGGCGCATTTATCGGCGCGAAATTCACACGCCTTGCACCGAAGCTCTTATTGAAATCAGCTGTTCTGTTAACACCTATTATTGCCGGATTACTGCTATTATTTTAATTCTATCTAGACCAAAAAAGCCGATAACGACATGTTATCGGCTTTTTGATTAGCGGATATATTGCGCTGGATTGACTGCATTTGATTTCGCGCCATTCCATAATCCTTTATGAATTTCAAAATGAAGATGCTGACCATGTGATTGGCCGGTATTTCCCATATAGCCAAGGAATTGTCCTTGTTCAACTCTCTGTCCTGTTGACACACTTCTTGTAGACAGGTGAGCGTATACAGTTTGATATGTCTGTCCATTGATATTGTGCGTAATGAACACAACATTTCCGTAGCTCGATGAGTAGCTTGAGTTTGTAACGGTTCCAGATGCTGCTGCATAGACAGGAACTGTGCCTTTTGCTGCAATATCTAATCCGAAGTGGTTTCCGCCAGAACGTCCGCCAAAGCCAGATGAGAAACGCCCTGCAGCTGGTTTAATAAAGCCTGAGCTGCTTGCTGGTGTATCAGATACTTGATCTGAGCCGCCGCTACGAGGTGCAGGTTCATTTTTTTCAGCTGCTTGTTTTGCTTTCGCCTCTTCTTCCTTTTGACGGTGTGCTTCCTCAGACTTCACAGCCGCTTTTTGGTTCGCAAGAATTTCTTGTTCATTCTCAAGCTTGCCTAGTTCATCATGTGCATGATTTTTTTTATCTGTCACATCACCTAAAATATGTTCTTTTTCTTTATGCTTCTTAGATAAATCTTTTTTCAGTGCCTCTAGCTCTTTCAGAGATGTTTCAAGTCCACTTAGCTGATTATTTAGCTCTGCTTCTTTTTGCTCCACCAGCTTTAAATCATTTTCATGTTCTGTAATCATGTCTTTGTCGGCTTCGACAATCGTTGTGACAGCCCCAACACGACCGACAAAATCACTAAAGCTGCGAGCACCTAGCAGCACATCTAAATAGTTGATCGTACCGCCGCTTTTTTGCATAGAACGAATTCGGTCTTTGAAAATGGCTTTTCTTTTTTCAATTCGCTCATTGATAACTTGAATGTCTTTTTTTAGCTTCTTGATCTCTTGCTTCGTTTTTTTAACTTCTTTCTCTTTTTCAGCGACTTTTTCAGTTGCAGTACTTACCTTTTGGTCAATTTGTTCAATTTCTTTCTTGAGCTTTGATTCTTTCTTTTCAAGCTTTGCCAGCTCTGACTTTTTCTTCTTCAAGTTTGATTCAGTCTTCGATGTTTTCTCTTCGATTTGTTGACGCTTTTGATCTAGGTCTTCGTATGCGAATGCACGATTCTCGTTCCCTGGAATGTATAGCCACGTTGTTCCAATAAACGCTGCCATTCCAGCCATCATCAGCTTTCTTTTCAAAACGATATTCCCCTCCCATGACAACTGTCGACATGAAGAGCCGACCGGATGAATCGGATCAACCGGTCACATCTTCTATAGAAACCTCGAATGCTGCCATCAAAATATATTTATACTTTTAAGAATTTACGGATAGACGTTAAGCTTCCCCATACCCCAATGATTGCACCGATCACTAGCAGGATCAGTGATACTTGATAGACAAACGGGTTGTATGGAAGCATTGAAATAAATGAGCCTTGTACTCTCGGTGCGACCCAGCCCACTGCATATTGATACGTGCCGAGCAATAGAGCAATAGGTATAATGGAACCAAATACACCAAGCAATAATCCTTCAATGAAGAATGGCCAGCGGATAAACCAGTTCGTTGCACCTACCAGCTTCATAATCTCAATTTCTTTACGTCTAGCAAAGATCGTAATTTTGATCGTATTGGAGATTAAGAACATAGCTGTAAATAACAGTCCAATAATGAGCACAATGCCGACATTACGCGCTACTCCGACTACATTAAAGAGTCGGCTGACCTCTTCTTTCCCATAGGTTACTTTATATGTACCCTTTAGGTTTTCTAATTTCTTCGCTACTTTTGGTGTATCGTGAGGATCTGTTGTTTTCACAATGAACGCATCGTTTAATGGATTTTCTTGATCAACAAGTCCCATGGATTGTCCATTTTCTCCAAAGCTTTTAATCAGAGCTTTCAGTTCGTCATCCTTAGATGAGTACTTCACATTACTGATTTCAGGAATCTTTTCAATTTCTGCTTTTAATTCATCCTGCTGCTTTTGATTCGCCGTTAATTCGATTAATACTTTTACTTCTACTTCTTTTTCAGCGTTCGATGCCATGTTATTCAAGTTGAGCATAATCACAAGGAAAACCCCAACTAAAATCAATGTGACAGTAACCGCACTAATTGATGCAAAAGTCATCCACGTGTTTCTTCCTAGTGAACGGAAGCTCTCACGTAAATGCCGCGAGAGAGTTTTAATCATAAATTCCGTACTCCCCTCTTGCTTCATCACGCACAATCATTCCATCTTCGATTGCGATGACGCGTTTCTTCATGGTGTTTACAATTTCTTTGTTGTGTGTCGCCATAACCACTGTTGTTCCGCGGTTATTAATCTCTTCGAGCGTCTTCATGATTTCCCATGAAGTGTCTGGATCAAGGTTTCCTGTCGGCTCATCTGCAATGACGACCTCAGGGCTATTGACGATCGACCGAGCGATAGATACACGCTGCTGTTCACCGCCGGACAGCTGGTCAGGAAATTGGCGCGCTCTGTGCTTTAGCTGGACCAGATCGAGAACATCAAGCACTTTTTTCTTAATGATATGAGGCTGTTCACCAATCACTTCAAGAGCAAATGCAACGTTCTCAAACACAGTAAGAGTTGGAAGTAGCTTGAAATCTTGGAATACTACGCCAATTTCTCTTCTTACGTAAGGAATTTCTTTTTCCTTCATTGAACCTAAATCTTTGTTATTAATTAAGATTTGCCCTTTGGTTGGCTTCTCTTCACGATACATCATTTTGATGAAAGTGGATTTACCAGCACCACTGGGGCCAACAACATACACAAACTCTCCTGGATGGATAGAGACATTGATTCCATTGATCGCCTTTACGCCATTAGGATAGATCTTGTAGACTTCCTTCATTTGAATCATGTAATCACCTAATCTTTTCTTATTCGCTGACTAACAGCTTATCATGATGTTTTGACACTTCTCGTCAAAAAACGTTATGTATGGTTACGCACATACCCTTCGATACTTACTAGCAATTTATGTCCTTTTCATCCAAAAAGATGAAAAAATTGAATCGTCTCATTTTCAACAACTCCAATTATACGTCATGAATCGACGCAATGGTATTACATTTATATTTCAAAACTTATAAATAAAAGGTAAATAGAACAACCAAAACTGAGAAACGTGCCTTTATACCCTTATTTTTTTAAATGAAATTTAATATAATACGTTTTCATACTATCCAAAAGTCTTTTTCTACATATAAAAAAACAAAAAAACCTTGTCGATTAGACAAAGGTTTTATTTTTTCTCTGCAAGCCATTTTGCTACTTCTTTTGCTTGCTTCTCATCTACCATTCCGCTTGGCATAGAGCCTTTACCGTTTTGCGCAATATCTGCGATTTGGCTTTCATTATATTTCTTCCCTACTTCTTTCAGGCTTGGTCCGCCTCCGCCAGATAGGTCTTTCCCATGACAGCCAATACAGTTTTGCTGATAGATCTCCTCACCACTGCTCACAGATGAAGCACTTTTGCTTCCTTCTTTTTCGCTGCTTGAATTTCCTCCACATGCCGCGAGAACAAGAAGCATTGCTGCAAATAGCATCGTTAATCCGCTTTTTTTCATCTATTTCCCTCCCTTACAATCATTTGGTCAACGCTATTATATCCTTGTTTATGCCCTTTTAAAACCCTCACCAAGCACCTCTTTTGCATCCATTACAATGACAAATGCTGATGCATCGATTGCTTTCACCACTTGTTTCAACTTTGTGAATTGTGACTGCCCAACGACACACATCAAAATTGGGCGGTCATGATCGGTATATCCTCCGACTGCTGAGATCTTTGTCACACCGCGGTCTATTTGATCAAAAACCGCCTGTCTGACCTCATCTTCATGCCCTGTAATGATCATCGCCATTTTCGAATGACTGAAGCCAGCCTGTACCACATCAATCGTTTTACTCGAAATAAACACACCAATGACTGCGTACAGCCCCTCTTCGATTCCAAAGACCGTCATCGCAGCCAGAACAATTAAGCCATCCATCATCGCTAAGCATGTGCCTAGCGTCAGTCCTGTGTACTTATTGATGATTTTGGCAGCGAGTGCCGTTCCACCTGTTGACCCATTCCCAAGGAACACGAGCCCTATACCGATCCCAATGACCACACCGCCAAAAATAGCTGCCAGCAGCGCTTCATGTGTGACAGGTGCAATATGTCTTGTGACAAACACCATGAAAGGTAAAAAAATCGAGCCAACGAGTGTTTTCACTCCAAATGTACCGCCTAATAAATAAAAGCCAGCGATAAACAGCGGAATATTGAGCCCCCATTGCACATACGCTGCTTCAAAGCCGAATGACTGCATAATGGTACTAATTCCGCTCACACCGCCTGCTGCAATCTGATTCGGCAATAATAACGTATTAAATCCAATCGCCACAATGGCAGATCCGATTAAAATGAACAAATAATTTTTCACTTCGATCCAAAATTGTGAATGTCCCTGCTTCATGTCTTTCTTCCTCCGTTACTTCTGAATGCACACCTATTTTAAGCCCTCTTAAAACGATTGTAAATAACAGCCAAATGCAGTGCTAATGGATTAATACTTTATCACACAGACGGATCAGCGTACTTGCCGGTTGGCATAGGATTAAATGATGGTATATTTAATATGTACATGAGAAAGAAGGGCATGCGATGAAGAAAATACTGAAGATAACAGGTATGACATTACTTGCACTGATCATCTTAGTTTTTGGTGCTTTCTATACATGGAGCCGCTTTACATATGGACCAACAGAAGCATTAAAAAAACAGTTGAACATGGAGCAAGTGGAACATAAAAACAATGTTTATACATTTAAAGTACCAAAAAGTGATACTGGCATCATTCTCTATCCTGGGGCAAAGGTGGAACCACTTGCGTATGCCTATATTGGGGATACGCTCATGAAAAAAGGCTACTCTGTCTTTATCCCTGACATGCCATTTTCCTTTGCGATCTTCAATCCAAACAAAGCACAGGACATCATCACAGATCATCAAACGATCAAACACTGGTATATTGGCGGACATTCACTTGGCGGGGCAGCTGCCGCTATGTTTGCAGAAAAAAATCAGAGCAAGCTCGAAGGACTCTTTTTCCTAGCATCTTATCCAGCATCAGATGACCTGAAACAATCTTCATTGAAAATCCTTTCTATTTCAGGTGAAAAGGATGGGCTGGCAACACAAGAGAAAATCAAGAAATCGAAAGCAAATCTGCCGTCTCAAACCGTTTATCATGAAATAAAAGGCGGGAATCATGCGCAATTTGGCATGTATGGCAAACAAAAAGGGGATCAACCGGCGGACATTCCAGCCCTATCGCAGCAAAATGATCTCATTCAGGCAATGCTTGATTGGCTGAAGCCAGCAAAAAAGCTCCCATAACGGGAGCTTTTCATTTTTATTTTTTCGTCACTTCTAAAAATTCTTCAGCATCTGCTACAGCCAAACGAATGGCTTCTTCCCAAAATGCTTTTTGGGTAAGATCAACGCCTAGATGCTTTTTGGCTAAATCTTCTACTGTCATTGAAGCAGTATCTTTTAATAATGCAATATATTTCTCTTCAAATGATGTACCAGCCTGCAATGCTTTTGCATAAATTCCTAAGGAGAACATGTATCCAAAGGTGTATGGGAAATTATAAAATGGAACATTCGTGATATGGAAATGCAACTTAGACGCCCAGAAATGAGGATGGTATTCATCTAATGAGTCACCAAACGCTTCCTTCTGCGCTTCGACCATCAATTCATTCAATCGGTCAGCCGGCACTTCTCCTTGTTTACGCTCTTCATAAAATCGCTGTTCAAATAAGAAACGAGATTGAATGTTCATGAAGAATGCTACACTGCGCTGCAGCTTATCCTCTAACAAGCTGAGACGCTCCTCTTCATTTGCCGCTTCTTTTAATGAAGCATCAGCTACAATCATTTCTGCGAAGGTGGACGCTGTTTCAGCTACATTCATTGCGTATTTACGATTCAGAATGCGAACATCCTGCATCACTTCCTGATGGAACGAATGACCAAGCTCATGCGCTAGTGTCGCCACATTGGATGGACTTCCTGAGAAGGTCATAAAAATACGTGATTCTCCGCTATCAGGGAAATTTGTACAAAAGCCGCCTACCCGTTTGTTTGGACGGTCCTCAGCTTCTACCCAGCGTTCGTTAAAGGCTTTTTCAGTAAAAGCAGCGAGCTCTTCTCCAAATCCAGCGAAATGTTTCACAATAAAAGCAGCTGCTTCTTGATAAGGATAGATTTTGGTCTCACTGCCGATAGGAGCCCCAACATCAAACCAGCTCAGCTTATCCACTCCAAGCATCTCAGCTTTTCGGTGTAAATAATCAATGAATGGCTGCTTATGTTCATCAATCACAGACCACATCGCATCTAGGGTTTCTTGTTTCATACGGCAAATTTCAAGCGGCTCTTTTAAAATGTGATCCCAGCCTCTTGCTTCATACACTTGCAAACGAAAACCAGCAAGGTGATTGAGCGTACTAGCAAATAAATGTTCATCCTGCGTCCATGCATGCTCTAGGTTGTGGTAAACGGCCTTTCTGACTTCACGATCTGAATCATCCATAGCATTTTCCGCTTGGCCTACAGAGATCATCTGCGTTTCACCATGCTGTTCAAACGGAATGGTAATTTTATTCACTAAGCTGGAATAAAGTTCATCCCATGCATGGTACCCATCTACAGCCAGCTTTTGGATCAGTGTTTCTTGTTCAACAGGTAATTGATCCTTCACACGGTCTCTTCGCTCATTTAATATGTAGCGGACATCTGAAAAGGCTGCTGAATTCATCAGTTCTTCCCACTTGTTTGCAGGGATAGCAGCAAGCGCTTGATCAAACAGTGCAAGAATGGTTCCTAAATCAGCTTCCAGCTTGGCAATCGTACCTCGAAGGCTGCCTGCTTTCATATCCTTCGTATTTTGAGCTTGGAGGCAGGATACAAATGAACCTGCTTGAGACAATTTTTTATATGTAGTTTCATACGTGTCAAGGACAGACGTTAATTTACTTTCAATGTGTGTACCTTCTTTTGAAAAGGCATCCACCTTTTGTCGTAATTCATCTAATAGCTGCTGAATGGTTTGCAGGTATGTCTTAAATTCTGGTGAAGAACTGCCTCCTTTAAAAAAGGCATCTAAATCCCACGTTTCTTGCAATGGTGTTAATCCCAAAATATTTCCCCCTTTATTTGCTAATTTCATCATACAAAGGATATAGAATCAGTATGTCGTATGTATTCCTTTATATTCATTATATTTTCTCACAATTAAAAAAACCCGGCAAGAAGCCGAGTTTTTATGATAATTTCGAACGTAGGTAAGCATCGATAAATGAATCTAAATCTCCATCCATCACCGCTTGAACATTTCCCATCTCCGTATTGGTTCGATGGTCTTTCACAAGAGAATAAGGGTGGAATACATAAGAGCGAATTTGGCTTCCCCAGCCAATTTCTTTCTGCTCTCCTCTGATTTCATCCAATTCTGCCTGCTGTTCTTCGATCCGTTTTTGATAAAGTTTCGATTTCAGCATTTTCATCGCACGTTCTCTGTTTTTGATTTGTGATCTCTCTGTTTGGCACGTCACGACGACATTGGTTGGAATGTGTGTAATACGAACAGCAGAGTCCGTCGTATTAACGTGCTGGCCTCCTGCTCCACTTGCACGATACGTATCCACCTTGATATCCTCTGTCCGAATATCAATATCAATTTCTTCATTGAATTCCGGCATGACATCACAGGAAACGAAGGACGTATGTCTACGGCCAGATGAATCAAAAGGAGAAATACGGACCAAACGATGGACACCTTTTTCTGCTTTTAAATAACCGTACGCATTATGCCCTTTGATCAGCAATGTCACCGACTTAATTCCTGCCTCATCACCTGGAAGGTAATCAAGCGTTTCGACCTTAAAGCCTCTGCGCTCTGCCCAGCGAGTGTACATTCTCAGAAGCATAGAACCCCAATCCTGTGATTCGGTACCGCCCGCACCTGGGTGAAGCTCAAGAATGGCATTGTTTTTATCATAAGGTTCGCTTAAGAGAAGCTGCAGCTCAAATTCGTTAAATTGCTTCGTTAAGTTCTTCAGCTCTTTTTCAAGCTCTGCATGAAGCTCTTCGTCATAATCTTCCTTTAATAAGTCATGCGTCATTTGCAGCTCTTCATGCGATTCACTGAGCTCATGATAGGAATTCACAGAATCCTTCAGTGCATTGGCTTCATTGATAACGCCTTGAGCCTTTTGCTGATCATTCCAAAAATCAGCCTCTGACATCGTCGCTTCAAGCTCTGCGATTTTGGCTTCTTTTGTTTCTAAGTCAAAGAGACCCCCTAAAATCAGCTAGCCTGCTAGCCATATTTTCAAGCTCTTGTCTAATTTCTACTAATTCCATATCCTTCACCTCATAGATGTATGGGGGCTGACATGAATAGAAAGAGGTTTTCACCTCTTTCCATTACTTATTCTGTCTTCCCATGACAATTTTTATATTTCTTGCCGCTTCCGCAGTGACATGGAGAGTTTCGTCCAATGTCGACGACTTTACGTACCGGCTTTTTCTTCACTGTCTTCTCCTCATCGCCCTCTTGTGGCTGATGAGCCGTTGTTTGACCTTGAACTACTTCTTCTCGTTCTAGGTTGTTTTGGATTTCTGATTTCAAGACATACTTGGCCACATCATCTTCAATTGAAGCAACCATATGCTCAAACATCGCAAATCCTTCCATTTGGTATTCACGTAGCGGATTCGTTTGTGCATACGCACGTAAATGAATACCTTGACGCAGCTGATCCATTGCATCGATATGGTCCATCCACTTCGAATCCACCGCACGAAGAACGATGACTTTTTCAAATTCACGCATTTGTTCTTCGCCAAATGTTTCTTCTTTTGCATCGTATTTTTCTTTAATACGATCCATGATGAAAGTTGTGATTTCATCTGCTTCTTTACCGAAGATATCTTTGACTGTGATGGCACCTTCGTCTAAATAGTTCGTGTTGATTAATTCAACAAGACCATCTAGTTTCCATTCTTCAGGCAGCTCTTCTTTTGGCGTATAAGATCCCACAGCACGCTCAATTGAAGATTGGATCATATTGATGACAATTGATTTTAAGTTGTCGGAATCGATGACTTCAAAACGCTGTTTGTAGATCACTTCACGCTGTTGACGAAGCACATCGTCATATTGCAGAAGCTGCTTACGGGAATCAAAGTTGTTCCCCTCTACACGTTTTTGAGATGATTCAACGGCTTTAGACACCATTTTACTTTGGATTGGTGTAGAGTCATCCATGCCAAAGCGGTCAAGCATCGCCATCGTTCGCTCTGCACCAAATCGGCGCATCAATTCATCTTCCATGGATAGATAGAATTGGGTAATCCCTGGGTCTCCTTGACGTCCAGAACGTCCGCGAAGCTGGTTATCAATCCGGCGGGATTCATGACGCTCTGTCCCGATAACAGCCAGACCTCCAAGTTCTTTTACACCTTCTCCAAGCTTGATGTCTGTACCACGTCCTGCCATGTTTGTCGCAATGGTCACAGCACCTTTTTGACCAGCCTCTTCAATAATTTGGGCTTCACGCTCATGGTTTTTCGCGTTTAACACTTGATGAGGAATGCCTTTATTTTTAAGCAGCTTAGAAATAAGCTCAGATGTCTCAACTGCTACTGTTCCGACAAGAACTGGCTGTCCTGTCATATAGCGCTGCGCAACATCTTCAGCCACTGCTTTAAATTTACCATCCATTGTGCGGTAAATTAAATCAGGTCTGTCATCACGAACTACTGGTTGATTGGTCGGGATTGACACAACCTGCATGTTGTAAATGTTACGGAATTCTTCTTCTTCCGTTTTTGCTGTACCAGTCATACCAGATAACTTTTCATACATACGGAAGTAGTTCTGGAACGTAATTGTTGCTAGTGTCATGCTTTCGTTCTGCACTTCAAGACCTTCTTTTGCTTCGATGGCTTGATGCAGACCTTCACTATAACGGCGTCCTTTCATTAAACGTCCTGTGAAGGAGTCTACGATGACTACTTGGCCTTCTTCTACCACATAATCCACGTCTTTTTGCATCGCAACATGTGCTTTCAGCGCCTGAGCGATGTGATGGTTCAGCGCGACATGTTTGACATCAAACAGGTTCTCGATGCCGAATGCTTTTTCCGCCTTCGTCATTCCGCTTTCAGTCAGCTGCACACTTTTTGTTTTAATATCATACGTGAAATCATCTTCGATTTTTAATGTGCGGACAAATGCATTGGCTTGTACGTAAAGCTTTGTTGATTTCGCAGCTTGTCCAGAAATAATAAGAGGTGTTCTCGCTTCATCAATTAAAATGGAGTCAACCTCATCGATCACAGCATAATGAAGTGGTCTTTGAACCATCTGCTCTTTGTAAAGCACCATGTTATCTCGTAAATAGTCAAAGCCGAGTTCATTGTTTGTTGAATACGTGATATCAGCGGCGTACGCTTCTCTTTTTTCATCTTTGTCTAAGCTGTTTAAGTTTAAGCCGACCGTTAAACCAAGGAATTCAAAAATTTTGCCCATTTCCTGCGCATCACGGCTTGCCAAATATTCGTTGACTGTCACGATGTGGACGCCTTTTCCAGAAAGAGCATTTAAGTAAACAGGCATTGTGGATGTCAATGTTTTCCCTTCACCTGTTTTCATTTCAGCGATGTTGCCTTCGTGAAGTGCGATCCCCCCCATAAGCTGCACCTTAAATGGGAACATTCCTGTTACGCGGCGGGAAGCCTCGCGAACCGTAGCAAATGCTTCAACCAACAGGTCATCCACGGATTGTCCTTTTTCAAGTTTTTCTTTAAATTCAATCGTTTTATTTCGTAAAGCCTCGTCAGATAATTTTTCAAAATCTTGAGCGAGAGCTTCGATTTCATTTGCCTTTTTTTCATATCGGCTGATCGTACGTTTCGTAGGATCAAACACTTTGTTTAAGATTCCAAGCATATAATAACGCTCCTCTATTTCATGCAATTTTTCGGCATGTCCAAAAGTTTGACAGGTCCATATTTACCTGCATTTATCATACCATACCTTCTTTCATTTCCAAAGAATTTGCCATAATTTCGCACAAAAAACCCGCCCCTTATGAAAGGAACGGGCTTACTTTATTTAGGTTGTTTTTGAATCAGCATCAACTGATATTTAAGCGTTTGGCTCAATGAGTCCATATTTACCGTCATTTCGGCGATAAACCACATTGGTCAAATTTGTCTCAGCATTTGTGAAAACGAAGAAACTATGACCTAACATGTTCATTTGGAGAATGGCCTCTTCACTATCCATCGGCTTTAAGTTGAAACGTTTTTGTCTGACGATTTCTGTTTCATCAATCTCTTCGTCATCTTGAACTGCTACTTCAGCCGTACCATTTCCTCCAGCAAATAAGTGCTTTTTGGCACCTTGCTCGCGGAATTTACGGTTTACTTTTGTTTTGTGCTTTCTAATTTGACGTTCTAATTTACTGGCTGCTAGGTCTACTGCATTGTACATATCCTCATTATGCACCTCAGCTCGAAGTGCTAGATCAGTCATTGGAATGGTAACCTCAACTTTAGATTCTTGATCGTTGTAAAACTTCAAGTTCACGTTGACTGAAGCATCAACATCTGTCTCAAAATAACGCTCCAGCTTTCCAATTTTTTTCTCGACATGATCTCTTAGTGCAGGTGTTACGTCGATGTTTTCTCCTCTGACATTGTAATTCATGTAAAGAACGCCTCCTTTAAAATTAAGGATATGTAAACCTATTTCTACTTTTCCCTCCTTTTCTCCTGCTCAAACGTAAAAAAAATGTGAATATTTATTGAAATTTGTCGAATTTTGCGGTGCTTCAACTGTTGCTTGATAGGTGATGAATATATATTCGGCTGATTCTTGAAAAAGACCAGCGCACATTAAATGGTAAAAGATGAAATCGATGTTTTCAGCGATTGAGACAAGGATTTTAAATCCTCCGCAGCGGCTTTCATCTCTTCATTGGCCGCTAATGATTCTTCAACAGCAGCAGACATATACTCCGTCTCTTCTGAGTTTCGTTTCGCACCTTCTTCAATGACACCAACCGTTTGAGAAATTTCCTCTGTACTAGCAGAAATCTGTTCTGCAGTGGCTGACAGTTCTTCGGCTTTCATTGAAATATCACGAATAGATTCCAGGATTTCATGGAAGCTCTGTTCAGATAATTGTGATACTTTTACACCCTCTGCTACATCCCGCTCAACCTTCGTCATCGATTGCGATGACCTTTCTGTATCTTTGTTCACGTTCTCGAGTAATTGACTAATTTGATCTGTCAGCTGACTAGATTCTTCTGCCAGCTTCCTCACTTCATCTGCTACAACTGCAAAACCTCTTCCATGTTCTCCAGCTCTTGCTGCTTCTATGGCTGCGTTTAAAGCAAGTAAATTCGTCTGGTCAGCAATGGCATGGATATGACCTAACAGACCTTGAATGCCTGTAAACTGCGCTTGTACATTGGCCATTGTGGAATGGTGTTCATTCACAGATTCTTTAATAGAACTCATTTGTTTCACAAATTGTTGAATAAGGGCGGCACCCTCTTCAGCCTTTTCAGTCACTGAAATTGAGTGACCCGAAACATCGGACGTGTGTACAGCTGCATTTTGCATGCCAGTCGATACTTCTTGAATGGCAGAGGCGACTTTTCCGACCGCATCTGATTGTTCACGTGAAGCTTCACTGACCTGTTCGATCGAGCTAGATGTCTGCTCACTAGCCGATATCGTTTGACTGATGGTTTCCTCAAATTGAGCAGCAGAATCAGCAAGCTGTCTTGATCCGCTTTGCACCTGCAAAATAAGCTGACGCAAATGAGCCGTCATTTGATTAAAGGCTGTGCCGAGCTGACCAATCTCATTTTTAGAGGTCACTTCAATCTCTTCAAGGGTCAGGTCACCATCTGCCATCCTTCTTGCGGCATTTGTGACAGAAACAATTGGTTTTGTCATGCGATGAACGAATCTGACACCAATCACCAGAAAGCCAACAATAATCGCTGCACTGACCAAAATGAGTGTAAGCAATAATTGATTACTATCTTGATTGAGCTGATTGATTTTTTGATCACGTTGTTTTAGCTGGTTTTGAGCGAATTCTTTTGTAAAGGTATGTATTTCTTGTTCGATAGGTTGTAATTCTTGAGTGAGGCGGGTGTTGAATTCTTTTTGATTTTGCATATTTAATGAATTAAATAATCGATTCGTTGAGGTGTAGTAGAGATAATTTTTTTCTGAGATTTGATCTAATAGATTTTTTGCTTGTTTGACCGTACTTAATTTTGAAGCTTCTGTTGTTTTCTTATTAATATCTTCATATGTTTGCTCAATTTTCTGCAAATTTTCTGCATCTTGGACGACAACATATGTTTTGATCTGTGCTTCCTGCTTTTGCAGAAGCGCCTCTAATTCCAGCGAGGTCTGATAAAGCTTCACTTCCTTGCTTAATAACGCTTTATAGGATTGATCTGTTTTGTAATAGAGAAAGCTTGAGAATCCTAACATACTGACAAATAATACACATATGACAATAAGCCCAAATAAAAATTGATTTTTTAGTCTCATAATTTCCTCCGAATGGTCTGAATTGGACAAAAATTAATGAATGACATACGGCCTCATACAGGCATGTATTTCATCCATCCACTTTCTATATTCAGGTATAAAATATGATTTCAGGAATGATTGGAAGTGATTTGAAGGGAATGTATAGAAAGCTAGTATATCAAAACTTAAAAATATTTGATCAAACGAACGAATCGTTTTGGCAAAGTGTTCATTTTCAATAATTGAAAGCAGAAGGGGGTGTGTTGTGTCTAAATGAAAGAAGGCATGGATCAGATCATTAAAGATCCGATCCCCTTCTGTTTTGTCAAAATCCTTCTCAATTTCATCTAAATATTTTAGACTCTCTTCTATCGTGTATAGAAGTTCATAATATGTGGTTAATAAAATATAGTCATTTGAACGATACGCCACAGGTCTCACCTATTTATTTCCGTTTATCGTAGTATACGCCGTCACTTGTTAGGGGCTGGTATGGATTTTGATAATTCAGCTGTTTTGTTTTCTTTTTTTGAATGGCTTGAATATCTGCTTTTATCCCATTTTGGATAACCGTTAATTGCTTCGTCATCTGTTGATCTGTTTGTATGATTTCTCGGATTTTCTCTTTTTCTTGATCCGTCAATTCATGCTGTATATCTCTCATTAATTCGTCTCTTTCAATTAAAAAGGCATCAAAGTCTTCAACCAGTGTCTCACTTTGCGGATTTTCCGCTATTTCGGCTGCCATTTTTAATGTTTGATCATGCAGCTGGTCCACAATACTCATAGAGAGCCCCCGATAGAGTGGTGACGGCCTTTTCGATCGGTTTGAATGACTTCCTTCCACGCATCACGGAAATCAGTTACGTACTGTTCTACTTCATTCAATATCTCTTCGTCATTTTGAAGATTAGCTTCTATCAGTCTGCGATAAATGTAATCATACATACTTGCCATACTCTTTGATACGTCATAGGAACGATTTAAGGTGACATTTAATTCTTGAATGATGTTTTGGGCCTTTTTCAGGTTCAAGTTTCTCGTTTCTGCATCCTCTTTTTGAATGGCATGCTTCGCTAGTCTGATGAACTTTAAGCAGCCTTCATAAAGCATAAGCGTCAACTCGGCAGGTGTTGCGGTCTCAATAGAATTTTTCTGATAGGCGGCATAAGGGTTCTGTATTGCCATATGTTATAAACCTCCAATTATTGTCCAAGCAGTTGAGAAAGGTAGCCAGATTGGTTGTTTAGCTTTTGAATTGCACTATCCATGGCGTTAAACTTTTTGTAGTAACGGGCTTCAACCATTTTTAAACGATCTTGGAATGTACTCATTCGTTTTGTCAAAGAATCAAGGTCCTTACCAAGTCCGTATTCCTTTGATTCCATTGTTGTGCTGCCAGCCTTTTTTTGAATACTTTTCGTTAAGGCTGATAAGGAATTTTTGACACGATAAATGATTCCTTGTTCTTGATATTGCTGCTGCGCTTTGTCTTTATCTTTTGAATCCACATTTAAACTACCCGAGATGAACATTTGTCTGACCTTCTCCGGGTCTTCTTCAATGGCTTTTTTTAATTTCTCTACTCCATCACTACCCTTAATAAATTCAAGCTTCCCGCCATCTTTATAGCTGGATGATGTCGAAATACCGATTTGTGTGAGTTGGATTTTATCCCCATCACTTGTCGTAATATTAGCATAAAAATCACTTCTTATTTTAGAGGCACCAGATCGTAAAATGGAATCACTTCTCAGCAAGCCAGACTTCGCGGTCGTTTCCCATAGCTCTATTTCTTTTTCAGACATCGCTTTTTTCTCTTCAGCCGTTAATGGATGATAGTCTCTGTTTTTCTTTTCATTGACTTTTCCATTAATCTGCTCAACGAGTTCGTTATATTTATCAACAAATTGTTTAATTTTATCATATATGGCATCAACATCTGTTGAAACGTTTAAGCTGACGGGCTTATCTGTAGTTGCTTTAAGCTCGTACGTAATATCAGCCTGTGTGAATGTATTGTTGTTATTCTCCATTTTCAGACCATTAATCTCGTATTGCGCCTTCTGTCCTTGAGTGGTCGCAACTAATTTGTTATCTCCATCTACTTGGAATCCTAATTGCGTTAAAAATGAAGCCGAATTGCCATCAGCTGCTTTAATACTGACGCCTTCACCCGTTGTCCGAGAAGTAAGAGCAATTGTATCCACGTAGTTAGTGCCATCAGAGATTTGGCCTTTGTAAGCCGTCACACCTAATTGCGCGCTGTTCAGCTTTTTCACGATGTCATCGATTGTATCGGAATCAGAGGTATTGATCGTCACCATTTTCGGTTTTGTTGAATCTGGTGTCGTCACTTCAAACGTAAACGTGCCATTTGCTGGTGTAAATCCAGATGTACCAGAGGATTTGAAGACAGAAGCTGTCGCTAGTTGAGTGACATGAATAGAGCCAGAGGTCGCATTTGTTGACCCAGTTGCTGTGACAGCAGATTCATTAGAGCTTGTTACCTTTTTTGCGCCATATGTACTTGGACGCGTTAAGTTTAAACTGTTGATCAAATCATCTAATTCTTTGATTTTCGAGTTAACCTCGCGATAGCTGTCTCTTTGCCATTCAAGTGTTTGTTTCTGGCGTGTCATTTTATCAAGTGGTGCCTGCTCCGTTTTCATCAGCTTTGATACGATTTCATCAATATCGAACACATTTGAAAATCCAGTAATACGATTGACCATTGTTTATGTTCTCCCTTCATTTACATTCTTTTATCTACAAATAAACCGACAATTTCTGTCATTGCCGCATAGAAATCAAGCCATTCCTTGGAAGGAATTTCTCTAATAACTTCTTCTGTTTGGTTATCTACGACTTTGACATAATATTCATTGAGTTTTTCATGTAATTCAAATTGAAGATGAAATTGAGTAGGTTCAATCAGCTTGTTTGCGCCTTGAAGCGTTTTTTCAATTTCTTCTTTTGAAACAGCCCTGCCATTTGCTTGTGAGTCAGAGTTTACATTGTCATTCTGGTTATTAGAAACACGGGTTTGAAATGCATCGATAATTGGCTCTAGTGATGTCAACTTACCAACAGACATAGTTATTCAGCTCCTGTGCTTTAATCTATCTTTTATATCGGCTTTGAATTTGCAAATTAAATATAAATGGACCGATTTGTTAAAGTTTCCTATAGATCATGAACATCTGTATCGGAACACGTTCACACGGAGAAGGACAGCTTAATGCAATAAAAAAATCCTCACTTTTTTTGTGAGGATAATTGAGAGAGGAGATCTAAGGATAAGCTCGCAGCACGATTGTTCTCTTCTTGAATAGACAGGTACACTTCTTTCCTGTGAATATCGATGTGCTTAGGAGCCTCAATCCCGACTTTCACTTGATCGCCCTCGATTGAAATAATCTTGACTTCAATATCATCGCCTATTTGAATTGACTGGTTTAATTTACGAGACAGCACTAACATGAGGATGCCACCTCTAACAAATGTTTTGTATGATAGGCTGAATCATGCAAAATCACCTGCTTGGCTTTCATGTTTTTCCGGTTCACAATAATAGGCGCTCTTAAATTAGCTGTTGTTTTTTCAATAGATGATTCCATTGTTAAAATAACCATTACTTCCACATCATTGGCATCTTCTACTTCCAGAATGTCTACAACCGTTTCGTCTAAATCAAATTCGTATTGATTGAAGAATAAAAACGGACTGCTGACGATAAAGCCTAATGCTGCGTTTTTCAATGATTGAAGAACTAAAAACGGAGATTCTTCTGATAAAGGCAAAATGACAAACTGTTTTTGATCCAGAAATCCTGGTATCCCGTTAGAGAAGTTAATAATTTGCTCCTCTTTGATTGTCACTTCACCATGGTATTTTGTTTGAATGATCATAATTCACGACCTTTTTCGTTTTTCTTAACTATACCTTATCACCATTTTGGCCCGTTTCGTCAACTTCTATTTTTAATTCCGGGTATTGTAACATATCAATATTGACTTTACCTGGCTGGTAGTTAACGATTGGTTTATGAGGTGTTGCCTCTATGACAGCTTTTTGCGGCTCCACATCAATTTGAAGCTCAGAAGGCTGATAGTGGATTTTCACACTAAAGAATGAAGGTATTACACCAATGGTGAATTGTTTTGCTGGAGGACTGCCGTTGATCTTGGCAAACTCAGCAATCGCATTCCCGCCATTCTCGATCTTGATCAGTTCACTTCCTTCTTCCGCTCTTCGACCCATTCCTTCTCCAACAGCACGCTTCCCCTCAGCTGCCCATTCCTCAGAACGTCTAAAAATCGACTTGATGTCCATATCGGCAAATGCCTCGGTTTGATCAATGGTTAATTTCGACGGTGTCCTTTTGATATTCATGACAGCTCGTGGCTGCTGAATCTCAAGATCAGCTCGTGGCTGCTCTACTTCTTGACGGGAAGGTGTTGTCGACATTTGAAGTTTTGCATAGGTTTGCTGCATTAACAATCTAGGGATTTGCATATGTTCACCTCCATGATGCAAAAAAGCACCCATCGGATGCTTTTTATTATCTTAAGAAATCAACAAGGGATGGCTGAATGACTTTAGCTGTTGTCGCTAAAGCAGCTCTATTCACCGTCTCTTGTTGAAGAAGATCAAGAATGGCCTTTTCACTTTCAACATCTTCATTATCTGATTTAGCATTTTTCAATACTTGGTATTGTGAAGTCAAACGACTTCCTACTAAGTCAACACGATTCGAACGTGCTCCTAGGTCAGATCGCTCAGCACTCATCACTTCTTTAAACTGATCAATACTTCCTAATGCATCATCAGAATTCGCGAATGTTCCATTTTTCAATGAATTTTCTAAATCAGTCAGCATTTCAATGACATTTTGACCATTGGCCTGTCCACCAAACGCTGAGATTGGATTTGAGTTTACATTTAAAGTAATCCCATCAGAAATATTTGCTTGAACAGCATTCGCATCTGTATAATTTCCGAAGTTAAATGTATACGTTCCGTCTGCATTCTCAACAACTGGTTTAACATTTGTATTCGTCCCATTAAATACGAACTTACCTAGCATTTGAGTGTTCATTGCATCGATGATTTGATTCTTCATCTGACCAATTTCCACTCCGATAGCTGCTAAATCTTCTGGCTGCTTTGTTCCGTTTGCCGCATCAAGCACTTTATCTCGTATATTTGACATAATATCAATAATTTCAGTGACACTTGTTTCAGATGTATCAATCCAGTTTTGTGCTTCATTTAAGTTATTTTTATACTGTTCATTTCGAAACAAGGCAGTACTATATTGAAGGCTTTTTACTGCTGCAACAGGATCATCAGACGTATTCGTGAAACGTCTTCCTGTTTGTGCCTGCTCATTAATTTTAGAAAGTTTTTCATAACTTTTACTAATATTTCGAAGTGAGTTTTGAGAAATCATACCTTGTGTGACTCGCATCCGTTATCCCTACCTTCCTACGACACCCATGCCGTTTATTACTTTATCCAGTACTTCATCTTGTAATGTCATAATTCTCGCAGCCGCATTATATGCATGCTGGAATTGGATCATATTCGTCATTTCTTCATCGATGGAGACAGCGCTAGTCGACATTCTACGTTCATTGGCTGAATTGACAAGAGCAGCTGAACTGCTTTCAAGCGTCATGTTCTTTTTCCCTTGTACCCCCATCTCAGCAATAACATTTTGGTAATAATCCTGAATGGTCGTTGTATTTCCGCCGATTGGTAATTTTAAGTCTTGTATATTAGCTAATTTCGTAGCATTCGAACCGTCACCTTGAGTTTGATTGAGAGATGCTGCAATATTATCTGTTGATGCTAAAATGACATCGCTCACTTTAATACGAGCTGCCAAACCTTTATTCAACTCATTGTTATTCTCGATATCAAAAAAGTCTTGTCCACTTGCACCAGTTAACGTGTACCCCTGCTTATGTACATCGTTAAATGTATCCATGAATACTTGTGCTACTTCATCCAGTTCTGCAAGCATATCTGGATACATGCCTTTTTCAGCACCGTTTGACATGTAGCCATAAGCCTCAACAAGTGCTTTTACTTTACCGTTTACTTGTAATTGATCCGCTGCAATAGTTGTTGTTCCGAATTGAAGTGAGTTAACAAGTCCCGTAGTATTATCGTAAGAGATTTGCAGTTCAGACTTTTCATTTGTAATACCATTCAAAATGTTTCCAGCAGATTGTCCATTTGCACCGATAATGTCGATGTTGACAGTTCCTTCAGCAATTTTGAGTGCATTACCACCAGGTGGATTGTAGCTGACCTTAATATCAACAAGTGAGGATAATTGATCTACCAAAGTATCACGTGTATCATAAAGATCATTTGGAAGATATCCATTTGGCTCAACTGCTGCAATCTGTTTGTTCACTTCATCTATTTGAGATAAAAGAGTGTTTACATCTTTGGCAGTTGAATCGAGTTCCGTTTTCAAATTCTTTTGTACCGTTGTTAAAGAAGAATTGAGCAGACGGAATTGGTCAACTAGAGCCTGTGCACTTGTTTTAACAACTGTACGTGCAGAAGCTGTATCAGCATTTTTTGTTTCTGATAAGACCTGTAATGATTTCCATAGGTTATCAAAAGCTCTGTTCAAGCCTTCATCCGTCAAATCATTCATAACCCCTTCCATCTGTGAAAGGGCATCTGACTTCGTTGAATAGTAAGACAAGTTGTTGTTATGATCTCTATATTGTAGATCTAAAAAGCTGTCTCGAATTCTTTCAACCGTTCCAACTTGTACACCTGTCCCCATTTGACCATACGTCTTTCCATCATAAACAGAAAGGACTGGATAAGGATTTTCTGCTTTAAAGGTCACTCTTTGTCTTGAGTAGCCCTCCGTATTTGCATTGGAGACGTTGTTTGATGTGACATAAAGCCCTGCACGCTGGGCTGTGATTCCTCTTTTTGCCGTTTCTAGTCCCATGAATGTAGAACCCATTGGTATCCTCCTTGTTTACGCCTTTGAATCAAACAAAGCCCTTTGCTGTTTAGGCTTTGAACTCTCAAGACCATTTTGTCCGTAATTCAAATTTTCTTTATTAGGGTTAACGAGATCGAATGTCAGTGAAATAAATTGAAGTGACTGCTGAATAAGCTGCTTGTTCAGTTCATTTACATCTTTTAGTTCCACCATGATGTCATTTAGTTTCTCATATAATGAAATGAGCTCTTCTTGATCTGTACCTTCAGCCTTTTCGATACATGCAGTGATGGTTGGTGATTGATCACTTTGTAAAAATTGAACGGTCGCTTCAATTCGTTTTTCTTCTAATTGAGAAATGGCCTGAATATACTTTTGCTCCAAATTCAGAACCTCTGAAAGAGCATCAATCTCATTGCTTTTCAGCATTTCTGTTTTATCCTTAGACAACTTTAATAGCTGTTCATGCAATCCATAGAGACGATGCAGTTCTTCAATAATTATTTTAACTGACATTCACGCTGCTCCCTTTTGTTATTGTTGTTTATAAAAATTCAGCATTTTATCTGCAATGCCTTTTGTATCTACTTGATATGTTCCGGCTTCAATGCTTTTTTTAATTTGGTCAATTTTATCTTGACGTTCTCTCATAATATTCGGCACCTTTTGCATTTCGATTGCCTTTTTAGAAATTTCGACTTTATCAGTTGATTTTGCTTGATTCGATTGCAACGTTTGTTTCTCATATGTTTTCTTGTAAGGATTTACTGGTTGTGTTCCATATCGATTAATTTTCACGGGATTCCTCTCGCTTTCCGTTACAGTCTGTCTTGATTCTATCCATTTTATCGACCAAACTGCAACTTAGTTTAGGGAATCAGTCGTTTTTAGGATTAATGGCATAATAGGTGTCTTTTTTCCTAGATTCAATCTCCCTTTTACGCTCTTCTTCTTGGTTCATTTGGCTGATTTGCGAATGAATATCCTGTTCACATTGGCTGCATAGCTTGTTTTTCCTGATCGCTTTGCCACATCTTTCACAAGGATAATTAATATTCGGAAATTGACTAATTTGCAGTCTTTTCAAACGAATAAATTTCAAGATTAATTCTTCATCAACTTCAGTTGCATCTACTATTTCAGCAATGGTTGATTGTCTATTACTTTGCTTCCTCAAGAATTTATATACGATATCAAAAGAACGTTCTTCTTCTTCATAGCATTTGTTACAAACCGTTTGGATGGTGGTTTTTAAAAATAGCTGATTACATTGTGGACAGTTTGCCAATTGATTCATAACCAAAACCCCTTACGTTATTTTCTTTACTTATTATCGGTTAATTATCATGATTTTTAACTACGTATCAACGTAAAAGAAGAAACACTTTTGGCACCTGCGTCTTTTAAAATTCTTGCTGCATCATAAATGGTTGCTCCCGTTGTATAGATATCATCAACTAATATAATATCCCTTTGAACAATCACATCTGTATGCTTTATTTGAAACAATCCTTTTTGATCTAGGCGTTCATTTTTCTTTTTTTTGGACTGCTTACTTTGATGTATTTTCACGAGTGGCTGCAATATTGGCTTACCTATCAAGGAAGCGATGATGACGGACTGATTAAATCCTCTTTCTTTTAGTCTTTCATGACTTAAAGGGATCGGAATCAGCAATTGTTCTTTTTTGCTGAAGGAATGTTTAAATGCTGCTTGTACATCTCGTTTAAACAGCTCAACTAAAGCCGTATCACCCCGAAATTTAAAGCGGGCAAGGACATCTTTCATCAACTCGTTGTAAGTATAAACTGACCTATTTTTCAAAAGGACTTTAGTAGAATCAGGGCGTTCATTCCATCTATCACAGTCCTGGCACATTTCGTCATTTGACTGCGCCCTTCCACACGTTGGACAAATAGGACGCTCAATCTTAACTAAGTCATTCTTACATGCTACACAAAGACGATCATCATTTAATAGTAGGAATGATTTCCATGTAAAAGCAGGCACAAAATGTCCCTCACAAATTTGGCAAATCAATTGGTTTCCTTGTTCAGCAGCAGACGATTTTCACATCTTGGAAATGCGGAGACCTTGGAAGCTGCTTCTGTCAGAATTACCAGCATAGCAGTATTCTTCTGTTTATCCACCATTTCAGATTTACTGTAAGATATTTTATCGATATCTGTTATATATTGTGGTTTCACTTGATTCAGTGAAATTGCTAATACATCTTCCATACACTTTTCACAATGACAAATCATGTTTAATTGGTTGAGATATTGATAGAGAATTTCCTTGAGTAGTATTTCTTTTGCATTGAGTAGCATATTTTGTCTCTCCTGCCATTTGTGTATTGTGAATATAATGTACCATGATTTAGTTGAACCCACACTGTTTTTCAGAAAACTCATTTGCAGCCGTATCATTCATTTTTACGATATGCTTCTTTGCTTGTTTCATACTTCTCGTTAAACCAAAATGAAAAAGGAAAACGTCTCCTGTACAATAATCCGGGTGTCTGCCTACTCTTCCAGAAATCTGAACAAGTGCACTCTCTGTAAAAATAGTAGATTCCGAACCTAAAACCCCGACTTGAACATTTGGAATGGTTACGCCTCTTTCTAGAATAGTGGTTGTAACTAGTACATCGTATTCGTAATCTCTAAAGTACTGAACCTTTTGTTTCCTATCTGGATCATCAGCAGATACTCCCTCCACGTTTAAGGAGTGTTCTCGAAGAATCTTCGTTACCTTCTTCATGGTAGCAATTGAAGGAACAAAAAGTAATACTCTTCTTTTATTTACAATATGTCTCTGCATCCAATTCATCACTTTACGGGGCAGCTGATTCTTTTTTAATTTCTTTTTCCAATGTCCAATCCAATGAAAGGTCGGTACGGGTAATGGTTGTTTATGAAAACGCAGAGGAATTTTTATCGCTTCCAGTTTTCCACTAGAAACCTCTCTCGTCATTTTTTTAGAGGGTGTCGCACTTAAATAAATCCTAACCCCTCCGTTCCTACTCATCGCCTTTAGAACAGCAAATTGGAGACGCTCATCCATTGAATAAGGGAAGGCATCGACTTCATCTACAATGAGGACATCAAATGCATTTTTGTACCTCATCAGCTGATGGGTTGTGGCGATCACAAGCGGTGCAATCTGAAACCTTTGAGAACTGCCTCCATAAAGTACGGCTATTGTCATCCCTTGAAATGCTTTTCTAAGTCGTGGTTCGAGTTCAAGCACAACATCTGTTCTAGGTGTCGCAATACAGACTCTCATTCCTTGATTTAACGCATATTCGATTCCGTGAAAAAGCACCTCCGTTTTCCCTGCTCCGCAAACCGCCCAAACAAGTAGATCAAATTTGTTTTTGATAGCTTCAATCATTCCTTCTGACGCTCTTTTTTGCCCTTTAGTCAGCTCTCCCTGCCATGTTAATTCAGCTCGATATGTTTCTACCATTTGTGGACCTGTCCATTCATAAAGAAACCCACATTCAGTTGCTTTTCCCATCATGATGCATGATCTACAGTATATACAATCCTTTTGACACACTTCACATGGAGAGTGAGCAAAGTACCGCTTGTGTGATACACCGCACCGGCAGCATGTAAAACCATTTGCTTTCCTCTCAATGGCAGGTGTTCGATTGACTAAGCCCTTCTCCTCCAACCAATCCAAATTGGACTGTGGGCACCTTGTTTCGGCGGTGAGCAGATGGCGTGAATGCAGCTGCCGCATTAGTTCCATTGCTTTGTCCATATTCAACTTCACCAAACACCTTTCAATTGATGTTTGCCTATTATGCGCAAAGACATGATCTTTCGTCCAACAGTTAACATAGAAAAATAAAACCCCTTTTCTATACGAAAAGAGGTTTTTTAGGAATTATCTAATTACCCAGCCAAGGGCTAAAGAGCCTTCACCTAAATGGGTGCCGATCACTGCACCAAAGTAGCTTTTATAAAATTCAACATGAGGATATTTTTCTGATAAGTGCGCAATTAATTCTTCTGCTTCTTCTTCTCTATTACCGTGTATCAGGGTTGCTCTCATCGGAACACCACGTGATGCATCTTCATCAAATAATTCAAAAATACGTGAAATGGCTTTTTTACGTGTGCGAATCTTCTCAAAAGGGACAATTAGCTTGTTGTCAAAATGCAGAATAGGCTTTACCTTTAAGAGGCTTCCAATAAAAGCCTGTGCACCATTTAATCTGCCGCCTCTTTGCAAATGAGTTAAATCGTCTACCATAAAATACGCCCGCTGACTTTCTTTCAGGTAATTTAAATGTGCTAACACTTCTTCTAAAGAAGCACCTTCTTGGATTTTTTCAGCAGCTTCTAACACATAAAAACCTTGTGCCATACAGCTTGTTTCTGTATCAAACGGGTAAATATCAATCCCGTCAACTAGATCATTCGCTGAGGCAGCACTATTATACGTTCCACTAATTCCACTTGAAAGGTGAATACTAATCACGGCGTCGTATGTTTCACTTAGTTTTTCATATAAGGCTATTAATTCACCGAAAGCAGGCTGAGAGGTTGTTGGAAGATCTTTGTGTTTTTTGATTTCTTCATAATATGTCTTCCAGTCCATTTCTATTTCTTCACGGTATGATTCACTGCCAAAGATGACGTTGAGGGGGATCATATGAATATTATGTTTATCACGCAGCTCTTGTGGTAGATAAGCAGTACTGTCTGTTACAACGGCTATTTTCATTCTTAAATACCTTCCTTATTCGTTAAGTTACTCTTTTTTATTTTAAAAGAATGATCATTTTTTCATTAGATTTATAATAGTAATCAAAAAAGCCTGCCTAATCAATAGGCAAGCCCGCTATATCCGAAAAAGACTCCTTACCCTGTCTATCATATCTCTCCAGCTAAATGTGAGAGAACAAAAAACAGGCGAAAAAGGAGTACTTGTCCGGAACATTATCTCATTTCTACCCAGCCGTTTTTAATAGCTACAACAACAGCTTGTGTACGGTCGTTTACATTCATTTTTTGCAAAATGTTACTCACGTGGTTTTTGACTGTTTTCTCACTAATAAAGAGCGATTCACCGATTCCTCTGTTGCTCTTTCCGTCAGCTAACATTTGAAGAACTTCACATTCACGTCTAGTTAAGATATGAAGTGGTCTGCGAATTTCAGGATATACCTCGTGCTGTGGATGTGCTGAAACGCCACTAGTTGCTAGGCGTCGGAATTCATTTACTAAATTATGAGTGACTTTCGGATGTAAATAAGAGCCTCCGTCAGCTACAACTTTCACTGCTTCGATAAGTGTGTCTGCATCCATTTCTTTTAACAGGTAGCCTCTCGCTCCTGTTTTCAATGCATGTGTTACATAGTTTTCATCGTCATGAATAGATAGAATAATGACTTTTGATTCGGGATAAAGCTCAACAAGCTGCTTTGTAGCCTCAACACCATTTACATTCGGCATATTAATGTCCATAATGACAACATCCGGATGATAGTGTTCTACGATACGTGCAGCTTCGTCACCGTCGTCTCCTTCTGCAACTACTTCAAAAGTAGGTTCAAAATCTAAAATCCGTTTGACACCTTCACGGAATAATTGGTGGTCATCAATAATTACAATATTTACTTTAGTCACAAGCTACGCCTCCCCATGTTTATTGTTCTACACCTGAACTTTATGGTCAATATGTCTTTTGACTCTATTTTACAATTTTATTTTGCAATGTTAGCGGCACGCGAATCATGATGAATGTCCCTAGACCTATTTTTGAGTCTATGGTCATTTTACCTTCCAGTAAGTCTACGCGTTCTTTCATACCAAGTAAACCGAAGGATTTGTTTTTGTTTGTTTTCACATCTTTCATATCAAAGCCTTTTCCATCGTCTTTAATAATTAAGGTCACAAAGTCTTTCGTTACTTCTACTTTGACAGAGATTTCTTCAGCTTCTGAATGCTTTAATGAATTTGTGACAGCTTCTTGGGCTAGTCTAAACAGTGCTACTTCAAATTGAGAAGCAATTCTTTCGCTTTCTGTATCACCTAGGCATTGGAACGTAATTTTGGTTTTCCCATCATATTCTTCAATTGTGTTTAAGTATTTTCTCAGTGTTGGAATCAGACCCAAATCATCTAAAGCCATCGGTCTTAAATCATAAATGATTCTTCTCACTTCGTACAGTGCATTTCGCACATTTTGTCTGAGACTTCTAATTTCTTTAAAGCCTTCTTCTGTACCGCGGTCTCTAAAAATACGTTCAATTAATTCGGAACGCATCATCACGTTTGCCAGCATTTGAGCAGGGCCGTCATGAATTTCCCGAGACACTCTTTTGCGTTCTTCTTCTTGGGCTTCAATAATTCTGAGCCCAAAATCTTGTTTTGCCTGAGCATCTTCAAGTAAAACGCCGACCTGACGTAAATCCTGGTTGAGATAGTTGAGAACAACTGTAATCTGACTCACAAGCGTTTCAGAGCGTTCTATGACGTCTTGTAAGCTTAATAATCGTCTTTCAAGATCGTCTCTTCTTTCTCTCAGCTGCTTCTCACGCTGCTGAATCATGGTGAGTTCCACCTGCAAGTTATGTGCTTTTTCGTAGGCCTCACGAATTTCCTCTTCGCTGAATTTGTTGAAATTTCTGCTGACCTCAGATAAGCGATTTCTAGCATGTCTTGTATGGACTTCCAGCTTGTCCCCAAAATCAATTACTTCGTTTACTTGCTGCTTGATTTGCTTGAGCTCTTCTACTAGGCTTTCATATTGTTGACGGGACTGTTCGCCTATTCTAAATACTTCGTCCTTGCTGCCATCAACTGTACTTAGCATTTTCATGATGATTGAATCCAATAATTTCGGATCCATTTTGGGTGTTGTCATGGCTTTTCCCTCCCGTAACAGTGATGTCATCTTTTTTTATTATAAATGTCATTGATCTGCATTTTATGTCGAATTATAATGAAAGAATGCGTATAAATCATGAAGTTTTTATGACGACCCTTTTTCCACTCCTATCATCATAACAAAATACGCTGTAAAATTCTAAAACCAATGCAAATTTTCACTAGTCTTACAATTTGCTTGTCAGGAGGGTATGTCTTTTGCTGAATCGCTATCTTACAGTAAAAAGTCGTGGCGAGCATGAGATCGTCATTGAAAAATCACGTTTTATTTGTCATATACAGCGTGCTGTCTCAGAAGAAGAAGCACAAGCATTTATACAATCCATTAAAAAACAACATTGGAATGCCACACATAATTGTTCAGCCTATCTCATTGGTGAACATGACCTGATTCAAAAAGCGAATGATGATGGTGAACCAAGCGGTACAGCAGGTGTCCCAATGCTTGAAGTGCTAAAAAAACGGAAGCTGAAAGATACAGTTGTTGTGGTCACTCGTTATTTCGGCGGTATCAAGCTAGGTGCCGGTGGATTGATTCGTGCCTACGGAAAATCTGTATCAGAAGCTATCAACCATGTTGGAATGGTAGAGCGCTGTTTAATGCGTACAATGCACACAACAATAGATTATACATGGCTTGGAAAGGTAGAGAATGAGCTTAGAGCCTCATCTTTTCAGCTAAAAGAAATCCATTATGCAGAAGATGTTATTTTTGAGACATATGTCGAAGAAACACAAACAGAGCAGTTCATTGAGTGGATGACTGAGCTGACAAATGGAAAGAGTGTTACAAAAGAAGGCGAATTGATTTATTTAGAAAAGGACATTGGTCCGATAAAGGAGACAGATGAATGGCACAACGAGTAAAAGTGCGTGTACGAAAGAAAAAGAGTAAGAAGAAGAGAATTATCAAACGTATTCTGGTCTTATTTTTACTTCTTATCATCTGCATGGGCGGATTTGCAGTATATAAAATCGTCAATACTCTTCAAGCTGCTGACAAAACATATGATGAACTAGATCGCGGAGAGAAATCGAATCTTCGTGATGCTGTCATTGATATTAAGAAAAAACCTTTCTCTGTATTATTTGTCGGAATTGAGGATTATGCCACAAAGGGTGATCATGGCCGTTCAGATTCACTCATTGTCGCAACGATTAACCCTCAAGACAAAACGATGAAAATGGTTAGTATCCCTCGTGACACACGCGTACAGCTTGCAAGTGATACGACAGGAAGTAAAGAAAAGATCAATGCAGCATTTGCTAAAGGTGGTAAAGACGAAACGATTGAAACTGTCGAACAATTCTTGCATATTCCGATTGATAAGTATGCAACCGTTGATTTTGACGGGTTCAAGGATGTCATCGATGAAGTCGGCGGAATTGATATCGATGTTCCATTTGACTTCAATGAAAAAAGTGATGTTAAAAAATCGAAAAAGATTTACTTCAAAAAAGGCAATATGCATTTAAACGGGGAAGAAGCACTTGCTTACGCACGGATGAGAAAACAAGATCCACGCGGTGATTTCGGACGTAACGATCGTCAGAAACAAATTTTACGTGCAATGATTGATCAAATGGCGAAGCCAAATAACATTGCGAACGTCGATAACATTGCTAAAGAAGTCAGTGATCACATTACGACCAATTTCCGTATCACAGAAGGTCTTGCGCTTCAGCAAATCTACAGCGGATTTAAAGGAGACGACACAGAAACACTTTCTATTAAAGGAAAAGACCTTTACTTAGGTCCGAATCGGACGTATTACTTTGAGCCAGATCCAACCAATCTAGCTAACGTCCAATATGAATTACGGACCCATTTAAAGCTTCCTACTGAATCTCCAACTGAAACAGATTCACAAACCAATCCGTCCTCTGGTGAAACAGGGTCAAGTGATACAACTAACTCATCGACCAGCACACCTGGACAATAATAAAAACAGCCCAGTTCCTAGGAACGGGCTGTTTTTTACTGCCTTTTGACCATTCGTTTATAAAATTTCGTAAATGGTTTAAACTCTTCATTCACCAAGCCTGTGACTTCTGCAATCACTTGCATGAACATGACCAGTAAAAAGATAATAATCAGTGATAACCAAATGGTGGCGCTTGTCAGCAAAATCGCACTTAAGCTAAAGACTAAGCCAATCATATAAATCACGATGACAGCCATACGATGGGACAAGCCAAAAGCCATCAGTCTATGATGAATATGAGATTTGTCAGGTGCTGAGATCGGCTGTTTGTTTAATATTCGTCTAATGATGGCAAAGGTGGTATCGAAAATTGGGACACCTAAGATGATCACTGGAACAACAACACTAAACAAAGTGACACTTTTGTACAGCCCTAATAGTGACAGTACCGAAATCATATAACCTAAAAAAAGCGAGCCGGTGTCACCCATAAAAATCTTCGCCGGATGAAAGTTGTAAAAAAGAAAGCCGATGGTACTACCAATGACAACAAGGGATAAAGAAAGAATCAAAATTTTATCAGCTGAAAATGCCATCACGGCAATGGTTGATAAACCGATGACAGAAATACCGGCAGCCAGTCCATCAAGGCCGTCAATTAAATTAATGGCATTTGTGATTCCGACAATCCATAACACGGTTAGGGGATATGCCATCCAGCCTAACTCAATTCGATCTGTTAAGAAAGGAACAGAAAAAAAGTCCATTTTTAAGCCTGTGCTTACAATCAGACAAGCAACAAGAACTTGTACGAGAAATTTGAATTTTGCACTTAAATTATATTTATCATCAAATATACCTAGAATGACGATAAGTACGGCACCAACTGAAATTGCTGTAATTTTATTATGTAGAAACAGCCCGCCTGCTAATGCTCCAGCCGCTACCCCAATAAAAATTGCCAAACCGCCCATTCGAGGCATTACTTTATCATGAACTTTTCGTTTATTCGGCTGGTCCACTGCACCAATCTTAATTGCAAACTTTTTGACGATTGGTGTCACAATTAAAACTGTAGCCAGAGAGACAAAAAACGCTAATAAGGCGCGTTCGTAATCCATAGGTCAGTCTCCTTCTAAATTGAAATCTGTATTTTGTATATTGGCCGCTCTTTCCATTATACAATTGAATAGAGGATGATCACAAGCTCCCCCTGTGAAGAAGAAACAAATAAAAACGCACAATCCCTGATGAATTATGCGTTTTCTTTAATATTCGTTAGTTCCACCATATTTGTGAACAGCGCGTGCCAATCTTTTTTCTTCGCCCGGCTTTGTCTTAGATGTCTATAGTCCATGTCGTCTTTTTTGCTGATCACTTTTTGGCAGGCTTCTACGAAGAGTGCAGGATCTTCGCCCTCTAAATATTCATACACATCATTCTCTTTTAGCCTTTCCGTTGACGGAAGATTTAAACCAACAACCGGTATTCCTGCGGCTAAAAATTCATATAGCTTGAGTGGGAACACGGCTTGATTGTAAGGAGATTGTTTGTATGGCATCATGCCTACATCAATCAGCTTCATATACGCAGGCACTTCTTCTGGTGCAACAGCACCTGTCCAGATCACATTTGGCAGTTTAAGTGCATGCTGAAAAGATGGATCGCCATTTGTTCCATCCGGACCGACAAATAAAAATGTCCAATCAGGCTGCATGCGAGCAGCTTCTGCTATCATGTCAAAATCGAGCTTCGGCTTGATGCCTCCAATAAAGCCAAGAACAGTTCCTTCTCTTCCTCCCAACACATCCTCCTTACATGGAAGATTGCTTTTGGCAAACACATCGTACTCAACGCCATTTTCCACTGTAAAGACATCTTTCGGTTCACCCATGAGACGTTTTTTAATTTGATCGTGTAAGTATTGAGAAGAGCATGTAATGCTGTGTGCGTATTTGATAATTCGATTTTCTGCTTTCTCAATGACACGCTGCCTCATATAAGAAAACAAATTATTTTTGCCGCTTATCGGCTCTCCCCACAGGTCACTGCAATCATAGACAATATGTTTCCATTCAAATAAAGAAGATAAGAGCGGAAAGCCCGGAAACGTATACCATAAGCAAACAGCGATTCCCTTCTTTTCCTCCTGCCGCAAATGCTCAAGAAGGGGGGACAATTTATGAATATAGAACATGTCTTGATATCGGCCAAAGCGAAAAAATTTGCTCTTAAGCACATCAGGAATGGTCAATTGCTTCATTCGATCGGTTATGGGCTGAAAGGGAGCTTTATGACGGAATGCAGATGGGCATACCCAGATGACCTCTTTCGTTTCTGGATCAGATGCTAGAAATTCCGCCAGTCGATGCCGTCTGTACCTCAAGCCGTCCTGTCCCCATTCTCCCGTCGCTACGATAACATGTATGATCGAGTCTGCTTTCACCTTTATCACCTTTTTTCCCTTCTGTTTATAAGCGCTTCTTCACAGCATTTGTCGCATAGTGCATAAAACACCAAGATGCTTTGACAAAATGAAGCTGCTCAATTTCTCTGTAGACGAACCACGTTTTTTTCGCTGCTTTCCACTTGTTACTAGAGATCGAGTTCCCAACGATGCGGTATTCACTGAGTGGTTCACTCATACCATAAGCTGTAAATCCTCTTTTTAATATGGACAGCCACGTAGCTAAATCCTGTCTTGTACGGATGTTTGGCATTTCTATATGTCCGATCTTCTGTACATCAAGCATCACCGTTAAACAGCCGATAATGGTATTTTTCAAAGCTTCATCATAAGTTAATCTTACGGGTGCAGTGACGGTTTTTTCTAGTGGTTCTCCATTTTCTGCAATGATGTCATATGCCGTGAATGTAAAGGCATAATCGTTTGTCAGCATGAAGTCTACCTGCTTTTCGAGCTTCGTCTCTTTCCACTTATCATCGCTGTCTAAAAAAGCAATAAAGCGGCCTTTTGCCTGTTTGATGGCTGTATTTCTAGCGATGGCGGCTCCCCCATTTTGCTCTAAATAAATGACGTTGATTCTGTCGTCTGCTTCACTTAAGTCCCCAAGCAGCTTCCTTGTTCCATCTGTTGAACAATCATCTGCGATGATCAGTTCCCAATTGGAATAGGTTTGGGCAAGGACGGAATGAACTGTATCCGTTAAATAACGTTCCGCATTATAGGCCGGTGTAATGATTGATACTAACGGTTGATTGTTCACCTAAGACTCATCTCCAGTTCATCATTAAGATTCTTTGAACACTTCGGGTAAGACCACAAACATGAGCGAGATACTAAAGCCAATGACAAGTCCAAGCAGTGCACGCTTTTTCGCTGACATGCCTTTATTGCCTTCATCAAGAACTTGAGCAGGGTCAACAATCTTCGCCTGCTTCATTCCAAGCTTTGTAGACTCCAATTCATATAAGAATCGTTCTTTATCTACTTTGGAATCGTTACTGACAGATTCGTCTTCTAGAGCAGATAATCTACTTTCAATCACCTGCTGCCTTTTTGTAAATAATGCTTTGTCTTGCTTCAGAAATGTATCCGACACCTGCTTTACGACAGCTAAAGCATGATCCTTATCAGCATCTGTGAAGGACAGCTGTAATTGTGTATCTGATTGATTGGTGAGGACGAGGCGACTTTTCACATCCTGCCTTTCTTCTTCTTTGACGTCACTGAGTGCTTCATTCAGAAATGCATCGCTTTTTAATAGAGATGTCACTTCAGCTATATTGTTATACACTCCGTCATCATATTTGCCAAGCGTGAGAGTAACAGCAGCTGTGTAACTAGACTGCTGCGTTGTTCCTTTGGCAAAAAAGAATCCAAAAGCGCCTAATACGACAGGCAGCAGCACGAGCCATACGATATACTTTTTGATTCGCTTCCCTATTCTAGATATGAAACCAGACATGTTCATTCTCCCAACATTGACGTATTTGCTTTTTCACTAGTGTAGCCATACCAGTGCAGCATCACACACGGTTTACCAAGTCTTAAACCGCTGTTTGTTTTTCAACATATTCACCGCTGCGATCACGAGTCCTAAAAAGACCCAGTGGAAATATAAATTCGAGACAGAACTAGGACTGATACTTGAAACGAGAAAGCTCAGCATGGCAGCGAACAAACCTTCAATGATCATTTTTGCTGATCTTGTGTCAGCCCATTGGTATTGTTTATACAGCGTGAACATGAGATAAGCGTAGACGGAGATATAGCCCAGCATGACTGCAAATCCAAAGTTCGTCATCACTTCCAGCAGCCAATTGTGCACTTCAACGACTTGATCTGTATCAAAGATCGAAAAGTGGGCTAAGTAGTAAGACACATTCCCCGCTCCGACACCAAATCCGTATGAATCCGTAAAGAAATGCCATGCATTTTTGATCAAATTCGCTCTCGCAATGTTGGATGGGAGTGGTTCACTAAAAGAATGCGCGACCTGAGAAGCGAGAAACAAGTCATAAAAGACTGAATAAATCTTGGCTGAAAAAACAGCGATACAGATGACACCAAGTCCGCCGGCTGCGATGAGTGACCACTTTTTGAGAAAGCGCGGCATGAGCAGCCACACATAGATGGCGACTCCCGCAAATATGCCAAGCAGGCTCGCGCGGGATTCTGTTAACAAAATGAGATACAGTGCTGCAATGGCGCCAAATAATCCAAATGCTTTGATATAACCATTTTTCATTTGCCGCATACAAGCTAAATATAAGAAAAAGCTAATCGATAAAAACGTCGCAAAGTCATTTTGATTAAAAAAGACAGCTGTAGGATAGTGCTGTTTATACGCCGGCCCAAGATACAATGAAGTATTCGGTAAATGGTTCAAAGTAAAGTGATTATAAAACCCTATCCCCATGACAAATACAGTCATGACGAGCCAAATGCTATAAAAGGTGACCACTTGATCCATTCGCTGAATGTACATGACTACAAGAAAGACAAATCCCATCCCCATAGCAAGCAGGGACATATATTTAAGACCGTCTGTCACCGAATGAGCCCACATCAGTGAGATGAGCCCGTAAAGAAACCATGCAGCAAAAAAGCCAAGAATCCCTTTTACACGAATCTGCTGCCACTGCGATATGTATGTCCCCTTATCTCTCATCCGCCATATGAATAAAGCAAAGGCAGCAATGAGCATGATACGGTAGAGAAAAAGACTAAAGAATCCGGCACTAATAGAAAAGAAAGCGTTGTTGAGAAAGGTCAATGCAATTAAAAGATAAATGGCTGACATGAACACCTGCTCACCGTTCATGTATAGCTTCATTAACACAATAAAAGCCGTCAGGACCAAAAGCAGGACCGGAATGGCGACGATCTTTTTTAACCCGATGGGCTGCGCAGACGCCATTTGTACAAGTCCTAGCCCTGCTGCAAATAATATACATCCAATCAAGATTTGCCATGCTGTTTGTTTCACGCTCATACCCATTTTCCTCCTAAGCAACCCATCCGATTTGAGGGATTAAGCCTTGACTTCCTGTTTATAGTAGGAAATGGTACGAGCCAAACCTTCCTGTAAACTCACAACAGGCTCCCAAGCTAAGACTTGTTTCGTTTCCTCATTTGCTAAAGTACTATGCACGATATCTCCTGCACGCTGCGGCTTGTAAATCGGTTCAAGCTGTGAACTCGTTACCCGTTTCATCGTTTGAAACAGTTCATTCACAGTGATGGAATCACCACACGAAATATTTAAACAAACGTTTGATTGGGCTGTTAAAGCCGCAACATTTGCTGCTGCTAGATCACCCACATAGATAAAGTCTCTTGTTTGTTCCCCATCTCCAAAGATAAAAGGGGCCTCATCCTTTGCAAACTTATCAGAGAAAATAGAGACAACACCGCCTTCGCCAAGTGCGTCTTGGCGCGGACCATATACATTGCTGTACCTGAGAATACAATAGTCCACATCATAGAGTGATTTTGCCATTTCTAAATACCGCTCTACTGTCAGTTTTGCTAAGCCATAAGGTGAACCAGGCTTCAGCCGGTGTGCGGTGTCTACTGGCAGATATACCGGGTCTCCATAGACAGCTGCTGAAGAGGCAAAGATGACTTTTTCCACTCCTGCTTCAGCCGCAGCTTTCATGACGTGCAGAGATCCTTTGATATTGACCTCTTCGTCATAAACGAAATCCTTAACGGAAATGGCTACACTCACTTGTGCTGCAAGATGAATGATGTAATCCGGTGCGATTTGTTTGATCAAATCAATCGTCGCTGGCTTTGTGACATCTGCCTCTATGCATCGCACGGAAAGATGGGCAATATTTTCTCGAGATCCAGTTGAAAAGTTATCAAGAACGATGGGCTCATAGCCTTTTTCTAGTAAAGCCTCTACCGTATGTGATCCAATAAATCCGCTTCCCCCAGTAACCAATACTTTCTTCATCAAAGCTCCCCCTGTTATTGTGCCTTCGATACCAATTCTGCTTCCCATACACTTGGGCGGCCGATAGACTGGTAAATAAATCCTCTCTCTTTCATTTCTGCTGGATCAAACAAATTCCTTCCATCAATTACAATTGGCGAACGAAGCAGCTGCTTGATCTGGTCTTTATCCATCTTCTGTACGTCGTCCCATTCTGTTAGGATGAGACAGGCATCGGTATCTTTTACTGTTTCATACAGGTCGTTGCTGAAAACCGCCTGCGGGCCAAGCTCCCGTTCAGCTTCTACATAAGCAATTGGATCATAGGCTTTCACAAAAGCACCTAGCTCTCTCAGCATTGGGATAATATCTAATGCAGGTGCGGAACGCATATCATTCGTATTCGGTTTGAATGCAAGGCCTAAGACAGAAATGGTTTTTCCTTTAATATCACCGAACACACTCATCAGTTTGCTGACAAGGTTGGCTCTTTGGTTGTTGTTCGTTTCAATGACAGATTCGATCAGCTTGAACCGATACCCGGATGTTTCGGCAATTTTGAGAAGAGCCATCGTGTCTTTCGGGAAACAAGAACCCCCAAATCCAATGCCTGCTTTTAAAAATTTATGCCCGATGCGGCTGTCTAATCCAACTCCTTCACTGACTTTTTCAACGTCAGCGCCTACCCGCTCGCAAATATTTGCAATGTCATTAATGAAAGAAATTTTTGTGGCAAGCATGGCATTTGCAGCATACTTAATCATTTCAGCACTTTCTAAGTTGGTCTCCACAACTTCTGTTTGAAACGGATCATGCAGCCTTTTGATGATGGTGGAAGCATGAGTGCTTGTTGAACCAATGACCGCCCGCTCCATATTCATCGTGTCTTGAATTGCAGAGCCTTCTCGGAGAAACTCTGGATTGGATACGACGTCAAAGGGATATTTGCTGCGCGATGCCTTTTCCACAATGGCTTGAACGAGGCGGCCTGTTCCAACGGGCACTGTGCTTTTATTGACGATGATTTTATAGCCATTCAGGTGTTCACCGATCGTTTGAGCGACGGCTTTCACATACGTTAAATCCGCTTCCCCTTGTGGTGTCATCGGTGTCCCTACGGCAATATAGATAATCTCTGATTCCCTAATAGCGGCAGGAATATTCGTTGTAAAAAACAGTCTTCCTTCTTCTGTATTCTTTTGAATCAATTCCTTTAAACCTGGTTCATAAATGGGAACGACACCACTTTTTAAGCTGTTGATTTTTGATTCATCAATGTCACAGCAGATGACACGATTTCCGATATCAGCAAAACAAGTACCCGATACTAACCCGACATACCCTGTTCCAATCACAGCAATTTTCTTCAACATTTTTCATCCTCTCAGTAAAAGCATATTGTCCGTTCCAAGCTGTTTATCTATCTATCATTCTTTGCACATTTCATCTTGTTTAAACGATGGATGTTGATTGATTGATTGAGCACCTTCTCATATTGCTGAACGAGATGCTTCGCATTATGTTCTGATGAATATTTTGTATGAACCATTTCATGAAGATCATTCTTCACTTCTTCATTCCATCTGTTTTCATAAAGGCAGGCGTGAATCGCCTCTTTCAGCTGACGCGTCGAACGCGGTTCAACGAGCAGGTGTTGATAGGTAGAAAATAAGGATGGGAGACCACCAACCCGTGTTGCAATGACAGGTACTTTTAAAGCGAGCGCTTCTAGAACGACGGTTGGCATTCCTTCACTGTAGGAAGGGAGTGCAAACAGATCAGCTGCCATTAAGTAGTCTCTTACCTGCTCATTCGGCACCTGCCCTGGAAGTATAATAGATGCTCCTCCCGTCCGTTCCGTGAGCTCCTTTGCAAGGGGGCCTTTTCCGACAAAGACTGCTTTCACACCATCCATGCTGCTGACAGCATCAGCTAATTCCAGCAAGCCCTTCTCTTTCACTAAACGCCCGACGAAAACAACGAGCTTATCTTGAATCGGTAAACCTAAGTGCTTTCTGATGCCTTTTTGATCTTCTTCCGTTCTGGAAAATGATTGGAGCGGAATACCAAGCGGAAGACATTTTGCTTCTACCTTCGTCATATCATTTGTCTTTTTAGCCAGCTCCTCACTCACTGTCAGAACAACAGATGCCTGCTTCACCGCCGTTTCAAAGGCTACCTGTGCCCCTTTGCTATAGCTCGGATATACGTTCACATCACTGCCGTGTAAGGTCAAGAGATAAGGGATTTGCGTTTCTTTCTGAATGACAGCCGCCGCTCCGCCAGACGGCATGGCAAAGTGCGCATGAATAAAATCTGGTGACAGCTGATGACGCTGCATTGCTTCGAGAACGGAAGCCGCTATTCGTTTACTCGGCTGTGCCCATTTCAGCTGTCCAGGGAGCGCTCGATAAGGCGGTCTGTAAACCGTCACTCCATTCCTCACTTCCTGTTCAGGCAGCTCTTTTTTCTGCCGATAGGATGCCTTGAGCATCCGTAAAACCGGCGGATTCACTGGATTAGGACAAATGACAGTCACTTTTATTCCTTGTTTGAGCAGCTCCTGCACTTGCGTTTCATGAAATACGCCCTCACTCGGGTGTTTTTCACTAGGATATACACTTGTCAGCCATAGTACCTTCATGACGAACGACCTCTTCTCAATAATTTGCCTGCAGCCTGCGGATACATTTTGATGAGCAGCAAGCCATACAATGCAGCACTGACACAAACAGTCAGTAGTAATTGAAGTGAAATATCTGCTGACGTCAGCTTCATCCCTTGATGTAAAGCTATCGCACAGACCGCCATAAGCAGCGTCATGACAGCAGGCTTTCCAAGTGATTTTAAATACACCTTCATATCAAGCTGAATGACATATGCCATGAGCCATCTGCCGACAATAAAGTTGAGCAGGCTGACACCTGAGTAGATCCAAGCTACTGTGAGCAGACTGCCTGTCATGACACCTGCATATAATGCGCAGCCATACACGATGAGCATCCCCGTATCCCAATAAAAGGCTAAGTCCGCTCTCCCTTTTGCAAGAAGTATGGAACCGTTTGGATTCATTAGCACACGCAGCAGGCCGACAATGCACAATATATTTAAAACCGGAACCGCTACTAGCCATTTCTCTCCAAACACGACTTCTATAAAGCTGTCTGATACGGCAGCAAGGCCGATTAATAATGGAAAACTAACCAATGCGAGCATATTCGTCATACTTAGGAAGCCCTCACGCAGCATGGAGTGATCACGCTGACTTTTTGCGAAAACTGGGAAAGCCACTCTTGTCACAATCGGATTAATCTTCAGCACGGGAATCGTCACAATTTGATACGCCAAGCTGTAAATACCTAACGCTTCCGCTCCAAGAAACCGTCCGATTAAAATCATGTCGATGTTCGATCCTGCTCGGTTAACCAATCTGGATGCGAGCTGGAATGCACCGAATGAGAAAAATTCCTTCACTTCTCCTAATGCAAAAACAGGTGCTGGACGCCACTTCTTCCAATAAGCCGCTGCATACATGAGACCTTTTCCTGATTGCAGCACCACTTGAGAGATGACATAGGCGACAATCGGATTCATGAAGAAGGCGAAAACAAGTAAAACGAGCAGCGATATGATGGTCGCAATGGCTTCAATGGTGCTTAAAGTTTTAAAGGCTAAGTCTTTTTGCATCATATACTGGTACTGCTGGCCAATCGGTGCTATCAGAAACATGATCGATAATAGCTTGAGCAGACCCTCTAGCTCTGGCCGGTTATAAAAAGCGGCTATCATTGGGCTTAGCAGGATGAGCAGACAAAACAAGATAATCCCTGTGAGCAAGTTGATCCAATATAATGTAGATAATTGACGTTCTGTCGTTTGTTCCTTTTGAATGATCGCTGCCCCAATTCCTAGATCAAGTAAAATCTGCGTAAATATTGTGACAGTTGTGATCATACCAACGAGTCCAAACTCTTTGAGTGACATCATGTTCCCTAAAAAGGCGAACTGTGCAATTTGGATGATGGTGATGATCAATGCGGACAAGCTTGTCCATTTTGCCCCGCCTAGCATGCGTTTTTTCATACTTGCCATTCTCTTCCCTACTTTACTTATCTGGCTCCGTCACCAGTCATGATGACTTTTAACGTTTTTACCATAATCTTCGTGTCGAGAGAAAATGTCAAGTTTTGAATATACTGTAAGTCATGTGTTAATTTTTCACTTGGACTCATTTCATATCCGCCATTTACTTGAGCAAGACCTGTCAGCCCCGGCTTTACTGCCAATCTTTTTGTGAAGCCTGGAATCGTCCGATTAAATTCTGCGGTAAACATCGGTCTTTCTGGACGAGGGCCTACGATACTCATTTCTCCTTTTAACACGTTGATAAATTGTGGAAGTTCATCAATTCTTGTTTTACGGATGAATGCCCCCACTTTGGTGATACGCGGGTCATTTTTTTGAGCCCATTTCGCTCCTCCGCTTTCTGCGTCAGTTCTCATCGATCTGAGCTTCCATAATTTAAAGTAAACACCGTCTTTCCCAACCCTTTCTTGCATATAAAAGGCTGGCCCTGGTGTTTCCAGCTTAATCAAAAGAGCAAACAGCAAAATGACTGGCGTACTCAACATCAATCCGATGAACGAGAACATTAAATCTATGAAACGTTTTGCAAATAAATAACGAACCATATGTTCTGTTAAGGCAAAAGAGTGATTTCGTCTCACTTCATATTCTCTGTAAAGATTCATCGCTTTCTCTGCACTCACTGACCTGCACCTCACCATTCAAAGTAGTTGTTGTGTAAAGAGATGTTCTATGAAAGTCAGTTTAGCAGAGCAACATTAAGCAAATGTAAATGCGCTGTTAAGTCTTGTAAAACTGTGTTAAGAATGTGCACTTATATCAAGTTATGCCCTTTTCAACGTAAAAAAGACCCGCAATTCTGCGGGTCTCCGAGTCTTTTCTTTATTTTGCTTTTACAGATTCGATTGTTTTCAATCGAAGTGTTCCGTTTGCATCTTTTGTATAGGTTACTTTCACTTTTGATTCTTCTTTTAAGCTATTCACTTGTTTAGAAAAGGTATTTCCGAATTGAATAGCTACTTCTTTTCCATCAATGTTGACAGCAATTGTATGTCCATCAGCCAAACCGACATATGTGCCTTCTTTGGTGACTTCATTTTTCTTACTAGTTGTTGATTCTTTCTTTGTTTTAGAGTCACCTTTTGAGTCAGATTTTGATTGGTCTTTAGCAGGTTCTTCTTTTGTGATTTCTTTGCTTGAGCTGTCTTTTGCTTCTTCATCAGATTGACCTGCTGGTTCTTCTGTTTGAGCAGCTGTTTCTTTACTTTGATCATCTGCTTTTTCATTTGATGATTGATCTTCTGATTTTTTGTCTGCAGCCTTATCTTTGTTTTGATCGGCTGCTTCAGTTGTTTCTTTTTTGCTGTCATCCTTTTTGTTATCGCTTGATTGATTTGTTGTGCCGCACGCTGTGAGCAATACTCCTAGAAGCAATACTAGAAACGGCATTGTGATTAATTTTTTCAAGATCGTCACCTCTTCATGATTTGTCGGTTTGCTGTCTTTTGAAGATTTATGCGTAAACCATTCACCTTCTATGTTTCAATTATAACAAACATAACCAAAAATGAAATGTATTTTTAACTTGACACATCATTCACGATTCATTTTACGGCAAAGTAGTTGGACACACCAGTCGCAATTCCAGAAGCCAGCCGATCCTTTGCAGCGGTTGATTTTAAAATACTCGCATCAATTGGGCTTGTCACAAAGCCGGTTTCTAGCAAGATGCTCGGCATTCTGGAATACTTGATGACATAGAAACCTGCTGTTTTCACTCCGCGATCTCTTGTACCAAGGGCACTGACCATTCGGGGTTGAACCTGTTGTGCCAGCTTGACACTATGAGCTGCCGCATATGTCGTATCATAATACGTCTCTGTTCCATTCGCACGGCTGTTATCATTTGCGTTGGCGTGAATACTGATGAATACATCAGCGTTTGCCTGCGCTCCTTTACTGACACGTGTCTGCAAGGAGTCAAATGTATCAGATGTTCTCGACATGACAGTAAGGGCACCCGCTTGATTAAGCCTGGACTGCAGCTTTAATGCTACTCCTAAATTGATGTTCTTTTCAAGCAGTCCATTCCCTACCGCTCCAGCATCCTGCGCACCATGACCTGCATCAATAAAAATCGTTTTGCCTAACACCGCATTTTTCAGCTGTGTGATGACATTTGATTGAATGGTTGATGTTCCGCCTACCACAGAAAATGCTGACATTTGTTTTGCTCCAATGACTTTTCTGATGGCATTCGGCACCGTTTGAGCGTCTGTGAGAAGAAGGATTTGTTCCTGCTTCGCTGCTATACTTGCCGCAGCTGCTGCATCTGCATAAGCATACCCATGACTTATAAATGTTTGACTGGTCTTCATTGGATACGTTTTAGCAATGTGGGCAGCCACCTCATACCGATCGGCTCCGCTTATTCTGACTGGTGATGGAAGCTTTTGAAAAGCGGTTTTATTAACACTTGCTTCTCCGCCGATCACAATGGTCCGCTTGACCGCTTTGTTTTTTAATAGATTGGCTGTTTCCGCGCGCAGTCCTTTGGCATCTGTTAATAAAATAGGATAGCCTTGTTTGGCAGCGTATGGAGCAATCGCGACAGCATCAGCATAAGCAGAACCATTCACGACGACAGCTGCACTAGCACTCTTCATGTGCTTAGCCACATTTGCTGCCAATTCATAGCGGTTCTTTCCTTGAATACGGGAAACGGATAGATTCATCGCTTTTAACTGCTTCACGACTTTTTCAGAAATACTTGCAGTCCCGCCAAGAATCGTTACCCGCTTCGTTTTCAGCTGCTGCAACCCTGTCTTTACAGCACCTGAAAGACTGCCCGCATTCGTTAACAGGACTGGGGCCCCTTGCTGATAGGCATAAGGCACAGCACTTAGGGCATCTGCATAAGCATCACCGCCCACAAGAACAACTGCAGGCGCTTCCTGCCAGCCCCTTTTCGCAGCATTTACCGCCACCTCATACCGATTTCTTCCTTCTATCCTCGATACAGTGTGCTGAGCAAAAACGGATGGTGTATATAAACATAGTGAAATAGCAATCAGTAAAATACATTTGATATCAAAACGCATGAAGTCAACCTCCTTGGTTTGAACCCTTCACCCAGGATGCTTCATGGACTTTTAAAAAAAGGCTGCCGAGTACGTTCTCGAGCAGCCTAAGAGGATCTGAGGCACCCCCCAGGTTTGTGTTTTCTTATCTAAAATAACCTGACACACCGCTTGAAATGCCTGACGCTAATCGATCTTTATACGTAGCAGATTTCAAGATGTTTGAATCAACTGGGCTGGAAACAAAACCAGTTTCTAAAAGAACGCTCGGCATCTTAGAATATTTAATGACGTAGAAGCCAGCTGTTTTCACACCACGGTCTCTTGTACCTAGTGCACTGACCATTTTAGGTTGGATGTTTTGCGCCAGCTTCAGGCTGTTTGCAGCCGCATATGTTTTGTCATAGTATGTTTCTGTTCCATTTGCACTGCTGTTATCATTTGAGTTCGCATGGACACTAATGAAGATATCTGCTTTCGCATTGGCACCTTTGCTCACTCGTGTTTGAAGACTGTCAAATGTGTCTGATGTTCTTGACATGGTCACAAGTGCACCAGCGTTGTTTAATTTCGTATTTAAACGCTTTGCTACATCTAAATTCAAATTCTTTTCATATAATCCGTAACCTACAGCTCCTGAATCATGCGCACCATGACCTGGATCAATGAATACTTTTTTCCCAACAGCCGGGTTTTTCAGCTGGTTTACAACAGTTGGTGTCACAGTATTTGTACTGCCTACGACAGTAAATTTGGTGATTTTCTTGCTGCTCACTGTTGCTCTTGTTACTTTTGGAAGCGTCTTTTCATTCGTTAGAAGCAATGCTTTGTTTTGCTTTGCTGCAATTCCTGCTGCAGAAGATGAAGTGGCATAGCCAAATCCTCTTCCTACATAGGTATTATTGACGCTCATATTGTACTTTTTCACAATATTCGCCGCAACATCATAACGAGTCGAGCCTTTGATTCGCGTTGGAGATTTCAATTTATTATAAGCTGCTTTTGTGACGTAATTCTCTCCGCCGACTACAATGGTTTGTTTCACATTGCTTGCTTTTGCAACAGAAGCGATTTCAGAACGAAGTCCCTTTTTATCTGTGTATAGAATTGGGAATCCTTTTTGTGCAGCTACAGGCGCAATCGCAATACCATGTGCATAGAAAGAACCTTCAACGACAACGACGCCTGCTGGCTTTTTCATTTTTTTCGCGATATTCGCAGATAGCTCATATCGGTTTTTTCCTGAAATACGCTGTGTGGAGATGCCCATTTTCTTCACTTGATTGACCACGTTGTTTGACACACTTGATGTGCTGCCTAAAACGATCACAGTTTTTGTTTTTAATGAAGTTAAGGCTTTTTTTGTATCACCCGAAAGGCTTTTACTGTTTGTGTAAAGAACTGGTCCATTTTTTTGGTGTGCAAGTGGAATTCCTGCTGTTGCATCTGCATACGCAGTTTTCCCTACTAAAATGACTGTACTTGCAGTTCCCCATCCTTTTTTCGCTACGTTTGCCGCTACGGCATATCTGCTCCCGCCATCAATTCTTGATACTGAATTGTCTGCCAAAGCTGTTGGAACGATAACGAAAATAGCGATGAGGCTGAGGATGGCTGTTTTCATCAATGAGCGCATCTTCTATGTCCTCCTTTTACCCTTTAATAGTTTGTTAGTTTTGTACCTGGATAGTAGAACGAGAGTATGGAAGAGTATGAGTTTCCAGATTCAGCTCTCGCTTTGGCTCCGTATTGGCTCATACCAATGCCGTGGCCATACCCTTTTCCTGAAATCGTGAAGTCATTTGTGTTATTTTTGACTGACGCAAACGTGCTTTTCACTTTTGTTGCGCCCATGACTGATCGAAACTCGGTCATCTTCATACTTGCCGTTGTGCTTTTGTTCACCGAATATGTGCCTGTTTTGTTTTTCAGATGGTATGTCAGTTTGATCGATACCGTCTTCGCACGCTGGCCTTTTGTTTTCCCTGAGAACGTCAGGCTTGAGATTGATGCGATTTTCATATCAGATGCAGCAGTTTCTTTGTTTTTAAGCAGCCATGATTTCAGGCCAGCAAGGTCAGCTGCATTTGTCTCTTTTGCTTTAGACCATTGAGATGCTGCCGTACTAGCAGTCAATGTCGTGCCGAGTTGTTTTTTAGAGAGTTTCAGTGTCCATGGATTGACTGGATCTTTTGTGTCCTTTTTGGCCACTAAGTATGGCAGTGCATTTCCCCATACTTCTTCACTTGCCTCTGTATAACCGCCATTGCTAGAGTAATAGGTTGCTGAAATGAGCTGATTGTTGTATTTCAGAACCTTTCCTTTTGTGGCATCGACAGCTTTTGTCGAATTTGTGTACCAGTTATATCCTCCATAGACTTGGAAGGCTGTTGTATCAGGGACGACTTTTCCAATACTTTTCACCGAATACGTTCTAGCGGCAACCGCCTGTGCTTTTAACGCTTCAACATGCCAGCTTGCAGGCATTTCATTTGGCACTACGCCTTTTAGATAGTCTTCAAATGGAATATTTTCGAGAGTCGGCCTGATATACCCTGATTCAATTGCAAAGTTTACGCTGCCTAAATACGGCTTTCCTGCAATTTGAAGGACATTTTTTGTTGAATATTTCTCAGGAACAACTCTTACTGTGTTATACGTTTTTATGCCTTTTAATGAAATTTTTCCGTTAGAAATATTCAATTGGTAGTTTTGATTTTTTTTCAGATAAACTTGTTTGGCTAATGAATTTTTCAAGCTATCTTTAATCGCACTTGTGCTGCCCGCAAGATGATAAGCATATGTACCTTTTTCCTTCAACAGTGCTTTTAAAGACGCTGTGACAGAATCGGGTTTCACATACACAACGGTACTGTTAGATTTTGCAGCCAATTGCGACAGCGGCATAGCATAAATATAGCTAGAGGCTTTCGCCAAATAAACTTTATCTGCATTAATATTTAATTTCTTTATAATATTCACAGATAATTCATAGCGATTGGCACCGCTGATTCTTGTCACCTGTGAGGTTTTTTTGATTTGATTTTCAACTTTTTGTCCAGTACTTTTCGTACTGCCGATGATGATCACTTTACTTGGCATTCTATAAGACGGAATGGAATCTTTTTTTGTTAACAGGATAGGGTATCCCTTTCTCGATGCATAGGATGCAATGGCAATCCCATTCATAAATGAGTTCCCGCCGACAACGACAGCTTGCTTATAGTTACCCATTTCTTTAGCGATTTTTTGGGAGATTTCAAACTTGTCTTTTCCACTAATACGTCTGACTTTGCCATACTTTTTAATAGATTTCTCAGCAGCTGTTGAAATGCTCTTCGTATTTCCGACAATCAGAATGTTATCCGGCTTCATTTTCTTCAGCTGGTTTTCTGTTGTTTTCGTAAGCTTTTCAATATTCGTATACAAAATAGGTGCGCCCAATTTGTATGCTAACGGTGATACAGAAATCGCATGATCAAATGCATCACGACTGACAATGACGACAGTTGATGGATTTTTCCAGCCAGCAGATGCGATGCTGTTGGCTACTTCGTATCTATTTTTGCCGTCATATCTTTTCGTCACAGCAACATTTGATCCTGATAGCTTGTATTCCCCAGTTGTTGAGATATCCATGCTTGTTTTGTTTCCGATATAATTAGACAATTTCACTGAAATTGCCGAGCTTGCCATGGCAGACTGAAAGGGTGCAACTAGTAGAGTCAGTATCATGAGAACGATTAGTGTAACGCCTGTTTTCTTCAATTTTGTTCATCCCGCCCATCTTTTTTAATTCTGTTTTTCAATCTTCTGGATTTCCTTTTGACCACTGTCATTAATAAAGTAAGAGATTTCTACTGTGTCTCCTGGTTTAAATTCATTTAACACATCTTTAAAATTATCCGTAAATTCATAGCTTAGGGTCGTATTCACTTTTTTCACTTCGACTGTATGTGCATCAGCCATTCCAATAAATTCAGCTTTCTCTTCCAGTACCTGAGGAGTTGAACTGCTTGTCTTGTTTTCTCCTGTGGACTGCTCAGCCGTTCCACATGCTGTGAGCACGATACCTAGTAGCAGTATTAAGAACGGTAAAACGACGATTTTCTTCATTTTTTTCACCTCATGTCTTTGTATCGTCTTATAACTTATTATTTTAAGGTAAATTTAAGGTTTTTTGAAACCTTTTTTTTGTTACAACGTCTATATCTAGGTTCAGAGTAAAAAAATAACTTGTTTATCAAGATTCGTAAACCTATAATCATGGAAGAATCATAGAAAAGGTGAGGGACATTATGAGAGCTGAAAGAAAAAGAAAGAAGAAAAAGGTTCTTTGGATTGTTTTATCGATTATTGGCTTATTCGTATTAGCAACTGGCGGATACGCATATCATCTTTGGAACACAGCAGCATCGACCGTCGCAGGCATTCAGGAGAATTTAAAGAAGTCAGATAAGCGTGACAAAGATGTCGATTTAAATAAGAAAGACCCGATTTCTATTTTAGTTATGGGAGTCGATGAACGAAAAAATGACCGAGGCCGTGCAGACACATTAATATACATGACAGTAAATCCGAAAACGAAAACGACCGAGATGGTGAGCATCCCGCGTGATACGTATACGAAAATTGTCGGAAAAGGCACAATGGATAAAATCAACCATTCCTATGCATTCGGCGGTACACAAATGGCAGCAGATACTGTAGAGGAACTGCTTGATGTACCTGTTGATTACTTCGTTAAAGTCAATATGGAAAGCTTTAAGGATATTGTCGATACACTTGGCGGAATTACGGTGAACAGCACGTTTGCATTTAGCTATGACGGCCATTCATTTGGTACAGGAGAGATTAACCTGAACGGGGATCAAGCCCTTGCCTATACGAGAATGAGAAAGCAAGATCCAAAGGGTGACTTCGGACGTCAGCAAAGACAGCGCCAAGTCATTGAGGGCATCATTGCAAAAGGTGCCAACATTTCATCTATAACGAAATTCGGCGATATGTTCAAAGTCGTGGAAAATAATATGAAGACAAACATGTCATTTGACGATATGTGGACGATGATGAATGATTATCGTGATGCAAGACAGCATGTGGAGCAGCACGAGTTGAAAGGATCAGGCGCACGTATCAATAACATTTATTACTACCAGCTTGATGACAGCAGTCTGGCTAAAGTGAAGAAGGAATTGAAGGAAAGTTTGGAGCAGTAAAAAAGAAGACTACAGAAATGTAGTCTTCTTTTTTTATGATTGAAATGGAACTGGTCTTTCTTCGCTTAATCCAAAACGATGAAGAAGCTCTTCAACAATTCGTTTTGACGCTTGTCCATCACCATATGGATTAGACGCCTTCGACATGTTGTCGTACTCTTTCTGATCGACTAGCAGCTGTTTTGCCATGTTGTAAATGGTCTCTTCATCTGTACCAGCGAGCTTAAGCGTACCAGCTTTCACACCTTCAGGGCGTTCTGTTGTATCACGCAGAACTAGTACTGGCTTCCCTAGAGAAGGCGCCTCCTCTTGTACACCGCCAGAATCCGTTAATATAAAGTGTGAGGCAGCAGCGAAGTTATGGAAATCAACGACTTCAAGCGGCTCAATTAAGTGCACACGATTAAGATCACTGAATTCTGTCTGAGCCGCATCACGAACAGCAGGGTTTAAATGTACAGGATATACAACCTGAACATCTTCAAACTCTTCTACAATACGTCTAATCGCTCTAAACATGTTTTTCATCGGCTGGCCGAGATTTTCTCTTCGGTGAGCCGTTAACAAGATCATTTTATCTGTGCCTATTTTCTCTAAAATAGAGTGTTGATACTGTTCTGTTACCGTTGTTTGCAAAGCATCAATCGCAGTATTTCCTGTCACACAAATCGTCTCTTCTTTTTTATTTTCGACTAAAAGATTCTGTTTCGCCTCATTTGTAGGAGCAAAATGAATATCGGCAATCGTGCCTGTCATTTGTCGGTTCAATTCCTCAGGGAACGGCGAGTATTTATTGTGTGTTCTTAAACCCGCTTCAACATGACCGACAGAAATTTGGTGGTAGAATGCGGCCAAGCTTCCTGCAAAGGTTGTTGTTGTGTCTCCATGAACAAGGACAATATCAGGTTTTTCCTCTTGGAATAATTGATCTAGTTTCAATAGTGCATTTGATGTGATTTCAGATAATGTCTGGCGTTCTTTCATAATATTTAAATCATGATCTGGTTGAATGTTAAAGGCTTTCAACACTTGATCAAGCATTTGCCGATGCTGTGCAGTCACAGTGACTGAGGATTTGATTTGCGGATGTTTTTTCAGCTCAAGGACAAGGGGTGCCATTTTAATCGCTTCAGGCCTCGTCCCGAATACAGTCATTACATGTAATGTTTTCAATAGTCGATGCCTCTTTCCTTCTCATTTATCATAAGTGTATTATACAAAAGATTAGGAACGAAGCCTAATCATTCTATTTTCAATTTTTACATCACCTTTACTCTTTTCAACATAAAAATTTACACAAACTCTTTACAATAAACATTGAATCAGATCATGCATTTATCGTAAATCATTTGTCATTTCTATCATTTGTAAGTTACACTTTATGAAAGATGAAAAATAGAGCCAAATCATTTTTTCTATATGTAAGGAAGGTGCAAAGTTCATTGAAAAAAGTACGTAAAGCCATTATACCAGCTGCAGGTCTTGGGACACGTTTCCTCCCTGCAACAAAAGCAATGCCTAAAGAAATGCTTCCAATCGTTGATAAGCCAACCATTCAATATATTATTGAAGAAGCTGTTGAATCTGGAATCGAAGACATTATTATCGTCACTGGAAAAGGGAAAAGAGCCATTGAGGATCATTTTGATTTTGCACCAGAGTTAGAGCGCAACCTTGAGGAAAAAGGAAAGAGCGAGCTTTTAGAAAAAGTGAGAAAATCCTCTAACATTGCTGACATTCATTACATACGTCAAAAAGAGCCTAAAGGACTCGGACACGCGGTTTGGTGCGCACGCAACTTTATCGGTGATGAGCCTTTTGCTGTTTTATTAGGTGATGACATTGTTCAAGCCGAAACACCTGGGCTTCGCCAGCTGATGGATGAATATGAAAAAACTCTTTCATCTGTCATTGGGGTTCAGCAAGTAGCAGACAGCGATACTCATCGCTACGGGATCATTGATCCTCTTACACAAGAAGGACGCCGCTATCAAGTCAAAAACTTTGTTGAAAAGCCGCCGCAAGGAACAGCACCATCGAACCTAGCCATCTTAGGTCGCTACATTTTCACGCCAGAGATCTTTATGTACCTCGATCAGCAAGAAATTGGTGCAGGTGGCGAAATTCAACTGACAGATGCCATTCAAAAACTGAATGACATCCAGCGCGTCTTCGCCTATGATTTCGAAGGGAAACGATACGATGTCGGTGAGAAGCAAGGCTTCATTGAAACAACGCTTGAGTTTGCTCTTCAGGATGAAGAATTGAAAAAGAAACTCATTCCATTTATGAAACAGCTTCTCGAAAAAGAAGAAGTGAACTAAAAAAGCTGCCGGCATCGGCAGCTTTTTTAATTAATCACGGAAATAGTCAGTGTATGCTGTTCATTATCAATGACAAACAGATTGTTTTCGCCCTTCACTGCGAATTTCGTTTGTTTCTCATTCATCCAGACATTCTGTTCTGTCAGCCCAAGTGTGGAAGGAGAGATGGACATCACCTCTCGAAACACAATGGTGTTTGCCTGACCATTTTGAATGACATAGTCAGTTTTCTCTGTGGTCAAACGCTCAATCGTATCCCCTTGATCACTTTTGATCGAGCTCAGCGTCTGCATTCTTTGCTTTAGAACAGACTCTTCTTTTCCAAGGAAAGAAAGTAAATACTCATATGAACCTGCTGATGCAGGCGATACATAGGAATTAAACTGTCCTGGTCCAATGGATAATGACTTTAAATCCTCTGCATTTTGAAGCGCATCAGGTTTAACAAAATACGTTTCTGACGCTGTTTTAATTTGAACGGTTTGTTTATTTTCAGCCACAGCCTGTACTTCTTGTCCAAATGGCAAAGTGACATCAGCCTTTTTTTTCATGGCTCGGTCTTTGTAAACCTTGAGTGGATCAGCCGTGATAATCATCTGTTGATCCACCTTTTTCATATCGGGTGCCCCCTTCGTCTCTTGGTTCTTCGAATGAGGCGCTTCTATCTTATCTGATGGGATTGCACCAAATGTCGCCAGTGTACGAAGCGGGCGATCCGAAAACATCGATAAGGCAAGCAATATCGTTAAGGCCGCTAAAACTGTCACTTGAAATGCGGGTCCGAACAATGAGCGCCGTTTTCCGTTCTCTTGATAACGAGACACCTTTTCTGTCTTTTGTACGCCTTTTCTGCCTTCCTTATGTTCCATTTGGTATTTTTGTTTCTCTTTCTTGGAAAGCTTGTTAAACCAATCAACAAATTCCTTATATTCCTTTACGACCTTTTTCGTATCATCAAACATACGAAGCTCACCATAATGCATCCAAGCCACCCGATCACAGATTTTTTGGATTTGGCTAATGGAGTGACTGACAAAAAAGATCGTCTTTCCTTGTTCCTTGAATTCTGTAATGCGGTCCACACATTTTTGATAGAAGGTTTGGTCTCCAACAGACAGTGCTTCATCAATAATCAGGATATCTGGATCGATATGCGCTGAAATGGCAAAACCAAGACGGGATTTCATTCCGCTTGAATAGCTCTTTACAGGCTGGTCAATAAAGTCTCCAATATCCGCAAACTCTACGATTTTTTCATAAAGCTCGTCTATCTCTTTATTCGTCAGCCCCATCATTAAGCATTTTAGGCGAATGTTATCTTTTCCGCTTAATTGGTTGTTCAACCCTGCTGCAATGGCAATTAACGAAGGCTGGCCGTCCATCTCAATTTCACCACTTGTCGGTGGAATGATTTTCGCTAGAAGGTTCGACATTGTCGATTTTCCAGAGCCGTTAATCCCTACAAAACCAATCGTCTCGCCTTCATATACATCAAAGGACACATCACGGACAGCAAAAAAACCTTTTTCATTTTTATTAGGAAAAAACAGCCCTTTAATCTTATCTGACTGCTTTTTATATAGGACGTATTGCTTGGATACGTTTCGAAACGAAACCTTTAGTTTCATCGTATAATCTCCTTACTTTTTAAAGAAAATCGACAAATTTATCCCTAAATTTCATATGAAGCAATGAACCGACAGTTAAAAGAAGAAGCGTGATCAGCCAAAAATAAAGTGTGTATTTGACATCATGGAAAAACCATTCTCCCTTTAACAAACTATTTCTAAAACCATCAATAATGTAGAAAAGAGGATTCAATCTTAATATGTCCCCAATCCACGCTTTGTCTCCTGTGAGCTTCTCTGAAATATTCCAAAAAATCGGCAGCAAAAAGAAAAGTAATCTTGTCACGGATTGTAAAAGAAATTGATAGTCTCTCACGAGTACGCTAATCGTGGAATTAAACAAACTAAACGAAAACATAAACGCGATCATACAAATAAAATAGTATATATATTGCAGCCAATGCGCGTCAGGGTAGATGCCATAGGAAATCAGCACAATCAGATAGACACCCATCATAACAAAGTAGCTGAACAAGTTGGACATAATCACCACAGACGGCAGCGCACTAATCGGAAAATTCATCTTCGATACCATATTAATGCGTTTAAACACACTGTTTGATCCATCAAGAATGGTCGGACTAATGAAAAACCACGGGATTAATCCGGCAAGCATCCAGATGATAAATGGAATCTCCACACCGCCAATGACAATTGGCTGTCCTCCGCGAATGCCCATACCAAAAACAAACCAGTAAGCCAGCATTTGAATCAATGGATTTAAAAACTGCCATAAAACACCTAAATAATTCATCTGATATTTTGATTTTGTTTCATAAACAGCAAGTCGCATAATCAGCGGAAATGAGCTGATTTGCTCCTTTAGTATCGTCAACATTGCGTTCATTGTTATCTTCCTTAACAAAAGTTTTGAGTACCAAAATTAAAAGCACCGCTCATAATTGTAACAGATGTTGTTTATTTTTTCACTTTAAAGACAAAACAAAGATGCTATCCTTCATAAGTATAGGAATTATTTGCTTGATCATAGGTTATAAGCAAATTTGGGATGATATTTACATTTCAGAATAATGTATGTTAAACTATCTTGACTATATAATCAGAGCATATTATTTGGATATCCATATTATAGTTATTCAGTATTATTTTTACTAATTAAAAATAGATTATTAACTAGATTTTAAGGAGAGAGACTATGGTTTCTTTAGAAAGTATTTTAACTAGTAACTCTATCTTATCTTTGTTCATACATTCATATGATAAAAAAGACCTAAAAACAATAAATTTCATTCGTGATAATCAATCATTTGATTTTCCTCTACAGCAGAATAAAGATGGTTTTTACGTAGCAGAAATACGTGCTAAAGACATTCTCCCTCTAAAAGGTTCCTCTTTCAGTATTTTCGTAGCAGATCAAGTTGGAATACTCACTCCGCTACAATATGCCGTTCATCACAAATGGCAAAGAAAGATTCTGCATAGAGAATTGGCTGTACTAATTAAAAGAACAAGCAATGAAAACTTACAAACAAAAATAACGTTCGAAATTTTAAACGCTAGAAAAAGAACAAATTTATACAAAACCAATATGATTGATTTCATGCTTGAAAATTATACTCTCACAATAAATGGTGTTTCAAACATTTTAGACATTGATGCTCCATTAAATCAAAGAAAATTCTTTATTTCACTTCATAGAGTACCTTCAAAGGATAAGATATTATTTCCTGTTGATTCAATTTCAGAAAATGGAATTTGGTCTGCACACATAGATTTAAGTTCACTTGGCCTTCATAATTTATATGAGGGTATCTGGCAAATGCATTTTTATGAAGAAATAGAGGGTAAGCTACTAGGATCTTTTATAAAAGACAGAAAAAAATTGGTTCCTACAAATTCATTTAAAACTACTGATCATCTCTTTCAGTGTCAATTTAAAAAGAAAAATAGTGGATTGATATTAGATGTCAAACAAGAAAGTCTACTTGTTTCTTTTAAAGAGAGCTATATTCAAAATCAAACGATGACTGCCCAAATATCTATAGCAAGTGAACAATTAGCATTAATAGATCATCATGTCTCTGAAATTCACATGATAAATAACAAAGACACAGAGAGTACTGTGTTAACTAAAATAAAACGTATAAATGATGAAGATTTTATTTTAAAGATACCTTTTAAACGTATCATTGAAGCCTTACAAGATGGAAGTCAGAAACAATCTGACTGGCTCTTTTTATTAACAAACAAAAAAAGTCAGAAAACTATTTTCGCCAAAGTCACAAATACCTCTTTGACTTTTGATGAAAATAACGTTCTTAATATATTTGAGAAAGTACCTTTTGAAGTAGGACTACATCGAACCGCCAGTCAAAACTTGAGTTTTACAGTTAGGAAAGCTAGAACCGTAAGAAATCTCTATCAAGTCAAAAAAATACGTGGTCACTACTTAAAAATTGAGGGCGCTGCTATCTTAAGAGGCTTAGAAATGCCTCATTCAGATTCTGTTAAGCGCTCATTAGTCTTAAAAGAACGCGCATCTTTAAAAGAAATAACCATTCCCGTACAAAATAAAAGAGACTTAACATTTGCTTATCATTATAAACGGGACAAGAAAGACTATACGTACTGTGGGTTCAAAGTGTTATTTGATACATCCACACTCCCTGAAGAAAAAGGAGTTTGGGATTTCTTTATAAGATTCGATACAGAAAAGTTTTCATTTAATAGGCGTCTAGGGTTTGTTAAGTATACTTATAAGAAAGACAAGTATCTTTCTATTATCAAATATAAAGGTAATGATAACAATAAGATTTTTAACTTTTCGTCAACAACTCCTAAGGGAAATCTAAAACTAGAAGTACTTCCCTTTAAATCTTCTATTTCTGAGGATCAAATTAGTGAAAACAGAGAAGAAGTTTGGATTATAGGAGAAAGACCAGATACCGCTCAAGATACAGGTTATCACTTTTTCAAATATTGCAGAGAAAAGCATCCTGATAAAGAAGTTTATTATGCTATTGAAGAAGGAAGTAAAGATATTCGAAATATCGAACATCTTGGAAACGTACTGATCATTGGCTCAGCTGAACATATTGAAAAAACACTACAAGCTACACACTTTATCGGTTCTCATGATCTAGAATATTTCCTTCCATTTAAAATACCACAATATCAACATACGAAGAAAGCAAAAAGAATCTTTCTACAACACGGTGTAATGGGAAGAAAATCAGCCGAATATCATCGATTTTTCTATCAATATCCTTTTCATATAGTTTGTGTCAGCTCGGTTTATGAAAAGAAAATGATGATGGATCATTTTGGTTACAAAGAATCAGAGGTTAAGGTGACTGGCTTATCAAGATTTGATCATTTAGCTAATTCTAAGACAACAGATCATAATGGCGATAGAGAGATTTTAATCATGCCAACATGGAGAGAATGGCTCAATACAGAAGAAACTTTCTTAAAATCAGATTACTATGAGAAGTATATTTCGATTCTAAAAGATAAAAAACTGCTTCAAGAATTAAAAAAACATAGAGTGAAACTATTATTTTATCCTCATTATCGAATGCAGCCATATATCTCTTATTTCAACAAATATAAGAGTGATGTAGTGTCTATTTTGGAATTGGGTGAAGTAAACGTTCAAGAATTATTAATGAGAGCCTCTCTCCTTATTACCGATTATTCTAGTGTGTCATTTGATGTAAGTTTTATGAAAAAACCAGTTATATATTATCATTTTGATTTTGAAGAATTTTTCAATAAGGGTATTTTAAGAAGTAAGGAAGAAACTTTCCTAGGTGAAATTGTAGAAGATCAAGCAAGCTTAGTTAATGAAATTATTCATACAATTCATAATGGTTTCCGAGAGAAATTATTTGTCGAAGAAAGAAGAGATTTAATTCTAACGTATACTGATAACAAAAACTGCGAAAGAATTTTTAATGAAATATCTTCTTTAAAAGATGATGATTTTTCAATCATTGCTTCCTTAACAAGAATTTCTAAAGAAACTCTTCAAAATATAAAAATAGCGACCATTCAAACACTAGTCCGAAACTATCTTTTCACAATCAGTGTTAAAAAAGTAAAAGAGTTAAAAGGTAAATCTCGAAAAACACTCAAAGCTCTTAAGACAATTAAGAGACATCTAAAAAGAAACATACACAAAAAAAACTTTTCTAATTAATAGCTACTAAATAACGATATTGAGAATATTTATTTTTTGAAGATGCCAGTCCGAGACAGTCGACTGGCTTTTTTGTTTACTAGTCAGGATAAAAAAACACCTTTAAGTGAAAATCAACTTAAAGGTGTTTGTCTTCTTAATCATAATCTTGTTCATACAATAATACACGAATTTTAAGCATTATGTTTTTTATCAAACACTACTTCAACGACTCGCTTCGAAGATTCTCCAGTCTCTAAGTAACAGAATTTCTCATAAAACGGCGAGAATGCCTCTGGTAATGTAAAGGATGGCTGTTCTGTTTCTCTCACCCAGTCAATGACACTTGCTGTCTCTTTCACAAGCGGTCCAGGTGCTTCTTGTTCAAAGTCGAAGTAGAAGCCTCTGAGCTTGTCTCGATAGGTTTCAATGTCTGGCACATAGAACAGCATCGGACGTTTGAGGTTTGCATAATCAAAGAACACCGATGAGTAATCTGTGATGAGCAGATTTGAAATCATATAAAGGTCTCTAATGTCTTCGTAATGAGAGAAGTCATAGGCAAAGCCTTCATACGGCCCTAAATCAAAGTTTTCAGCAACTAGATAGTGCATACGCAGAATGATGATATATTCATCTCCGATTGCAGCTCTGAGCTCATGCAGATCAAGGTCTAAATCAAATTTGTACTGCCCTTTTTTATAAAATTGATCGTCTCTCCATGTCGGTGCGTATAATATCAATTTTTTATCGAGCGGCAGGTTCATTTTTTGTTTCAGTGCTCTCATCGTTTCTTCATTGTTTTGATTGTGAAGGAAGTCATTTCTCGGATATCCTGACTCAATCATCGTCTTTTGAAATTGGAACGCACGTGTAAAGATTTCAGTCGAGTAGGCATTAGGAGAGATGAGATAATCCCAATTCGATGCTTCTTTCGTGAAATTCTTTTTGTATTTCTTCGTGTTTGTTCCAGGCATATGCACCTCGTCCATGTCCATTGCCAGTCGTTTTAACGGCGTACCATGCCAAGTCTGCAAGTATGTTGTGTGATCTGGCTTTGGAACCCACAGCGGAAGACGGCTGTTTACGACCCAATACTCGGCTCTTGCCATCGCAAAAATCCATTTCAATGACAGACGATTGATATAATAGATGCCTTTTTCCTTAAACGGTGCTTCATGACCCTTTTTAACGCTCCAGATCAGCGTATATTCAGGGTGATTTTCTTTCATATACTCATAAATACCACGCGGATTACAACTGAATTGTTTTCCGTTAAAGCTTTCAAAAACAACGGTTTTCTTTTTCACAGACAGCTTACTCGCCAGTTTAAAGGTCGTTTTAAACGTTCTTGTCACAAGGCGGTTACGGACTTTTTTGATTTTACCGATCTTCTTTTTGAATTTCTTCCACTTGCTTTTGACGTAATACTTGGCACGTGTTTTCATGGTGTAGTCATTAATACGGATGCCAAGCGTTTGTCTTTTTTTCTTTCGGTACACTTCATATCGAATCGGTACATCGTTACGCTTATGGATTTGAACAAGTCCTTTGAGTTTGTTCGAGCGGTCTCCAAGCACTAAAGAAGTGGTTGTTAATGTTTCCTCTACTCCGTTCACATCGCAGATAAATTCAAGATAGAAGCGATATACAAGGCGTCTGTTCAAGGAATAGGTCAATTCCTCTAAAGGAACTTCTGCTAAAAATTGATAAAGCTGTGGTACCTGTTGATCATCGCGGTATTCGATCACTTCATCTTTTATATGGGTGATATTGACCGGAAAACGATGTTCAATTGGTTCTTCACCATTTTTCTTCAATAGAAGTTTTGCTTCTTTGATCTCATATGGATGTTCTGCACTTAGAACACCTGCATACCCGGATAAAGATAACATACATCCTTTGTTGAGCTCGATATGATTGAATTTCACAACCTTTAGCTCACGCTTAATTTTCAAAGAAGCATTCCCTTTGTCTGTGCGGTATGGAATGATATACAGCATGGCGTCTTTATTTTCTAAAAAAGTCAGCTCAGGCTTTTGTACTTCCATTTTTAAACGGCGTTTATAGTTTGACGTTTTCTCTTCAGATTCAATATCTGTATTGATATCTGCTTCTTTTACTTCTTCTTCCTCTTCTTCGGAATCAGAATCATAAGCTGAGTCCTCAAGCTCGTCCTCATCCTCTTCTTGGTTTGTGCTTAAATAGTCCGTGACATACAAGTTATATGTCTGGCCTTGTTCTAACGCAAGCGGCAGCGATGATTCACTCAATACCAATTTGAATAGATTCTCTTCTTGATGAACAAGCGGAAGGAAAAGCTCTTGTTTTGATACTCTTTCCCTCATAAACAAATAAAATTCTCTATCTGTTAATGGCATGTCATCATCGATGCGAATCAGCATTTCTAATTTCTCATGGTGATTTTTTAACCCTTCAACAACACTCTTCTTCTTATGAATTCCCTCTTCAATCATTAATCGTTAATCTCCTCTGTTCAGAAATCTTACCGTTATATGGCTAATTCACTTTCCAAGAATAGTTTCCTTGCTTCGTTTGATATGACCATCCATCGATAGACGATGGTTTATTCGTAAGCAGCTCACCTTCTATTTCTAGACGCTGCAAAACCTCTTGAAGTTCTACTGTTTTAAAACGAATGTAAAAATCCACAAATTTCGTTTGATTGATTTCAATGTTTTTCTTTGTTTGAAAATGGCCGATTGGGAAGCTGACTAGATGGTTTTCATCGATTGTTTGAGAGATGATTTCAGCTCCATTCACTCGATCATATCCTGCAAAATCAATTTGCACATGATCCGCATGACTCATTTCATCTTTTACATCGAGTTGAAGGTGAAGAACATGATGCTCAGAGCTTAAATCACGCAGGACCCATTTCATACGGTCCACGATTCCTCTCAGTTCATCTTTATGCTTACGATTTTCGAGCATATGATGAATGGCCGTATTCCAAACAGTCTCTTCGTCAGAAGGAACAAGATAAAAATAAGCTTGTTCTCCCAAGACTTTCTCAACATCTTCTTTATGCTTAGTATCCCCAAAAAAGACAGCATCCACTTGCTGTTTTCTTATTTGTTTAAATAATTCTCCATATTGAGAATTGATTTGATGCAGATCTTCTTCATAATGTGCATGATGCACAAATGCAGCGTAATATGTTGTTTCAGGCTGATCGATTTTAAACAGGTGGCGGTCTTGATCCCGGTCCTCTGTAATCATCAATTTCAAACGGTCATTTTGGGATTGAATACTGGATAGCCATAATTGTTTAATATCCGTCTTCTTTGTAAATGTTTGAATTCCTGTTTTTTTATACCAATTAATATGCCGAACTGGATTCTTTTTTACATCTCCATGGTAGATGAACTCCATATAAATACTGCCATCGTCATTGATCAATTCCTCCAAGTATAGTGCACCTGTATGGGGAACAAAACTTTGTACTCTGCATAAAACGCCCTGCCAATTATATTCTTCCCTTTTCACCAATTGCCGCTCTTCATTATATTGTTCAATATAACAAATGGGAGAAGAAGACCGTTCATATCTCGTCACCTGAATCTTGGATTCTTCTGCTGGAATTACGGCTTCATTGATCGAATGCGATGATTCACCGACAATAAATTCCGAATAACGTCTTTTACTTCCGCTTTCCGGTAGAATATAGTGTTCATACACATTCAAGATCTCAACCTCAGGAGAAAAAATTTCTTCCATGCGGTGAATACGTTCCTTCATATTTACATCATAATTCAAAGTTAAAATTGCAGTACGTTTATGTTGATCAGCTAATGGTTCTATTCTTGCCTTTAAAGACTTCGTTAAGCCCTCATCCTGTTTTGGCACATCACCCATAATAAAGTAGTAGTCCATATCAGGCATGTCCACTGATGCCAGTGTTTCATGTTGTTCAGATTGATCCAATGTATCTTCAACTTTTTTCTTCATCCAATTTTGAAACAAAGGAAGCTCTCCTTAAAAATAATGATGACTTGCTCATTGTATTTTACATGAAAAAGTACTTCTCACCAAAAGATAAGAAGTACTTTTTTTCGATCTATTAAAGTCCCGCAATTTCTTCCTTAATTTGTGTTGTCGAGATGCCTTCTGTTCTCTTCAAGTATACGACTTCGCAATGTTCTTTTAAGAAATCGAATTTACCTTCCCAGTCATCTCCCATGACAAACACATCGATATCGTGCTCTTGCACGTCACGGACTTTTTGATCCCAGCTGTTTTCTGGAATGACTTCGTCTACATAACGAATGGTTTCAAGAATCAGCTTTCTATGCTCGTAGCTATGATAAGCTTTTTTTGATTTTTGTAAATTAAACTCGTCTGTAGAGATGGCCACCACTAAGTAATCTCCGAGCTGCTTTGCACGCTCTAGCAGCTTAATGTGCCCCCAGTGTAATAAATCAAATGTACCGTAAGTAATAACTTTCTTCATTGCAAACATAAACTCCTTTCTTCAATCCTTATTCGACTGCATTCGTGCAGTAATTTATCCGTAATTCTGTGATATTCGATTCGCTCTTCGGAACCTCATTATATCACAGCGCCCACCAAACGTTAAGTGGATGTAAAGACAAACTATTTCCAATTTATTGGGTGCAGGAGGGAAAGTCCGAGGAATCAATGTTTTACAGAGTATCATCCATATGAATTGATGAAAATGTCACGAAATTTAAAGGTTTGTAAAGTTATTGTTAATAATTCATGGAGCATCTGTGATAAAATGATGAGTAGGTGAAGAATGAATTTACAATGAACGTTCATAGATAACAAGATAAAAAGGAGGTCTAAACAATGCAAACAGAAGTGGTCTCTAACCTTTCTTATGTAAACGGCGACTTAGATGAATTTATCAGCTATATGAATCAGCATCATATTTCTCAGAGAAGAGGCGCCATGATTGCGACTGTTAATCCAGAGATAGGCTATGCCGTCATGAAAGATCATGCGTACCATCAAGTCGTCTCATCTGCGGATTATGTACTGCCGGATGGTGTAGGCGTCGTATTGATGTCTCGCATGACCCAAAGTCCGCTTAAGTCAAGAATTGCCGGCTTTGATGTCTTCATGTCTATGCTTGATCTAGCAAACAAGCAGTCTAAAAGAATCTTTTTATATGGTGCGAAAAAAGAAGTGCTTGAGGCTGTGAAACAGCGAATTGATACGGAATATCCAAATGTGATCCTTGCCGGAAGCTGTGACGGCTATCAAGCCGATAAACGTTTCGTAGCAAAGCAAATCGCGCGCTCGAAACCTGATATGGTGTTCGTTGCATTAGGTTATCCAAACCAAGAGAACTTTATTTACGAATACCGCCATTTATTCCCGCAGGCTGTTTGCATCGGTTTAGGCGGAAGCTTTGATGTATTTAGCGGAACGGTGAAGCGTGCACCACGCTGGATGATTAAGACAAATACAGAATGGCTGTATAGATTGATTGTGAATCCATGGAGATGGAAACGAATGCTGAATATTCCTAAGTACGCTTTTGCCGTATTGAAGGAAAGCAAAGGAAAAAAACGTTACTATCCTGAGCAAGTAAAGGATCAGACGAAGCAGCTGTGAGAGACTGACAAATGTTGAATATACGCTCAATGATGATTTCATGTTACGCAGCTTTTATTTCTTTCATTGGTTGGCTGATGAGCGGCGTGAAACCGCGTGAAAACCAGGTGACGCTGCTTGTTTCATTCCAAGAGAATGCGGCTGCTCTCATTCATACTTATCAACAACAGGCGAACATGACAATGAAGCTTACTGTCCTCTATACGAAGCATGCTTCTGCGATAGAAAAGGACGGGCCTCATCTGTCATTTCGCTATTTTCATGAAAAAAATCCTCTCCATCTCATTCAATGTATGTATACGATGTTTAAAAGCAAGGTTGTCGTGACGGATAATTACTTTCTCATGACCAGTGTGCTTAGAAAACGGCCTTCTACCACCTGTATTCAAGTATGGCATGCCAATGGCGCTTTGAAAAAGTTCGGGCTTGAAGATGCTTCAAATTCTGAACGAAGTCCCCGTGACATCAAACGCTTCAAACGCGTCTATGCTTCTTTTGATTACATCGTGACAGGCTCAGATCACATGCGTGAGATTTTCAAGACTTCGTTCGGGGCCAATGATGAACGCTTTTTACAAACTGGTGTACCACTGACGGATCTGTACTATGAACAGCATCGGCCTTCATTAAAGCTGAATGATATCCCAAAAGGGAAAAAGATCCTGCTCTATACACCGACCTATCGAGACTTTGCAATGGACAGCCTTGTCCTGCCTTTTTCAAAAGAGCAATTGCAAACTGAGCTGAATGGCGATTATATTCTGCTCGTCAAGCTTCATCCTGCAGTCAAACATTTAGCAAAAGCACAAACAGACGGTGAATGGATATTTGATGTGTCCGATCAGCCGCTCTATACATTGCTTTGTGCTTGTGATGTCCTAGTGACAGATTATTCGTCGATTGTGTTTGAGTATGCACTGCTCGAAAAGCCTGTCTTGTTCTTCACTTATGACTTAGACACTTACCGGGAGAAACGCGGCTTAGTTGATCGGTATGAAGACATCATTCCTGGAAAGGCTTGCGTTACTCAAAACATGCTTTTGCAGGAGCTTTTACACCTAAACGTATCAACCAATAAAGAACAAATCAAAACCTTTGCTGAGGAATGGAACCAATATTCAAAGGGACAATCAAGTCAGCAGCTCCTTTCATTCATTGAACAGCAGCTGCTCTTACAAAAAAAACGTCCGGCTTCTCAATAGGAAGCACGGACGTTTTTTTATTTGTTATACACTGGGATATCGTAATAGAGCGTATAGTCATCAAGCAGGTTATACAAACTATACATACGAGTGACTTGCTTAGAAGCCCAGCCAATATCTGTTGCATATTGATGAGTTGCTGTAGCAGACCAGCGCATTTTATAAATCGTATCTTGTTTGTATGTCGCATTATTGATGTAGCTGTTGCCAATGAATTTTGCCCCGCCAATAATCGCTGCCTCTGGTGTGAACCATTGCTGTTCATACGCATACTTTGCACCGAGAAAATTCGGATTGCTGTCATATGCGCCAATGCCATACATGTTATATACTTTCTTTCCATTAAACATTGTACCATTCGCTAAAATGGAACTTCCGTTACCCGTTTCAAGCAACGCATGAGAAATAAGATAAATTTCGTTGATATGATACGTTTTTGCTGCTGTAATAAAGGCTTGTCCTTTACCCGCAAGAATCCCTTTGCCTGCTAAAATCTTTGTATTAACCTCTGCCGGATTGAGATTCGCAGCTTCAGAGAGTTTCAGAAATTGAAAATAAGATTGCGTACCTTCTGCAATATTGGCTGGATCTACATATTTTTGCACCTCTGCTGCACTTGCATTTCTCCAGCCGAGGTTGATCCTGATCCAGTTTCCTTCTTTTCCAAGCTGTTTCACTTTTGCTCCTTTATTCAGCTGTGCCACAATGTTGCTTGCAGAGCTCGAATCAGGTGTAGAACGGACATTTAAGCCATCCGTATTCACTGTCGATGTTGCTTGGTCTACATATGCTGCATAAACATAGGCCGCACCATCTGTCTGTGGTGACACCTTCATTTGTTTGTTTACCATCTCATTGACAGTGAGGTTATAATTCGTTTGCATGACCATTGGGCCATTTTTAATTTTTACGGCTGTGGCTGTCCAGCCATATTGGCTTTTCACAAATGCAATGGCTGCATTTACAGTTGGTAATCCTGTAAATTGCTGCGTAATGTTGATTTTGTAAGTTGGTTTCGTTGTTGTTGTATACGCAGCGGTTTCATTCCGTTTTTTGAAAAATGCCATGCCTTGGTCACGCAGTGCCGCTGTTGAGATGGCACCTGTTTTGATCTGATATTGAGCATAATCGACTGCGCCTGTTTTTTGTGCAGCAGCCTTCATTTTTTGTTTCGTCAAATAGCTGAGTGCTTGATTCAGTTTTGTCTGATTCACTGTCGGCTCTGTCGTGATACGGTATTGCTTGACCGCTTCTGTCAGCGTTTTTGTACTGCTGGCAATGCCATTTTTCTTGATGATCTCTTGAGCCTGCTTCACTTTAGTTTGTTCATATACAGGTGTTGTCTTAAGACTATATGTTTTGCTGACAGCCTGTCCCTTACTTGTCTTGATGCTGCTTGTCACCTTCTGCGTTTTTAAGTATGCGGCACCTTTATTCACTTTCGCTTGGTCTACTGCTTGATTGACGACGAGTCGATATGTGCTGTCTGATACCTTGCCTGTTTTTTTCGTTGTCGCAGATACTTTTTTCTTTTGGAAGAAAGCTGCTGCTTTTTTCGCTTGATCATCTCCTAAAAGGTTCCCCGTCACTACTTGATATAGCTGTGTAGAAGAAATCTTTTTGGACGTGTAGCGCCATTTCTTTTTCTTGAAAAAAGCTATCGTTTTTGCGTAAGCTGTATCGTTCAATTGATTGAGCTTTACGATATAATTTTTTGTTTTTCCCACTCGCTGCACAGTACCTGCAGCACCGGCTTGCTTCTTAATTTGAGCCGCAGCTGAAGCTGCTTGTTTGTTGTCTTTGAAATAGCCTGATTCCAAGCTGTAGACATTTTTTAAGGCTCCTGTCTTTTGAATCTTCCCGCTGATCTTTGCTTCTTTTTGCAGCTGAGTAAGGAGTGTCTGTGCCTTCGACTGGCTCGCTTGTGCAGCCGATGTGACGATGTAATACGGCTTACCCGCTGTCACCGTTTGAAGCACTGGTTTTAAACCGGATGCCTTTTGAAAACCTTGCAGAATGGTATTTGCCTTACTTTGTCCAACAATACCGCTTGAAATCAGCTGATATACAGTGCCAGCTTTGTTTTCTGTTTGGTATGTACTGGTGACGCCTGCCTGCTTTTGTAACTCGGTTTGAATATTTTTCACTTTCGTTTCAGAATCAATGGTTCCTGATATGACCTGATAGGAAGGTCTGCTTTGATTGATGACTTCATAGGAGCTATTGAGCCCAGATGTTTTTGTTAGCTCAAGTGAGAGCTTTTTCGCCTGACTTTCATCATTGACTGGGTCAGATACGATCTTTTGTAAAGGAAGGCGGTCACCTACTGGAGACACCGTACCGCTCATGCCCACCTCTTTTTTTAATGCAGCTGCACTTGCACTCGCTGCTGCTTGTGACTCATATCCTGAGGCAGTGAGCTGATAGCTCGACGTATTTCCTGAGGTTTGGTAAGTGGCTGTCCACTTTTTGTCCTTCTTCAGTGTTTCCACTGCTTTTTTCACTTCTGCTTCTGTTGTAAATACCTTTGTGGTGTTCATCGTATAAATGGATTGGTCGACATAGGAGGCTGCTTGTGCTTCTTTACCCGTGTGTAATGTCATACCAAAGGCAGCTGCGAGTAACATAATCTTGATGGTTTTTTTCACGTTCCCTGTCCCTCTCTTAACTTTGCATAATAGTCTACTAATCTCTTTATCGACAAAAACAAGTACTCTTTCAAGTCATTTATGCAATAGAAAAATAGAGGACCCCCTCGAAGTCCTCTTTGCCTTATATATGCGACACAATCAGTTCACAAGATCCTTCAATTGAGAAGCTTCCTGTTTCAGCCGGCAGAATAAAATGAGCGCCCTTTGGCAGTGGATATGTGTTTCCGTCATGCTCTAAAGACCCTTCTCCTTTAATCACACTGCATAGCAAAAACGGATAATCCTGCGCAAGCTCTACTTTTTGATCAATTTCCCATTTATACACAGAGAAATATTCTGCTTCGACAAATGTACGTATGGTAACTCCCTGGCGTGTTTCAACTGATTCATCTGCATAACCGTCTACATGAGGAACCGTTGTGACATCAATGGCTTGCGCAAAATGAAGTTCACGTTCGTTGCCATCCTGGTCTTTTCGTTCATAATCATATACGCGATAGGTTGTATCTGAGCTTTGCTGCGTTTCAAGGACAAGTGTTCCTTCGCAAAGCGCATGAATGGTACCGCTTGGCACATAATAAAAATCACCAGGCTTAATCTTCACCCGCCGCAAAAGACCTTCCCAATCTCCGCTATTCATCATGGTGACAAGCTCAGTTCTTGTTCTTGCATTGTGCCCATAGATCATTTCCGCTCCTTCTTTGCAGTCAATGATATACCAGCACTCTGTTTTTCCAAGCTCGCCATTTTCATGTCTTTCCGCATAATCATCATCTGGATGAACTTGTACGGACAAGTCTTGGTTTGCATCTAAAATTTTGGTTAAAAGCGGGAAGCGATCGCCTTCTATCCCCCCGAACAATTCTCTATGATTGTCCCAAAGTTCGATCAGCGTTTTCCCTTTATATGGACCGTCTTGCACGACACTTGGTCCGTTTGGATGAGCAGAAATTGCCCAGCATTCTCCCGTTTGATCAGAAGGAATATCATAGCCAAATTGATCCCTTAAGGCTGTACCTCCCCATATTCTCTCCTTCAATTCAGGCAGTAAAAAAATTGGTGACTGCTTCATTCAGGATGACTCCTCCCTTTGCTACCCTTTGATAATCCTTGCCTAGCTTGATGAAAACTAGTAAGTCTCAACTTTTATTATGACGCTATCTAAAGAGAAGTCAATCCTTTCAGTACACCGAATGAAAACGATAACACAAAAATTGTTTTACCCTTTGACAGAGCCTGCAAGAAGCCCTTTGACAAAGTATTTTCCAAGAAGAATATAGACGAGTAGTGTCGGCAGCGCAGCCAATATCGCTCCTGCCATTTGGACGTTCCATTGCACAATTTGACTGCCTGATAGATTTTGCAAGGCAACCATCACCGGCTGATGCTCCGCAGTGGTCATCGTGACTGCAAATAAGAATTCATTCCACACATTTGTGAACTGCCAAATGGCGACCACAACAAATCCTGTGATCGAAAGCGGAAGAATCATATGTCTGAAAATCCCGATAAAACCTGCGCCATCCATTTTCGCCGATTCAATCATTTCATCTGGGATGCTCACATAGAAATTTCGGAACATGAGTGTTGTGATCGGAAGTCCGTACACGACATGGACAAGCACAAGCCCTGGAATTGAATTATACAATCCGACTTCACGCAAAAATTGAATAAGTGGAATTAGAATACTTTGATATGGAATAAACATCCCAAACAGCATCAGCGTAAAGACGACTTCTGATCCTTTGAAACGCCATTTTGATAGGACATAGCCATTCATTGCACCTAATACAGCTGACAATAAAGTAGCAGGAATGACTAGATAAAGAGAATTCATTAAATTGGGTGCCAGCTTTTCAAACGCGATTTGATAGCTTGAAAAATCGATGGTAGATGGCAGCGACCACATTCGCTCAAGGGTGACTTCACCTAATGGCTTCAAGCTAGTGACGAGCATGACATAAACTGGCATCAAAAAAAATAGACTGCACAAAATCAATAAAGCATAAAGAACTGGACGGACAAACTGTCTGGCTGTCATGATGAAGCCCCCTTCCGGCTCGACAGGAGGTATGGCACAATAAAGACCGCAACAGAGATCAGCATGACAATCGCAATGGCGGCACCGCCTGCATAATGGTTTCCTCTAAAGGTCATTTCAAACATATACACGCCCGGGACATCCGTGACAAAGTTCGCACCCGGTCCTGTCATCGAGTAAATCAAATCGAAAATCTTTAATGAAATATGAGCCATGATGATGACAACACTTGCAGTAATCGGTTTTAAAAGAGGAAAAATGATTTTCCAGTAAATCTGCCACTCCGTTGCACCATCCATTCTAGCAGCCTCTCTTACTTCCTCTGGAATTCCTCGGAGACCCGCCAAATACATCGCCAGAGAGAAGCCTGTCATTTGCCAAACAGCTGCAATCACGACGGCAATCATGGCCGCAGGTACACCAAACTCAATTTTTCCCCAAACAAATCCGGCTAAAATATTCGTATCCGTGTACCATTTAGGCTGGATACCGAGCGTTTTCAAAAATAAATTCACCCCTGTTGACGGGTTTAAAATCCATTGCCAAACAACCCCTGTGACAACAAAGGAAAGGGCCATCGGAAAGAAGAATAAATTCCGAAAAAGAGATTCCCCCTTGATCTTCTGATCTAGTAAAATTGCAAGTGCAAGACCAGAGACAATGACAGCCCCAATAAAAAATAGAGTAAAAAAGACCGTGTTTCGAAGATCTGACTGAAAGCGGAAATCTTGAAACAGCATGGCATAATTGCGAAGACCTGCGAATGAGAAATCAGGAACAAGCGTGGTCCAGTTTGATAATGACACATATCCTGTCCAGCCAATAAAGCCGTAAACAAAGATGAATAATAAAATCGCTGAAGGGGCTAAAAAGAGCAGCGCCAGCAGCTGGTCTCCATTCCATTTTTTCCGCATACGTTTGACCTTGGGCATAGATGTTTTTGTCATCGGCGATGTGTCCATGCGCATGAAGCTACACTCCTTTTAAAAAAGAGGCGGTGCCTAGCCGCCGCCTCTTTCGTCTTTATTTCATTGCATCTTTTAAAGATGAAACAAACTGGCTGCTGTCTTTTTGTGTCACGAAGATATTGACGGCTTGATTCGCTTTTGTCACAAACCCTTCTTCAGCAGCTGAGCCATGAGCAAGAGACGGCGCCAGCTTTGACTCTTTAAATGCCTTCATCGCCGATTTTCCGTATTCATCATATTTTGATACGTCTGCATCCACACGTGCTGGAATCGATCCTTTTAGCGGATTAAATGCATCCTGTCCTTCCACAGATCCTAAAACAGATAAGAATTTCTTCACGTTTTCTGGCTGTTTCACACCCTTTGGCAGTCCGAATGTATCGGTGATCACCATAAAGCTTCCTTCCGTTCCAGGAGTCGCCGTGAATCCAAAGTCTTGATTCACCTTCAAATCAAGATCATTCACAAAGTACCCCTTCGCCCAGTCACCCATGACATTCATTGCTGCTTCCCCTTTTGCCACGAGCTGTGAGGCATCCTGCCAGTTACGTGAGCTGTGATCATCATTGACGTATTCGAGCATCCGTCCAAAGATGTCTGCCGCTTCCTTCACTTTCGGGTCATCCATTTTCATGTCGCCATCCCAAAGTTTTTGATAACCATCTGCCCCTAATACACCCAGCAACACACTTTCAAACAAATGAGTCGCTGCCCAAGGCTCCTTATCTCCAAGTGCAAGTGGTGTGATCCCTTTTTTCTTTAATGCATCTGCTGTTTTGAAAAATTCATCAAATGTTGTTGGCGGCTCTAAGCCTGCATCATCAAATACCTTTTTGTTATACCAAAGCACATTGCCCCTGTGAATGTTCACTGGCACGGAATAGATTTTTCCATCTTTGCTGACAAGATCAATCAGTGATTTTGGAAATTTGTCTTTCCAGCCTTCTTTTTCATATAAATCATTCAGCGGCTCCATTTTGCCTGCCGCGACCCAGCTCTCATTCAGCTCCGCCCCGCCATGCACTTGAAACGTAGCAGGCGGATCATTCCCCTGCATACGGCTAGTCAGAACAGCCTTTGCATTCGTACCAGCACCACCTGCGACGGCTGCATTTTCAATTGGAATGTCTTTATTCTTCTCTTCAAACAATTGGATGAGTGCCTTCAGCCCGTCTTCCTCACCCGCTCCTGTCCACCAAGAGAAAATTTCGAGCTTTTCCGTTCCGCCTTCTTTTTTTGCCTCTGAGTTCGTCGATGAACTGCAAGCAGTGACGATAAGCATACAGAGTGCCAGCAGTGTAAAGCCTAATTTGACCTTCATTATTGATCCCCCATCCCTATTTTGTAAGCGTTATCAAAATAAGTATAATGGCAGATCCTTGCTTTTTTTCAGGCAAACTTCTTCACTTTTTTATGAAATTCTTCATTTTTTTACGGCCTGTTTTCGATATTCCTTCGGTGAACAGCCGACCATCTTCTTAAACACACGGCTGACGTAATTAGGATCTGTATATCCTGCCTGATAGGTAATTTCTTTTAAGCTAAGCGAGCTGTCTTTGAGGAGCTTTTTGATTTTATCCAGTCGGCAGGTTGTCACATACTCTTTAAATGTCAGACCCGTCTCGTCTTTAAATCGTTTTGTGAAATAGGTTGGACTTAAATCAACATAAGCGGCTGTTTGCTCAAGTGTGATCTGTTCACAATAATGCGTTTTGATGTAACGTTTTGCCCGCTCAATGTCATTGATGGTCTGGGTTCTCGCTTCATACACGTCAAATAGGTGTTCACAGCACTGACGGCATTCAGCTGCGGTGCTGATTGTCAATATCGATAGATCTGTACGGAGACGTGATTTGAAGAGAATCAGCAGTTCCTTTACTTGTGAAATCGTCGCCCCCTCTAATTGAAAGGCATCAAATAAAGCCAGCGCATCCTCTCTTCTCCCTTCCTCGAGCGCCTGCATCATGCTGTCTGCAAGCTCCGGCAGATGAATCAATGGATCGGGCTTTATGTCTGTTTGGTAAAAGCCATAACGAACAACGCCACCACTCTTTTTTCGCTGATAATAGGAAAGCTTCGCCTCTGCTGCACTTTTCTGAAGATGAAGCGGGTTTGAGACTGGGTGCCCTATGCCAACGACAGGTGAAGGCTGACCGTTTGTCATGGCAGCTCGAATGGCTTGCAGCAACTCTGCCTTAAGCTGACCTGGTCCTTGCTGACTATAAATGAAGCATGTAAACAGTTCACCCCCCATCTGAATCGGCACCGTATGAAATTGTGCAGATTTCAGTAAATCGTTCAACAGCTGATCCCCGCCCGTCCGCTGCACCGCGATGATAAGACCTGCTTCATATTCGGAAAATAGTTGTTGAAACTCCATGGAGGTATAGGATTGGCCGTTCATGATATGGGCTTCAAGCCACTTTGACTGCTGATCGGCCGCTGCCGCCTGCCTCTGAGACGCCTCCAGCTTTATTTCTGCTGCTACAAATCGAATGGCTGCGATAGTTTCGTCTTTGTCAGCTGGTTTGACCAGGTATTGTTTCACCCCTTCCTGCATCGCTTGCTTGGCGTAATCGAATGTATCGTAGGCTGTCAGCATAACGAATTTTGTATGAGGACTGCTTGCTTTGATCTGTTTGATCGCCGTCAGTCCATCCATGCCAGGCATCTGGATATCCATGAGCACAAGATGAATGGGCTCAGATCGCACGAATTCAACCGCCTTCTTTCCATTTTCCGCTTCTCCTGCTATATGACACTCTGGAAACCATTCGGTTAAGAATTTCCGCATCGCTAGTCGTTCTAATTTTTCATCATCAACAATCAGCACGTTCAGCATGCCGATCCCTCCTTCATCGGAATAGCCAATTGTATGGTGGTGCCTTCGTTTGGCTTTGAATCAATTTGAAGGGCATCCTGTACCCCGTAAAACAAACGCAGTCTTGACATCACATTTCGAAGACCAATTCCTGTCGAGTGGCCTTTACTCAGTATGTTCGGATCTTCCTCTTCTTTTTCTGACAGCAATCTTCTTTTCTCCAATTCATTGATGCCCATCCCATTGTCCCGAATCCGAATCATCACATAGCCGCCTTCTTGATAGATTGAGAGCTCGACAAGTCCCTCTTCCTCCTTTGGTTCGACGCCATGAATGAAGGCATTTTCGACAAGCGGCTGTAAGGTGAGACTTGGGATATGTACAGATAAACATGATTCATCAATGGACGTTTTGCATGTAATACGATCGGCAAACCTCGTTTCTTGTATATGAAAATACTCTTTCACCACTTTCACTTCTTGTTCCAATGTAACGGATGTACTCAGAGCAGACAGCGAATACCGCATCAGCGTGGAAACAGATTGAATCAACCTCGATGTCGCTTCCGCTGATTCTAAGTAAGCCATCCGCGAAACGATGTTTAATGTGTTAAATAAAAAATGGGGGTTCATTTGGTTTTGCAGCGTTTTTAGCTTCATGTCTTTGATTTTTTGATCCAATGCTGCCTTTTGTTTGATCTCTTCAATCATCATTTTCATCTCTTGCCGCATTCGCTGAAAGGCTTCATTTAAAACAGAAATTTCATCCTTTGAGGTGACATGCAAATTCGATCCATCAAAATTTCCTTCTGATACTTCTTTTACGCTTCGGGACAGATGAACGATGGGTCTTGATATCCCGCCAGCAATCATATAAGCCATCAATAATGCGACCCCGATTGATAACGTAAACAGACACAAGGTAAAGAGCGCATAGGTTTGATGTCTTTTTTGAAGAGATTGATAGAGTACTTGATATTCAGATAATTCATCATCAAGCAGGGTCATCGTCTGCTCTTGTATATAGGAGGAGACGGTTCTCACTTCCTTCACACTTGCAGCATATTCTTCGATTTTCCCTTCTTTTACATGTGTCATGGTTGCATCACTTTCATTGATGAGCGTCCATATCATATATTGATATTTTTCAATAGAAGGAATCGCAGCATGAAGCCCGGCATCCTTTCGCAGCGCTTGATCGTAGGATTTCATTTTCTGTTTTGACGTAATGTATTCTTTGGCAAACTTCCGATCCTTTTCAATGGCATAGGCATTGACTTTTTCATACATCGTTTTCGCTTCTGTCGATATATCATTGAGCAGCAGAAAAGAACGGAAGCTCCTGCTATATTCTGATGTGATTTTTGAACTGCTCCAGTAGACAAAAAAAGCAGCTACGTTGCCAAGAAGCACAAGGGTTAAAAATGCCAATAACAGCTTACTTCGAATCTTTCTCATGGCTGCATCCCCTGCTTTCTGTCTGTTTGCTGAAGGGGCAGATCCCCGCGCCGGATCACACTCGTTCCCGTGTACTGAAGAGGTTCTTCTTTTTCACCTTTTTGCAAACGAACAAGCGATTCAACCGCTTGATAGCCCATTTCATAAGGATGCTGCACGACCACGGCATCAATCGTTCCATCATCAAGCGCCTGAATCGTATCAGGCAATGTGTCAAATGCAAGCACATAAAAATCAGTGGATGATTGGTACTGTGCGATTGCTTGAATGATGCCTGCACCATCTAATGCACTTGTGCCATAAAATGCGGTGAGCTTCGCATGATCGTTTAATAGTTTATAAGCTGCACCTGAGGCCCCTGACTTCGTAATGGCTGATTCTTCTATTCCAGCAATATGAATGCGTTTTTCAGCAGAGACGGCATCTCGAAAGCCCTTGACGCGCAGCTTTTGATGAATGGCATCCAGCCTGCCTGTGACAATTCCTACATACTGTTCACCTTTCGTATCTGCTATGAGTGCTTGCCCTGCGATAAAGCCTGAATAGTAATTGTCCGTTCCTACATACACTTGACGCTTGCTCCCTTCTGCATCTGTATCGACGGTGACGACATCAATTCCTTTTTCCCTCGCCTTCTGAAAAAGCGGTTTGTATTTTTTCGCATCAAGTCCCTGCGTCATAATGCCATCAACATGCCCAGCGATCGCCATATCAATGGTTTTCAGATGATCGTCTACATCCGCTTGCTTTGGGCCTAAATATTCTAGATACACGTGATGAACGTCTGCCGCATCAGCAGCTCCCTTTTGTACAAGCTGCCAATATTCGTTATCAAGTTCCTCCGGTACAAGAACAAAATGATATTGATACGTTGGCGCCTCTTTATCGGAAGCGCTTTCAACTTTAAGTAAATCTTGACCTAATAACGTTAAAAAGATGACAGAGACCACACAAAATGTGAGAAATGCGCCTATTCCGATCCACTTAGATAATTTCACCTTATCCTCCTCCTTTTCACTATTTCCGCATAAAAAAAAGAGCTGCTTATAAGCATACTCTCTCGACCTCTATAATTCCTTTGTCATAAATAAACTGTTTGGATCTTCTTGATATGTATCAAAAGGCGGACAATACTGAAATCCAGCGCTCTCATATAATTTTCTTGCTGGTTCAAAGAAAGCCATTGCCCCTGTCTCTAAGCTGACTCGTGAATAGCCACGCCGTTTTGCCTCTTGGAGAAGATGATTCAGCATATACCTCGCTACACCTTTTCGCATATGGAGGGCTGCGGTTCTCATCGATTTGATTTCCCCATGTTCACTTGACAGCTCCTTTAACGCTCCGCAGCCAAGAAGCTCCTCTCCATCTCGCACACTCCACACGGTGACATCCTGCTTTTTTAAATCAGTTAATGGAAGGGCATGAATGCTTTCTGGCGGCGAATGCTTCTTCATTTCTTCTAGATGTGCAGTAATCAGCTGATCAATTCGTCCATCCGTAAGTTCATCTTGTAGAATATACATTTCCATCACTCCTTCCAGATTATTGTACGTGAAGAGTTGAATGGTTATCTGCTGTTATGTCAGATAAACGAACAAACAACTGGCATCTATGAGCCAATTGTTTGTTCGTTTTACAAGTATTTATGAGGAAAGAACGGCTTGTAATTCCTCTGCTGTACTGTTTTCAAGCTGACTTCCGACACCGACAGCCACCGCGCCTGCTTGAAGCCACTTCGGAACATCAGCTGGATGAATGCCGCCCGTAGGAATAAATTCAATCTCTGGAAATGGACCTTGCAGGTTTTTCATATAGGATAAACCGAAGGAGCCGCTTGGGAAAAGCTTGAGCAAGCCGTAGCCATTTGCTTTCGCCTGCATGATTTCACTCGGGGTGAGAACCCCTGGTACATAGAGTGTGTCGTAAAATGAGAGATGTTCTCCAATCATAGGAAGATATCCTGGACTGACGATAAACTGTGAGCCTGCCTCAACAGCTGATTGTGCCTGCTCCAGTGTCGTAATCGTTCCCGCTCCTACAACGAGGTCTTGCTCCTGTTGAAAGGATGCGATAATGCGTTCAGCATTTGGCGTGGTATACGTCACTTCAATGGCACGGACCCCTTTTTTCTTTAAACGCTCAATCATTTCAATGCCTTCTGTTTCACTACCCGCTCTCACCACTGCGATCAATTTACAAGACGCGAGCTGCTTTTTAACGTTCAAACTTGCTGACTTTCCCATATCTCTCATCCCCTTTCATGTAATCCCGCCTTTGATATCGCTTGGCTTCTTTCATAAAAGCTTGAAGCTCCTCTCGGGTAGGCAGTCCATCCTTATCGCCAGGAGACATCACTGCAAGTGCCCCAACCGCATTGCCTCTTGTCACGGATTTTTCATCTGATAAGCCGTCAAGCAAGCCGCTGATAACCCCCACTGCAAATCCATCACCAGCTCCGACTGTATCTACGACATCCTGCACATAAAATCCATTCACAACTCCTTGTCCGGCTGCACTTTTATAAAAGGCACCTTCTGCCCCTAGCTTAATGACCACTAGCTTGACGCCTTTTTGCAAATAAACATCTGCAATCTCTTCTGGCTCGTGACAATCCGTGAGTCTTTGTCCTTCTGCAAGCCCTGGAAAAAGCCAATCCACTTGCGAAGCGATATGATTCACCGTCTGAATCATATCTTCCTCTTCTTCCCATAGCTGAAGTCGAAGATTTGGATCAAATGAAATGGTTTTGCCCGCTGCTTTCATTTCTTGAAGAGCACAAAAAGAAAACGCTCTCATTTCACTGGATAATGCAGGCGGAATACCTGTCATATGGAGGTGTCCTGCCTGTTTGAAATAGCTGGCGGGAAAGTCGCTTGGACTCATTGTGCTCGCAGCAGAGCCTTTACGATAATACGTGACGTCAGGGTCTCCATCCATCACTTTTGATTTAAGTAAAATCCCTGTTTGAGCCCCATCATTTGAACGGATCACTGCACTTGTATCGACCCCTTCTTTTTGAAGCTCTTCTAAAATAAATGTGCCAAGTGAATCTGCTCCGACTTTGCTCATCCATCCCACATCAAAACCTAGCCTCGCCAAACCCACTGCCACGTTACTTTCGGCACCAGCAAGCGCCTTTTGAAATGTATGCACTTGATGAAGCTCTCCGGCTTCTTTTGCGTAAAACATCGCCATTGATTCCCCAAATGTGACCGCATCCAATGCTTTCACTCATTTCTCCCCTCTCTTGGTATCGGTTTCAAATTAGTTGAAAAAGAGAGAGCATGCACGTATGTATACTCTTCTCTGTCTGTCGTTTATAAAGATTTTCTTACGATGATTTCTCCATCAAGCTGAATGGTTTGGGGCGCACTTTCATCCCCTTCAAGCCTAGTCTTGATTTTTTGCATTGCGGCTTTCCCCATTTCATGAGATGGCTGGGCAACCGTTGTGATTCCAGGCCCAATCAGCTTATACCATTCTGTATCATCAAATCCTGCGATGCCTATATCTTCTGGAATCTTTAATCCGAGTTCTACAAGCTCACTGATCAGCTTCAGCATAAGTAATCCATTGGCTGCTAAAATCGCTTTTTTCTGTTGGTTTGATTGTACAAAACGGACAAGCTCTTCTCGCAATTGTTCCTTTTGCTTCAAATCAATTTCTGCAGTGAGCGGCTTCTTATGTTTACTCATAGCTGTCTGCTCATATGCTTCTTTTCGTTCTTCACGAGGACTGATCCCATCGACCGGCTCAGTAAAGAAAGCGATGTGCTCATAGCCTTTCTCATACATTTGTTGAAGCAACCGGATCGTGATATCACGGTTATTCGTTGTCACTGTGTCGACTTTTAGTTCAGGTAACTTCCGGTCAACAAGGACAATCGGTACACCGTTTTTCTTAAAATCCTGCAGAATGTCATTGTTATGGCCTGTCGCATTGATGATGAGCCCTTCAATATAATGCGCATTCAACTTGAGGAGCATTTCTCGTTCTTTTTCTGGACGGTTATCTGTGTTGCACACCATGATGCTGTATCCATATTCATCACAAATTTCTTCGACACCGCGAAGTGTCGCTACAGAGAATGGATTCGTAATGTCGGCTACAATAAACCCAATGACCTTGCTTTTTCTTACTTTCAAACCTTGGGCAAGCTGACTCGGACGATAATGCAGTTCCTCAATGGCTTTTTTAATTTTTTTGACCTTTTCAGTAGAAATTTCATTTGTTCTGCCATTGATATATCTGGATACAGTTGATTTTGAAACACCTGCATAAGCGGCCACTTCGTTGATGGTCACTTTCGTTTGCTTTTTCTCTTTCATTCAAAAAACTCCCACAATCAATGTCTTCTCATTTGTTTCGAAACCGATTTCAAATAACTTAAAAAGAGCATATCATAATTTCTTGAATTCCAGAAGATTTTTTTGCTTGAAGATGGAAAAAATCTTCTAAATAAACAAAAAGAAAGCGATTTCGAAATAACGGTTGACGGCACTCTCCTTTTCCTCTAAAATTTTCCTTGAAACCGATACCAAATAAAATACCCATACTTTGTTTCAAATGGAAAGGGAGGCTTATTTCAAATGGAAAATCGTTATGCTGTACACCCTGAGCAGGTCAAACGTTTTACAACAGAGGAACTTCGTCGTCATTTTCATATTCCTACACTATTCGTCAGCGGTGAATTAAAGCTCTACTATTCGCATGAGGATCGCGTGGTGATTGGCGGAGTCAAGCCGGCAGCAGAGCCGCTCAAATTAGATGCCGGAGACTTTTTACGTACGGAATATTTCCTTGAAAGACGAGAGATCGGCATTGTAAATGTCGGCGGTCAAGGAACGGTCACTGTCGATGGTGAAGCCTTTGTACTGGAGCACAAAGATTTCTTATATATTGGGCTTGGACACGAAGATGTACAGTTTGCTAGTTCATCAGGCGAAGAGGCCAAGTTCTATCTTGTATCAGCCACGGCTCATCAAGCGTACCCTACACAAAAAGCAGCCATCGCTGAATTAACACCGAATCACTTAGGAGAAGCGTCTGCTTCAAACGTACGAAACCTGTATCAAGTCATCCACGCAAACGGCATCCAAAGCTGTCAGCTCATGATGGGAATCACTCAGCTGGAAACCAATAACACGTGGAATACGATGCCCGCTCATATTCATGATCGGCGTATGGAAGTGTACTTATATCTTGATATCGAAGAAGATGCTCGTGTCTTTCATTTTATGGGAGAGCCATCTGAAACAAGACATCTCGTTGTCGCAAATGAGGAAGCGGTCATTTCTCCTGCCTGGTCCATTCATTCAGGCTCGGGTACAGCGAATTATTCATTTATTTGGGCGATGGCGGGCGAGAACTATACGTTCAAAGATATGGACTTTGTCCCAATGGACCAGCTGAGGTAATGTGATGACAACAGCATCCTATGTAGCGTCCCTCTTTTCTCTTGAAGGCAAAACAGCCCTTGTGACAGGTCCAGGAACCGGCATTGGGCAGGGCATTGCTGTGGCGCTTGCCCGGTCAGGCGCAGATATCATCGGCACATACCATCACACACCGCTTGAGGAAACGAAAGCGCTTGTCGAACAGGCAGGCCGCTCGTTTCATGCGGTTCAGGTTGACTTTTCCGATCCTCAAACGGCAAAGCAGGCTGTCGATGCCATGTTAAAAAAGCATACGATCGATATTTTAATCAATAATGCTGGAACCATTAAAAGAGAGCAGGTCGCTCATTATTCAGAGGAAGATTGGCATACGGTCATGGATGTGAATATCAATAGTCTCTTTTTCCTCACTCAAAGGGTTGGACAGCAGATGCTGAAAAATGGGCAAGGGAAAATCGTCAATATCGCCTCCCTTCTATCGTTTCAAGGCGGCGTCTTTGTCCCTGCTTATACAGCGAGTAAGCATGCTGTCGCGGGGCTGACGAAAGCTTTTGCAAACGAATGGGCGAATCAGCATATTCAGGTGAATGCGATCGCTCCTGGTTACATCGCGACCAATAACACGCAAGCCATTCGAGACGATGAAAATCGAAATGAAGAGATCCTCAAACGGATCCCCGCCGGGCGCTGGGGTAAGCCTGAGGATCTAGCCGGCGCTGCTGTTTTCCTTAGCTCACCAGCCTCTGATTATATGAACGGTCATATTTTAGCTGTTGATGGCGGCTGGCTTGCGAGATAAACAGGCGAGAGAATTCCTATTTTGAGGGATTCTCTTTTTTTCTATTTGCATAATTCTCCTCCTTCCGAGTCACTCTATAAAAAAACATGACATGAGGGGTGAGGTATTATGAAAAGTCGTATTGAACAAGATATAGCGTCCGTCATCAAGCGTGTCAAAAGCTTTGCCGGGAAAAGTGATGATATCGTGTTCCACTCATTTTCATTTGGCCCTTCTGCTATCTCTGCATGTCTCATGTACGTTGAAGGACTCACAGAATTTGAGATGCTTTCCAAGCAAATCATTTCACCCATGCAAAAGGAATTGGATATCAACGAGGTTGATTCTAGTACGCTTCCGGCCCTGTCTAAAACGTTCTTTGGCATCCAAAATGATGTGCTGGAGGATATGAACCTTGCCATCGAGCAATTATATAGCGGCAGGGCTATTTTATTTGTAGATGGAGCGGCTCAAGCACTTGCGCTCCAAACGAACCTTTTTCAATTTAGAGAAGTAGAAGAGCCGCAATCGGAAGTCCTTGTAAGAGGGCCGCGGATCGGTTTTATTGAAAATCTTGAAAAAAACACGGCTTTAATCCGTGAGCGGGCAAACGACCCTAACCTTGTCATTCAAAAGGTAAATGTAGGTACTCGCAATAAAAAGTCTGCTGCCCTTGTGTACGTTCGTGATATTGTTGATCCCAAATTAGTAGAAGATGTTCTATCACGCATGACCGAAATCAAAATGGATGACATCCCTGAAACCGGCTATATTGAACAGCTGATTGAGGATAGCCATATCTCCATTTTTCCGCAGATTCAAAATACAGAACGTCCTGACAGGGTGATCGCATCCGTGCTTGAAGGCAAAGTCTCCATTTTGCTCGACGGCACACCTTTTGCCCTCATCATGCCTATGACACTTACAGCCTTGATGCAATCACCGGAGGATTATTACCAAAGATGGACAAGTGCAACTCTATTACGCCTGCTACGTTATTTTGCCGTACTGTTAACGATTTTTTTACCAGGGCTCTACATCGCTCTTGTCTCTTATCACCCCGGCTTATTACCAACACGGATGGCAATCACCATCGCAGGCAGTCGGCAAAATGTTCCGTTCCCTCCTGTTGTCGAAGCCATTCTCATGTCATTTACGATAGAGCTGCTGCGGGAAGCTGGTCTTCGTCTTCCTAGGGCTATTGGACAAACAATTGGACTCATTGGCGGCGTGATTATTGGTCAGGCGGCTGTCCAAGCTAATATCGTCAGCGCGTTAATGGTGATTATCGTGTCGCTGACCGCCTTGGCTGATTTCACTGCCCCGTCCTATGACTTTAGTTTCCCGCTACGCATCTTGCGGTTTATGGCCATTTTCAGTTCAGCGATGTTTGGTTTATATGGCTTAATCATGTGTTATTTATTTGTTCTTTGTCACCTGATGCAATTAAAGACCTTTGGTTTTGACTATTTCACACCTGTTTTGTCTTCACCGTTTTCAGATTTAAAGGATACGTACGTACGTTTGCCAATTGGGCTATTTAAATCGAGACCGAAAACGGCAAAAATAAAAAATCTCAAAAGACAAGGAGATTAAACGATGTACAGAGCTGAGAAGCTATCATTGTTACAAGTCACCATTCTGTGCAGCTCTACAATGATAGGCGCTGGAATTTTAACCATTCCACGCAGTTCTGCCAATTCAGGGTATCCTGATGGCTGGATCATTGTATTAATACAGGGAGCCATCTTTGCTTTCGTTGCTTTTTTGTTAGGATGGATTGCTGAAAAGAATGCACCGGACACCATTTTTGAGTCAAATACTAAAGGAGCCGGTGCAATCTTTGGCACGTTCTTTAATTTAATGCTGATTGCCTATTTACTAGGCATTGTCGGCTTTGAAGCGCGTGTTCTCGGGGAGGTTGTTCAGTTTTTCCTGTTGCAATCGACTCCCATGGCAGTGATTGTGATGATTTTTCTTCTTGTGGCGATCTATCCTTTGAAAAGTGGTATCTTTCCTATAGTGAAAATGGTGACATACATATATCCGATGACGATGATCATTTATATTGGGCTTATGCTGTTTAGTTTGAAAATATTCGATTTTGATTACTTACGCCCGGTGATGGCGCACGGGTTTAAAGATTTCAGTAATTTGTTCTCTCAAACATTTATTCAATTTACAGGCTTTGAGGTCATTTTGTTTGTTGTACCACTCATTTATAAAGACAAATGGTCGAAGGCGAAATGGGCCGCTGCGATCGGGGTCGGAATTACCTCACTTATCTACTCTCTCACGCTCTTTATTGTGATTGGTTCCATGACCGTTGGAGAAACGAAATCCCTCACCTGGCCCACTGTCTCACTCATTCAAGCACTAGAACTTGAAGGGGTCTTCATTGAACGATTTGATATTTTTTTACTGACGATCTGGACTTGCCAGCAGTTCATTTGTATGCTTGGCTTTTTCCAATTTGCGATTAAAGGCTGTCACACGGTCTTTAAGACAACCAGTATTACGAGACTGCTATGGCTGCTGTTTTTAATTACCTCTGCACTCTCCCTTTTTCCGAAAAATATCAATGAAGTCTTTTACTACTCTACTTTACTCGGCTACTCATTGTTCGCGGTTTTAGCCATTCCTTTTATTACAGCTGTTCTGTTGATGATACGTAAAAAATGGGGAGGTCGTTCTGCATGAGAAGAAGGCGTTTGTTGTTATTTTTTTTGTCCTGCTGTCTTTTCCTTCTATCAGCAGGGTGCTGGGATTTAAAGGATATTGAAAAATTATCATTTGTACGCGGCGTTGGCATTGACGAGGAAGAGGAGCAAGGAGTCAAGCTCACCTACCAAAACCTGGTTCCGAAGATGGGTGGGACACAAGAGGCTGATTCTCCTGGCCATGTGAATGTCGTCTCAAAAGGGAAAAATGTGCTGGAGGCTGTCAGTAATGTCGCCTTAAAGGACCCGCCGATCTATAGTGATCATCTAAAAATTTTCTTGTTCGGCAAAAATCAGGCAGAGCATCACGATATTCAAGGAACGCTCAACCACTTTATACGAGATGATGAGGTTCGGCGAAGCAGCTACCTTCTCGTGTCACGAGATGATGCGTCAAAAGTGATCAACCAAAAATTGAAATCACAGCAAAAGGTTCCGGTTGAACATATCTTTGAAACATCCAAAAACCGAAGCTTTAACGGAAAGATTTTGCTGCCAACCCGTATTGGCCGGGCATCTGATTACTTCCAGATGGGTGCTAGCTTCCTTGTCCAAAGTGTAGATGCGATAGACGGTGAACTGATTTATGATGGAGCAGGAATCATTGATGGAAAAACACGAAAGCTGATCGGCTTCATCCCTGCGAAGGATGTCCAATCTTTAAATTGGGTGATGGACCGAATTTCAGGCGGCGTTGTACCTGCCACCTACAAAGACTTTCCGATCACGTATGAAATTAAGAAATCAAAAACCAAGATTGAACCCTATCTGAAGGATGGACATATTTCCTTTAAAATTAATGTCAACACCCAAGGAAAGCTCTCAGAGGATCAGTACCCTGCAGAAAATTCATACGATGAGCAGTACATCAAAAGATATGAGCTTCTTTTTGCGAATAAAATCAAACAGCGAATTCAAAAAGCAGTCCATCATGTGCAAAAAGAGGTGGGCGTTGATCCCATATTTTTAAGCCGGCAGTTTCGTATTAAATACCCTGACTATTGGGAAAAGCATCGAAACGAATGGGATACGCTCTTTCAAGAAGCGGATATCGAATATGATGTCAAAGTCAGCATTTTAAACTTTGGGGCAGAAGGCGCAACAAAAAGCTTCAAATGGTAATGCAAAAGGCGGTTATCTCGAAGGGGAGCCGCCTTTTTTACGCACGACAATTAAAAGCTGATATAGGGTCACTTGATCAGACAACGCTTTTGTTTGAAAGCCAAGTGACGCTCCTACTCTCGCCACCTCGTCAAAAAACAATTGGACGTTCTGATCAATCTGAACATTGATGCGCTGCTCGATCACCCGTTCAAACAAATGGTTTGGGAAAAGCGCACGCATCGTGTTTGGTGTGAAGAACCTCAGATGGGTTCGGTCTAAAATCCCTACATCTTGATACGTAAAATCCCCTGTCATTAACGGGAGAAGCACCTCCGCATGCATCATGTTTGGCAGGCAGCAAATGATCACGCCGCCCAGTTTTAAAGATGCGTGCGCTTGTTCAATGATGTTCCAAGGATCTGACACATGCTCTAAAACATCAGAAAAAATGATGGCATCAAAAAAGGCCTCTTTCTCTAACCATGGGTACTCATCCGCTTTTGCCTCGATGACTTCTTCGTAATATGCCTTTGCGATTGCTGCTTTTAATGGATCGGCCTCTACCCCGTACATGTCAACAGACTGCCGATTCATTAGTTCAAGCCCTGTGGCTCCTGCGCCGCACCCAACATCCAGCACGTGTGTAGCGTCCTCAGGGAGTAATTCCGCAAAATAAGGATGAGGGGTGATCAAATTTAGATCTATGCCCCACTTATCTAAAAATCGAAGTCTGTTCTCAGTAAACAGTGTAGAGATGTTCGTTTCTTGATTGGCATTGAAGGTAGCATGACCATGATGATGCACAAAGGAATCATGCACAATTTGCAGCTGATACCCTTTCAGTAATGAACGTAAGCATAAATCGTCATCCTCAAATGATCCATATACGAACCGCTCATCAAATAACCCCACATCCTCGATCATCTTTCTTTTCACGAGCAAGCAAAACCCCACAAGCCGGTGCACATAAGTTCTCTGCCCTTTTCTCTTAGACGTATACTCCTTAGCAAAGGCTGGGAGCTCCTTCACATCTGTATATGATGGCTGGACCATCTGAGGGCCGCTCACATAATTGGAGACTGGCCCCACCATCCCAATCTGTTCTGATGCGAATAACGCCTCTTTTAATGGAGAAAGCCAATTTTCCGTCACGATCGTATCATTATTTAAAAAGAGAATGCTATCTCCTGAAGCTTTTTTTGCCCCTTGATTACATCCTTTTGCAAAACCTTGATTCTCTTCATTATCAATGAAAATCACATCTTCCAGCTCTCTTACATATTCCTTCGTGCCGTCAGTTGACGCATTATCGACGATGATGAGTTCATATTGGTCACTGCTCGTATGCTTTTTAATGCTGTCAATACATGTTTTCGTTAAGTGCAGTTCGTTGTATGTCAGCATAACAATGCTTGTTTTCCCTTTCATCTCATTTCCACCTTTCGCCCTCCTGTTCCATATGTATGTGATAGGCAGCACGTTCAGAAGATGTGGGAATGTCCTTTCTTGATTAAACGTTTGTTTAACATAGAAAAACCAGCTGCACGCAGCAGCTGGCCATTGTTCACACCGTTTTCCCTTCGTCACTTGCGACGACACGATTTCTCTTTTTTAAATCTCCTTCAATTTCTTCAAGACTTTTCCCCTTCGTTTCGGTCACCAAGTATCTCACAAATAAGAAGGCGCCTACGCCGATGACCGCATAGATGAGGAAGAGATTACTGATACCAATTGCGCTTAATAAAGCTGGGAATGTAAGCGAGATGATTAAATTTCCTGTATGAAGGAGGAAGGTCGAGACACCCGTACCGATTCCTCGGACATGTACGGGGAACAGCTCTGGGAGCATCACCCAAACGACTGGACCCCAGCTGACAGCAAAGATGACGATAAAGAGACCTAAACAAATAACGGTTGTCCATCCTGCAGCTGTTGACCCTTCGAAAAATCTGTTGACCACTGACAGGACAATTAAACTAAGGACCATTCCTGCATTCCCGAATAGGAGCAGCGCTTTACGTCCTACACGGTCAATGATTTTGATGGCGACAAACGTCATAATGACATTCACTGCACCAATTCCGACAGTTCCTAAAATCGCCGCAGAATTCCCAAAGCCAACACTTGTGAATGTTTTTGGTGCATAGTAAATGATCGTATTTGTACCGATAAACTGCTGCAGAAAGGCAAGGCCCACACCGGCAATCAATGCTGGGCGTACCCAAGGCTCAAATAATTCCTTAAAACCGCCTTTTTCTTCACTTTCCGCCTTTTGAATATCTGAAATTTCTTCTTCCACTTCTTGCTTACTTTTTCTGAGTTTAGATAGTACCTCCTTCGCACGGTCAGCCTGTCCGTGGACAAACAGCCAGCGGGGACTTTCCGGCATAAACAAAATCCCACACAATAAAAGAACAGAAGGAACAACCGCAATTCCAAGCATCAAACGCCATGCCTCTGCATCCGCTAAAGCGTAGTTCACAATATAGGCAAGAAGAATACCAAATGTGATCATGAGCTGATTTAAAGAGGACAGTGCCCCTCGTGATTCCTTTGGCGCAAGTTCAGATAAATATAATGGAACAATCGTTGTCGAGCACCCGACAGCAAGCCCTAGTACAATTCGGAATAAGACCATCACTTCCGTATTCGGGGCAAGAGCTGTACCAAATCCACCGATAATAAACAAAATAGCTGCGGCGATGATAGCTTTTTTCCGACCAAATTGGTCTGTTAGCTTTCCAGAAAGAGAGGAACCCAGCATAGCCCCGATTAAAATCGAACTGACGACAAGCCCCTCTGTAAATGCGTTTAAACCTAAATCCTCTTTCATAAATAAGATGGCGCCAGAGATGACACCTGTATCATAGCCATATAAAGCACCGCCAAGGGCGCCGAAGAAATAAAGCCATCCATTCCGATTTTTCATGTTTATAACCCCACTTTTGTCTCTGTACTCTATGAAAAGTCATTTTCCTCACTTCCTGTCATTTCAAACATTTCGATGTTTTATGACAAATATATTTCATTTGTATATCTTTGAAACTTTTTACGTGAAGCAAACGTCAATTAAGCGTTAGTGAAAAAAATGTCGCACTATATCCCGTTTTAAGGTATATTTGTTTTAGTTTGTAAACATAAAGAAGGACATATTTACTATAAAATCATAGCGAGGGTTTAAAATATATGGATCAATCACGAAGTAAACGCAAAGGGAAAAAGCGTTTAAAACCATGGGTGAAAGTCACACTTTTTATAATTAGTATTCTTTTACTAACAACTGCTTCAGTCACAGGCTATGCCTACTATAAAATAACAAATGCTGCTAAAAAGGCTCAAGTATCTCTTGATCGCGGCGCACAATCTGTGAAACGGATTGAAGCATTCGATCCAGGAAAAGACAGCTTTTCTGTCTTGCTGCTTGGAATTGACAGCAGACCGGGCGAAACAGTGAAACAAGCACGAAGCGATGCAATGGTGTTGGCAACCATTAACCGCACAAATAAAACCGTTAAATTATTAAGCATTCCTAGGGACTCATACGTTAATATTCCTGGCCACGGTTTTGATAAAATTACTCACGCACACGCATTTGGCGGTGCAGATTTAACAGTAAGTACAGTTGAAGATTTACTAGATATTCCGGTCGATTTTGTCATCCAAAGTAATTTTGTAGCATTTAAAGAAATCGTCAATGAATTAAACGGTGTGTCTATTAACATCAAGGATGATTACCTTGTGAAACAGATTAAAAAAGATACAAAAGGCAAGGTTGTGCTTCAAACGGGAACTCATACACTAGATGGTGATCAAGCGCTCGCATATGTGAGAACAAGAAAAGCAGATAGTGACTTAATGCGTGGACAGCGTCAAATGGAAGTATTAAAAGCCATTTTTGATAAATCAAAATCATTAACATCTATTCCGTCATACGACAATATCATTGATACACTCGGTGATAATGTGTCAACGACCCTTTCTATGAAGGAGTTAGTCGGTCTTTTCCCACTTCTGACTTCATTAAAATCAGTGGATACCATTCAGCTTAAAGGATCTGATTACCAGCCAAACGGGGTCTATTATTACCAATTGGATCAAAACCAACTGAACGAAGTGAAGACTGAATTGAAAAAGCAGCTTGAATTATCATAAATAGAAGCGTCCCTTTGGGGCGCTTTTAGATTATTGACAAAGGGATAAAATGATGTTTATTTTAGCCCCTTTGTCTTCTTTTCAGCGTGATAGAAAACCTTTTCAGCCCTAGGAAGGGCGAGCACCGGAACAGAGCGAATTTGAGATTCGTGAGTACCGGAGCGCAGACCTGACACCGAATGCGAGGGTTTGTCTACACGCTGGAAGCGTCCCTAAGGGGCGCTTTTTCTTATTTCCTTGATCATTCGCTCATTTTTGTTTAGCCTTGATAGTGAGGAATCAACCATCCTTTTTTTATGAGAATGAAGGAAATCGTACATACTTTGAAGAGGCTATTGCATGAATGAAGGAGGATTTGACAGCGATGAAAAAAATGATTGCGATTGATCTAGACGGTACACTTTTAAATACAAAAAGTGAAATATCCGCTCAAAACCGAGAGGCATTGATTCGTGCGAGGGAAGCTGGATATATTGTGACCATCTGTACAGGGCGGGCAACTTTTGATGTAAAGGAGCTGCTTGGCGATTTGGACCTCCCCATTATTGCGGCAAACGGCGGGACTGTCCATACAGAAGGATACGAGCTCTTCAGCCGAATCACATTGGACCAAGAAGCGGGCAAACGGGCTGCTAAGGCATTAGTGGAACGAAACATTTACTTTGAAGTCTATACGGACGATGCTCTCCTCTCCCCTTACGATGGAAAAGAGAAGCTGAAAGCAGAATTTGATCTGATCGAAAGCGCAAACCCAAATGAGGATCTCGCTGATCTATGGGAGGGAGCCATGACGCAATTTAAACAATTTGGCATCAAACCAGTGGATGATATCCGTCAGATTTTTGAGTCGAATGAGCCGACCTATAAATTACTCTGCTTCTCGTTTGATATGAACAAACTGACCGAAGCACGAAATCTTTTGGCAGACATGCCCGAGCTTTCATTGACCTCGTCTGGAAAACATATTATTGAGGTGCTGCCAAAAGAGTCTGGAAAAGGACATGCCCTGAAAAAGCTCGCAGCCCATTATGGTGTAGACCGCTCACATATTTATGCAATTGGTGACAGCCCAAACGACCTTTCTATGTTTGAAGAATCAGGCCACCGCATTGCAATGGGGAATGCGGTTGATGTCATTAAAGAAAAGAGCACTTACATCACAAAAGGGAATCATGAAGATGGTGTCGCTTATTTTATTGATCTTCTTTTACAAAATCAATTCCATGAAAAAAAGACGCTTGTCTGATCAGCGCCTAGAGAGAAGTCCAGAAGTCCGATACAAGTATTGATCGGGCTTTTTCTTTATTTTTTGATCCTAACAGCCGTTTCATATTTGTCCTTCCAGTACGTACTTGTTTTCATATTGGTTAAGACAACACCGTTTGAGACAGTCACATGAATGACTTGATTTGATCCTGCATAAATTGCTGGCATCAAAGATGTCCCGCTGAAGAAGACAAGATCTCCCGGCTGAAGCTCAGAACGTTTCACAGGCGTACCTGCTTTGACTTGACCTGATGCATAGCGGGGCAACTCAATGCCAAGCACTTCTTGATACACGTACTGTGTGAACCCTGCTGTATCAAATCCTTGCTTTGGGTTCGTACCGCCTTTGACATAAGGAACTTCGCCAATATACGTAGCGGCTTTTGATACGATAGGGTCCTCTTTCGAAAGCTCCTGATCTGTTAATCGTTTCGCACCTGTCCATTTTTCACGCCAATACGATTCAGACAAATAAGAAATTGTCACACTTTCAGAACGGCTCGCATGAATAAAGCGGTCGCCTCCAATATACATACCTACATGAGAAATTCCTGGCTTATATGTGTTGCTAAAAAAGACAAAATCCCCAGGGCGAATATTGTCTAATGCCACTTTTTCTCCAACGCTCCACTGCTGTTCAGCACTTCGAGGTAAATAAATTCCAAGTGATTTTTCAAATAAATACTGTAAAAAACCTGAGCAATCAAATCCAGTCTTTGGATCTGCTCCTCCAAATACATAAGGAATTCCTAAATAGGTCATCGCATCTTTCACAAGAGGGTCATCAGAAATTTCTTGTGTGCCGGGCAGGCGTTTGACCGTATAAAGCCGGTCTGTCCAATATTTACTTTTGCTGACATCCGTTTTCACCACACCTTGACTAAGCGTGATGTGGATGACCTGATCGTTCCCAGCGTACAACGCCACATGTGTTGGGATATCCTTCGTTTCTTCAAGACTTCGGAAAAACACAAGATCACCTGGCTGCGCTTTATCCCATGATACCTTTTTTCCAATCTGATATTGGTCAATTACCTTCCGTGGCAAATCAAATGTTTCGGATGTCTTGTACACATATTGAATAAAACCAGATGCATCAAAGCCCGTTTTAGGATCGGTTCCTCCTTTATGATAAGGTGTTCCAATCAGCTTTTCCGCTTGTTCCAAAAGAGATGGTGTTTGAGCAGATACTGCTGATTGGGACATGAACATCAGCCCTACGAGTGCACAACCTCCAATCAGCATTCCTTTCCATTTCATGATCCTTTCCCTCCTATCTTCTATAGTTTCGGCATGACACCTTTCATTTTACACCCTTTTTCGACAAAAAAAGAGCACGCGATGTGCGTGCCCTTTATCCTATTTAGGTTATTTACCTGCTTCCGCTTTTGACTGCTTTTGCTGTTCAATTTTCTGCATTTCAACAGAAATCTTTTGTTTCTCGTGATCTGTCAGACTGTCACTAAATTTAAAAGCAGACATAAAGACAAAGACTAAAATTAACGCAACAAACGGCCAAATTGCTTTTAGGAATTTCATTTCTTCTCTTTCCCTCCGTTTTCTTTTAAGTTTTTAACTTTATCAGCGTGATCTACTTCAAAGAAAATGTGTCCGTCTTTTTCTTTCCAATCCGCATTCGTTCCATTGGTCAGCATACGGATAATGGCTTTTGATTCAAGAGATCCTGCTTTTACTGGGGCAGGTGTTGCTTCTTTAATGTACATTGGGACAACTTCAAATGTCGCTTTTCCATCTTCATTCAGATGATACTGAACAAGTGCAGAATCACGTGTTCTTGACCAGCCTTGGTCAAAGATAAAGTTGCCTAGGCTATAGAAAATCGCCGTTCCATTATAAACTTCCATTGGTTCAAGGACGTGCGGGTGAGCACCGATAATGATATCGGCTCCGGCCTTAGACATCGCTCTTGCCAATTCTCTTTGTCTGTCGTTTACTTCATTGTTGTACTCCTGTCCCCAGTGAGCATGAACAACGACGATATCTGCCTTTTCAGCAGCCTGCGAAATCATCGGAATAAAGATAGATGGATCGGCTGGCAGAATACCCGCCTGGCGATTCGTTGCTTTGAAATCTTTCCCATACACATCTGTAAAACCAAGTGTAGCAATTTTGACACCATTTACTTCTTTGTACGAAATGTTCTGCTTCGCATCTTGGAGATTACGACCTGCACCTGTATAATCCATGCCAGCTTGTTCAAAGGCATTGATCGTGTTGTTCAGCCCTTTTTCACCATAGTCTGCCGCATGGTTATTCGCAAAGTTTAACACTGAGAAACTTAAATCCTTCAACGCTTGGACAGAATTTTCATCTGTTTTTAAATGAATATTCTTTTGGGCTGCCTGTTCTTTATCTGATGCGACTGGATGCTCAAAGTTGCCTGTCACATAATCTGACACATCAAAATATGGCTTCGCATAGCGAAAGAGATGCTGTTTTCCATAGCGGTCTGTTACTTTCTCTACGTTTCTTCCAAACATAATGTCACCGACGAACGAAGCGGTCAGGATGTTTTCTGGATTCTTTTGTACAGTTGGCACTTGTGCTTTCCCGATAAACGTAAATAGAAATGTACAAGCAATAACGATCGGTAAAGCAATTAGTACGTGTTTATTCGTCTTTTTCTTTTGATTCTTTGTGATTTTCAGCAGCTTTTCCTGAAAGCTCAATTTTTTATTCATCATTGGACACACCTTATCTTAAAATAGATAGTAAACATACATGATGGCAAATGTTGCACCACTTAGAAGTAACGTGCTTCCAAGGGTAATCGTAAGACCTTGCTTTTGAATTGTATTCGCAATCAATCCAGGGACGATGATTCCAATTCCGCGGAATTCTGCTATTTCAAATGGGACCACTGGATAGAAGAAATCAAATATCAGTTTTAAGGCAATCCCTGTAATCAGCATCGCAGCAAATTTTCTGCGTCCGTATAAAATCATAAATTTTGATAAGCCAAAACGAACGATCACATACGTAAGCAAGCTGACAGATAAGACGACTAAAATGAAGACTGGCTGGTTAAATACGAGCGCCAGATAACCCGGGACAACGAGTCCAGCTGGTACGATTCCTGTTTTTTCTGCAAAGATTAAACTAAGTAGAACACCTAAAATTAACGAGATATAAAGATCTGATCCGAACATTTTCTATATTTCCTCCTAGCTGACAAGCTGCTTAATTTTGTATTCTTGAATTTTTTCGATTAACGGTTCAGCGGCACCATGGATATTGCCGACTCCATAAACCACTCGATTATGAAGCTTTTTCTCAAGCATGTTCATAATTTCTTCTGTAGATTGATATTCAAGGTTGTGTAAGTGGTCAGCCGGAATTTTCCCTTCCTCATATGCCTTCACAATCGGATCTGTTGTTTCACCAATTAAGACAAGATCACTTGCTTCAATATAAGGAAGTACATCCTCCGCAAACTGGATCGTTCTATCTACACGATCCGCACGGCAGTTCATGATAATAATCGGTTCATCTGTTGGATATCCAATTTCTTTCACACGCTTCCAAATATTCAATGTAGATGCTGCGTCATTTGCCGCAAATCCATTTACAAAGTGTCCAGGTGTTTTCGCGTCCATTAATGGAAGAATTCTCATCGCTCCTGGATCAGGCGGCGCATTTAACATTCCTCTGAATGCCGTATCTTCATCAATCCCTAATGCTTGGGCAACACCAAGTGCCAGTGAAGCATTATCTGGGAAAACCATGTACTCAAATTTCCGCAAAAACTCATCGGAAATCTTGGAATTATCTGCAACAATGACTTCTGTGTTGCGTTTTTGCGCAATCTCTTTAAAGAAATCCGTATATTCACTATCCGTAATAACCAAGTGTCCATTGTAAGGAATTGTCGCTGTAAAGGCTTCTGCTATTTCATCAAGTGTCGGCCCCATGACGTCCATATGATCTTCAAGAACGTTTACGATCACGCCAATGTTTGCTTGAAGCAGCTCTTCCTGAAAGATAATTTGGTAATCTGGATTTACCGCCATACATTCACTGACGATGGCATTTGCTCCTCTTTCAACTGTTTCTCTCATAACTTCCTTCTGCTCTCCGATATTCGGTCCTTGCGGTTTCCTTTTAATCGGTTTCTCATCTGGCGTATCCCAATAAATCATTCTTGCATCCGTTCCCGTTGTTTTACCGACAGTTTTATAACCTGCCTCCATTAAGATACCGGTTGTCAATCTTGTAACGGTAGACTTTCCGCGAATACCATTAATATTGACGCGCACCGGCAGGGCATCGATATTTTTCTGATGACGCTTCTTTTCAATAAAGCCAATCCCTAACATGATGACACAGGCTATAACGATTAACCACATCGCTATCTACATCTCCTTTTTTTATGAGTGTGATATGTAAATTCAATCAACAGTATATCTGTTCAGCATAAAATCACAATCGGTATTATGTAACATAATCTTTCACTTCCTTGTATGCCAAATTCCTCTAATCAAAAGGCTTTTTTGCCTACCCATCCTTTAAATGAAAAGGCCAAAAGGCGGACAAAAATCATTCTGAATTTCTGCTGAATTCAAGAGAAAGCGTTAACATCAATGATCCGAAAATCTTTTGTCCTTTTCTCCCTAAATTTTTCGACAATTATTAAGATGTATTTTGAATCAATGTTTTAAAACCCGATCTTCTCTATAACATCAGTCATATCAGTGCTTTAAATGAATAGTGCGTGTTTTGGAATGTTTTATATTTTTGAACGAACAGGTTAGAAAGTCATTCTCATTGGTCAGATTGCTGTGTGTTGACCTATGACAAAGGTCACCTCTGAAAAAATCAAGTCATCTGCTTATTTTTAGGTCACAAAAAATTGGGATAAGATGTAAAAGATTGATCATTTCGGTGTACCTTCTCTTTACGAGATTCACACCTTATGACCTAAACAATGAAACATTATTCATTTGTTTTTATCAAGATTCATCATTTCTTAACATTTTTAATATGAATTTAGTTGAAAGTTGTCAGCTCATGTCATGCTTTCCCCTAAGGTGACGAATAAAATTCGCTTCTCAGCTTACACTATGGTTAAAAAATCTGTGAGAGGAGGCTAAAGATGCCAAACACCAATGAGCAAACACGCCTGCATTTTTTATCAGGCAGCTTCGAGGAAAAAATTCGTATCCTGAAAAAGACATTTCAGCAAAGTGGCGATTTTGAATACCGAGAATTAATGGTAAATGAAACGAAATCTGTCCTTTTCTTTATTAAAACAAGAATAGATGAAGGAAAACTAAATGATTTCATTATCGGCAACTTGTTAGGCTCTCCTGGAAAGCAGAATTATATAAAATCTCTTAGCACACTTGAAACAGGCGACTTGACGCTGATCACAGACAGTATTATTGCAGGAAGTATTGCCTTTCTTGATGAAAATTCCTCGCAGATCAAGTTATTTGCTGTCGGACAGCCGCCGCTGCGCTCTATTTCTGAGCCTTCTTCTGAAAGTATTATCGCCGGGGCACATGATGGGTTTGTAGAAAGTATTGATACCAATATCTACTTACTGCGTTCCCATTTAAATGATCGAAAGCTCGCCATTCAATATCATAAGATCGGGACAAAATCTGAAACAAAGCTTGCAATTGTTTATATTTCTGATATCGCTAATCAAAAAATTGTAGATGAAGTAAATAGACGGATTTCTTCCATTAAAGTAGACACACTGCTAAGCCCCGGCTCGGTCGTTGAGGCAATTGAGGAAGATTCATTTTCTATTTTCCCACAGCTGATTGATACAGAACGTCCGGACAAGGTGAGATCTGCGATCCTTGAAGGAAGGATAGTCGTACTCATGGACGGCAGCCCAATGACCATCATTCTGCCTATCACGTTCTTTAGTTTCTTTCAGTCACCAGATGATTATAACAGCCGCTGGATTCCTGCTTCATTTATTCGTATTCTTCGTTATCTTGCGTGTATCATCGCAGTCATATTGCCATCTTTTTATATTGCTGTTATTGCTTTTCATTATGAGGTTGTCCCAGATGAACTAGCCATTACGATGAAGAACTCTATTATTGGCATTCCCTTTCCGCCATTGATAGAGGCTATGCTGATGGAGATCACGATTGAACTTATACGTGAAGCTGGGGTGCGCCTGCCTAAACCAATCGGGCAGACCATTGGAATTGTAGGTGGTTTGGTCATTGGGGATGCGGTTGTACAAGCAGGACTTATTTCTAATGTCCAAGTGATTGTAGTTGCTGTGACAGCTGTCGCTTCGTTTGTACTTCCATCGTTTGAAATGACGTCCACCATCAGGATGCTTCGTTTCCCGCTCATGTTTATGGCATCGATGTTTGGATTTATTGGCATTTCATTTGGGCTCGCCATTATTCTCATGAATTTATGCCGCTTAGAATCACTAGGAGTTCCATATTTATCACCTGTTACTCCATTTAACTGGCAGGACTTAAAAGATACTGTGGTTCGACTCCCAATGTGGATGTACAAAAATCGACCTGTTTATTTAAATCCGCAAAAGAAAAAACAAATTGAACAACTGAGAGGGTGGAAAAAGAAGAATGAAAAATAAAATATCTCCCCCTCAAGCTGTCTTTTTTATCATCCAGTCTCAAATTGGTGTTGGTATTTTAGCGCTCCCCCATTTACTCATGAAAGACATAGGACACGATGGCTGGATGGCGATTATTTTAGCGTGCTTTTTTATCCAGATCATCAATACCATTTTTCTTTATATCATCTACAAGTATCCTGAGACGTCATTTTTCCAAGCGTTGATTGAGGTCTTTGGAAAATGGATTGGGCGCATCTTGGTCACGCTCTATATGGTATACTTTGCCTCGGTTTGTATCGTTGTGCTTTCTATCTTCACAAGGATTCTTGGCATATGGGTGCTCCCTCTTACACCGAACTGGGTCATTAACCTATTACTCATGATATGTATTATCTATATCGCAAAGGAGCAAATTACAGCCATTGTCAGGTTTAACTTTATCTTAACTCCCTTTTTGCTTATGCTCTCTCTATTGATGTTCTATGCATTGAAAGGAACCAATATTGATTACCTCATGCCTTTTTTCCAAACAGAAGTTTCTCAACTCCAGCTTGGGTTGAAGGACGTGGTGCTGTCAATGAATGGTTTTGAGATGATTCTGGTCATCTCTCCACTGATGAAGGGCACCATTAAGGAACGATATAAAGTAATGACCATTTCAAATATATGTACTACGCTTTACTACCTATTTATTACATTAATTTGTTTTATGTTTTTCAGCCCGGCTGAGCTTGATCTCATCCCGAATCCTGTTTTGTATCTATTAAAAACCATTACATTCGGTGTCATTGAGAGGACAGATTTAATTTTTCTCAGTTTCTGGGTCTTTGTCATTTTAGCCACACTAAGTAATTATCTGTACTTTTGTGCAAATGGCGTATCCAGTATTTTAAAGAAGAAAAATCACAAAAAATATGTCTACTATTTTGCCATTTTGATTTATGCTGTCAGCTGTTTTCTTTCAACCGATAACTTTAGAATTCAGCGCTTTAATGACTTTACCACCGTTGCACAATATTCATTTATTTACACACTTCCGATCATGATGGCCGTTATCATCTTGATCAAACACCGCAAAAAGAAGGTGAAATCACATGCTTCATAGGTACACATTGATGCTGCTTATGTGTGTTTCCCTCATTTTCATGCCTGGCTGCTGGGATCAAAACCTATTAAAAGACATCTCTCTTGTTTTAACTTCAGCCGTTGATCAAGGTGAGGATGACAATGCGAAATATTCGATTACCTATCGAAAGGTGCAGCAGTCTCAAAGTATGCAGCAAGGGAATACTGGCAGCTATTTAACCACTGTTCTCACAACCGAAGCGCCTACTTTAAGAAAAGCAAGAAGTAACTTTAGCCGGAGTGTAGACCAAAAAATTGATATGTCGAAAATGCGGGTGATGCTGATCGGTGATGAATTTGCCCAAAACCGTTTGCTTCCTTACTTAGATATGTTTTATCGTGATCCGAAAAGCCCTTTGCTCGCAAACTTGGCAGTGGTGCAAGGCGGAAGCTGTGTGGAATTGATCAATCAGCTGCTCAAAGAAAAACTCATTGTAAGCGACTATTTAAACAACCTGATCACTTCTGCATCACACTCCTCTCAAGTTTCACCTAAAAACATTCAAAATGTAAGGTCCAAAATGCTGCAAACCGGGGAAGACTTCACACTGCCGTTACTCTACTACGATAAGTCAAAAAAGTTAACGAGTGTGAGAGGGGTTGCCTTATTTGATAATGAGAAAAAGAAAGGTGAACTATATGCTCAGGATGCCATCTTGCTCACCATCATGGATGGGAAAATGGGCAATTATGCAAACTTCACTAAAAAAGTAAGAAATGATATGAAATCAAAGGAGAACAATTACATCACCATTCAAGTAACCGATTCAAAGAGAGACATAAAAATCGTCAATCCTGATCATCGAAACGTAACCTTCTCTCTTGAGTTTGAATTCACCACCTCTGTTCTTGAATATCCGAAAGACAATTTAGATACAGACAAGAAAATTGAAATGTTAAATAAGAGACTGTCAGCTATATTGACAAAAGACGCCGAAAAAGTCATTGCATCCCTGCAAGAGGCGAATTCTGACGTCCTCAGTCTTGGCAGAAAATATCGAGTAAGACACTATGATGAGTATATGAAAATGAACTGGGTCACCGATTATCCGAAGGTAAAAATCATTCCAAAAGTGAAAGTGAATATTACACAAACAGGTATCATTAGTTAAAGAAAAGAAAGAAGCCTTCTTTCTTTTCTTTTTTTATTTTTTTTAGATTGTCATTTCGATGCTTTCGTGATAATCTATGTGTGTAAACGGTTACACACTCACGAAGGGAGGCTCTCCATTGGCTACAATTAAAGATGTTGCAAAAGCTGCACAAGTGTCTGTTGCCACTGTTTCACGCGTGCTCAATGATACTGGATATGTCCATTCAGATACTAAAACCCGTGTGACACAAGCAATGCAAGAGTTGAACTACTTTCCCAATGAAGTGGCTAGATCCCTTTTCAAAAGAGAATCACGCTTAATCGGCTTAATCTTGCCTGATATCACAAACCCCTTCTTTCCTCAGCTGGCTAGAGGCGTTGAGGACGAAATTCATGAGCACGGTTTTCGGTTATTATTCGGAAACAGTGATGAGGATCGAGAGAAGGAAATGGCCTACTTACAAACCTTTAAACAAAATCAAGTGGTCGGTGTCATCGCGGTTACAAATGAACCTGAATCAGATATATACAATGATGATGATCTACCTGTTGTGTTTTTAGATCGAACCGTTCCACATGCACCTTCTGTTTTTGCAGATGCTGCAGCTGGTGGCAAAATGGCCGCAATGGAATTAATCAGACGCGGCAGCCGGCAGATCACACTGCTAAAAGGACCTGCCCATCTGCAAACAGCTCGGCAGCGATTCAAGGGCGCACTCGATGTTCTCACGGATACAGGCGTCGACTTTCATGTGATGTCTAATGCTTCCTTTTCCTTTCAAGAAGCCCAAAAAAGTGCCAAAGCCCTCTTCCAGCTGTACCCTGAAACAGATGGGATCATTGCCAGCAATGACATCGTCGCAACAGCGGTCATCCATGAAGCACTTCGTATCGGAAAAGCCATTCCAGGAGACGTTCAAATCATTGGATTTGATGATATTCCGCAAAGCGAGCTGCTTTTCCCTTCCTTATCGACCATTAGGCAGCCCGCCTATGAGATGGGGAAAGAAGCGGCACAGCTGTTAATCAAAGCGATTCAGAAACAACCGATAGATCAGCCAGTTATTCAAATGCCCGTCTCTTTTATTGAACGAGAGACCACAAGAAAGGTGGATTCACAATGAGTCATATAGTTGTAGTAGGAAGCTGTTCAATGGATTTAGTCGTCACATCAAATAAACGGCCAAATGCCGGTGAAACGGTTTTAGGCGAATCGTTTAAAACGGTCCCAGGCGGAAAAGGTGCCAATCAAGCAGTCGCAAGTGCCAGACTCGGTGCAGATGTATATATGATCGGCCGAGTTGGTGATGATGCTTATGGTCAGGATATTCTCAGCAATTTACAAGCACAAGGTGTCCGTACCTCATATATGAAACCGGTTACCGAAATAGAGAGCGGCACAGCTCATATCATTTTAGCAGAAGGTGATAACAGCATTGTCGTGGTCAAAGGGGCAAATAATGAGGTCACTCCTGACTATGTAATTGATGCTCTTTCTACAATTGATGATATCGGGATGGTTCTTATCCAGCAGGAAATACCTGAAGAAACGGTCGAATCAGTCTGCGCCATTTGCAGTGAAAAAGAAATAACTGTGATTTTAAACCCTGCACCAGCCCGCAAAGTATCGAAGCAGGTTTTAGAGCAGGCTGCTTACATTACACCGAATGAACACGAAGCTATTCTTATGTTTGATGATCTGCCAATCGAAGATGCCTTGCGTCAATACCCTAACAAATTACTGATCACAGAAGGGAAAAATGGGGTTCGATATTTTGACGGTTCAAAAGAAGTGTTAGTTCCAGGTGTACCTGTCGAAGCAGTCGATACAACAGGAGCTGGCGATACCTTTAACGGAGCCTTAGCTGTCGCCCTAACAGAAGGCAAATCCCTCTATGACGCACTTGCCTTTGCCAATCTTGCAGCATCAATGTCTGTCACAAAGTTTGGCGCACAAGGCGGCATGCCAACAAGAGAAGAATTGGAGAAAAAGAAATGAAAAAAAACGGCATCCTAAACAGCCATATCGCCAAGGTGCTTGCTGACCTTGGCCATACAGATACAATCGTCATCGCAGACTGCGGCCTCCCTATTCCAGAAGGTCCAGTCAAAATTGACCTGGCATTATCGATCGGCACACCGTCCTTTCAGGAGGTCACCTCCCTCCTTCTTCAGGAAATGGCTGTTGAAAACATGACTGTGGCTAGTGAAATCAAAGAGGCCAATAAACGAGATCATTTATTTCTTAAGAAAGCGTTCTCAAAACCATTACATGAAGTAGACCACGAGACGTTCAAAGACATGACCAAACAGGCAAAAGCAGTCATTCGAACGGGTGAAGCCACCCCATACGCAAACTGCATTCTTCATGCCGGTGTCATCTTTTAAAAGGAGGAGCCAGATATGAACATAGAGATGCATAACATCCATAAGGCTTTTGGGAAAAACACCGTTCTCTCCGGGGTCTCCTTTGACCTCGTCACAGGCGAAGTCCACGCACTCATGGGTGAAAATGGTGCGGGAAAATCAACTTTAATGAACCTGCTCACAGGTCTTTATTCTTTAGATCAAGGAACGATACAAATCGACGGAAAAGAAACCGCTTTCAAAAATCCAAAAGAAGCGGAACAGCACGGCATCGCCTTCATTCATCAAGAGCTCAACATATGGCCGGATATGACCGTCTTGGAGAACCTATTCATCGGGAAAGAAATCTATACGAAGCTTGGGCTGCTAGACACAAAGAAAATGAAGGTCCTTGCCCAAACGCAGCTGGACCGGTTGTCTGTGAATCTCTCGCTTGATCAAGAGGCAGGAAGCTGTTCTGTTGGACAAAAACAAATGATTGAGATTGCAAAAGCATTAATGACAGATGCGAAAGTCATCATCATGGATGAGCCGACAGCAGCTCTAACGGAACGTGAAATTGAAAAGCTCTTCCAGGTCATTGAATCTCTCAAAAAAGAAGGCGTTTCTATCGTCTATATTTCTCACCGTATGGAGGAAATCTTCGCAATCTGTGACCGGATTACGATCATGCGTGATGGGAAAACGGTCGATACGAAAGCCATACCTGAAACGAATTTCCATGAAGTCGTCAAAAAAATGGTCGGCCGTGAATTGACAGATCGATATCCCGAGCGTACGCCTTCTACAGGAGATATTGTCCTTGAGGTGAAACAAGCAACGAAAAAAGGACAATTTCAAGATATCAGTTTCTCAGTTAAAGCTGGAGAAATCGTCGGTGTTGCAGGCTTAATGGGTGCTGGCCGGACTGAAATGATGCGGTCTCTCTTTGGCCTTGACCCTCTTGACCAAGGAGAAATCTGGGTTCATGGAAAAAAGGCTGTTATTAAAAAACCAAGTGATGCTGTCAAGCTCGGTATCGGCTTTATCACAGAGGATCGCAAGGATGAAGGGCTCATGCTTGATGCATCCATCCGAGAAAACATCGGTCTGCCAAACTTAAAAAGCTTCTCTCCAAAGGGACTGATTGATAAGAAAAATGAACAGGATTTTGTCGACCTGCTCATCAAACGACTGACGATTAAAACGGCTTCCTCTGACATTTCTGCCCGTAGCCTGTCTGGTGGAAATCAGCAAAAAGTCGTCATCGCCAAATGGATCGGCATACAGCCAAAGGTCTTGATTTTAGATGAACCGACACGAGGTGTTGACGTCGGAGCGAAACGAGAAATCTATCAGTTAATGAATGAACTGACCGATCGAGGCGTTGCCATTTTAATGGTCTCCTCTGAACTCCCAGAGATACTCGGGATGAGCGATCGAGTACTCGTCATTCATGAAGGAACCATTAGCGGAGAATTAGACAAAACAGAAGCAACGCAGGAACGAATTATGACACTAGCTACAGGAGGGAAGTAACATGAAACCACTTACTTCAAATGGACGATTTGATCACATCATGCAAAAGCTTGGGCCATTCTTAGGACTCATCATCCTTGTCGCCATTGTTTCTATTTTAAACCCAGCCTTTTTAGAACCTTTAAACATCTTAAACTTACTGAGACAAATCTCCATTAATGCCCTCATTGCCTTTGGAATGACGTTTGTTATTTTAACTGGAGGTATTGATTTATCAGTCGGTGCCATTCTTGCACTGTCCAGTGCCCTGACTGCCGGCTTTATCGTTTCTGGCATGGACCCGATTTTAGCCATTATCGTCGGCTGTATCATCGGTGCCGTTCTTGGGATGATTAACGGTCTTTTAATCACAAAAGGAAAAATGGCTCCTTTTATCGCAACACTTGCGACGATGACGATTTTCAGAGGTTTGACACTCGTTTATACAGATGGAAACCCGATTACTGGGCTTGGCTCTAACTATGCATTCCAATTATTTGGCAGAGGATATTTCTTAGGTATTCCTGTTCCAGCAATCACGATGCTTCTCACCTTTATCGTACTTTGGGTACTGCTTCATAAAACGCCTTTCGGCAGAAGAACATATGCGATCGGCGGGAATGAAAAAGCTGCGCTCATTTCAGGAATCAAAGTACCGCGCGTGAAAATTATGATCTATTCATTAGCAGGCTTCATGTCTGCCTTAGCAGGTGCGATCTTAACATCTCGTCTGAATTCTGCACAGCCAACAGCTGGTACGTCCTATGAGCTTGACGCCATTGCTGCCGTCGTACTTGGCGGGACAAGCCTGTCCGGCGGAAGAGGACGAATTGTCGGCACACTCATCGGGGTACTCATTATCGGTGTCCTGAACAATGGTATGAACTTACTTGGTGTTTCATCATTCTATCAATCTGTTGTGAAAGGGATTGTCATCTTGATTGCAGTCCTGCTAGACAGAAAGAAATCTGCTTAAGGAGGCAGCTGCTATGAAAAAATATCTTATTCTCATCCTGACTCTCTCATTGTTCATGCTTTCTGCCTGCTCACTTGAACCACCTGAGTGGGCCAAGTCATCAAAAGATGGCAAGAAAAAAGACATCAAAATTGGGCTGTCAATCTCGACATTAAATAACCCATTCTTCGTTTCTTTGAAAAACGGTGTGACAAAAGAAGCGAAAAAGCTAGGCATTGACGTCGTGATTGCAGATGCACAAAATGATTCAGCTAAACAAACAAGTGATGTAGAAGATTTAATTCAGCAAGGTGTCGACGCATTGCTCATCAACCCAGCGGATTCATCTGCTATATCAACCGCTGTCGAATCAGCGAACGCTTCTGATATACCTGTCATCACATTAGACCGCTCAGCCGAAAGTGGAAAGGTAGAAGCACTTGTCGCCTCAGATAACGTCAAAGGCGGCGAAATGGCAGCTAACTTTATCATCGACAAGCTCGGCAAAGGAGCAAAAGTCGCTGAATTAGAAGGCGTACCAGGCGCTTCCGCTACACGTGAGCGCGGAAAAGGATTCCATCAAATAGCAGATAAAGACCTAAAAGTGACAGCGAAACAAGCTGCTGACTTCGACCGGACAAAAGGACTGAATGTCATGGAAAACCTCCTTCAAGGAAACCCAGACATCAAAGCCGTTTTTGCCCACAATGATGAAATGGCACTTGGCGCGCTAGAGGCAATTCAAAGCTCTGGAAAAGACATTCTTGTCGTTGGCTTTGATGGGAACGAAGATGCACTCAGCTCAATCAAAGCAGGAAAACTCTCTGCAACGGTTGCGCAGCAGCCAGAACTAATCGGTCAACTGGCAGTCGGTGCTGCAAACGACGTATTAAAAGGGAAAAAAGTACAAAAGAACATCGCAGCTCCACTGAAACTAGAACAGAAAAAATAAACAGAACCCCCGAGAATCACTCGGGGGTTTTTCTATTACTGTGGTCTTTTCAGCACAAATGACGTGCCTAAATGGGCATAATCATTACCTGCTAGTCGCGCGACTGGTTTCAGTTCATTAGTAGAAACATAGCCTTTTTCTAGATCATAAACACCCTCATCTAAATGTGCACATACAACCCGGCCAATGATATGATCGACCGTGATCTCCCCTTCATCACTTTGAAAGGTGAGATGCTTTTCCAGCTGACATTCAAAACGAATGCGCGCTTCCTTGATCCCCGGCACTGAAATGACATGACTCTCTACTTGATGAAGACCGGTTCGTTCCAGCTCACTCTCTTCAACCGGCAGTGTAGCAGCTGTTTCATTAATATCTTCTATCATGTCTTCGTCACTCACATGAACGACAAACTCTTCCCTGTCGATGATATGCTGCGCAGTATCTTTCATCTGACCTTCACGTCGTCCGATAGAAACCGCAATGAGCGGCGGGTGTCCACTGATGACATTAAAGAAACTAAATGGTGCGGCATTGACGACATTTTCTTTAGATAGACTTGTAATAAACGCTATCGGTCTTGGAACGATAGAACCAGATAATAATTTATATGCCTCTTTTCGTGACAGCTGATCCATTTGCAATGTAATCAATTCAAGTACGCCTCCTTTTAATGTAACGACATCATACCATAACCCGTTCCCTATACCTCTTATTCCAGCTCGGTGCGATGCAGAATATGGTGGACAAGATGAAATAAAGCAGGATTATGATTTTCCCGTCTATAGGAAATCGTCCATTCCGCCAGAAGCTGTTCATCCTCAATCGCCCTATATACAACATCCAGATTAAATAAACGCCGGGCTGATTTTGGAATCACTGCAATACCGATCCCTGCTGTGACAAGGCCAATAATCATTTGATATTCCGCCGCTTCCTGCACAATATTTGGAGAAAACCCGTACTTTTCACATAGCAGAACAAAGTGCTGATAAAGGGATGGCCATGATTCCTGTGATAAAGAGATAATCGGTTCATGACGGATATCTTCAATCGTGACCGTCTCTTTATTAGCCAATCGATGATTTTTTGGAATCGCAAAAATACATTCACTTTGCTTCATTAAACGACTGACTAGTTCTTCATGCGGCGATGTAGGATGTAAAAAACCGATATCAATCTCACCATTTAATAGTGCCTCTAGCTGCTGCGGAACAGAAAGCTGCTGCAGCTCGATACTGACAGAGGGATACAGCTCCCTGAATTCACGAACAACGGGCGGCAGAATATCATACGTCGCAGTTCCAACAAAACCTATGATGATTTTCCCCAGCTCTCCTCTTGCTGTATGACGGGCATGATCAACCGCTTTATCAAGCTGCTGCAGCACTCCCCGAATCTCATGTAAAAAGACCTTTCCAGCAGCTGTTAGCTCCACCACCCGTTTCGACCGGTGAAATAAAGGAAAACCCAATTCTTCCTCAAACTGCTTAATTTGCTGACTAAGTGGAGGCTGTGTCATATTCAACCGGGCGGCTGCTCTGCCGAAATGCAGCTCCTCCGCTACTGTGACAAAATACTGCAAATGTCTCAGTTCCATCCTTTCACTCCTCACACACTTATTCGTGAAACATATCAAAACTATGTTAAACATATATTGGAAATTTTATTTTATGAAATGTATAGTAAATCATATCATGAAAATATATTTTCATAAAAAATTTTACTTGCCGAAAGGAGTGCGGGGTAAATGAAATCTCAAGCACAACCCCTAACAAGACGAGGAGCAGAGTTGATTGTTGATACGCTGATTGCTCAAGGTGTGACCCATGTTTTTGCCATTCCAGGTGCAAAAATTGACGCTGTATTTGATGTATTAAAAGACAGAGGTCCAGAGCTTGTCCTATGCAGACATGAACAAAATGCAGCCTTTATGGCAGCTGCTGTCGGACGACTAACTGGCAAACCAGGTGTTTGTCTCGTCACATCAGGTCCTGGTGCATCTAATTTAGCAACAGGTCTATTAACAGCCAATACAGAAGGTGATCCTGTTGTCGCAATCGCTGGAAACGTCATTCGTGCGGATCGTTTGAAACGAACACATCAATCACTCGACAATGCGGCATTATTCAAACCAGTCACAAAATATAGCGTTGAAGTACAAGACGTTCATAATATACCAGAAGCATTAACAAATGCTTTTCGCGCGGCACAAAAAGGGCAGGCTGGAGCAGCATTTATCAGCTTTCCACAAGATGTCGTGACAGAACACACCACACAAACAGCAGTGTCTGCTCACCCTTCTCCAGAATTAGGTCCTGCACCGGATGCTCTCATCAGTTCGGCTATCGCCAAAATTCAAAATGCACACTTACCTATTGCGATTGTGGGAATGAAAGCCAGTCGTCCAGCTGCTGCAAATGCCACAAGAGCATTATTAAAAACACTTGGTATCCCATTTGTTGAAACGTACCAAGGAGCCGGCGTTCTCTCAAGAGAGCTCGAGTCTCAATATGTAGGCAGAATCGGCTTATTCCGTAATCAGCCGGGTGACCTTCTCATTGAACAAGCAGATGTCCTTTTGACCATTGGCTTTGATCCAATCGAATATGATCCGAAGCATTGGAATCTTCAGCCGCAGCAGCGCCAGATCATCCATGTTGATGACATGCAGGCAGATATTGACCATTTTTATGAGCCAGCGCTTGAACTTGTAGGCAATATTTCTGAAACCGTCAAACATCTAGCGCATGACAGTGTTCCTCTTTCTCTATGCAAAGAGAACATAGAATTAGTCACTGAATTACAGGAGCTATTAAGCGACATTGAAAAGGCACCAGAAAGAGAAAGTCATCGAGCTCACCCGCTGGATGTCATTCATACATTAAGACGCCTGATTCCTGAAGACACAAAGGTCACATGTGATATCGGATCTCACGCGATTTGGATGTCCCGTCACTTCCGCGTCTATGAACCGAACTCATTCTTGGTGAGTAACGGCATGCAAACATTAGGCGTCGCATTACCATGGGCAATTGCGGCATCTATATTGAATCCAGATGAAAAGATTATTTCGGTTTCGGGTGATGGCGGTTTTCTTTTCTCCGCAATGGAGTTAGAAACAGCTGTCCGCAAAAAGACAAACCTCGTTCACCTTGTTTGGAACGACAGCACATATGACATGGTTGCGTTCCAGCAGGAAATGAAATATGACCGTACATCCTGCGTTGAATTCGGGCAGATCGATTTAGTGAAATATGCGGAAAGCTTTGGAGCGACTGGATTACGGGTCAACTCACCTGAGGAGCTTTCAACCGTCCTTCAAAAGGGTATAAACATAGAAGGACCCGTGATCATTGACATTCCGATTGACTATCAAGATAACCCTGACCTCGCCAGTCAAAAATGGCCAGAAGTCTATCGCAAAAAACACACAGTGAACGTCAGATAAGTCTTCGATACATTACATTAAAGGAGTGAGCGGATATGGGTATGATGCACCCAATGAATCAACAGAATGACACAAGACAGCATGACAAACAGCAAGAGGTTTATCAAGTATCGACAATGACCTCCCTGCTGGAAGCCGTATATGATGGAGATTTCTCCCTCGCGCATATTCCTGAACACGGTGATTTTGGCATCGGTACATTCAATCAATTAGATGGAGAGCTGATCGGCTTTGACGGCGCATTTTACCGGCTGCGCTCGGATGGAACAGCGACACCGGTCACCAATCAAGATTATTCACCATTCTGCTCTCTAGCATTCTTTGAAACAGATATCGTTCATCGAATTGATGCACCTATGACGTCCAAAGAACTTGAAGAAGAAATCGACCGCATTTTACCAAGTAAGAATATCTTTTATGCGGTCCGCATTGATGGATCTTTCAAAAAGGTTCAAACACGTACCGTTGAAAAACAGGAAAAACCTTACGTTCCGATGGTAGAAGCAGTCAAGTCTCAGCCTATTTTCGACTTCGAGGATATTCAAGGTACGATCGCAGGCTTCCGTACACCACAGTACGCCCACGGCATTGCGGTAAGTGGATATCACCTTCATTTTATTGATGAAGATCGAAGTGTTGGGGGACACGTATTTGATTACACCGTTGATCAAGTCACCATTCGCATTTCTCAAAAACGTCATATGAATTTACACCTGCCGAATACGCAGGAATTCTTCCAAGCTGACATTGATCGAGCTGACCTTGCACAGCAAATTGCCAGTGCAGAAAGCAGCCCGGATCAATAAATGAAGACACCCCGATGAGCTCGGGGTGTCTTTTTATGCATAAAGATGTTTTTTCGCCCGTAACGTTTTCGTTTCGATACTAAATGAGAAATCAACCATTCTATACGTAATTAAATATGATAGAATATCAACAGAAGAAAGGTGGTTATATGGTGTCAAAAGACTATAGCATTCCGAACTTAACATTGGACGAAAGAGATAAACAAATTTTATCCCTATTACACGAGGACGGGCGCATGTCTTATACAGATCTCGGCAAACAGGTCGGTCTGTCACGTGTTGCCGTACAAGCCCGCATTCAGCAGCTCGTTGAAGCAGGGGTCATTGAACGATTCACCGCTGTGATTAACCCCGCGAAGGTTGGCATTCATGTCTCTGTCTTCTTTAATGTAGAGGTAGAGCCGAAATTTTTAGAAGCGGTTGCCCTTCAGCTTGAAAAGGAAACAGCTGTCACAAGTCTTTATCATATGACAGGACCAAGCAAGCTGCATATGCATGGCATTTTTCAACATGAACAGGAAATGGAGACATTTCTGACAAAAAAGCTATACCCACTAGAAGGTGTCGTCAGTGTGGACTGCCAAATGCTCATTAAACGATACAAAAGCCGCATGGGCATGAAATTGTAGACAGGAGTTGAACCACTTGCAATCATATATCGAACTCATTATCGCTATGGTGCGAACCGGGATTCTCGGTTTTGGCGGAGGCCCTTCCGTGATACCGCTTATTCGCCATGAAGCGGTGGTGAAATATCAATGGATCAACGATGACGAATTCGGAGAAACACTCGCCATCGCCAATGCATTACCAGGCCCGATTGCAACCAAAATGTCGGCATACCTCGGCTATCGATTAAAGGGCGTATCTGGCGCAATTGTCGCAACAGCTGCTCATATTTTACCGACATGTCTCGCTATGGTAGCCCTTGTCACACTTGTCAGCGTCTTAAGCTCCTCACAAATCATTCAAAATATGATTGGTGCTGTGACCCCTGTCATTGCCGTTCTGTTAGGCATCATGGCATATGAGTTTGGACAAAAAACGCTGAAAGGCTTCGGCATGATCTTCGGGATCGCTCTATTCATTCTTGCCTTTGTCGGGCTGCAAGTGCTGTCCATTCATCCAGGAATCATTGTGATGATCTTTTTATTTTATGGCGCTTTTCATTTTAAGCTGAAAAATCGCTGGCATCGGTCAAATAAAGAGAAAGGAGTGTCTTCATGATACTGATTCTCTTTTTATTCTGGGCATTCTTTTTATCTAATCTATTAGGATATGGCGGAGGCCCTGCATCCATCCCGCTCAATTATGAAGAAATCGTCAATCATTTTCATTGGATGACGAACGAAGGATTTTCTAATATGCTGGCTTTAGCCAATGCACTGCCGGGGCCAATCGCTACGAAGATTGCAGCATATGTCGGCTATGACGTCATGGGCTGGCCAGGTTTTATCGTGGCACTGCTTGCAACTGTTCTGCCTTCCGCTGCTGGACTCATTTTATTGCTCAAGCTCATTGACCGTTTTCGCCAATCTCCCGTCGTAAAAGGCATGACCTTATCCGTACAGCCTGTCATTGCGATGATGATGCTTTTATTAACATGGGAAATCGGCGGAGATGCAGTGAAAGCCATCGGCTGGACACAATCTCTCGCCATTGCCACGATCTCCTTTTTCTTGATGACCAAATTCAAGCTGCACCCTGCCTTTCTTATTGTGGCTGCTTTCTTATATGGTGGGTTCATTCTGCCGCATTCATAAAGACCGATAACATTCACTGTTATCGGTTTTCTTTTACATATAAATTGGAGAAACTGATCTGCGCCCAATCGAATGATACTCGACCCCTGCTTCTTCTGCCGCTTCAAGTGTATGACAGTTTCGTCCATCGAAAATAAGCGGCTGCTTCATCCATTTTTTGTAGGACGCGAGTGGAAACGACTGAATATCCGCCCACTCTGTTAATAGACAGACCGCATCGGCATCCTTGATCGCTTCCTCAATCGTTTGAGCAAATAAGACTTGATCCGGCAGTTCACGAGCTGCATGCCGAGCAGCAACAGGATCATACGCCACAAGCTCCGCACCTAATTCATGAAGCTCATGAGCGATCGGAATAGATGGTGCCTCCCTCATATCGTCTGTATTCGGTTTAAAGGACAGACCAAGAAGCGCAATTCGCTTCCCTTCAAGAGCTGCCCCCAGCCGCTCCTGAATATTTCGGATAAAACCTATCCTTTGCTCATTATTTACTTTGATGACAGCCTTTAACAGCTCAAAATCGTGGGACACATGCCCTGCAATTTGGACAAGTGCATTTGTATCCTTCGGAAAACAAGAACCTCCGTAACCAATGCCCGCTCTTAGAAAGGAAGAACCGATCCGCTGATCAAGCCCCATTCCCTGCGCCACCCATTCAACATCAGCCCCTGTTTTTTCACAAATGGAGGCAATCTCATTCATAAAGCTGATTTTTGTCGCCAGAAATGCATTTGATGCATACTTGATCATTTCAGCACTTTTACGGTCTGTTTTGACCATTGGAAGGTGGAAGTCAGCATACATGTCCTCCAGCTGATCTAATACGGCTTTTGTTTCAGCACCAATCACAAGCCGATCCGCCCTCAATGTATCTGAAATGGCAGAGCCTTCCCGTAAAAATTCTGGGTTAGATGCAATAGCTAATGGCTCCTTCCGTCCTAATTCTTGATGGATGAGCTGATCGATTTGATCCCCCGTTCCGACAGGCACCGTACTTTTCACCACAAGAATTGCCCCTGACTTTGCTTTTAAGCCCATCTCTTTGGCAGCCTGAAACACAAACTGTAAATCAGCTTGGCCATCTGCCTGCTGCGGGGTGCCGACCGCGATCATTAATACATCTGCCTTCGTGTAGGCTTCCGCTCCATTTATGTGAAAATGAATTCGTCCCTGCTCAAGGTTGCGTTTCAATAGCTCTTTTAACCCGGGCTCATACATTGGGGGAGTTCCCTGTTTCAGCTGCATGACCTTTCGGCGGTCAATATCAATACACGCCACATCATGTCCTGCCTCCGCTAAACACACACCTGTCACAAGCCCCACATACCCACAGCCTGCAATCGCAATATTCATGACACCATCAGCTCCCCATACTCCTTATGCTTGTAATGACATCGTATGCCGGGAGCTTTCATTCCATTCTTAAAAGCATACAAAAACCCCCCGCCATCACTAGCAGGGGGTCACTTTTATGAAACAAGACCATTTCGAATATGAGCAATCAGATTTTCAAGCATTTCTTTTGTTGTGACATCATTTGAATTTTCACCAATATCATGAGCGTACATCAAAATCTTTAAAAACTCTTCTTGATTTAAACCCTTATTATCCATGTCTGTATCCTTTCGATTCCACTAATTTCATTATTATATGCTGTAAGGTTGGTTTATGCAATACTCTATTACATCATTCGACAGCTTTTGAAATTTATGACCATTTTCATGAAAAACTTTTTTATAAATCCCCATTGAGCTATAATAAAAGAATTGGAATCTTTTACTTGGTTAGGAGCGGATCAAATGCTTCAGCACAACATCAACGAAGAAGAAATCAAACAAACAGCCGAACAGATCAAAGAACTTCTTCCTGCAACAGATGAAAACAAACAACTCATCAAAAAAGCATTGATTACTTATAGACAGGACAGCGTATATCGGCTCAAGCAAGAGTCTGATACTGAATGGTCAGCTTATGTACATGATGTCGTGGCAGCAAGAGTCCACCTTCATGTGCTGTTTCCTGTGAGAAGCAGCTGCTCATGTCCAGCAGATGGACTTTGTAAACACATTCTCGCTGTCTTCTTTTCGCTATACGCTCAAGTAGAGAGTGTAACCGGATTTACAGAAAATTGGTCAGAAAAGGATGAATTACAGCGCAGCAAAGAACTAATTCGCCAGCACTTCCAAGTGAAGCGCCCAGACGAACAATCGCTCCAAAGCTGGCTGACTTTTTTCCAAGAGGAATTTAACCTCTGGCTGAAACGGACACCGAAGCACCAGCAAACACCGCAGCATTTGTATTATGGCTATTTATCGATTCTAAAAAAACACGCACCTGCTTCACCTGAATTCAAGAGCTTGTATGCGATTCATACGTCGATCGATGTATGGCTGAGGCTTCATGAACTCGTCGACCTCGGCCGCCTTGATGCCGAAAAAGACTTTTATTCCATGAATCCATATGTAGAACAGCTCATGAACACCATTTTCGATTCAGTGGATCATTTGAAGACATATGCCCTTTCCTTTTCCCTCGATCCGTTTCTTGAAAACACACCAACTGCCGTTCGCACACTTCTTCAAATCAATGGACCTTTCCAGCATGAACGAGTAGCGGTCTTTATGGAGATTTGGGGCACCATATTAAATAGAGGGAAATGGGTCAAAAAAGAAACAGAATTACTAAAGAACGCCCAGAAAAAAGAACAAACGGTTGAACGTACCATCGGGCTGATGCACATGGACTATTTACTGAAAGAAGATGAAAGCCTCTTTCAGCAATTACAGCTGCTCAATGCGGATATGCTACCAAATGTGCTCAATTGGCTGAAGGATCTCACAAACCGAAAAGACTGGAAGCGGCTCAAGCTCTGGTATCACGAAATCACCTATATATTAGAGGAATATTGCCAGCTCGACCTTTCCTACAGAGAACTGCGGGGGGCTGTCAGTGATTTCTTCTTTTATTTAGATGCATATTTTAAGCAGACGAAGGATCATCATTTATATGAACGCTATCTCCAAATCTGTATGCCCTATGCGTTTACAGAATACAGTCAGCTATTGTATACACAGCAGCGTTATGCGGAATGGATTGAGATTCACAGCCTTGTTGGTTTCACCATTAGTGAACTGGAGAAGGATCTGATCAAACAGATTGCAAAAGAGGAGCCAGAAGCCCTCATTCCATCGTACCACCGTGAAATCTCACTGCTTCTCGATCAAAAGAATCGAAGTGCTTATCGAGAGTCTGTGAAAATGCTGAAGAAACTGCGCACGCTTTATCATAAAACGAAAAAAAACGCGATTTGGGAAAGGTATGTAAAGCAGCTGCAAGATTCAACAAAACGGCTGCGTGCGTTCCAAGAGGAAATGAAGAAAGGAAAATTGATTGATGACACGCCATAAACAAATTGTCATTCATGCAGAACAAACAGAAGATTTCTCTTTCACCATTTCAGCGCAAGCAGAGGACGGACACCCTGTTCCGCTTAATGAAATGAAGAGGCAGCTTTTCCAATGGCACGAATCTTCTTTCTACGGAACATTCTTAGAAGATGTCAGCTTTATTGGTACACCTGCCTTCCTGTTAAGCCCTTGGATGACCGTTGAATTGCTTGGTAAAAATTCATTTAATACGTTTAGTCATGTGACCTTAACAGATGAAACGGAGCCACTGATGAAAACAGCCTCCACCATTTTCGAATTTATCGAGGACGAAGATTTCGTTCCCGATTATGAGGCGTGGACAAAAGGCGAGCTTCGGTTTAAAGATAAAGAAGGCCTATTAGATGGCTATACGGCTGATTGGTTCTCCTTTGCTGTACAGGATTACATTCAATATGATGATACCTTGCAGCACAAATGGGAACACATGAACGCACAATCGCCTGCGCTCTCAACCTTCCAAGGACATTTTCTAGATGAGCAGGATTTCTTGGAGACGATTGGCTGGATAGATGATGAGACGCCGTTCACTGTCGGCTTGCGCTTAAATGAGCCGGATTTTGACGGAGATGATTGGAAAATCGAATTGTTTTTGCGAGATAAGAAAAACAGTGACCTTCACTTTTTTGAAGGCATCCGTTCATTGAAAAGGTCTTGGCATCCGTATCAAGATAAAATTTCAAGAGAGCTGGAACGATTCAGTCAAATTGTCCCTTGGCTTTCTTTCACATCTGGCACCACACTCATGTCAGAAGAAGAGGCGTGGCTCTTCCTATCTGAAGCGAGTGAAACCCTTGTTAATATGGGTATTGAGATTCTGCTCCCATCGTGGTGGCAAATTGTTAAAGACAGTACGATGATGTTAAAAGCAAGGATCTCTTCTACACCGCGAGGCGAATCGCATGTCGGAATGGACGCATTAATGGATTTTAATTGGCGCTTTGCTACAAACGGCATTGAACTGACAGAAGATGAGTTCAACGAGCTTGTCCAAAGCAAACGACGCCTTGTCAATATTCGAGGACAATGGATCAAAATAGATCCGACCTTCATCCAGCAAATGAAAAAGTGGATGGAGCGTGCCGAAAACGAAGGACTTCACATGTCTGATATTTTGTCACGCGAACTGGCAGATCAAGAAGCCTCCTCTGAATCGATTCCAGAGCTATTGGACAGTTCAGCATTTGCCCATATTCAATTTGAACTTTCATCCCAATTAAGAGGGCTTGTCCACCAATTAAATGATACGCACGAGCTGCCTTCATACGAAATGAGTGAGTCCTTTAAAGGCACACTGCGTCCGTATCAGCAGCATGGCGTGAACTGGCTTTTATTTTTAAGATCGCATGGATTTGGGGCTTGTTTAGCAGATGATATGGGCCTTGGAAAAACGATTCAAATGATCGCGTATTTCACGTATTTGAAGGAGCAGGAGCAAAATGCCGCTCCCTCTCTCATCATTGCGCCGACCTCTGTTTTAGGAAACTGGCAGCGAGAGCTCGAAACATTCGCACCACATTTGAAGGTTGCCCTGCATTACGGCCCAGCACGTCCACAGGGAGAGGACTTCACAAAAGCATACGAGTCCACAGATATTGTTCTGACATCTTATGGACTCTCACATTCTGATCGTGATGAATTAACGGCAGCAAAGTGGAATACCATTTGCTTAGACGAAGCCCAAAACATCAAGAACGCTCATACAAAACAATCGAGAGCGATTAGACAGCTCAAAGGACAGCATCACATTGCCCTCAGCGGGACACCAATGGAAAACCGTTTGACAGAACTTTGGTCCATATTCGACTTCGTCAACAAAGGATATCTCGGCAGCCTGACCGGCTTCCATAAAAAGTTCGTCCTTCCAATTGAAAAAGACCGTGAAGAAAAAAGAATTGAACAGCTGCAGCAGCTGATCAAACCATTTTTATTAAGACGAACAAAACAAGATGAAGAAGTCGCCCTGAACCTGCCTGAGAAACTCGAAGAAAAAGAATTCATTCCGCTATCCGCTGAGCAGGCGTCTTTATATGAACAGCTCGTGAAGGATACATTTGAACATATGGCATCATTAACAGGGATGCAGCGAAAAGCCATTATTTTAAGTATGCTTGGCAGACTCAAACAGATTTGTGATCACCCTGCGCTCTATTTAAAAGAGAGTGGAACAGATGTGAAACTGCTGAAACGTTCGTTAAAAATGGATAAACTCGCAGAGCTGTTAAAAGCGATACATGAGCAAGGAGAAAGCTGCCTCATCTTTACGCAGTATATTGAAATGGGCAACATGATCAAGCAGCTGGCAGAAAAGATGTTTGGAGAACCGGTCCAATTTTTAAATGGCAGCCTCTCAAAACAGGAGCGGGACAAAATGGTGGACCGCTTCCAGAAGAAAGAATTCAACATTTTAATTCTTTCTTTAAAGGCAGGAGGAACAGGACTCAACCTAACCGCCGCAAACCATGTCATTCACTACGATAGATGGTGGAATCCTGCTGTGGAAAACCAAGCGACAGACCGAGCTTATCGGATTGGACAAAAACGATTTGTTCACGTCCATAAGATGATCACAACGGGCACAATCGAGGAAAAAATCGATCAAATGCTCGAAACAAAACAAACATTAAATGATCAAATTATTCAAAGTGAGAGCTGGATTACAGAGTTATCAACAAATGAACTCGAAGATTTGTTTACCTTAAGTGCCGCCGCTCAATCATCTTAATTACAGCAAAAAGAGGACTTTTCTCAAGTTTCATGAAAAGTCCTCTTTTTTATTTCATATAAACGTAAGCTAAATGTTCAGTTTTTTCAATGCAGATTTCACATTCATATACGTATTTAATTCACGGAAGTCCTCTCTCATTTCTCCCATTTTCATCGCAAGATTCGGTTTAATTCCTGTCACAATGAGTTCAGTACCCGTCATTAAAATCAAATCGTTCAGCTTAAAGATCGCATCAGCCACAAATGAATCCACTTCTAATAATCCGGACAGATCGACAATAAAATAATCATCCTTGGATTGAGAGATATAGGTGGAAACCGTTGAAATGATCTTATCAAATCTTGGTGCTGTTAATGTACCAATGATCGGTAACACAGAGATCCCATCTTTCACCGGAACGATTGGGACAGAAATATTCAGCACTTCATCAATTGATTGCTCAAGAAGCTCTTGCTGTTCCTTCTCTTTCGTGACATCCTTTTGCAGACCAACGAAATAAAGACGTTTCCCTTCATTTTCGTCAATCCAAAGAGGAGCGACACTTAACTCGTTCCAAAACATTTGTCCAGATTTTTTATAATTTTTCAGCTGAACAGTGACAGCCTCTTTGTTCTCAATGGCTGTTCTAATTTGTTTGAGAGCGATTTGTTCAGTTTCATCACCCTGAAGGAAACGACAATTCCTCCCTAATACTTCGGTTTCTTGATAGCCTGTCATATCTAAAAAGCCCTTGTTCACATATATTAAAGGATTATCAGGTAAAGACGGGTCCGTCACCGTCAGGCCAACCTGAGTATAGTCCAAGGCTTCCTTGATTAAATGCAGATTTTCGGACTTATAAGATTCCAGCGCCATTCGTTTACTCTCCTTATTTTCCTTACAAGCGGGTTATATTCTTAATTAAATTATATGATGTTCCACATCATGTGTAAATAGAAGTGGTTCTGAATTCCTCTTTTGTAGAATGCGCTTCATCCTATGTGATTTATACCGCGACATCTGATTCATCTATTTCAAAAGGTGCCGGATCATATGCGCCACACCATGTTCATCGTTTGATAACGTGACGTGATCAGCGATTTCTTTTATATCCTGCCTCGCATTCCCCATCGCAACCCCAACACCAGCAGCTCGAAGCATCGATTCATCATTTAAACTGTCTCCTACAGCCGCTGCCCTACTTAAAGGAATACCTAGTCTTTCTGCCAGCCTTGTTAATGCCTGCCCTTTAGACGCGTGCTTTGAACCAATTTCAAAGTTATGATCAGCCGAACTGACCAATGTTAAATCTAAATCATCACCAAACATATCCCATCCGGCTTTCAATCTGTCCTGAAAGAAAGAAAAACCTAAAATGTTGTAAAATGAAAGCTTTCGATCCTCACGAAACAATTCTTTATATGTATCAATATAAGAAAAACCAGACTGGCTATATTGAACTTCTGCCGCTTGCTTTAAGACATTTTGATCCGTTTCTGGATTTGCACTTTTTAAACGGTCCATTTCAATCGCAAGAAGCTCTCTGCCGCGATTCGGTGTGAAAATGGCTTCGTTTGTAAAGACTTCATAATAATAATCACGTTCTTCAAGCCATGACAATATGTGTTTAGCCTTTTCTTCTTGTAAAGCAGCTGAATGGTACACTTGTCCAGTTGGATCATGAATCACAGCTCCATTGGCACTAATCACCCATGTATTCATACCAAGCTGGTCAAAAATAGACCTCACATCAAAATACGCTCTTCCTGTTGAAACGACAACCTCAATTCCATTCGCAGCTGCTTCCTTTAATGCCTGCTCGTTTTCCTGACTCACTTTGTGTTCACTGTTCAATAAAGTGCCATCTAAATCCGTTGCGATTAATTGAATGTTTGTCATCATTCTCTCCTTTTTGTCTTTATTTTCAACCGATATACCGTTAACAAAATCCATCATCATTATGTAATGAGTATCCACTATTTGCAAGAGCTGATCGGTTAAACAGTGAATAAAAGGGTATCCGGCCACGCAATATGGCCGGATACACACAAAGGGGATTCACAAGGGGACACATGACCTATACAAAGAAGCATTGGTTCTATTACGCAGTGTTCATATGCACAAGGCAGCATCTATCAGCTTTAGCTAGAGGGGGCTGTCAGATGATAGACGTTACCCTTTGATTTCGGGACTTGCCTCCTTTCCTTTCAGCTACCCCTAGTCTACGGAGAAAGGCATGATGTGACAAAACATGAAAATAGCAAAATAGGCCTTCAAATTCTTTATATCCTCATTAATTTCTGTTTTTTACCGCTTGCGTATAAAACATCATCTTGTTTTGTTTGATGAAATACTTATTTTTCATAAATTGATAAAAAATATCTGAATGAATCCAATTACTAGAAGGCATGTGAATATAATCAGATCCGTCCCACGCAAACCAATAAAAACAAAGCCGTCCATCATGAACCGACAGCTGAAACTCAAAGCAGTCCATTTGATCCTCAGTGACATATTGAAACGTGAGTGACTCTCCTTCTTCCATATAGACATCACAAAATGAAAGAATGTCTCCCCACGAATAAACACGTATATCACTCTTTGCCTTCTCCTCGCCAATATGAATATTTCTCAATTGATAGGACTCCATAAAACATCTCCTTTCACTCATGTGCAGCTAGTTCTAAGCAGGCAGCGGTTTCATTTATACAGATGTTGTATGCTATAATAATACTTACGAATAATGAACGCTTGTGAGGTGATAAATATGAAAACCTTTAGGCTGATTGATTTAAAAATTGAACTTGATCCACAGCAAGATAAAATGTCCAGCATTCCCCTTCGTGACGGTTTAATCATTAATAAAGAAGACGGTGAAAATCACTGGATGATCGAGGCACTCATTCCAAAGAAACATAGACAGGTGTTTGAGGTACTCTTTCAGCAGCACACAGAAGTGAAGATTCTTGTAACGATCACTAAAGAAAACAACCGCCCTGTTCATCTATCTGTCCAAGTCAAAAACATCGTTGCCTTAGAAGAAAACATTTCTGTATTACTCGATGGTAAAATGATTACAAATCGTTACAGAACAGAAACTGAAGAAGTATTAAAAGACCTCGTCAAAGAGGGACTTTCAGGAGAAAAACTACTGGATGCTTTTAAACAAAACACATAAAAAAGAGCGGGATCAGCCGCTCTTAGATTGTTGACAAAGGGCTAAAATGAACTTGATTTTAGCCCTTTGTCTTCTTTTCAGCGTGTTTGAAAACCTTTGAAGTCTAGGAAGGGCGAGCACTGGAACGGAGCGAATTTAACATTCGTGAGTACCGGAGCGCAGACCTGACACCGAATGCAAGGGTTTGTCTACACGCTGAGAGCGGGATCAGCCGCTCTTTTTCTATTGCACATCTTTAGACTGGCTTTGATTTTTCAATAGATCTCTAATTTCAGTTAGCAGAACTTCCGTTTGATCCGGCGTTTCCACAACCTCTTCTTCCTCGACCTTTTTCCGTTTTAACTTATTCAAATAACGAATAAAGATAAAAATGGAAAACGAGATAATTAAGAAATCAACCACTGTTTGAATAAAATTTCCATATAAAATTTGAGCAGCTCCGATTTTAATGGATAAACCGCTAAAATCATGCCCTCCAATAATAATACCGACAAGCGGCATGATTAAATCATTCACAAGAGAAGTGACAATTTTGCCAAATGCTCCCCCAATGATGACACCTACAGCCAAGTCAATGACATTGCCCTTGACGGCAAACTCTCTAAATTCTTTCAGCATCCTTTATCACCTTCATCTTTTTTTGTCTAATATGACGTTTTTTTGTCAAAATTGCAAGTCCTTATCCGTTCTAACTGAACGTTGCTAAATAAAAAAGCGATTCATGCTTGATGAACCGCCAGGAAAATCATGATACTTTAGGACCGATAGAAAATGTCAAGTCTGCTTCACATGCAACTTCGCCATCTACTGTCGCTACTGCTTTTCCTTTTGCCACCGGCCCGCGGAGGCGCGTCACTTCAACCTCTAAACGAAGCTGGTCACCAGGCTTGACCTGTCTTTTGAAGCGGCAGCCGTCAATCCCTGCAAACAAACCGATTTTCCCTTTGTTTTCTTCCTTGCCTAACATAATCACACCAAAAACCTGTGCGAGTGCTTCTACAATAAGCACCCCCGGCATGACTGGGTATCCTGGGAAATGGCCATTAAAAAATTCTTCATTTACTGTGACATTTTTAATCCCAACCGCTCTTTTTTCTCCCTCAACCTCTAAAATACGGTCAACCAATAAGAATGGATAACGGTGTGGGATAATGTCTTGAATTTGCTGAGCATCAAGCATATCTTGATCTCTCCTTCTTTTCTATATCGCTGATCTTCATTTGATTCCTATAGAAGTATATTATGAATGCTGGCATTTTTCAATATTCACCTTACGTATATAGTAAAAAATGGAATCTACTATTACCAATTGTCATCAAATATAATCCACACTACACTCATTGTTTTTTCACAAATATGGTAATATATATTACATCATTGATTGAATAAGAGGGTAAAAATGAATTTTATGAGCGATAAATCCATAAAAAAACTTCTCCATTCCTGGTATACAATGCTGAAGCATCGACATTTTTCGAAGGCTGAAGAAATCAAAAAAACACTACTAAAATATAAACGTAAATTATCAAAAAAACAGGAGCTCTATTTCCATTATCAGCTGATGCTTTTTCGTCATCAGCTCTGGATGAATCAAACAGAGGACTTAGAAAAACTCAAACACGAACTGCTGCCACACAAAGATGAAATGAACGAAGAGCTGCAATATTATTTTTACTTTTTTCTCGGATTATATGAATCTTTAAAAAGTGATCAAAATGATGCGATTCATTATCTCGAAAAGGCAGAGGAACGACTGCCATTGCTTAACGATGAGCTGGAGGAAGCAGAGTTCCATTTCCGTACAAGCGGTGTTTATTATAACAACCGTTACTCGTTGTTATCGATTCGTCATGTTCAAAAAGCCATGGATATTTTTGCAAAGCACGAAGACATCCACAGCATCTATCGGTGTAAAATTGTACTCGCTCTTAACTATAGCGACCAAAAAAAATATGAGGAAGCAGAAGCTATTTTCATTGAGATTATTGATTACGTGAAAAAGATTGATGATCAAGAGCTGCTCGGTATCGTTTATTATGACGCTGGCTTTATTCAGTCGAGACAAAACCGTCACAAGGAAGCGCTAGAATACTTCAAAAAAGCGCTTCGTCTTCCAGCATACCGAAAGTCAGCACATTCCTATGTATCGTGCCTATACGAAACTGTGCGTTCCTGCTTTAAAGAAAATTTAACCGATGAAGGGATGAAGTATATTCAAAAAGGGCTGAAAGAAGCCGTTGCTTCCCAGTTTGATATTTTAAGAATGAAGTTTCAAATTTTATCTCTTCTCTACAGCCAAACGCCAAAGGCAGATGAGCAGATCGCCACGCTCGTCACATGTCTTGAACGAAAAGAAGCCTGGATTGATCTTGAGGACCTGCTTGCTGATGTCTCAGATTTTTATAAAAAAAAGGGCGACTTTGAGCGAGCCGCCTTTTTTATCATGAGAGGCTGATACCAGCCTGTTGATTATCGAATTGTATTAATTAATCCCAGCATTTGATCACCCATCGTGATTGTTCTTGAATTCATCTGATAGGATCGCTGTGTGGTCATGAGGTCTGTTAATTCTTTCGACATGTCCACATTTGACGTTTCCAGTGCACCTTGCTGAAGCTGAATCGCTTGGCGGTTTGCTCCATTTAGTGCTGTTAGTGCGCCTTGATAGGTTCCGTCGACTGAGAACAAATTATCTCCTTCAGAGACAAGTGCTGAAGAATTGTTGACTTGTACAACGCCTAGATTCACTTGCTGATTCGGTTGATTATCTCTTGAAATCGCCGTAAGCCGTCCATTTTTATCGATTGAAATATCACGGAAATTCGCATTTAAGACGATCGCATTCCCATTTTCATCAAGAATCGGATAGCCTTCGCTCGTGACAAGCTGTACTTGGTTACGGTTATTGCCCGGCTGTAAGTAAAGTGAACCATCTCTTGTATAACGGATATTACCGCCGGCGTTGACCTGCAAATACTGCGACGGCGCTCCGAATGCAACATCAAGATCACGTCCAGTTTCTTTAATTGAGCCTTGCAGCGAGTTAATGGACGCATTGACCATTGTCCCCGTACCAAGCCTTAACCCAGCAGGTGTCAGACGACTGTTTGCCACCTGCTCATTTTTTTCATCTACCTGGTTAAACTGCTGTCTGATCAGCTCTGAGAAACGGGTGTTTTTCGCGCGGTACCCTGTTGTCTCACTGTTCGCGATGTTGTTGCTGATGATGTCAAGCTGCTTTTGCACTTCATTCATCGAGACAGCTGCGTTTATCATCGTTCTAAGCATAAGTATCCTCCTTTCTTTTTCATTTCTTGATTAGTACACTCTTCCAATTTCATTCACTGCTTTTTCTAAGCTTTTATCATACGCCTGAACCACTTTTTGGTTTGTTTCAAATGCTCGGTAGGCCGTTGTCATATCTGTATATGATTTCGTCACATCGACGTTCGACAGCTCCGATACCCCTTGGCTTAACGTATAGGACATTTGACCGTTATTGACTGCACTTGGGAGGGGTTGATTATCAGCTGTACGATATAAATCATTTCCTTCACGCGCTAGGTTTCTTGTATCCATCGCAACTCGTACATCAATTTGACCAAGATTTTGGCCATTTTCAGTGACAGTACCATCTGCATTCACTTTGAAATTCTCACTCTGAACCGTAATCGGCTGACCCGTCACGGAAAGAAGAGCACGGCCATTAATGGTCAACTGTTTTTGTGCGTTCAATGTAATGGAGCTGCTTTTCGTATAACGAACGCCTTCTGGTGTGTTGACCGCATAAAATAGCGCTGATTTCTGATTGGTCTCCGGATTGATCGGCACATTATTTTCAACTAGTGCTACGTCTGTTGTTTGATCTGTTGTTTTTAAAGTTCCCTGTGTAAATTGAGGGATTAATTCCTGCATATATGTCCCAGTATTGATTCCACCAATCGGCGATTGCAGTGGAACACTAAAGCCTTTGCCTGAGGATGTTTGGAAACGTCCTGATTCCATTCGGCTCAGCAGCATTTCTGGAAATGCACGCATTGCCCCTTCATCTGCTTTATAGCCTGGCGTATTCGCATTTGCGATATTATTTGAAAGCATTTCTGTCCGCCGCTCTTGAGCGATCATGGCAGATGTTGCGGTGTATAGTCCTTTTAACACGTGCTCACCTCATTCAAATTCTTTCACATGACCTAAACACAATCTTCTATGAAATATATCGGCTAATTAGCAGGGTTCTTTAATAAAAATCCCCCATTCTTTCTAAAAAGAATGAGGGAAACCATTAGCTGAGTTTACGCTTTGGCAGCTTGTCCATATTATCAAGCATCACGCCAGTACCAACTGCTACACAGTCCATTGGATTTTCAGCAACGAAAACCGGTACTTTCAGCTCTTCAGCAAGCAATTGATCAAGCCCGTTTAGAAGAGCTCCGCCACCTGTAATGATGACGCCGCGATCGATAATATCAGCTGATAATTCAGGCGGTGTTCTCTCAAGAACTTGTTTCGCAGCCTGAACAATCGCAGATACAGATTCACGCAATGCTTCTTCTACTTCTTTGCTTGTGACGGTAATCGTTCTTGGTAATCCTGTCACCATGTCTCGACCACGAATTGAAATCTCTTCGTGACGTGCGTCTGGGAATACCGTTGCAACTTGGATCTTAATATCCTCAGCCGTGCGCTCACCGATCAACAGCTTGTACTCTTTTTTAATGTAGTTTAGAATTTCCAGATCAAATTTGTCTCCAGCCATTTTAATAGAAGAGGCGGTTACAATGTCACCCATTGAGATGACAGCGATATCTGTCGTTCCGCCTCCAATATCTACGACCATGTTTCCACTTGGCTGAAAAATATCCATACCAGCACCAATGGCTGCTACTTTTGGCTCTTCTTCAAGAAATACATGCTTACCACCGCTTTTTTCAGCAGCTTCTTTGATCGCCTTCTGCTCAACAGATGTAATGTTTGTCGGGCAGCAGATGAGCATACGCGGCTTAGAGAATAGCCCTTTCACATTTAATTTGTTAATAAAATGCTTGAGCATCGCTTCAGTTACTTCAAAATCAGCAATTACGCCATCTTTTAATGGACGAATCGCAACAATATTCCCAGGCGTACGTCCAACCATACGTCTAGCCTCTTCTCCAACAGCCAAAACTTTCCCGCTGTTTTTGTCAAGAGCTACCACAGATGGTTCATTTAACACAATTCCTTTTCCTTTGACATGAATCAGTACATTGGCAGTACCAAGATCAATTCCAATATCCCTAGCAAACATCTATATATATCCTCCTTGAAAATCTGTTTCCATAGCAAATACCACATTCTGCCCTAATTATATATTCTATCATAATTTGCAGAAAAAAAGATATTTCTTTACAAAAGTCTTTACAAAATTTGTGGTTAGAAACTACCGATATGAGGAAGATATATATATCATGTTTATGAACAAAGAACTAAGCTTACTGTTTCACAGGCTCGCCTTCTAAAATTTCTTCTTTTTTATACTTTAACTTGGTGGCTTCTCCTCCTCGCAAGTGGCGGATTGATTTATGATAATCCAGTATCTCCTTCACTTCATTAGCCAGATCTGGATTAATTTCTGGCAGTCTTTCTGTTAGATCCTTGTGTACAGTACTTTTAGAGACTCCAAATTCTTTCGCAATAACACGAACGGTTTTCTTTGTCTCCACGATATACTTTCCTATCTTGATTGTTCGCTCTTTGATGTAATCGTGCACACCACTCGACCTCCCTAAAATGGATGTGAGAAGTGTGAAATGAGATCCGTATGAAGATTATCCATTTTCAGCGGCGCTTGTTCGTCGTAATTTCTCATCCATTAGGTAGTAAATGCCAAACACGATCCCTCACCTCAAACACTCTCTTTGTCAGGTTTGTAACAGTGTATTAGCATTGAATAGGGAATATGCTAAAAATGAAGATGGGACAAGGGATTTATCAGAAAAGGCTAAACAAAAAATCATTTCGGGGCGCGAAAATTTTCACTTTACAAGAAAGGGTTCAGCACGTAAAATAGAAAAGGTGAATTTATTTACCTAGCTAAATATTTAAAAAAGGTGAGCATATGGATACGTTAAATAGAGAGTGTTTACATCAAATACATCAAGGCGCACGACTGCTGTCTAAAAAGGCGAACGAAGCGCTTGCTGCTTATGACTTGTACATGTCCCAGTGGACTGTGCTTTTTTGTTTGGATACATTCGGCCCGAAAACCCAAAAAGATATCTGGACATATTTGAACGTCGAAGCACCGACAATCACCAGAACCGTCACTCGTTTAGAAGCAAACGGCTGGGTGAAACGTGTACAAGGAAAAGACAAACGTGAGAATCTGATCGTGATGACAGATGATGCAAAAGCCCGATTTGAAGAAATCAAACGCACGATGGAACAATTTGAAGAAGAATGTCTTTCAGATTTTACCTACGAAGAAAAACAACTCCTCCATACACTTTTACACAAATTATCTACTGAATAGGAAGTGACATACATCATGAACGAACGTATTTGGACAAAAGACTTTATTATGATTGTCCTGGTGAATTTATTTACGTTCACCTCTTTTTATGCCCTTTTGACATTACTGCCCATTTACACAATGGATGAACTAAATGGAACAGAATCACAGGGCGGTCTGCTTGTGACGGTCTTCTTATTATCTGCAATTGTGACAAGACCTTTCTCGGGCGCCATTATTGAGAAATTTGGCAAAAAACAGATGGCGATTTTCTCTTCTACGGCCTTTGCCTTACTCACTTATTTATACATCCCGATTGATCAATTCCAAACGCTTCTTATACTGCGTTTCGTACAAGGGATCTTTTTTAGTATTTTGACGACAGTAGCCAGTGCCATTGCGGCTGATATGATCCCGAAACATAAACGCGGGGAAGGACTCGGATACTTTGTGATGTCCATGAACCTCGCTGTTGTCATCGGTCCATTTATCGCACTGAATCAAGTAGGAAAAATAGGATTTCATTCCTTATTTCTTCTCTTTTCCATTATCGTAACAATCGGAGCCGCTTTTACAATGCTGATTAGACAGCCAGAGCCTGAAAACGGTGGAAGTATCGTCTTCCGATTCACGTTTTCTCACCTGTTTGAAAAAGGCGCATTAAAAACAGCGGCCGTCGGCATCATTATTTCCTTCTGTTATTCGCCGATTATTTCATTTATTTCAGTCTATGCCAATTCACTCCATTTGATGGGTGCAAGCAGTTATTTCTTTATTGTGTTTGCGGCCGCAATGCTTGGATCACGTCCATTTACAGGCAGACTTTTTGACCGGGTTGGAGCTCACATTGTGATCTATCCTTCGATTGCCCTTTTTGCTATTGGTTTATGGATGCTGACTGCGACACATTCAGCCACAATGCTTCTTCTATCAGGCGCTGTGATTGGACTTGGCTACGGATCGCTCGTGCCATGTTTACAAACACTTGCGATTCAGCACTCACCAGCTCACCGTACAGGATATGCGACGGCCACTTTCTTCACCCTGTATGATACGGGTATTGCTGCTGGCTCATTTGTCTTTGGACTCCTTGTCAGCTTCACAGACTTTTCAAATGTGTACCTCATTGCGGGTATTGTGGTCTTACTAAGTATGGGCGTTTTTTATTGGAGCGAACGAAAACCCCAGGAAGCAAAAGCACAAAAGGTCTCCCTTTCAGAATAAAAGGATACTATTTTAAACTTCACCGGAAACATGCTAAAATATAGGATATTTCAAATAGAGCATACAGGCTTTTTTGAAAAATAGTTGGCACTAAGCGAAAGTATAGGTGATGTTTTGAATTACGAATTGTTTAAAGTCATACACGGGATGGCTCACCATTCTGAGTTTTTAGATCAGGCCATGATATTCATTACGAAAAAGGCCATTCTTGTGTATGCCCTTGTCTTATTGATTTGCTGGTTTTTAGGGAATCACAAATTTAAGAAGCATGTCTTCTTTTCCGGTGTAACAGGCATTGCAGCACTTATCGTCAACTTCGCCATTACATTGTTTCATTATGAAGAGCGGCCGTTTGTGGCGCATAAAGTCGACACACTCATCCCGCACTCAGCAGACGCTTCCTTCCCAAGTGACCATACAACAGGTGCACTGGCTCTATCATTAGCCATTCGATCCCGTAATAAAAAGCTCGGCAACATCTTGCTCGTCTTTGGATTACTCACAGGATTCTCCCGCATCTGGGTTGGTCATCATTATCCATTTGATGTTTTAGGCAGCTTGGTCGTATCGATTGTGGTTGTCTTTATCATGAATAAATTATGGAAGTTCTTTGACTCTCCTATTGATCGTATCGTGACATTTTACGAGACAATTGTGGGGAAAATTTTCAGAAGGAAGACAAAGGATCAGGGCTCAGACCTGTCCAACTCTTAAGCGGCCTTGCGATAACGTGATGAAGATTCTTCTCTCACTTATCGTGCCGCTTTTTTTATTGGCTGTCTCCCTCTAACCATACTTGAAAAATAAAGGCTGACACCAATGCCAATAAGAGAAATGATGATCAACGTCCAGCCTAATTGCGCAAAATGAGAACCAGCAATTTCATCCCCAAACAGCATACCAAGCACAGCAGACGACAGAATAGAACCAAGGTAGCGGCATGTTTGAAAAAGTCCAGAGGACGTGCCAATCATTTGCTGAGGACTTGCCTTGAGCATCGCAGCTTGAAGCGCAACATTCCCAATTCCATAACTGAGCCCAAGCAGCGCTAGAACCAATCCTTTCCCCCATAATGGTGAAGGAATAAAAAAGAAAGTCATTGCAGACGCTCCAGCCAGCATTAATACTGCACTTGCTAAAACTGGATGGCGTTCATCCCCGCGATCTACCCACTTTCCTGTCAGAGGCGACACAATAATGCTCACTCCTGACATACACAGCATAAAAAGACCCGTCATCTCCACACGCCAGCCTAACTCATCTTGAAAATAACTCGGCAAACCAAAAAAGAGACAATAGAAAAAGATATTTAAGATGATAAATTGCACATACACAAGTGACAGCCGCTGCTCTTCTCTGAACATCCGAATTTGAATAAACGGTTCATCCACCTGATACTCCCACCAGATAAAAGCGCCTGCACTCAGGAGACAAAGAATGCCTTGAACATATTGAATGCCATTACCGAGTGATAATAAAAATGAAAGCAGGAGAACAATGCAGACAGTAAATAGAAGCATTCCTGGCAAATCGAGTGTTCGCACGGTCTCGCCTATGCGCAGCTTTCTCTTCTTCTGCTCCTTCGGAAACAGCAATAGACCGAGAAAGAAACTGATCAAAATAAACGGCAGATTCACTAAAAAGATAGCCGGCCAGCCGCCAATGGTCATCAAAAATCCGCCAAGCGTCGGCCCAAGTGCCGTCATCGCTGAAGCAAAAATGGATAATACCGCTAACGCAGAAGCCTGTTTTTCTTGAATATGATCCCGAATGAGTCCGACCCCAGAGGGATAAATGGCACTGCTTCCAATCGCCTGTAACAGACGGATCACAATCAGCACCGCAAACGTCGGAGCAAACGGCGCGCAGATGGCTGAGACTGCGACAAGAACGAGACCGAATAAAAATAAGGTTCTCCGGCTCATGACATGATCCCCAATCCGGCCGCTTACCGGCTGCGTCACTGCACTAGCTAAATAAAAAGAAGAAATAAGCCAAGATACAGTCGTAAACGACAAACCGAATTCATGCTGAATTTGATGCAAGGCTAAAGCAATCATTGATGAATTCAACGGATTCAACATCGTTCCAAAGGCAATAGCGGTTAAAAAAACTTTTCGATTGTCTTTCCACTTGTGCATACACTACTCCTCTTTCTGGCATGTTCTTTGCCCATCCTCCCGTTATTATGAGATTCAATTCCCTTTTTTACCCTGATCAAATCGAGTTCTCTCTCGGAAAAGCTAGACATACATTTTAAAAAGGGCGGCTGTTGGAAAAGCACATATAAAATTGAGAATATGAGGAAGGGATGGTAATATTCATTTCATATTTAAAAGCCTACTTTCTCCTTACAGGGAGAACGGCTGAAAAGGAGGAGAAGCTTATTATTAAAAAAAGACGGTTTTGGGTCCCAGCCCTTTTCTCGGTTGCAGTATTACTTCTGTCTTCGTGTGGTTCAAACGAAACAAATGGGAACGGAGATAAACGTAATTCTACAGCGAAAGGGTCGCCAATTTTGGAGGATGGAAAATTTATTTTTGCAGCATCAGGTGAATTTCATCCGTTTAGTTACATGGATGGAAATCAGATGTCTGGCTTCGATATCGACGTAGGCAATGCGATTAGTGACAAACTAGGCCTCGAACCTATACAGAAAAAATATAAATTCGCAGGCATCGTCGAAGGCGTGAAAGCAGGTAAATTTGATGCGGCAGTTGCAAGTCATACCATCAATGAGGAACGAAAAAAACACGTCCTTTTTTCTAAGCCCTATTACTACTCTGGTCCGCAAATTTTCACAAGACCTGGATCAGACATTCAACATGCTGATGACTTAAAAAACAAAGAAATTGCTGTATCAAAAGGATCGTCCTACGCTGATATTGCAAAAGAACATAGCGGGCAAGAACCAAAATATTATGATAGTGATGTCGTCGCCTTAGAAGCACTAGCCAACGGAAAACACGATGCAGTCGTGACAGATTTCGCCACAGGTGCAGAAGCGATGAAGAAAAAATTGAAAATCACAGCGCAGGAAAGACTCGGACAAAGCGAGCAGGCAATTGCTGTATCAAAAGAAAATGAACAGCTCATAGAAGAGATCAACGATGCGATTGATGCATTAAAAAAAGACGGAACATTAAAACAAATTAGCGAAAAGTACTTTGATGAAGACATCACGGTCAAACAAGATTAAAACCACGATTGTGCGCCTTTTGATAGGCGCACTTTCTTCAAATGGAGATGATTGTTTTGCCTACCTTAGCACACTTTTTTCAGACACTCGTTGATTCTAGAGGCATTTTCTTAGAAGGAATGCTGATCACCTTACAGCTCACGGTGATCAGCATCTTCATCGGTATGTTTATCGGGCTTTTCTTTGCTTTATTGAAAATATCCCGCGTAGCCGTTTTCGGTTATATCGCCAATGCTTATATCTTTCTTGTACGCGGAACACCACTTGTTGTTCAAATTTTCATCCTATATTTCGGTCTCACAGAATTGAATATACCCGACTTCTGGGCTGCTTCCATTGCGCTCGCCTTTCATAATGGCGCCTATATAGCCGAAATATTTAGAGGCGCCATCCAATCCATCGATCAGGGGCAAAAAGAGGCAGGACGCTCTCTTGGCATGGGTCGTTTTTTAACCATGAGACGCATCATTCTCCCGCAAGCGATGCGGCGCGCCCTACCCCCTCTTGGCAACCAGTTCATTATCGGTTTAAAAGATTCATCACTCGCCGCCTTTATTAGTGTGAATGAACTATTTAACGTCGCCACCACGCAAGGCTCCAACAGCTTTGATAATATGACGTATTTACTTGTTGTAGCCGTCTATTACTTAATTCTTGTCCTGCTGTTAACATTCGCTGTCCAAACCTTTGAGAAGAAATTATCAGCCAGTGACCAATAGGAGGAGTAGCATGACAGAATCAAAGGAAATCATTCGTGTTGAAAAACTCAATAAATACTTTGGAGAGCTCCATGTTTTAAAGGATATCGATCTCACCGTTTATGAAAATGATGTGGTCGTCTTAATTGGCGCAAGCGGTTCTGGAAAAAGCACCTTGCTCCGCTGTATGAACTTTTTAGAAATAAAAAATGACGGAGATATCATCATCGATGGCAGCCCTGTTCATCCAAAGCGCGATCAATTAAACGAAATGAGACAAAAAATAGGAATGGTGTTTCAGCATTTTAATCTTTTTCCGCACAAAACTGTTCTTGAAAATATCATTGAAGCACCTATTATGGTGAAAAAAACAAAGAAAGCGCAAGCCATCACCGAAGCCAGCGCCTTGTTAGAAAAAGTCGGACTTGCGGATAAAGCCAACGTATATCCTTCTAAACTATCAGGCGGCCAAAAACAGCGTGTAGCCATCGCCAGATCTCTCGCTATGAAGCCTGATGTCATGTTATTTGACGAACCTACGTCTGCCCTTGATCCAGAGCTTGTAGGCGAGGTGCTGCAAACGATGAAAAGCCTCGCAAAAGAAGGCATGACTATGGTCATTGTCACACATGAAATGGGCTTTGCGAAAGAAGTTGCTGATCGTGTCGTCTACATGCACGAGGGCCGCATCGTCGAAGAAGGCGTCCCTTCTGAATTGTTTGATTCCCCTAGGGAGGAACGTACAAAACTGTTTCTCAGCTCCATTTTATAGGTCAAACGCCCTTCATTTTTAGTGCTTAACTGACGTTTTTGCTCATTTTTTACGAACTTTTCATCCATTTATATTGAACTTAACCAAAAAACCATGTTAGATAAACTTACATGTATATGTTATATATGACTTTTCTCTCTATAATGAAGAATTAAGAAAACAATAATTCTGAATGATTCGGGGGAATGCAGCATGCAAATGGGTGATACAGTATTTATGTTCTTCTGCGCACTACTCGTGTGGTTAATGACACCGGGTTTAGCTTTATTCTATGGAGGACTCGTGAGAAGTAAAAACGTGTTAAGCACAACCATGCATAGCTTAACATCACTAGCGATCGTTTCAATCGTATGGATCGTATTCGGTTATTCCTTAGCTTTTGCACCAGGCAATGCATGGATCGGAGGATTAGACTGGATTGGCCTGAAAGGCGTGGGCTTTGAGCCCGGTTCCTATAGCGAGACCATTCCACATTCATTGTTCATGATGTTCCAAATGACCTTTGCCGTCTTAACAACAGCCATCATCTCAGGTGCCTTTGCTGAACGGATTCGCTACTCAGCAGTCGTTGTATTTACACTTCTTTGGGTCACATTTGTATACGCTCCAGTCGCACACTGGGTATGGGGCGGTGGTTGGATTGGCGAGATGGGTGCGCTTGACTTCGCAGGCGGAAACGTGGTTCACATCTCATCCGGTGTTGCAGGTCTTGTCGTTGCGATTGTGCTCGGGAAGCGTAAAGACGCAGCAAGCTCTTCTCCGCATAACTTGATCTACACCCTTCTTGGCGGAGCTGTCATCTGGTTTGGCTGGTTTGGTTTTAACGTGGGTAGTGCTCTTACATTAGACAGCGTGGCCATGTTTGCCTTTATTAACACCAATACAGCCGCTGCTGCAGGAATCATCGGCTGGCTGTTAGTAGAGTGGATGATCAACAAAAAACCAACCATGCTCGGCGCGATCTCTGGAGCCATCGCAGGTCTTGTCGCCATTACACCCGCCGCAGGCTTTGTTACACCGTTTGCTTCTATTATAATAGGAATTATTGGCGGGATCGTCTGTTTCTGGGGAGTTTTTTCACTCAAAGCCAAATTTGGCTATGATGACGCACTGGACGCATTCGGTCTTCACGGAATTGGTGGTACTTGGGGAGGAATTGCAACAGGATTTTTCGCCACAACTTCTGTCAATGACGGTGGAGCCAATGGCTTATTTTACGGAGATCCCAGCTTACTTTGGAAGCAAGTGGTCGCGATTGTTGCCACGTACGCTTTTGTTGCCGTTGTGACATACGTGATCATCAAATTGGTCAATGTCTTCTTCAAAATTCGTGCAACCGAAGAAGAAGAATCCGTGGGTCTTGATTTAACCATGCACGGTGAAAAAGCTTATCAAGATTAAAGAAAAAGGGGTGTCTCTATGAGCAAAATGTATAAAGTGGAGATTGTCACACGTCCAGCTAATTTTGAAACATTAAAGGTGGAGCTTGGAAAGATTGGTGTCACCTCGATTACCTTTTCAAATGTACACGGCTGCGGCTTACAAAAGGGACATACAGAGCTATACCGCGGTGTCAAAAGAGAAAGCAACGTGTACGAACGATTAAAGATCGAAATCGTCCTAAGCAAAGTACCTGTCGAACAGGTGGTTGAAACAGCTCAAAAGGTACTTCGTACAGGCGAACCAGGGGATGGGAAAATTTTTATATATGAGATAGCGAATACAATCAACATTCGGACAGGTGAAGAAGGACCTGCCGCCCTATAGTTCATCCTCCGCCGAGTGGCGGAGGATCTTTTTAAGCAGAAAAAACCTCTGCATATTTTTATATACACAGAGGACCTTGTAAGACATTAAGATTGTTTTGTTTCTTCTGACTGACTGCTGTCTTTAGAGGAATCAGAAGACTTTTCTTGATCAGAGGATTTCCCCTTCTCATCAGACTTTTCTTCCGATTTTTCTCCAGCTGGCTCTTTGGCTTTATCTTCAGCAGCAGGTTCCTTCGTTTTTTCCTCAGTCTTTGGCTGAGCAGGTTCTTTTGCTTGTTCCGTCACTTCTTGCGCTGCTTTTTCAATCGTAGAAACAGGCTTGTCAATGAAGCTAAGCGGATTAAGCGCTAAACCTTCCATACGAATTTCAAAATGCACATGGTTGCCGCTTTCAGCGCCATATAGGTTTTTACCAGAAGCACCAATGACATCATTCTGCTTCACTTCGTCGCCTTCTTTGACACTCACTTGTGACAACGATTGATAGACAGTTGATAATCCATCTTCATGTTCAATTTCAACGACGTGACCAAGAACTGGATCTTTTTTCGCTTGAACCACTGTTCCACTAAGAGCAGCTGTGACATCGAACACTTTGCCATCTTTATCTGCAAGATCAATACCTTTGCTCAAGGTATAGGTGTTATTATAGTTTACAAGTGCTGCTTCTTTTTCTTTTTGGTCAGCATCTGCTTCATAGAACTTTTTCACGACAGAAACATTATCAGAATTCTGGACCGGCATTGCGACATTTTCAATTGGCTTTCCAACTTCAACAGCATCATCGCGCTGTTCTTGCCCTGTTTGATTTCCATCAGATAGTTGGTCTTTCACATCTTTTGATACAGCTTGATACCAAAGAACGGCTGTTAACACGACCGCTGCGCTGACTAAGTAAATTGCAGGGAATACCCAGCGCTTACGGAAAAATTGCTGAACTTTTGTGATTTTGGAAGTACGTTTCTTTTCTTCCTCTCTCATTTTTCATCACCTCAGCAACATTCTGAACACTTTTCAAAAAATATATACACACGAAATCATTTTTCTTTTTATTTTGCGCAATCGCATCAATAATATGTATGATAAATGAAAAAAAGATGGGGGACTTAATTGTGAAAACTTTCAACCGCATAGCAACAGAAGATGACCTCAAAGCGATCGTTGATATCTACAATTCAACCATTGCTTCAAGAGAAGTGACCGCTGATACAGAACCAGTTTCTGTTGAGGACCGCCGGCAATGGTTTTTGAATCATTCCGAAAAAAGACCTCTCTATGTGAAAACAGATGAGGATGGAATTATCTACGGTTGGCTGAGCTTTGAAACATTTTACGGTAGACCTGCATACAACGGGACCGTTGAAATGAGTATCTATTTGAACCAAGACTATCGAGGAAAAGGCTTAGGCTCACTTTTCTTACAAGAAGCCATTGATTTAGCACCTTCATTAGGCATTCGAACGTTACTTGCCTTTATTTTCGGGCACAACGAAGCCAGCATTCGACTATTTAAAAAGCACGGCTTTGAGACATGGGGCCACCTGCCACGCATCGCAGAAATGGACGGCAGCAGATACGATTTAGATATCCTAGGAAAAGAATTATAAAATGAGCGTCTCCCTGACAAAGAGACGCTTTTTTATGACGCATGTAACAGCTGTTCAAACTGTTTCGCATTTTGAAGAGATTTTCTTTGCAGAATGATACCATGTTCATCAATGAGAATCGCTTGTGGAACAACCGTTACCCCATACAGCTCCATAATTTGTGAAGAACGAGTATACACAGCCTGGGCCGGAAGCAATTCAAGGATCGGCGTATCATCCGCCTGCTCATCTCCATTAATAATAATGAATTGAGTATCTTCGCCAGCGATTTGCTGCTGCATATCTGCCAAAATACTTTTGCACGTCATACAAGTAGAATTCACAAATAACAGCATCACAGCACTCCCACTTTGAAAATATTCCTTCAAAATGACCTTCTCCCGTAAATGGGAATAGCTTCGAAATAACGGTGCAGGATCCCCCACATCTGCTTCCTTTAATTCAATTCCATCAAGGGTTTTAATTTTATTCATAAATTTTCCGATAAAACGGGCGAGCAAAAATATCACAGCCAACTGAGCAATGACAATGAATAACACAATAATCAATAGAATATCTGTCATTTCACATCGTCTCCTTCTATAAATAATTCAAATTGATTGATCCATTTTCTTTTAAACATTAAGACTTCTTGACCCACCGCTATCATGAAAGAGACAGCCACGGCAATGAGAAAACAAATGATGTTATATTGCCATGGAATGGTTTCTACATAAGGATGCACATAAAACAACCCGATCACAAGAGACAGCATCGACACATTGCGAATCACAATTCCCCAGTGAAGGCGTTCATTATCAAGCAGTCCACCACAGCCGCAAGAAATATCACGATGTCCTCTCAATAAATTGAAGGCCACCGCTCCAGTATAAATAAATAAAAGTGCTGTAAGACCAATCGCAGGTACAAGAGTCATGTGCCATATGAACAAATAACCAGTACAAACCAATTCAGCAGTTAAAAACAAATAAAACATGGGTGCCGTGAAAGAAGGAGGTAGCAGCCGATAAGCATCCATCTGCTGCATATGTGCCGTCTGTTTTTTCACTTTATCAAACCATGCACCCGCAAAAATGATCCCTAGTAAATAGACACCTATATAATAAAAGACACTCACCTTATGCCATCTCCTTTTGTTGAAATAATTGAGATTGTGCCTCGTAAAGCCTTTTGTACTCTCCGTTCAACACCATCAATTCATCATGGTTCCCCTCTTCAACGAAAGCACCATCTTTCATTACGATTATACGGTCTGCTAAACGAGCTGCTCCCATTCGATGTGTGATAAACAAGACACCCTGATCCTTCGTGTGATCGAATAGCTTTCGAATGAGTGAAATTTCCGATAGTGGGTCAAGAGCAGATGTCGGTTCATCTAAAATGATAAAATCACTCTCTCTAAAGAAGGTTCTAGCCATCGCGAGCTTTTGCCATTGTCCGCCAGACAGTTCATGGCCTTCTTCAAAAAAACGGCCAAGCTGTGCATCATACATTTCTTCCATTTGATGAATTCTTTTCTCTATACCTGCTTGCCGTGCAGCTGAAATCATCCGCTCTTCCTCGTCCATATGATCAATACGGCCAAACCCGATGTTTTCTTTCACAGTGAACTCGTACTTCATAAAATCTTGAAAAAGAACAGCCATTCTCGCATGGTATGACTTTTTTTGAATAGTAGAAATAGACTCACCGTTGACTTTTTGCATATTCGGCTGATCTGGATCATATAAACCTGTCAAACATTTGATCAAGGTGGTTTTACCTGATCCGTTATCCCCCACCAATGCAATACGTTCACCTTTATTGATATGAAAATGTATATGCTCAATGGCAGGTGTTTTCATATTCGGATAAGTAAATGAGAGATTTTCAAGTGTAATGGACTGAATAGACTCGATCTTCCGAAGCGATGCCCCTTCTTCTGTCTGCTCATGAATTTCTTCTTCTCTCTTTTGAAAAGCTCTCATTTCATCAACATAAAGACTTGTTTCATATAAACTAGAACATTCTCTTGTTAAGTCCTGAAAACCACTTTGGATGTTTTGTACCGCTTGCAGCACAGCGACAAATGTCCCAGCAGCTAATTTTTTTTGAAAAATAAGAAAGACAATAAAAAGACCGCAGCATACATAGGAAAATGTCATAAGCAATCCGCCCGCCATCTCCCAGCGAACTTGCCGCTTAAGCAGTTTATATTTTTCATCTGCACTTTTTACATAATGACCTTTCCATTTCTGAAGAAGATAATCCCCGATTCCATATAAACGGATCTCCTTCAATGAATCTCGTTGCGCGACAAGATCGGACACATACATTTCTCTGCGGTCATTGGCAGTTAACATGCGGTTTAATTGATAACGCGCTCCTCCAAAGAAAAGCTCAATCCACAAGACAGGCAGGGTAAACACGATCAGAATGACCGCCAAGCCCCAATGGATACCGATCATATAGATAAGAAGTGATACAACAGTAATCAATGCGCTCATGATTGTAAAGATACTTCTAACCATACTCAGAACATGCTGATGACTGTTCATCACACGTTGACTTTCATTGTAAAAAGACGGGTGTTCAAATGTAATAAACGGCAGCCTGATCGCCTTTTGAAGTAATTCCCCCTTCAAATGCAGACCAATCAAATTTGTCGCTTTCTGCTGGCTAAGCTGAAGAACGAATTGAAGCCCATATCCTAAAACCACAATGACCATTTGCAGTCCAAATAACCACAAAACCTTTTGAATGTCTCCTGAAGACGTCATGAATAAAATAATTTCATTAATCAAAGTTTGAATAATCCAGACACTAGCCAAAGGCATAAAACCAACGATTACTTGGATCAATAAGGTAAGAAGAAGATAAGATCGACTTCTTTTCCAAGTATAGGAGATTGCATATAGACAATGGTTCACTGTACTCATCAACTGCTCCACCTTACACCATTTAGTATAATTGACATATTTTTGATATTTGTATTATGATAGCTTTGCGTAACTTCACTCTGAGAGGACGATATACGATGAATTCAATCTTACTTTTACAGCTCACTCTTATTCTTTGCAGCCTATTATTAACGATCGGAGTCATCATCTATTTAAAACAACAAATGGAACTGATCATCTTACCGATACAGCATGTTGGACAAAAACTAGTGCATCCGCTGCTTGAAAAACCATCACCTATTCCAGTGAATGATTTACTGCAAACCAACAGTAAGCATCAGCTGCTTATTTTCACTGATACATCATGTCCGCATTGCATTCCATCACTTGAACAATTCCTAGAAACGAAAAAGCAGCGTAAATTAGACATTTCATTTAGTATTTTGCTAAAGAATGGGCAAAAAGAGGATCAAGAATTATATCGTGATAATAAAACCAACATGCGAATTATCCCAGTGGACGAACAAATGATAGACACATTCCAAGTTGAAGAATTTCCGTATTACATCATGGTAGAAGAAGATGAAATCATCTCATATGCAGCACCTTTTCCGGATGGTCTTTTTTCAAGGATATCTGCAAAATAAAGATAAATGAGGCATGTGAAGAATATCAAACACATGCCTCATTTTTTTATTGTGGATCTGAGTGAACATCTATATCTTTTTCCACTGCAGCAGCTTCACTTGCTTCATCTGAAGCCTGTTCCTCGGCTTGTTCAAACTCACTCCGTGCCTCATTTGAAATGTCTACTTGGTCACCATGCTGATTCACAGTAACAGACGAAGAAGACGTCTCTTTTTGAGCCTCTTTCTCTAGTTCCTTTAATTTAGAAACATGAAGTTCCAAATCTTTACCTTGCTGAACTAAAGTAAGTTGTTGAAATAATGCCTTTCTCTCTTCTGGAGAATGGTCACCTTGAACAATTTGAGCCGCTTGGGTTAAAAAAGAATTTGATGATTGACCCGCTTGACGCCTATTTGACGTCTGCATAGCATTTGTTAAGAATGAAATTGAAGATATGCTCATGCGTTCACATCCTATTAAATAAGATCCTTAGTTTTAGCAGCCACATCTAACGCGTTCTTGACTAGTACAAATCTCACCTGTGTCGCGATCGACGTAGTAACGGAAAGTTCCAACACCTTGAAGGAAACAAGTCGGTGCTGATTTGCATGAAGTGACTAATTTTTGCAAAATACATCTTGCAGCTGCAGGTTGAACATTGGTCATTTTGTTTAAGAAACGATCTAACATATGAATTCCACCTTCCAATTTTTATGGTAACACAACACAATAATAACCAATTGCAAGACAACTAACAACATATTTTGATAAATTTACTAATTATTTTTTACTATCAATCTTATTTATGACATAATTTGTCGATAATTTTAATAGTAAATGTTACTTTTTTCTTATTTGAAAATAATTTATTTATCCATAAATAGTGAAGTGAAGATAGAAACATTTTCATTAATCAACATTCACTCTTCCTAAAGCACTACTTACTCAAGTATGATAAAGAGTGAATACATAAAGGAGTGAACACCATTGCAACAAACTGAGAAAATCATTCAATCTCTTCATTCAATCGTAAAGTGGGGAAAGGTTGGTAGTATCTTTCTCTATATTTCAGGCGGTCTGGCTATTCTTATTGGTTTTTGGCTTGTTCTTCCTGCAGCCCTTGGCGTCTTTCTCATTATGATGGGAATCCATGTACAGAAATCTGTAAAAGCAGCTGAACAATTGATTCAGGCTCCTGATACTTCTTACGAAGAATTATTAGAACAATACGCTAAGATGATGAAAATGCAGACACTGTTTGCCATTTCAAGTATTGCCGCAGTTATTCTTTCATTCATTGCCATCGTTTTGATGCTTATACTAGGCGGGTTAGCCTTCCTCCAAGAAATTCCTTATGATGTCCAGCAATATGAAGGTGATTACGAGCAAGAACTCGGTGACTTTTATTAATGGATTGGGGTATCAATTGTCGTTCGATACCCCTTTTATTTTTATCATTTGGCTTGGATTATCCTCCTATGCTTGACATTCAGTCTTGTTCATTTTAAAATACAAATCGTAACTATTACGAATTAAAGGAGGATCCTATTACTTATGCGCGTGAAAATTACGTTGGCCTGTACTGAAACAGGTGACAGAAACTACATCACAACAAAAAATAAAAGAACGAATCCTGATCGATTGGAGTTAAAAAAATATTCTCCTCGATTAAAGAAATATACCCTTCATAGAGAAACAAAATAAATTTTTTAGATTATAAATCGTAATGATTACTTTTTAAGTGAGGCGGAAAACAAAATGATCGTTTTCAAAAGGACAAAAACAAATGAATAAGCGTATACCTGTTACAGTATTAAGCGGCTTTTTAGGAGCAGGAAAAACAACGATATTAAATCATGTACTTAAAAATCGCAAAGGATTAAAAGTGGCTGTGATCGTCAATGACATGAGCGAAATTAATATTGATGCAGAACTAGTCAAACAAGGCGGCGAGCTTTCCCGATCAGATGAAAAACTAGTTGAATTATCTAACGGTTGTATTTGCTGCACTTTGAGAGAAGACTTGTTAATCGAAGTAGAACGCCTTTGTAAAGCGGGTAATATCGATTATATTGTCATTGAATCAACTGGAATTAGTGAACCAATCCCCGTCGCTCAAACGTTTTCTTATATTGATGAAGAAATGGGCATAGATTTGACCCGCTTTTGCCGTCTAGATACGATGGTCACAGTAGTAGATGCAAATCGCTTCTGGACTGATTTCCAGTCAGGAGAGAGTTTATTAGATCGTAAAGAAGCGGTTTCCGATGACGACGAACGAGAAATTTCAGATTTACTCATTGATCAAATTGAATTTTGTGACGTGCTCATTATCAATAAATGTGATCTAGTATCATCCTCAGAGTTAGATCGACTTGAGCATGTGCTGAACAAACTACAACCAGAAGCATCTATCATCAGAACCTCACAAGGTAAAGTACAGCCAGATGACATATTGAATACTGGTTTATTTGACTTTGAAAAATCAAGTGCTTCTGCTGGATGGATCAAAGAGATCAACGCAGGACATGCTCAGCATACGCCGGAAACAGAAGAATACCAAATTTCATCCTTTGTTTACGAAAGAAGACTCCCTTTTCATACCGGTAGGCTGAATAATTGGTTAGATCAAATGCCTGAGCAGATCGTTCGTGCGAAAGGTTTTACTTGGCTTGCCACACATCATGATTTAACCATTTTAATTTCACAGGCTGGTAAATCTGTTGCGATTGAACCAATTGCATACTGGATTGCTGCTTTGCCTGAGCAAGAAAAAACACGAATATTAAATCAGGAACCAGAGCTTCTAGATGAGTGGGACGCAGAGTTTGGTGATCGTCATACAAAACTTGTGTTTATCGGTGTGGAGTTGCCTAAAGCAGAAATTATTCGCACTCTTGATCAATGCTTGCTCACACCTGACGAATTGGATCAAGATTGGACTACATTTGAGGATCCCTTTCAATGGAAAATACAAAATTAGGCCAGGAGGGTTTTAATTGGCAAAGAAATCTAAGATTGCTAAAGAAAAAAAACGACAGCAGCTTGTATTGAAATATGCAGAATTAAGGAAAGAGTTAAAAGAAAAAGGTGACTATGAAGCTTTACGGAAATTACCTAGAGACTCTTCCCCTACCCGCTTAAAAAATCGTTGTGAATTAACCGGCCGCCCGAGAGGTTACTTAAGAAAATTCAAAATGTCTAGGATTGCTTTTCGTGAGCTTGCCTATAAGGGTCATATCCCTGGGGTAAAAAAATCGAGCTGGTAAAGAATGATTTGATCTTATCACAGCAGTCGGAAAAGTAAAGCAGCACAAAACGATGAAAAATCTATTTTCAAGACTTATCTCAAGCTTTTTGAAGTTCAAAATAGTAATTTAAAAACCAGCAGAATCTCTGCTGGTTTTTTATAATGACTGAATTCATAAGATAAAATAACCTGTTCTCAAAAAAGGAGTTCCAATAATGATTATTCCATTTTGCCTTCTTTTCAAAAATACCTGATCATGATACTTTGTTGTCACTACCCACCGATATATGACATTTCAACCTTTTTCTGATCTTTTTTCTGCTCTCTCTCAGCTGAATATTGATCATGTCTATTCGACCATAGTTCCTTTAACAAGTTTGCTAACTCTTCATTATCTTTTGTCGTACGAATCATCCGTTTCAGATCAAAACCCGATGATGCAAACAGACATGTAAACAATTCCCCGCGTGCAGATAGCCTTGCTCTGTTACATGTTCCGCAAAAAGCATCTGAAACGGAAGAAATAATGCCTATCTCTCCTGATCCATCTTTGTAAAAAAATCGGTTGGCTACTTCACCTGTATATTGAGGAGGTTCTGGTTTGATAGGATATGTTGAATCAATTATTTCAATTATTTCATTCTTTGTCATGACATGTTCTAGATTCCATTTATTCGTATTACCGACATCCATAAACTCGATAAACCTGAGAACGTGTCCTTCTTTTTTAAAGTAAGCCGCCATTGGTAAGACATCCTGATCATTCACACCTTTTTGAACAACCATATTAATCTTGATAGCAAGTCCAGCCTTTTTTGCCGCCTCAATGCCATCAAACACTTTTTGGATAGAAATGTGCCTTCCGTTCATTTGCTTAAAACGATCGGGATTTAATGAATCTAAACTAATGGTAACTCTATTAAGACCAGCTCTCTTTAACTGATCAGCATATAAAGGTAAAAGCGTTCCATTGGTTGTCATCGCAATGTCTTCAATCCCTGGAATTTTTGCGAGCTTTTCTATTAAGACAGGCAGATCCTTCCGCATTAAAGGTTCCCCGCCCGTGATGCGTATTTTTACCACACCTAGATTCTTTACAAAAAGGGTAGCAAGTCGTTCAATTTCTTCGAAACTAAGCAGTTCTTCTTTTTTCAAGAAAGGATAATCTGGTCCAAAAATTTCAGCAGGCATACAGTACGTACATCTAAAGTTACAGCGATCAGTTACTGATATTCTTAAATTGCGCAATGGTCGATGTCTTTTATCTAAAATACTGTCCATACTTTGCCTCCTATTCTGTAATACGCTGAGGATGAGTGTAAATATTAAAGGATTTTCCTCTGACGAATCCAACTGTCGTAATATTTAATTCTTCTGCCATTTGAAGCGCTAGCTCAGTAGGTGCTGATTTTGAAATGACGATAGAGACTCCTAGTTTTGCTGCCTTCAATAGAACTTCTGACGATATCCGGCCGCTAAACACAAGAATTTTATCTCTAAGTGGGATTCGCTGGAGTAAACAATATCCATAAATTTTATCTAAAGCATTATGTCTTCCTATATCAGTTCTAGTGATAAATAACTTCTCTGTGTCACACAGTCCAGCATTATGCACTCCACCAGTATGTTGAAATAATTGGCTTTCTTCTTGCAAACACTTCATGAGATGCGTACAGGTTTCAGCAGAGATACTAATTCGATCAATGGCTGTTTTTGCCGTCTTCACATCTTGAAGAAAATAAAAGTGTCTTCCTTTCCCGCAGCATGAACCAATCACTCGTTTTGTAAAATCTGATGAATCAAATCCACTTGAATGAACTAAATCAACATAGGCAAAACCCATACTTTCATCTATTGTAAACCTTTTAATCTCATTTTCAAATCGAATGACCCCTTCTGAAGCCAAAAAGCCGATAACCAATTCTTTCAGGTGCTCTGGCGAACAAACAAGTGTCACAAATTCTTCTCCATTCACCATCACAGTTAAAGGAAATTCTTCTACAATTTCATCAGATTTGCATGTAAACTGGCCTTCACGGTATTGGTGTATGACTCGTTTCTTTTTAACAGAAGGATTCATTGTATGATCTTCCTTTCAATGCAAATTTAGTTATATGATCCAATCAAATTGTGATATTATTTTAAAAAGTCATGAAAATGTAACATATTTCTATCTTATCAAACTTCTTGATTGCTTTATATGGGGGGAACAAAATGAACAAATCGAAAAATCGCTGGCTCATTGCAACAAGTGCTGTAGGAATTCATTTATCTATTGGGTCTGTTTATGCTTGGAGTGTTTTTACGAATCCTTTACATGAAGCCTTTCAGTGGTCATTAACAGAAATAAGTCTCACCTTCAGTATTGCTATTTTATTTTTAGGTTTATCTGCTGCTTTCATGGGACATTTCGTTGAAAGGTATGGCCCAAAGGCATCGGGGCTCTTCTCAGCTATTTTCTTCGGCATCGGAATGACTGGATCAGGATTCGCTGTCCACATGTCCTCACTGCCTCTCCTCTATTTATTTTATGGGGTACTCGCTGGAATAGGCTTAGGTGTAGGCTATATTGCACCTGTATCAACTCTAGTCAAATGGTTTCCGGATCGAAGAGGGCTTGCAACCGGTTTAGCCATTATGGGGTTTGGATTTGCTTCTCTTATTTGCAGCCCAATTATTCAATTTCTCATTGAAAAAGTGAATATCGCAAATACTTTTTATATTCTTGGAATCTCCTATTTTATCATCATGGTGACCTCATCTCTTTATTTATCACCACCAACACCTGATGACGTCAAGCAATTTGACACATTCAAAACAAAGCAAAGAAAAATTCCTCAAGATTTATCACAGCTTACAGCAAATGAAGCGATCAAGACAAGACGTTTTTATTATTTGTGGCTTATGTTTTTTATTAATATCACATGCGGAATTGCTATTATTTCAGTAGCGTCACCTCTTGCTCAAGAAAGTGTTGGGTTCACTGCAGGTGCTGCAGCCACTCTTGTGGGCATTTTAGGTGCTTTTAATGGGTTAGGACGAATTGGCTGGGCATCGTTCTCAGATTATATAGGAAGACCGAATACCTACACGATTTTTTTCAGTATCCAGCTCATTGCTTTTCCTTTACTTCCCTATTTAAAAGAACCGCTCATCTTTTCAATCGTCATGGCGATCATTTATACGTGCTATGGAGGAGGATTTGCTTCAATTCCAGCCTATATTGGGGATTTGTTTGGTACAAAGCAGCTTGGTGCCATACACGGTTATATTCTGACGGCTTGGGCCGCTGCGGGTTTAGCAGGCCCTCTATTTTCATCCTTCATCCGAGATATAACAGGTAATTACACACAGAGTCTCATGGTGTTCTCTGGCTTATTTTTCATCGCTTTTATCATATCACTTCTTATTCGGAAGGATATTCAGCAGCTGAGAGAAACAAACCCACCTACTGCTTCTTCTGTTTCAGCCCGACCTTAATTTGAATTTGACAGAATCACAATCTAAAGGTAATTTTTAGATATGAAAACGCTTTACAAAGTAATAGGAGGGTGATGATCTCATGGGGAAAACAAAACATAAAGGGCCTGTTAAACTCAATAAAAAACCCTCACCAAAGCTATGGGCCTCTTTTGCACCAATGGGGCTTGGCAAAGTGAAACCGAAACATATTCGAGATACGATGAAAGTGGCATGGGAGAACAAAGATAACCTTCCCTATGCGTACCGTATTTTAACGCAGGGCGTTTGTGACGGCTGTGCACTTGGTGTCTCAGGACTGTATGATCAAACGCTCGCAGGACCTCATATATGCACTACAAGACTAAATGTACTTCGTCTCAACACAATGCCAGCTATTGATCCAAAATGGTTTGAAGATATTCATCAGCTAAAGCAAATGGACAGCACCTCTCTTCGCAAGCTTGGGCGAATTCCTTATCCATTGCTCCGAAAAAAAGGTGACAATGCCTTTACACGTATTTCTTGGGATAATGCACTAGATCAAATCGCATCTAAAATCCAATCAATTGATAAACGGCAGCTTGCTTTCTATTTAACCGCCAGAGGAATTACAAATGAAGTTTATTATACCGCTGCAAAGGCAGCTCGATTTATAGGAACGAATCATATTGATAATGCTTCTCGCATTTGCCATTCACCAAGTAAAACCGCTCTTAAACGGTCCCTCGGCATCGGTGCTTCAAGCTGTAATTACAGCGATTGGATTGGAACGGATGTATTAATTTTTTGGGGATCTGTCGCAGCAAACAATCAGCCTGTTTCCACTAAATATATGTACGCTGCTAAAAAGAAGGGGACAAAAATTATCATCATCAATCCGTATAAAGAGCCTGCCATGGAAAAATACTGGGTTCCTTCTATTCCAGAGAGTGCATTATTCGGTACAAAAATTGCGGATGATTTTTACCAAGTCAATATAGGCGGCGATATTGCGTTTATGAACGGCGTCATCAAGCATTGGTTTGACATGGAGCAGCATGCTCCCCATTCGGCCCTTGATCACGAATTTATTCAAAACCATACAACAGGCATACAGGATTTAAAGCGGCATGTCGCACAGTTGAAGTGGAAGGACCTAGAAGCATCATCAGGTTTATCAAAAGAAAGAATGAAGGAATTTGCAACACTGCTTGCCAATGCTAATTCAGGTGTTTTTATTTGGAGTATGGGCCTTACTCAGCACCGCTTTGCAACTGATAATATATCACAGGTTGCCAACCTTGCCATGCTGCGAGGATTCATTGGCAGAAAACATTGTGGTGTCATGCCAATTCGGGGGCATAGCGGCGTCCAAGGTTCCGGTGAAATGGGCGCTGATCCATTCGTTTTGCCGGGTAGTGATTTTGATGAAGAGAATATTGAAAGAATCGAACATATATGGGGATTTGACATTCCTAAATGGCATGGTGACACCATTGGGCAATCCTTTGAGAAGATGGCTCTCCCAAAAGATCATCCACAAAAACTCAAAATGCTGTTTACGAGTGGTGGAAACTTTTTAGAAACGATGCCAAACCCAGAAGCGATTGAAAAAGCATTATCTGAACTTGAACTCCGTGTCCACCAAGATATCATTTTGAATACCTCTACGCTGGTAGACGCTGAAGAGGCGGTAATTGTGCTGCCTGCTATGACAAGATATGAACAACCAGGCGGCGGCACATCAACCAGTACAGAACGCATGGTATATTTCAGTCCAGAAATTGAAGGACCTCGTATTGAGGAAGCCAGAGCAGAATGGGACATTTATGTTGATCTTGCGAAAAGGGTCCGCCCAGATGATGCCGAGCTGATTCATTTTGAAACAGCTGAAGACATTCGTCGTGAGATAGCGATCGCCAATCGAAACTATGATGGCATCCAGCATTTACGGCATAAGGGAGACGTTTTTCAATGGGGAGGCGCATGGCTTTGTGAAGATGGCGAGTGTCCAACGCCAGACGGAAAGGGACATCTTCTTCCTGCCCAGTTGCCTCAATATCGAAAAACCGAAGGACATTTCAATATCACGACAAGAAGAGGAAAGCAGTTCAACTCCATGATCTACAGTGAAAAGGATGCCTTTAACGGTGGAAAACGTCATTCTATCCTAATGAATGAAGAAGATGCAAAAGAGCTTTACGTCCAAGAAGGTGATCCAGTTGTTCTCTTTAATCAATATGGGTCCTATCAAGGAGTAGCTCAATTCGGAGAGTTGAGACGTGGCAATATCGCAGTTTATTGGCCTGAAGGGAACGTTTTAATTCCTAAAGGTGTGTATGAGAGCTACTCACAGATTCCCGAATATAATACGGCTGCCATATTAGAAAAAGCCGAAACCTTTCATGCAAGAAAGGATCAGCATTACGTGGAGAAACGAATCGATGAATTAGAAACGACTTTGAATTAATCGTCAACTTAAAAACAGCTGGGGTTATTTTCCCCAGCTGCCATTCACTCTCTACCGACCAAAAACGCTCGCTTCTTGTTGAAGAATGCGGTTCAATTCTTCGGCATTTGCTGCCGGTTGATATTGTCCTCCACCCGCTTTTGCAACAGATTTTAGACTTTTTGCTTCTTTTTCATTTACGTCGAAGCCAATGATATTAACAATTGTATCTATCCCGTCTTCATGTAATTCCTTTGCTGCTTGTGAAGGACTTCCACCACAAGTTTCTTCACCATCACTGACAACATAAACAATATTTTTGCCTTCAGCCTGGTGATCTTCAAAATCTTGTTTCGTATCCGTTAATGCTTTTGCAAGTGGTGTCCAGCCAGTTGGCTTATACACGTTCAGTGCTTGCTGAAATGTTGATGGCTCATATGATCCAAATCCGTAAACGGCTTCAGAACTTGAACAAGATACGGCTTTCCCTGCATTTTTATTGGTTCCTTCATGACCAAACACACGAAGCAGAACTTGTGTATCTTCAGATAAAATACTCGCAAAGCTTTGAATAGACCGTTTAGCAATTTCGATTTTCTTTTCACCTTCAACTGACTGTGCCATGCTGCCGCTTAAATCGAGTAATATCACCACATGAGCAGGCGGCTCCTGTTTTGTTACAGCATGAGCTGGTGAAGAAAGAAGCAGGACAAGACTAGCCAAAATGGTTAATATGATATTTCTTTTCATCAATAAAAACCTCCATTTTTTTACTTTTGTACAGAAAAAGAGAAACGAAAGCATAAATCAATCGTTTCCCTTTTGTTCAGCAAGTTATTCGTGTAGTTTTAATGATTCTGCTGAAAAGATAGAACCCATTTCTTTACCAGTGCTTGCTTGGTAGTAATGGCCTTTACCAGCTTTGGCTACTTGCTTCAATTGACCTTCATAGCCATCGTTAAAGTCTAATCCGATCACATTTACAACAGTTGATCCTTTTGAGTTATGCAATTCTTTTGCTACTTTTACTGGATCTCCGCCACAAGTTTCTTCACCATCAGTGATTAAGTACACAATATGCTTTGTTCCTGCATGAAGCTGCTCATCCGCTTGTTTTGCATTTTCAAGTGCACGTGCAATCGGTGTCCACCCAGTTGGCCCAAGTCCGTTTAAAGAGTTTTCAAAGCTGTCTTTTTCATAAGGCTGTACGCCATAAACGCCTCTAATGACTTCACATGATTGAGCTTTACCTGAATTTTTGTTGTTTCCTTCAGAACCAAACAAGCTCATACGAATTTTAGCGTCTTTAGGAAGTGACTGAGCAAATTTAAATACCTCTTGTTTAGCGAGATCAAATTTGCGCTCTCCCTCTACTTTTCTTGCCATGCTTCCGCTTGCATCAAGTAAGATTGTCACTCTTACATCTTTGTTATGTTTTTTGACTGTAGATGCTTCTGCAAATACTGGTGAAGAGATTGACATAGATAATGTCAATACAGTTAAGGTTACGAGTGTGATTACTTTTTTCAACATACTTTTCCTTCCTCCTTATGTATTTGATTGAAACATCTTAATCGTAAATTATTCTGTCTTGGAATGGTATAGGACTCGGTCCCTTTTTCTCTTTCATCAAAATCACTAAAATTCTGTCAGATGTCTAGATATTTTCACCTAACACACCCATTATCCTCTCGTTTTCTCTGTCTTTCGAGGGACTTTGTATCAGCCATCAGTTCTTGTCAGGACATAAATGTTTAAGATTTCCTGACCTGCGTCTTAAGTCGTGATTTGACACATTCTGTTCAAATCTTTTTGAACAAACAAAAAATGCCTCATTTCTGAGGCACCTTTGCTTTATTTTTTAGCCATATACGTGTTGAGAAAACGATCGGCTGATTCGATTTGAATGCCTTTATAATAATGTTTCACGATGGCATCTACTTTTTTGCCAGCCTGCGCCATATAATGCGCACCATATTGACTCATGCCTACACCATGACCATATCCTTTTGTTGTAATGACAATCTGCTGGCCCTGGCGTTCCCATGTGAAGTCCGCTGAATGAAGGCCTAGTGATTCTCGAATGTCTCGGCCTGACAGTGTTTTACCGTTGATCACGGCTTTCGCTACTTGGTTTCCTGGTGTCCGTTCTACAATCTGTCCGACCTGAGCCTGCTGAGTGAGCGTCACACCTAATTTTTGCTGAAATTCACTTACAGAGATGGTTTTCTTGTTTTGAAATTTTGGCGATTTTTCGTCCCATTTACTTGAGACACTTTTCAAATAAGGGATTTCATTTTTCCAATAGGCTTCGGCATTTTCCGTTTTTCCATTACTTGTTGAAAAGAATGAAGCATCAATTGGTTTCTCATCATAAGTCAGCACTTTTCCTTGTGTGCTGGCGACAGCTTCCGTGACCTTTTTTAATTTCCAATTGTACGCTTTCCCCCAAATTTTCTTAAGTTCCTGTTTGTTTTTGTAAACTTGGAACATTTGGGTATCATCTACAAGAGAACCCTTAGGTGATTTGACAGTCTTATCACTGATCATTTGTCTGACGATATACGTTCTTGCTGCGAGCGCTTGTGCCTTGAGTGCTTCCATTTCAAAATCAGCTGGCATTTCAGATGCTACGACACCGATCACATACTCTTCTAAGGGGATGTTTTCTACCTGCTGATGAGCAGAGCGATAGACGGGGATAGCGACGGGTGATTGCTTCAATTTGACTGAACCCTTCACTTCTTTTTTAACTGATGGTTCCGCTGCTACGTGCTGGCTAGCCGCCGGCTTCCCTTGGAATGTCGGCAACACAAGTAATGTTGGAATCATTAAAATGATGATGCATATTCCTGCGATTGTCCATATCATTGGTTTCATATTTGGCTGCCCCCATTTGTCATTGAATCTCTTTTATCCTATGGGCAGGGACAAGCTAATATGACAGCTTCTTTCATTTAGTGGACAAGTCTTTTATGGAGGGTATGAGGCTGTCCTTCAAATGGATTTTACTGTTCGTCTGTATGAATAAAATTTAAGATGGTTGGATACACTAATGATAAGCTTCGTGAAATGAAGCATTCTATGATTCTAAAAAAAAATCAGCATGCCCAATGGACACACTGATTTCTTTAATGACTAAGCGTTCAGATCTGATACAACTTGTTCTTGTGTCACATCTGCTGATTCATCGTTTACTCTTTCAATGTCTGCACCGATTGCTGCAAGCTTTTGGTGGAAGTTCACGTAACCACGGTCAATATGCTTCAACTCTGTGACACGTGTATGACCTTCTGCCACTAATCCAGCAAGTACAAGTGCTGCTCCTGCTCTTAAATCAGTCGCTGCCACTTCAGCACCTTGAAGTTGAACTGGCCCATTGATAATGACAGAGCGACCCTCAATTTTAATATCGCCATTCATGCGGCGGAATTCTTCAGCATGCATAAAGCGGTTTTCAAACACCGTTTCTGTGATCATGCTTGTTCCGTTCGCACGAAGCAATAGCGCCATCATCTGAGATTGCATATCCGTTGGGAACCCAGGATGTGGCATTGTTTTTAGATCAATTGGCTTGAGCTCAGATGGTCCAATGACTCTTAAACCTTCTTCTTCTTCAATGATCTGAATACCCATTTCTTCCATTTTTGCAACAAGTGATGTCATGTGCTCTGGCACTGCGCCTTTTACAAGAACATTTCCTTCTGTAATGGCTGCTGCCACCATGAAAGTACCTGCTTCAATTCTGTCAGGGATGATGTTGTGTTTTGCACCGTGAAGTGTTTCCACACCTTCGATTTTGATTGTACCAGTACCAGCACCGCGAACCTTACCGCCCATGGCATTGATGTAGTTTGCTAAATCAACAATTTCAGGTTCTTTTGCTACGTTTTCTAAAATTGTTGTTCCTTCAGCTAATGCTGCTGCCATGATGATGTTTTCAGTTGCCCCTACACTTGGGAAATCCAAATAGATTTTTGCACCTTTTAAACGGCCTTTTACTTCAGCCTCGATGAAACCATTACCTACTTGAATTTTAGCTCCCATTGCTTCAAAGCCTTTTAAATGCTGATCAATTGGTCTTGAACCAATTGCACAGCCTCCAGGTAATGCAACTCTTGCATGACCTGTTCTTGCTAAAAGTGGTCCCATGACAAGCACGGATGCTCTCATTTTACGGACATACTCAAACGGAGCCTCAGTTTCTAGTGCATGAGATGCATCAACTGATACTTCGTTATTTTCAAAATGTACTTCTGCTCCTAAATGACGTAACACTTCATTGATTGTATATACATCGGAGAGCGTAGGTACATCACAAATTACGCTTTTTTCTGTACTTGCTAACAAAGATGCAGCGATAACTGGTAAAACGGCATTTTTTGCGCCTTCTACTTTAACTGTGCCGTTTAACTTTTGACCGCCGCGGACGATGATTTTTTCCAAGGTCTTCCCCTCCGCGTCCCAAATTCTCTATATTAATATTCAGTCGTTACGATTGGTGTGCCAACCGTAATCGTATGATTTTCGTTCATTTCCGAACTTCTGATGGCAATTTGAACATTCATTTTATCATTTGAAGTCATAATGAACTGTTCCCACTTATCTGTGTAAGCGGAAAGCGACACAAAATTAGACTCAACGAGATACTCAACTGGTTTTGCTTGAAATTCATTTGCTAACGTTTCAGCTTTTTTTTGCAAAACAACATCCATCATACCATTTACATGACCATCGAGACAAGTAAAAATTACAATTTTCTCTTGTAATATGCTTTTTGCATGACGTACGAACTGATCATATGTATGCTCCCAGGTATTCAGTGGGCGAGCACCTTTTTGCTCATATAATAAATACGACTTTTGATTTGATTTTGTGTCGGTCTTCACGAGTAAAATTTTCGATTCTGTATCATTTTTTTCATCTTTGTAAATTCCTGTGACTTTGGTGACATGTTGTTCTTTTTTTTCGGTCCACTCATACTGTCGTAGTTCGTCTTTCAAACGTTTCACTTTTTTTGAAAATTGTTCGGATGAAATATCTACATTTGTTTTGGCATGAAGGGTCCATCCATCGACTTCGATTTGCTGGTTTTTCAAACCTTCTGCTATTTGAGCGAGCGGAGAAGATTCTTCCGCACGAATCCCTTGAATCATCAGAACAAAAAAAAGAATAAACGCAAATAATGGCCAACCTTTCAAATACTTTCTCACCTGTCATTCCCCCTTGCTACAAGTGTTGCCGCAAGGAGGTCAATACATACGTGGAAAAGTCAACAAAAGGCGAGCCTTATGACCCTTCTTTTTACGTTCCCGCAGAAGGCCGTGACCAAACCTTTTATGTTAGAACATATAAGGAATTTGTCTGGAGAAATTTAAGTAATCAAGGAAGAAATTGCTGACCGCAGATGCGATCGCAATGGTAATGAGCATCATCAGCAGCCTTGCTTGAACAATTTTCCCTTTTTTAATGAGTGGATCAATATTTACAGCAAGCAGTGCCCACCATGTAACCGCGATAAAAAATAGGTGAATCACAATGCCCACGATTGCTTGTTGTCCTACGTCTTCCATACAATTGAATCCTCCTTTTATTTATTTCTGTAAAGGAAAACTCCCTTTCATTATATCCTCGAAAATCGGAAAGATGAATCATTTGGAAAAAAGAGCTACATTTAGTGTGAATCCCCTCTTATCCTGATGCCAAGGAGATGATATACTGCGTGTGGAAGGAGCTGAACACATTGAAAGATTCTTTTCCTGACTTTGTTGATTTGTACGGAGAATTGGTTCCCTCATTTGATCATGAATGGGAGGCCATTGCTTTCTACTTTGATTATAGACAGACACAGCTAGAAGAATTAGCACAATTGTGTCATTTTCATAACATTTCTTTGGATTACTCTGAGGAAAGCCTGTATCAGTTAGAATCACTATACTTTGATGCATTGACCAAGCAGCTGTTCGCTGAGTGGAAAATGCCAATAGATGCATTAGAAGCGATGATGAGTGTGTATTTAGGAGAGGTTGTCATCCGTCATCATTCAGATGCTGACTGGGTAGTGCGGCCTTATATGGACTCTTCGCACCAATATACGCTTGGCTTACGCAGAAACAATAAAACATGGCATTGCAGTACGCAATTTTGCGAGCAGTTATATTTAGAAAAGCAAGCATCTCATCCTTATGTGTCGATGTATCAATCTCTCATGTCATCCTAAAAAAAATCCTTCTTATCACTGTGATAAGAAGGATTTTCTATTTTATTTCCCTGCTACATTTAAACGGTTTAATGCCCGTTTTAATGCGAGTTCCGCCCGGCGTACATCACTTTCATTCGGGTGGTTCAAATGCTCTTCAGCACGCTGTTTCGCTGATTTAGCACGATCAACATCAACTTTGTCTGATGTTTCAGCGGCCTGAGCAAGAATCGTTACTTGTTCAGGGCGGACTTCAACAAACCCGCCACTTACTGCAACCAATTCAGTTGATCCACTATGTTTTAAGCGAACTGCACCGATTTTTAGCGGAGCAACCATTGGAACGTGGCCAGCTAAAATACCAAGCTCACCGCTTTCTGCTCTTACACTGACCATTTCCACATCCGCTTGATACACTGGGCCGTCGGGAGTAACGATATTGACTTGAACGGTCTTCATGCTTTTACCCTCCTAAGGACCAGATTAGGCCTCTACACCCATCTCTTTGGCTTTTTCAACCACTTCTTCAATGCGTCCAACTAAGCGGAATGCATCTTCTGGAAGGTGATCGTATTTACCAGATAAGATTTCCTTGAAGCCTTTAACAGTTTCTTTCAATGGCACATAAGAACCTTTTTGGCCAGTGAACTGCTCTGCTACGTGGAAGTTTTGAGATAGGAAGAATTGAACACGACGCGCTCTGTGTACCACAAGCTTATCGTCCTCAGATAATTCATCCATACCTAAAATGGCAATGATATCTTGTAATTCTTTATAGCGCTGCAATGTTTGCTGCACTTCACGCGCAATCGCATAATGCTCTTCGCCAACGATCTCAGGTGCAAGTGCACGAGATGTTGAAGCAAGAGGATCAACCGCTGGATAAATACCCATTTCAGTCAGCTTACGCTCAAGGTTTGTCGTTGCATCAAGGTGAGCGAACGTAGTTGCTGGAGCTGGATCCGTATAGTCATCCGCAGGTACATAGATCGCTTGAATCGATGTAACAGATCCTACGTTTGTAGACGTGATACGCTCTTGCAGCTGACCCATTTCTGTTGCAAGTGTCGGCTGATAACCTACCGCTGAAGGCATACGTCCAAGAAGGGCTGAAACTTCAGAACCTGCTTGTGTAAAACGATAGATGTTATCAATGAAGAACAATACGTCTTGACCTTGTTCATCACGGAAATGCTCTGCCATTGTCAAACCAGTTAGGGCAACACGCATACGTGCACCTGGCGGCTCATTCATTTGGCCGAAGACCATGGCTGTTTTTTCGATAACGCCAGAATCTTTCATTTCGTAGTAAAGGTCGTTTCCTTCACGTGTACGCTCTCCAACACCAGCGAATACAGAAATACCGCCGTGTTCTTGTGCGATGTTGTTGATTAATTCTTGAATCAGAACGGTTTTACCTACACCGGCTCCACCGAATAGACCGATCTTTCCACCTTTGATGTAAGGAGCAAGCAGGTCAACAACTTTGATACCTGTTTCAAGAATTTCAACTTCTGTAGAAAGTTGATCAAAAGAAGGCGCTTGTCTGTGGATTGGATCTCTTTGAGCTTCTACAAGTGGCTCATCTAAGTCAATGTTATCTCCCAGTACGTTGAATACACGTCCAAGTGTTACGTTACCAACTGGTACTGAAATTGGTTTTCCAAGGTCTACAGCTTCCATACCGCGCTTCACACCGTCTGTTGATGCCATTGCGATGGTTCTCACTGTATCATCACCTAAATGTAGTGCTACTTCTAAAGTTAAGTCGATATCAACTTCACTTTCGCTTTCCGCTTTATGCGAAACTTTGATCGCATTATAAATCTCAGGCAAGTGACCGTCTTCAAAACGAACGTCTACGACTGGTCCCATGATCTGACTGATGCGTCCTGTTTTCATTGCATTCCCTCCTGACAATTATTTCTATTCTAAGGCAGCTGCTCCGCCGACAATTTCTGTAATCTCTTGTGTAATCGCTGCTTGACGAGCACGGTTGTAAGAGAGTGTCAGGCTGTCGATCAATTCTTTTGCGTTGTCTGTTGCACTCTTCATTGCTGTCATTCTTGCAGCATGTTCACTTGCTTTGCTGTCAAGAAGCGCACCGAAAATCAAACTCTCTGCATATTGAGGAAGGAGAACTTCAAGAATTTCTTCTTCAGAAGGCTCAAACTCATAAGATGCGGAACGTTTATTTGGTGTCGCTGCGGCCGAAAGGTCCGTTAGCGGCAATAATTTCTTCTCTGTTACTTCTTGTGAAATCGCACTGACAAAGTGGTTGTAGAACATGTAAAGTTCGTCAAACGCTTCATCAGAGAACATTTGAACTGTGCTGCTTGCTAATTCTTTAATATCAGCAAACGCTACTTCGTCTCCAAGTCCTGTTACTTCAGAAATAACTGGAATACCACGCTTTTTGAAGAAGTCGCGTCCGATTTTACCAATGACAATCACCGCATATTCATCAGCGGATTGATGACGAGATTGAATGGTTTGGTAAGCGGCACGCAAAATCGAGCTGTTAAAAGGTCCTGCAAGCCCTCGATCAGATGTAATGACGAGATACCCTGTTTTCTTGACAGGTCTTGAAAGAAGCATTGGGTGCTTAGCACTTGTTCCAGTTGCGATTGCAGCAACCACTTCCTGGATTTTCTCCATGTAAGGAACAAAAGACTTCGCATTGTTTTCAGCACGATTCAGTTTCGCAGCTGATACCATTTGCATCGCTTTTGTGATCTGACTCGATTTTTTCGTTGACGTGATCCTTGACTTTATATCGCGTAATGAGGCCAAAGATTTCACCACCTTTTTTCAGGAATCCGTGTTCATTTACGTGAAAAGAGAGAAAAAGAGAATCTTTTTCTCTCGGAAAGATTACTAATTAGTTGCTTGGTGCAAACGTACGTTTAAAGCCTTCGATTGCTGTCTTCCACTCTTCATCAGCAGGCATATTTCCTGTTTGAGAGATTGTGTCAAACAAGCCTTTATGGTTTTCTTCAATGTACAAGAATAACTCAGCTTCAAAGCGTTTAACATCAGCAATGGCAACATCGTCTAAGTATCCTCTTGTTAGTGCGTAAAGAATCGCTACTTGTTTTTCAACTTTAAGCGGTTTGTTCAAGTCTTGTTTTAAGACTTCAACTGTTCTTGCACCACGGTTTAATTTCGCTTGAGTCGCTTGGTCTAGATCAGATCCAAACTGAGCGAATGCTTCAAGCTCACGATAAGAAGCAAGATCCAGACGAAGTGTACCTGCTACCTTTTTCATCGCTTTGATTTGTGCAGAACCACCCACACGAGATACAGACAATCCTGCGTTTACCGCTGGACGTACGCCTGAGAAGAAGAGGTCAGATTGTAAGAAAATCTGTCCATCTGTAATGGAAATAACGTTTGTTGGGATATATGCAGAAATATCGCCAGCTTGCGTTTCTACGAAAGGCAATGCTGTGATAGAACCGCCACCCTTTTCGTCACTAAGCTTCGCTGCACGTTCTAATAAACGAGAGTGAAGATAGAAAACATCACCAGGGAATGCCTCACGACCTGGAGGACGACGAAGCAATAATGAAAGCTCACGGTAAGCTGCCGCTTGTTTAGAAAGGTCATCATAGACAACAAGTACGTGCTTGCCGTTATACATGAATTCCTCACCCATCGTTACACCTGCATAAGGAGCAAGGTAAAGAAGTGGAGCTGGCTGTGATGCAGAAGCTGTGACAACGATTGTGTAGTCAAGCGCACCATGCTTACGAAGTGTTTCAACAACACCACGAACCGTTGATTCTTTTTGTCCGATGGCTACATAAATACAGATCATGTCTTGATCTTTTTGGTTTAGAATCGTATCGATTGCAACAGATGTTTTACCTGTTTGACGGTCACCAATGATCAATTCACGCTGTCCGCGGCCGATTGGAATCAAGGCATCAATTGCTTTAATTCCTGTTTGAAGCGGCTCATGTACAGATTTACGATCCATAACGCCAGGTGCTTCACTTTCGATTGGACGTGTTTTGCTTGTTAAGATTGGACCTAGTCCATCAACAGGCTGACCAAGCGGGTTCACAATACGTCCGATTAACTCTTCACCTACTGGAACCTCCATGATACGACCTGTACGTTTTACGTCGTCACCTTCGCGGATATCTTTGTAAGGTCCTAAAATAACGATACCTACGTTAGACTCCTCAAGGTTTTGAGCCATACCCATTACACCGTTAGAGAACTCAACCAGCTCTCCTGCCATAATGTTGTCAAGGCCATGTACACGCGCGATACCGTCCCCTACTTGAATGACTGTACCGACATCTTTTACTTCAATTTCTGATTGATAGTTTTGGATTTGCTGCTTTATCAGCGCGCTAATCTCTTCAGCTTTGATACTCACTAAGGTTTCACCCCTTCTAACGATTTTCGCCTGCAAGCTGACGTTCAATGCGGGAAAGCTTTCCGCTGACACTGCCGTCATAAATGCGGTTTCCGATACGGATTTTCACTCCGCCTATTAGATCCTTGTCAATCACATTTTCAACACGCAGTGATGTGACTCCGGCTTTTTTGGCAAATACTTCAGATAAAGATTGAATTTCAGCACCGCTCAGCGGTTTCACTGAATACACGATCGCATCGTCTATTTGTTTCGTACGGTTTGCAAGTTTCACAAACTCAGACGTCATTTCAGAGAAAATATTCGTGCGTCCGCGGTCAATCAGTAAATACATTGTGTGCAATACATAAGTAGAAACACCTTTGAAAGCTTCAGCAATCAACTGTTTCTTTTTGTCTGCTGTAATCTTTGGATGAACAAGGAAGTCATTGAGTTCTTGATCAGCCTTTAGAACTTTTTTGATCTCATTCAGCTCTTTTTCAGTTTCGTCTACTGCCGAAGAAGCAAGAACGATGTCAAAAAGAGCAGAAGCGTAACGCTTAGAGACAATAGTTACGCTCATCGGCTTTCGCCTGCCTCTTTAAGGTACTCTTGAATCAACTTCTCTTGTGCCTGCTCATCAAGTTCTTTTTCAATCACTTTAGATGCAATCAGCACAGATAGTGATGCAACCTGCTCACGCAGTGCAGCCACAGCTTGTTCTTTTTCTTTCACGATTTCAGTTCTAGCAGACTCTTTCAAGCGCTCTGATTCTTGACGTGCTGCTTGAATGATCTCTTCTTTTTGTTTCTCACCAATCTTTTTCGCATTTTCGATGAGTGTATGTGATTCTTCGCGTGCTTCTTTCAATAAGACACGTTGTTCTTCAAGAAGCTTTTCAGCTTGAACGTGCTTTTCTTCAGCACTTGAAATTTCATTTCCTATATAATCTTCACGCTGCTTCATAATACCTAATAAAGGTTTAAGCGCAAATTTCTTTAAAAGTGCAAGCAAAATGAGCATAGCGATAAGCTGGAATAACATATCACCGGCGTTGAAGCTTAAGCCCCCTGCTCCTAAAACCACTGGTAACTGAGACATTTAGTACGGCAACTCCCTTCTTTAAATAATATGTTAAGAAACAAAACATAAAGGAATGGCGAAGTTTCGAACTAATCTGATCTTCGCCATTAAAATTCATATTAGAACGCTTCTCACATATTAACCAAAGAATGCCAAGAATGCGATAACGACAGCGATAATTGGAAGTGCCTCAACTAAAGCGACCCCGATGAACATAAGTGTTCTTAGTTCTCTACCAGCTTCTGGCTGACGAGCGATTCCTTCAACTGTTTTAGATACGATTAGACCGTTACCAATACCTGCTCCTAGTGCTCCTAAACCGATTGCAATTGCTGCTGCTATTAAATTCATTAAAAAGCTCCTCCTTTAAAATAACGTCCTTTTTGGACTCTCAATTTTTTTAGTGTTCGTCGCTGACTTTATGGGAAATGTACACCATTGTCAGCATGGTGAAGATAAATGCCTGGATGGTTCCGACAAACAAACTGAATGCCTGCCATACAATCATTGGCACGATAGCACCTAATGTACCAACGATACCAAGCGCAATGTTTTGCGAGTAGAAATTGGTCGCAAGTCCTGCAAGTAAACCAAGAAGAATCTCTCCAGCGAAAATATTTCCGTAAAGACGCAAACCAAGTGTTAGCGTGTTTGCAAATTCTTCAATAAGTTTCAATGGTACTAAAAGCGGAATTGGTCTAAAGTAGTCTTTCGTATATTCCTTGACTCCTTTTGCCTTGACACCATAGTAGTGTGTGAGACCCATGACCATAATTGCTAGTGTCATTGTGATTGCAGGATCAGCAGTTGGTGATTTCCACCACAAGTTGTGATCGACCGTAATCGAGAATGGCAGTCCAAGCATGTTTGAAACAAATATGTACATGAGTAATGTAACGCCAAGCGCTAGAAATGGGGCTCCTGTTTTCATGTCCATCGAACTACCTATGATATTTCGAACAAAATCAACGATCCATTCCATGAAGTTCTGCGCCTTAGTCGGACGAATAGACAGAACACGAGTAGTCAGCACCGCTATGAGAAGAACGATGATACTAGCAATCGTAATCATGAGAACATTGGATAAGTTGAACGTTAACCCTAAAAATTCTGTAGTTTTTGAACTGTGACCCAAAGAGTATTCACCTCTCTTCCATAGTAGAACGTTTAAGTTGAATGAAGGAATCTATCATAATGACAGGATATATTGTCATTAATCCTATAACAACACCTGCCAGATGAACTTCATTGGGGTAACGCCAAGCAATCGCTACTGCGAGAATCGCGTTGGCCCACCTGGCTGTACTTCCCATTGAACGAATGGATTTTCCTTTTTTAACCGCTCGATCAAAAGCGTGCATTCTCCGTATAAGTAGGAATAAATTAAAGAAAGCAAAAATTGTGCCGATAATGAAACCAAGAAACAGTGGTTTAAAACCAGGCATGGCATAGCCAAACACAAAAATTGCCAATAGATAGAACATATATTTACTCTGTCTGCGGAAAATCGCGTTTGGATCGTTCATTCATCTGACTCCCGATGAAAAATATTGTAAAAAAGGTGATAAATGGTGATGAAAACTGCGTAGAAGACGCTTATGATAAGCCGTCCTATTCGAAAAAAATCAATCACCCATCGGTCTAATTGCACAATCAGACTTGAAATCTTTAGATCTATGGGATGCTGCTTCATTCGTTGATACAAACCCTGATTATTAAAGGGTTCACAATGAGGATTAGTAGAGTGCTATAGGCTATGAAAACCTTACCATAATACCCTCGTTTAGCATACAATAGCGTCTATGATGTGTCAATCGGTTGAAAGTTAAAAAACTTTTCTATAGTGATAGAGCACACAAAATGTTCACAATTTCATCAAACTTTAGGAGAGATGTGACATTCATTGAAAAAAACAGCCAATGTTCAGTATACAATGATTTTTCTAAGAACGGTATCAACCGTTTGTCATATATTTCAAAAAGCCCACATGCACGTTTTGCATGTGGGCTTTTATTAAGACTTTCTTATTTCGTTCCATACATACGGTCACCAGCATCACCAAGACCTGGGATGATGTAACCTTTTTCGTTTAGTTTCTCATCTAATGCTGCAATGTAGATATCAACATCTGGATGATGCTTTTGCATTTCTTCTACACCTTCAGGGGCAGCAATCAGACACATGAAACGAATGTTTTTCGCACCGCGTTTTTTCAAGCTGTTTAACGCTTCGACTGCTGAGCCGCCAGTTGCAAGCATTGGATCTACTACGATAAATTCACGCTCTTCCACATCAGATGGAAGCTTCACATAATATTCAACAGGCTTTAATGTTTTCGGATCGCGGTATAAACCAACATGTCCCACTTTAGCAGCTGGAATGAGTTTCAAAATCCCGTCTACCATTCCAAGACCTGCTCTTAAAATTGGCACAACACCGAGTTTTTTACCTGAGATCACGTTTGATTTCGCTACTTGTACAGGTGTTTCTACATCTACCTCTTCAAGCGGTAAATCTCTTGTGATTTCAAATGCCATTAATGTTGCGACTTCATCCACTAGCTCTCTAAATTCTTTAGTTCCTGTATGAACGTCACGAATATATGTAAGTTTGTGCTGAATAAGCGGGTGATCAAATACATAAACCTTTGCCATAGCTTGCTACAACTCCTTTTCTGTCATCTTCCGGTGAACTTTGCACACTTCCTACAATTCTACATAAAAAGACATCATCTTTCAATATGATTCGCAAATCCTACAAAAAAAACCCACATGCCAAAAATAGGCAAATGGGTCTGTTTTTTAATAATCTAATTCGTTATATAGAGGGAAACGGGCCGTAAGATCAGATACACGCTTTTTCGCCTCTTCTAATTTTGCTTCATCTTCATGATGTTTTAGCGCAAGTGCAATAATGGAACCGACTTCTTTCATCGCTTCTTGATCGAAACCGCGGCTTGTTACTGCTGCTGTCCCTACACGTACACCACTTGTGACAAATGGTTTTTCTGGATCATAAGGAATTGCATTTTTGTTCACCGTAATACCGATTTCATCAAGAACGTTTTCTGCAATTTTTCCTGTGATGCCAAGAGAACGCAAGTCGATGAGAACAAGATGGTTATCTGTTCCGCCAGATACAAGCTGAATATCTTCAGATAAAAGAGTTTCAGCTAGTTGTTTTGCATTATCAATGACGTTTTGTGCATATGTTTTGAAATCTCCGTTCAATACTTCACCGAAAGAAACAGCTTTTGCAGAGATGACATGCATGAGTGGTCCACCTTGAATACCAGGGAAGATCGATTTGTCGATCTTTTTACCAAACTCTTCACGGCAAAGAATCATTCCGCCGCGAGGTCCGCGTAATGTTTTGTGAGTTGTCGTTGTCACAAAATCTGCGTAAGGAACTGGATTTGGATGAAGACCTGCTGCAACAAGACCAGCAATGTGAGCCATGTCGACCATAAAGTAAGCACCGACTTCATCAGCAATCTCACGGAACTTTTTGAAATCAATTTGACGTGGGTATGCACTTGCACCCGCAACGATCAGTTTCGGCTTATGTTCACGTGCTTTTTCAAGTACATCTTGATAGTCGATATGCTGAGTTTCTTTATCTACACCATATTCTACAAAGTTGTACTGTACACCACTAAAGTTTACAGGGCTTCCGTGTGTTAAATGCCCGCCATGTGATAAGTTCATGCCCAGCACTGTATCGCCATGCTCAAGAATAGTAAAGTATACGGCCATGTTCGCTTGAGCACCTGAGTGAGGCTGTACGTTCACATACTCAGCGCCAAAAATTTCTTTTGCGCGGTCACGTGCGATATCTTCCACAACGTCTACATGTTCACAGCCGCCATAGTAGCGTTTACCAGGATAGCCCTCAGCGTATTTGTTTGTTAATACAGAGCCCTGTGCTTCCATGACTGCTTCGCTTACGAAGTTTTCTGATGCAATTAATTCGATTTTGTCCTGCTGGCGTTTCCGCTCTAGTTGAATTGCTTTGAATACTTGTGCGTCTTGCTCAGGTAAATGTTTCATCAGCGAAATCCTCTCCAATCTATTTCCATTCGATGTTTTCACCATCTCATTGTACACGGTTTTTGAGTAAAATGTAAAAGTTTTTTTTGGAAAATCGACTTCTTTTTTATGAAAACCCGAATATTCAAGTGGTAAAGCGCCTTCATCATTCAACATTATATTAGAAATATATCGAAGCTATGATCTTGTATAAACCGCTCTTTCTCCGCCAATCAGCTTCGGACGTGTTTTCGCAAAAGTCACATGTGCATGTCCTAATTGATGACGGCTGAGACGGACAGGTACAGCGACTCTCTTTAGGTGCATCCCAATTAACGTATCACCGATATCAATTCCAGCATGCGCCTCAATGGATTCGACTAATACAGGATGTTCCATTTGCTGATACGCGTGAGCTGCCATCGAACCACCCGCTTTACGGACAGGTACTGCAGCTACAATCTCCAAGTTAAAACGGAAAGCCACTTCTTCTTCAACGACTAGGGCACGATTGAGATGCTCACAGCATTGAAAGGCGAGCTCAATGCCGGTCTCTCGTCTTAACTGATCCAATTCTTGATAGATGGACGCAGCAATTTGCTCACTTCCTGCAGTACCAATATGCTCACCAGCCACTTCTGACGTACTGCAGCCAATGACTAAAATTTGCCCGGCACGCAATTCAACTGTTTGATGAAACTCTTTTAACATTTCAAGCCAATCTTGACCAATGTTCATATTAAGCGCTCCTTATAGGTGCTTTTCTTCGTAATCAGCAATTTTGCCAATCCGCACAGCATGGCGTCCTGCTGTAAACTCTGTTGTCAGCCAAATATGCGCAATCTCACGTGCTAATCCTGGTCCAATCACTCGCTCTCCCATTGCAAGAACGTTCGTATCATTATGTTCTCTAGTTGCTTTTGCACTAAATGTATCATGTGCTAATGCACAGCGAATTCCTTTTACTTTATTTGCCGAGATGCTCATGCCGATGCCTGTCCCGCAAATTAAAATGCCGCGGTCGACTTCTCCGTTTGCCACCATATTGGCTACTGGGAATGCATAATCTGGGTAGTCTACAGAACCTGATCCACATTCACAACCCATATCAATGTATTCGATCTTCAATTCATCCATCAGTTGTTTGATTTCTTCACGAATATTCGTTCCGCCGTGATCGGATGCAATGGCTACTTTCATCGGGCAATTCCTCCTAAGGGTGAGTTGATCTGTTATGTCTTACATTCATTCTTTATTTACAGTTATATTTTAACCTCTGCCTAGTGATTTGCAAACAAAAGCAGAAAAACCGTTGACGCAACGGTTTTACAGGTTATCTATGATGATGATCTTTTTTCAATTTCTCAGCGAGCTGATACAGTAAGGCTTCAAGTTCATCACGAGTTTCCTGATAAACAGAAAGACTTCCTCCAAACGGGTCGGATACATCGCCTTCTGTTCCTGTCGCAAATTCCTTTAAAGTGAAGACCTTGCCTTTTGCATGCGCATATTGCTCTGCAATCAACTGTTTATGCTGCATAGTCATCGTGAAGACGTAATGAGCTTCGCGCAGAAGCTCCTCTGTCAATTTTGATGATGAGTGATTCAGTGGAATGCTTTTCTCAAATAATGCTTCGATCGCTTGAGGAGAAGCCTTCCCTTCATCGGTGGCGAAAATCCCTGCGGATTTTACAGTGACCTCTAAACCTTTTTCATCTGCAATGGAAGCAAAAAGGGCTTGAGCCATTGGACTTCTGCATGTATTTCCCGTACAAACAAATAAGATTTTCATCTTTCGCCCTCCTTTTCTTCTATTATATAGCATTTCATTCTACATGTTATGTAAGGAGACTGGCTAGAGCGGAAATAATAATTTGATACCAAAGGCTAGTAAAATGATTCCGCCAAGCGCGCCGCTATATGAACCCACCCATGACCGAACCTGTTTACCGAGTAATAATCCGAGCCATGTGAGAAGCATACTAAAAAAACCAAACAATAATATAGTCATCCACACCTGGGAACCGTAAATCCCGAGGCTTAAACCAACAGAGAAGCTGTCTAGGCTGACACTTGTAGCAAAAAGAACGAGACCAGTCCCAACAGGTGCGATAAAGGGCTTATCCTCTTTGCGGATAGAAGCAACGATCATTTGCAGTCCCAGCACCAAAAGCAGCGCCCCGCCAATATAGGTGGCAAGAAGACCGAGCCATCCGGATAAGAGCTGACCTGTCAGCATGCCAAAAAGCGGCATAAACATATGAAATATCCCAATGACAAGTCCAATATAAATGATCTGGCGGAACCTCAGCTGAATCATCCCCATACCAAGTCCAACCGAAAAAGCATCCATCCCAAGTGCAAAAGCCATGATGCTGAGTGTCAGCAATTCGCCAGCTAGTTCGTTCATGTAAATCCCCCTTGGACACACATTCTCCTTTAACCTATGTTTGTCCAAGAAAGGTTAGAACTATTGGAAAGAAGGGAGTGTACGCCCTCCTGCGGCTTTTTGCAGACGGTTCATAATGGCAGAACCAACTCCTTGCTCTGAAAAGGCTTCTGAAATAATCAAGTCTACATCCGTTTCATCAAATTGTCTCAGTACACGATAGAGGTTTGCAGCAACCGTTTCAGGTTTTTCTCTCCATCCACAGCTGTACACAACATCTGCCGCAAACAGCGATTTCTTTTCTTCTGTTGTCAGTACTCCGACTTTTAGACCTTCAGCTTTGTATTTCTGAATGTGTCGCTGCATGTCTTCATCACTTCCATGAAAGATATACATTTGGGCTTCAGGTGCATAGTGTGTGTATTTCATACCTGGCGATACAGGCGCCTCGTCCTTTTTTGTCAGTCCTGGATCCACACTCACCGTCCCCACGACCTCTTCTAATGCTTCTTTTGTAATTCCGCCCGGTCTTAAAATCACTGGGATCTCACCGACACAGGATACAACGGTTGACTCAACCCCAATTCCAGTTGAACCGCCATCCACAATTCCAGCGATTCTTCCTTCGAGGTCACTCGCTACATGGTCAGCTTGTGTTGGTGAAGGTTTCCCTGAACGGTTCGCACTTGGTGCAGCAATTGGCAGACCAGCTGCTCGGATGAGCTCAAGCGCAATGGGATGGTCAGGCATTCTCACACCTACTGTGGATAAACCTGCTGTAACCTGCTTGGATAAAGTGCCTGGCTTACACGGAAGAACGATGGTTAAGGCGCCCGGCCAAAAGGCATCCATCAGCGCCTTCGCTTTTTCGCTTTCTATTTGTGCAAATTCGTGAAGCTGCTGAACTTCCGCGATGTGAACAATCAACGGATTATCACTCGGACGCCCTTTCGCTTCATAAATTTTCATCACGGCTTCAGTCTCTTTCGCATTTGCCCCGAGTCCGTAAACGGTCTCTGTCGGGAAAGCAACCGCTTCATTTTGCTGCAGCAGATCGGCCGCCTGTTTAATTTGTGGATAGTATGTGGATAAATCCTTTTCTAAATCCACAGACCACCTTTTTGTATTTAACATCATACAAACTCCTTTTAAAAAAGATAAAACTGTTGATATATCTCAATTATCCTTTTGAAAGTATAAAAGATGATGATCAATAAAACAAGCGTTGTCCACAATTTGTGGATAACGCTTGTTTTGTAGTGGATAAGTATGTGTATAAGTCCATCATTTTGTGATTAACTGCCTTTTTTTTGCAGGACCACAGCCTGTTCTTTCCCCAATGTCTCTTTTGCATGTGCAGAGCTCCATATGCTTTCTGGGATTTCTTCTAAAGGCGCAAAGCCCATTAATGCCAAAAAATCATGGGAAGAGGAATGGTTTGCAACGACATAAAAAGTATCCACACCTATTTTTTCTCCGAGCGTTTGAACGCTTTGGAACAAGGAGACAATGTGCCCCTGACCGAGCTTATCTGATATGACAAGAGACCGTAGCAATCCCTCTTGTTCATTGAGCTGTTCAAGACCTAAGCAGCCTGCCAGCTGACCATCCGCATCTTCCATCACGACAAATGTCGTTCGCTCTGCAAGCGTCACTCCGCCTTTTGCTTGTCCCTTTTCAAGAAAAGCATTGATCGCCGGGACATCTTCCTCTGTGGCTATTCTTAATTGATAATACATGCTTTCACCTCTTTTTGATCTCTTACTTCAACTCTATGAGGCAAAAACCGATTTATACCTTTTTTAAGAGAAAAGACTAGAGACCCATTCGAACAAAAAGAACTTTACTTCACCTGTCTCTTCTTCCTCTTCTTTCACCACTTCATTGACAGACTCTTTCGGTTGCTGCGCTGTCACTTGTTTATCATCATCGCTTTCTGGTGAGGCAATGGCTTCTCCGTTTGAAAAATCGATAAAACAGAGCGGCGGGAATAACACACACCACCAGTTGGCTCCGTCCCCTTCTCCAAGCGTAATTAAAATGGCTTCATATTTCCCAGCAGGGTAGACGAAATTTCCATAGAGCTTTGTTGGAAATGAAGCTTTTTGAAAACTGACCGATACGGATTGATCAATGTGCTGTTCCTTCAATTTCGCTTTGGCGATACGATTGATTTCTGGCAGCTTTGATCGAATGACACGTCTTGCTTCTTCAATGGACGTGAGGTCTTTGACCCACTCCGTCATATTCGCATTGACCTCGTCACGAATACTTCTTTTCACATCCTGATCCGCTGAACGATCACTATTTGCTAAAATGCGTAATCGAATTGCTTCATCTGGTATGACAACAGGCTGATTTGCAGAAGCAGCCGCTGTCTCCTCTCTGCCAAGGTTTGCAAAAGCACCGCATAATAATAGAAACATATAAAGACAAATCATCGTTTTACTTTTCAACATTGTGTGTTCCCCCCACTTTTTCTCTTCGCTACAAACATTGTGTCCAGGAAACACATCTCATAAACAGTCAACATAAATTATTTTTTTAATAGATTATGAGTCAAAACAAAAAAGCCGTTCTCATTAAGAACGACTTTTGAGTGAGGATTGGTAGTCAGAAGGGTATAGTCTACCATCCCAATCTCGGCTGATTTTTAAACCAGATTCTGTTTTGATAACAGTCATGGCCCCTTTTTTCTTGATTTCTTTTTTGACCTTTCCTTTTTGATCGATAAATTGGATCACCATTTCATAGTTAAATTCAATTCTGTCATCGCTTTCATCTGAAGGCGTAAACATAATTTTCTTCAGCTTAATTTGACAATCTTGATCCTTCGCCGCTTCTAATATGCTCGGGAACATGCTGTCTTCTGTATATTCTTGATATTCGTGTTCGGTTAAATAAACCTTCAGCTTCTCTTTCATGTCAGATAGGTCATCCGTTCGATTCACTGTGTATTGTGCTTTTTTATAGCTTTCTCCAAATGCTGCTGCCTCTTTTTTAAAGCTCGGTTTACCACAAGCACTCACAATCAATAGTACACTGACGATGACCAACACCATCGCATACCTTTTGTTCACACCATTCGCTCCTTCAAAACAAATTTATGTAAAAAATCATGATCAGAATGTTCATTCTTCTATATATACGTTTCTCTTTTACCATAAGTTTCATCTTTACATAATAAAATAGTCCGGCTATATTCAGCCGGACTTTCCGTTTTGAATGTGAGCGCAAACAGCTCGATCTTTTCCATTAATATCTTTAACGATGTAAACATGCGCTTTAGGAAATGCCTGCACGAGAAGCGCTGTGACTTCTTGACCTTGCGTATGTCCAATTTCAAAGACAACAACTGCCTGCTCACTCAGCACGCTGTGAAGATCACGAACAAGACGCTTATAAAACCACAAGCCATCACGTCCATCCGTCAGCGCATTTACCGGTTCATGCTTCGTCACCACCTCAGACAGACTGTCCATTTCTTCCGCCGCAATATAAGGTGGATTGGAAATAAATACATCTACTTTAATACCTTGAGCTATAACCGGTTCAAGTAAATCTCCATGTAAAAAATGAACGTCTGCACCGAGCGCTTGTTGATTCCGCTTTGCTACCGCAAGTGCTTCTTGTGAGATATCAGTCGCTGTGACAGATAGTGATTTTTTTTCAAGAGCGAGCGTAATTGCAATGGCTCCGCTTCCTGTGCCAACGTCAACTGCTTTGAGCGGCTGATCGGGCGGGAAAACGTCACCTACCAAATTGAGCGCCGCCAACACAACTTCTTCCGTTTCAGGACGAGGAATAAGAACATGCTTATTCACCTCGAAAGGACGTCCGTAAAAGAATTCAACACCCGTTAAATGCTGAACAGGAACACCTGCCTTATGCTGCGTCACAAATTTGCTGAACAGTTGATCTTGCTCCTCAGGCAGCGCATCATGAAATCGTGCAAGAAGCTCACTTCTGCTCCAGCCGAGCACATGCATCAACAGGAGTTCTGCTGCATTTTGGTCTCTGCCAGCTTCCGTTAACAAAGAAGAAGCCCATTTAAGGGCTTCGAAGATTGTTCGCTCTTTATTTTGCATCTTGAAGCTTTCTTGCTTGGTCTTCCATAATTAGTGCATCAATGACCTCGTCAAGTTTTCCTTCTAAGATTTGATCAAGCTTTTGAATCGTCAATCCGATGCGGTGGTCTGTTACACGGTTTTGCGGGAAGTTGTACGTACGGATACGCTCTGAACGATCCCCTGTTCCAACCGCAGATTTACGCGTTTGATCATATTCAGCCTGTGCTTCACGCTGGAATTTATCATAAATTCTCGCACGCAGTACTTTCATGGCTTTTTCTTTGTTTTTAATTTGTGATTTCTCATCCTGACAGGACACAACAACACCTGTTGGAAGGTGAGTTAATCGAACAGCTGACATCGTTGTATTGACACTTTGTCCGCCAGGTCCGCTAGATGTGAAAGTATCGACACGGATGTCTTTTTCATGGATATCAATTTCAACTTCCTCAGCCTCAGGTAATACCGCGACTGTCGCAGTTGATGTATGAATCCGTCCGCCTGATTCCGTTTCCGGAACACGCTGCACGCGGTGTGCGCCGTTTTCAAACTTTAGTTTGGAGTATGCGCCTTTCCCGCTGATCATAAAGATAATCTCTTTATAACCGCCTGTGCCAGTAACACTTGCTTCCATGACTTCTGTTTTCCAGCCTTGCATTTCAGCATAACGGCTGTACATACGGTAAAGGTTTCCTGCAAAAAGAGCAGCTTCTTCTCCACCCGCTGCACCACGAACCTCCACAATAACGTTTTTGTTGTCATTCGGATCTTTCGGGATCAGCAAGATTTTCAGCTCATCTTCTAAACGTTCCGTTTCCTCAGTGAGCTCTGAAATTTCTTCTTTGACCATGTCGCGCATCTCAGCATCCAGCTTCTCTTCGAGCATTGCTTTCGCATCATTCAGCTGGTCGTATGCCGCACGATATTGTCTATATACCTCAACAGTTTCTTGAATATCGGATTGTTCTTTCGAATATTCACGAAGCTTCGTAGTGTCGTTCACCACTTCAGGGTCACTTAAATATTCATTTAGTTTTTCATAGCGTTCTTCAATTGATTTTAAACGGTCTAACATGGTCTTCACCTCTGTTTTGTGCGTAACAGTCTAATTATAGTATAGCGGGGTATGACAGTCAAAAAAATTTCCAAAACAATTGATTTTCTGCAATTTTTCGCTATAAAACACGATCTTTGGCGATTGGTTACTTGTTTTGTCTAACGTGAAGGAACAGGTCCTCCTTAAAGAGAATGGTACTTGTAATTGAAAAAAGGGAGGGCATTTGGTTTGAATACAAATGAGGTTGCAAAGGAACTTGGTGTTTCTTCAAAGACGATTCAGCGTTGGGTCAAACAGCTCAACATCCCTGTCGCCCGGAATGAACTTGGACATTATGAATTTCATGAAGATATTGTACAGCTGCTCAAAGAGGTCAAACACCAAATGAGTGAAGGTGTGATCCTCCAAGATATTCAACTGCCAATCCATAAGGAAACCGTTCGTCAAGCAGCACCTGCTGCCGAAGCTGATGTCTCCATACAGCGGATTGAAGCATTAGAAAAACAAGTAAAAGAGCTCATTCAGCAGCAATTACACGTCACTGATGTAGAAGACCGACTGCAAGAACTTGAACAGAAATTGGCTAAAAAAGCAGATGAAGGTGTATCGTATCAGCTGCTTCAGCACCGCAGAGAAATTGAAGATTTATCCACAAAATTTGACCGCCTCGCCGCAACCTTGAAACAACCGTCACAAGTAGAAGAAAAAAAGGAAACCGCACACCCTGATATCAAAAAAAAGCGTGTACTCTTCCCTCTGTTTCATTCATTTCGCTAGGAAAGGCTGCCTCGATAGGCAGCCTTTTTACTATATTATACGGTAAGTGCAATAATGATCGGTAATGTGATGAGTGACATGATGGCACTGATGACAAATGCGGATGCAGTTTCCGCCTCTTGTTTTTCAAATCGTGTTGCGATCATCGCTGCAACAGCTGAACCTGGGAAGGCTACAAGTAATACAGCTTTTGTAATTTCATCAGCCGAAAGACCCATAAGAACAGCAATAAAATACATAAGTATTGGTTGTACAGCTACTTTTAGCAATGCAATACTGAAGGCTGGCAAGCTTAATTTAATTTTGCGGATACCAACAGTGACACCGACTGCGAATAGCGCAACCCCTGATGTAACGCTGCCAATTTCCTCTAACATTTCGTGTCCAATTGCAGGAAGTTTAAATCCTAAAAGAACAAGAATGATACTGGCTAACGGTGCAAGAGCAAGCGGCTCTGATAAACCGTGCAAAATCGCTTTTGTCGTCATTTTTAGGAAGCTTTCGCCGTCTTTTGTTTTCCCTTTTGTTTTTTCACCGACAGTTGACACAATAATTGCAATTGGATCAAGCAGTGCATTTACAACTATTCCGGTAATCGCAATCGGAATTGCAACCTCTTGAGCTCCAAATAAACTGCCCAAGACCGGAATCCCCATAAATGCAAAGGTCGGTTGTGCTGAGTTTAACGAGAAAACAGAAGAATCTGTTAAATCATATTTAAAAGCAAATTTCGTAACTAAAAGGATAATGATATAAAAACCAACGATTCCGAAAATCAATGCAATGAAAAATGGAATTTGACTATAGAATTTATCTTTTGGTGTTGACAGAATACTGGCGATAAAGTGCGCTGGTAAAGCATACTTTGTAACAAGTGTACTTACACCTTTTGCAGATTTAGCGTCATAGCTGCCGAAGTGTCCTGCGAACCAACCCAGCGCGATAACGAAAAAAATCGGTGCTAGGAGGATCAAAATATTTAAAAAGTCCATCTTACTATTCCTCCTTAAATCCTTTACATGTTTCTTATTTATTGCGGCATTGCTTAGATTACCCGAAGCAATGCCGCGTTACACATTTTATTATGCTCTTACAATTTTTTTATATTCAGGAATCCACATTGCGTCTTTCACAGCTTGTTCGATGTTGTCAGGCGTTTTTCTTGCGACACCATCTTCAATTGCTGCTTTCGCTACTTCAACAGCCACATGAATTGACACTTCTTGCAATTTATCAATACTTGGAAGAAGACCAGCACCTGGTTTATCATGATCAACCATTTCAGCAATTGCATTCGCAGAAGCAACGAACATGCCTTTTGTGATGATTTTTGATTCTGTTACGATTGAACCAAGACCAAGTCCAGGGAAAACGAACGCATTGTTTGATTGTCCGATTTCATGTTCGATTCCATTATACTCAACGTTTTCGAACGGGCTTCCTGTTGCAACAAGTGCACGGCCGTCTGTCCATTTGAATAGATCTTCTGGCACTGCTTCAGCAAGCGGTGTTGGGTTAGACATTGGCATGATCACTGGACGCTCTGTATGAGCTGCCATTTCTTTAATGATTTCTTCAGTGAATGCGCCGCCTTGACCTGATGTACCGATAAGGATTGTCGGCTTCACTTGGCGAACAGTTTCTGCAAATGAGATTTGTCCTTTTTCATCGCGTGCCCAGCCTTCTACTTCATCAGAAGTACGAAGGTATGGTTTTTGGAAATCAAGCACTTCATCTTCAAATTGATCTGTTAGCAATCCTCTGTAGTCTAAAGTCCAGAATGCATTGTTTGCTTCTTCTTCTGTTAAACCTTCAAGAACCATTGTGTCACGCATTTGATCTGCGATTCCGATACCGGCTGATCCAGCCCCGAAGATGACAACACGGTGATCTTTCAATTGAGTACCAGTTTTCTTGACAGCTGCAAGAACACCCGCTAAAGTAATGGCACCAGTACCTTGAATATCATCGTTGAACGTTAAGATGTTATCGTTGTATTTTTTCATGATGTTACGCGCATTTTTGTTTCCAAGGTCTTCCCAGTGAAGCAATGCTTTCGGGAAGAATTTAAGTGCTGCTTTCACATAAGCATCAATGAATTCTTCGTATTTTTCACCTTGTACACGTTTGTGGTGGTTCCCGATGTATAATGGGTCATTCAATAATTTTTCATTGTTTGTTCCAACATCTAATACAACTGGAATCACGCGGCTAGGATCAATACCTGCTGCAGCCGTGTAAACAGCTAATTTACCGATTGCGATGTTGATACCACCAACACCCCAGTCACCAATTCCAAGAATACTCTCAGAGTCAGTTGCAACGATGAGGTCAATATCTCCAGCAGTTGCGTGCAAGTTTTCAAATGCTTTCTCGATGCCGTCAATGTCGTCGATTGAAAGATAGACACCATGAGGTCTTCTGTATTCATGGCTGTATTCTTGAATCGCTTCACCAACAGTTGGTGTGTACACAACAGGAAGCATTTCACGAAGCTTTTCTGTTAGAAGCTTGTAGAACAATACTTCGTTACGGTTTTGTAAATCACTTAAGTATACGTTTTGACGAAGACGATCCGGCTGAGCTAAAAATTGCTTGTACGCTCTTTCCGCTTGCTGTTCTAAAGTTAGAACCGTTGGAGGAAGTAAGCCTTCTAGTCCAAGCTCTTGTCTTTCTTCTTCAGAGAAAGCAACGCCTTTGTTCAACGTTGGAATAGATAATACGTCTTTACCTGTCAAAGTGGTTTCGAGGTACCCTTCTTTTGTTTTCTTCACGTTGTTCATCAAAAACTACCCTCTTTCTAAAATATAAATAAAGTGAACTATTAATCCAAAGAACGATTAAGGAGAAAAATCCTTAATCAAAAAAATTATGACAAGAAATCGAACTTTTCGTTAAAATGCTTTACACTACAGTTAGTCATTTTATGCCTGCTTATAACAAAACGCAAGCGTTGAAAATTAGATAATTTAATCGTAGTGTTATTTAATTTATTTAAGTACAAATGATGGGTGTTCAGCCAAAATCTCGAAAAACGAAACACAGCGGCATTTGCTATTTTTTTAATTGTCAAGTGTTGTACCAACATCAAGTCTTGGTACTTCATGGTGATGTCTGCATCGTGCTTCGTATGATTCCTGCGCACCTACTAAAATAATAGGATCATCATAGGATGCGGGTTTACCGTCGATCAAGCGTTGTGTTCTACTCGCTGGGGAGCCGCATACCGAACAAACTGCTTGAAGTTTTGTTACAAGCTCTGCACATGCCATTAAATGCGGAACAACACCAAATGGCTCTCCTCTGAAGTCTTGATCCAGGCCTGCAACAATGACTCGGTAGCCTTGGTCAGCCAATTGAGTGACAATGTCAATGATTGTCTCATCAAAAAATTGCACCTCATCAATGCCAATGACATCGGTTCTTTCTGATATGTGCGTTATTATGTCTTTTGGTGAGGCTACTGCAATCCCATCTAATGATGAACCGTTATGTGACACAACTGAGCTTGTACTATATCGGTTATCAATCGCTGGTTTGAATATTTTTACTTCTTGTTTGGCAAAGGTGGCCCTTTTGGCTCTCCGAATCAATTCTTCCGACTTTCCAGAAAACATACTACCGCAGATGACTTCAAGCCAACCGCTTTGTTTCATCACATACATAAGGTCTTCTCCCCCGTTTTAAAGTTCCATCAATCCACGTAAAAAAACAGGCAAGAACGGATTCCTGCCTGTTTATTGTATCTATTATTACTTAAGACCGTATTTTTTGTTAAAGCGGTCAACACGTCCATCAGCAGAAGCGAATTTTTGACGGCCTGTATAGAAAGGATGGCACTCAGAGCAAATCTCGATGCGTACCTCTTCTTTTACTGATCCAGTTTCAAACTCATTTCCACAAGCGCATTTGACTGTAGCTTTTTTGTAGTTAGGATGAATTCCTGTTTTCATCTACTGTCATCTCCTTCCGCCCTGAATCCAATTCGGAAACAGAGTTAATATCTCAGAAATAAATTCTGAAACGCACATGATAAAATTATAACAGTGTGAGTCTATGATTGCAAATGTATTTTTTCAGGGAAGCTATCTTCTTGATGCAGACATATTGGCTTGTTTCCATTCTTGCGTTAAAATATCGAAAAATTCTTGGTTTGTCTTTGTTTTTCTCATTTTGCGCATGAACTTCTCAGCGAAGTCAGGTGTATCTGACATCGATTTTCTCATCGCCCATAGACGATCAAGATGCTCTTTTGGTACAAGCAGTTCTTCTTTTCTCGTACCAGAACGGCGAATGTCGATCGCAGGGAAAATTCTTCTTTCGGCCAAAGAACGGTCCAAATGAAGCTCCATGTTTCCAGTTCCTTTAAACTCTTCATAAATCACGTCATCCATACGTGATCCTGTATCAACAAGTGCAGTGGCTAAAATCGTCAAGCTTCCGCCTTCTTCAATGTTACGCGCAGCACCGAAGAAGCGTTTTGGACGATGGAAAGCCGCAGGATCAATACCGCCTGAAAGCGTTCGGCCGCTTGGCGGAATCACAAGGTTGTATGCACGAGCAAGCCTTGTGATGCTGTCCATTAAGATGATGACATCTTTTTTATGTTCAACAAGACGCATGGCACGCTCTAATACAAGCTCTGCTACTTTAATGTGGTTTTCCGGTACTTCGTCAAAGGTTGAACTAACAACATCCCCTGCAACAGAACGTTCGATATCTGTTACTTCTTCTGGGCGTTCGTCAATCAAAAGGACAATCAGCTCTGCCTCTGGGTGATTTTCAGAAATGCTGTTGGCAATTTCTTTAAGTAAAATGGTTTTCCCAGCCTTAGGCGGTGCAACGATTAAACCACGCTGTCCAAATCCAACTGGCGCCATCATATCCATAATTCTAGTAGACAGGTGATTAGGCTGTGTTTCAAGAATCATTTGGCGGTCAGGAAATAGCGGTGTGAGTGCAGGAAAGTGAACACGTTCCTTTGCTGATTCTGGGTCGTCCCCATTTACCGCTTCTACATGAAGGAGGCCATAGTAGCGTTCATTCTCTTTTGGAGGTCGTACCTTTCCAGACACTTTATCTCCATTTCGTAAATCAAAGCGTCTGATTTGTGAAGCTGAAATATAAATGTCTTCAGAACTTGGGGAGTAGTTAATCGGTCTTAAGAAACCAAATCCCTCAGACTGAATAATTTCAAGAACCCCTTCCATAAATAAGAGATCCTCTTGCTCAGCGTTCGCCTTTAAGATGGCAAAAATTAATTCTTTTTTTGTTAGTTTGCTGTAATAAGAGATTTTGTATCGTTTTGCTAACTCATACAGCTCTTTTAATTTCATATTTTCCAAAGATGAAATCGAAACATCTTTCAATATGGACACCACACTTTTCCAGTCAATGTATTTCTTTACAAATGCATGACCAATTGTATTTGATTAGCTTTTAATTCCGTTGTTGTTGGAATGACCTCGCTCTCATGGTAACGCTCCCACTCGTTTTATCGTGAAAGATAGGAACAATGTGAAATAGAGCTTTTTTAACATAGAGAAGGATAATGAGTATATCGTCATGATGCGGCAGTATTTAAACTTGTTGAAGCTTAAAAGAAGTAAATTCGCAGAAAATTTCGCAGCACTCTTTAGTTTTACCTCATTTGCAGAGAATATTCAACTTTTAAAAGAAAATGATATACATTTGACACCTATATGAAAAGCGGGTAATGAATACCCGCTTTCAGATTACGGACGAATGACAAGATTCGGTTTTTTCTTTAAGCTGTGTCTGCCGTCTACGAAACGAACCGTACCTGATTTCGCACGCATGACAACACTATGTGTTGTTCCAACAGAGCCTTTGAATTGAACACCTTTAAGTAATTCGCCGTCCGTTACACCTGTCGCTGCAAAAATGGCGTCATCTCCTTTTACGAGATCTTCCATTCTGAGGACTTTACCAACATCCAGCCCCATTTTCTCACAGCGTCTTAGTTCTTCTTCACTTTGAGGAAGAAGCTTACCATGAATTTCACCACCAAGTGCCTTTAACGCAACAGCAGAAAGGACACCCTCAGGCGCTCCGCCTGAACCAAATAGAATATCAACACCTGTGTGATCAAATGCTGTATTAATGGCTCCTGCAACGTCACCATCATCGATCAGTTTAATTCTTGCTCCTGCTTCTCTCAGTTCAGCAATAATTTTCTCATGTCGATCTCTGTTTAAAATCGTTGCAACCACATCTTCAATATCTTTGTTTTTCGCTTTTGCAACAGCGCGAAGATTATCAATGACAGGCGCTTCAATATCGATGCAGCCTACCGCTTCTGGACCTACTGCGATCTTATCCATGTACATGTCAGGTGCATTCAGCAGGTTGCCATGATCTGCAACTGCAATGACAGCTAAGGCATTCCAACCGCCGCTTGCCACAATGTTTGTTCCTTCTAATGGATCAACAGCGACATCTACGCGAGGTCCATATCCGTTCCCAAGCTTTTCCCCAATATAAAGCATTGGTGCTTCGTCCATTTCTCCTTCGCCAATGACCACTGTTCCCTTCATCGGAATAGTGTCAAATACATCACGCATTGCACTTGTTGCAGCATCATCCGCCTCGTCTTTTAATCCTCTTCCCATCCAACGGGCAGATTTTAATGCGGCTGCTTCTGTCACCCGTACTAGTTCCATCGATAAACTTCTTTCCATTTTTGTCCAAATCTCCTCTCACAGTCAAAGCCTTATGAATTTTGAAGTTCTTCTATTTCTTGGTCATTCAGCTTTTCACGCCAGATGGTTGCACCCAAGCCTTCAAGCTTCTTCTCAAGCAAACTATATCCTCTGTCTATATGTTCAAGCCCTGTGATTTCGGTCACACCGTCTGCCATTAACCCTGCGACAACAAGACAAGCGCCTGCACGCAGATCACTTGCTTTGACCTTTGCTCCTTGGAGCTGCGTTTGTCCGGTAATAATAGCAGATCTTCCTTCGACCTTCATGTTTGCACCCATTCGACGCAATTCGTCAATGTGCTTAAAGCGGGCTGAGTAGATCGTATCTGTGACCACACTCGTGCCTTTCGCTTTTGTTAACAGCGCCGTCATCGGCTGCTGAAGGTCAGTTGGAAAGCCCGGATACACAAGAGTTTTGATATCGACAGGCTTGAGTCCTTCATTTCTGCCAACGATCAGCATCTGATCGTTGCTCGTTTCAATGGTGAACCCCATTTCTCTAAGTTTCGCCGTAATTGATTCTAAATGAGTTGGGATCACATTATCAAGTACAACTTCATCTCCCATCGCTGCACCAGCTATTAAAAATGTTCCTGCTTCGATGCGGTCAGGGATGATTGAATGCTTACAGCCATGAAGGGATTCTACACCTTCGATTCGAATGACATCGGTACCCGCACCTTTAATTTTGGCTCCCATGCTTGCAAGCAGTGTCGCTACATCAATAATTTCGGGTTCCTTTGCAGCATTTTCAATCACTGTTTTTCCTTCAGCCAGTACGGCTGCCAGCATGATGTTGATCGTCGCACCTACACTGACAACATCAAGATAAATCCGGGCTCCGACTAATTTTTCAGCGCGCAAATAAATCGCACCCTGCTCGTTTGTCACCTCGGCTCCAAGTGCTTCAAAGCCTTTGATATGCTGATCGATCGGCCTAGGTCCTAAGTGGCATCCTCCTGGCAGTCCGATGACAGCCTGCTTAAATCTTCCCAGCATGGCTCCCATTAAATAATAGGATGCACGCAGTTTTTTCACTTTTCCATTAGGAAGCGGCATACTGATCATGGAAGCAGGATTAACAACCATTTCACCTTTTTCAAAAGTGACCTTCCCGCCAATTTCTTCTAACAGATCTCGTAATGTGTCGATATCTGATATATGCGGAAGGCCTTCAATGGTTACTGGAGAATCAGCGAGAATCGTGGCGGGAATCAGTGCCACAGCACTATTTTTCGCACCACTAATATGTACGGTCCCGCGCAAGGGATCACCGCCGGCAATGTTTAACTTTTCCATATTTGTCTCCCTTCTTAAAGAAGATCACTGTTGGAGTTATACTGTTTGTGGATGTCGCGCTTTAAAAGGTCTTGTCCAAAATTTAGCCAATATCAAGAGAAAGAATACAGGTTAAACGAAATTTGTCGGAAGAAAAATAATCGAAGCTTTGCGAGGCTGTGATGTTCTCTTCTTTGCACAAAACATTTCTTAGCGTTTATTAGGGAAACTGCGGCAAACGAGAGACGAACCCGCCTGCCGCAATCAATTATTTATTCCAATCTGCTAAAAATTGCTCAATGCCTGCATCCGTTAATGGGTGTTTCGTCAGCTGCTTGATGACTTTCAGCGGCATTGTGCCGATATGAGCACCTCTAAGCGCAGCTTCTGTCACATGCTGCGGGTGACGAATAGATGCAGCAATGATTTGTGTATCTAATCCATGAACATCAAAAATAGTTTTTACTTCGCTGATGAGATCAAGACCATTTTGGCCAATGTCATCTAAGCGGCCGAGGAATGGAGAGACATACGTCGCACCAGCTCTAGCTGCAAGAAGTGCCTGGTTTGCACTAAAAATCAATGTAACGTTTGTTTTAATTCCAAGGTCTGTTAATGCTTTGACAGCTTTAAGGCCATCTGTAGTCATTGGAATTTTGACCGTGATATTTGGTGCGATAGCAGCAAGCTCTTTTCCTTCTTCAATCATTTCCTCTGCTTTTAGGGAAATCACTTCTGCACTGACAGAACCTGATACCACGTCAGTGATTTCGCGAAGGCGGTCGTGGAATGATACGTCCTTTTCTTTCGCTACTAAACTAGGGTTTGTTGTGACGCCTGCTAAAATGCCAAGCTCGTGCGCCTCTTTGATGTCTTCAATATTCGCTGTATCTACGAAAAATAACATAACTGTGCCACTCTCCTATCAATAAATTATCTGAAATGTAAATTTGATTGCGCTTTCTCAAGATATGGAGAAAACCGCCTGTGACTCAGGCGGCTTTCGGTTCTCATCAAATTATGCTTGGTTAGAAGAACCAAATTCGCGCATTTTGCCGATAACAGTCGCTTTAATTGCGTCACGAGCTGGTCCAAGATATTTACGTGGATCATACTCTTCTGTTTTTGCAGCAAGTGTTTCGCGTACTGCTTTCGCAGAAGCAATTTGGTTTTCAGTGTTTACATTGATTTTTGCTGTACCAAGTGAAATTGCACGCTTGATGTCAGCAGTTGGGATACCTGTTCCGCCGTGAAGAACAAGTGGAAGGCCAGTTGTTTTTCCGATTTCTTCCATTTCAGCGAAACCAAGGTTTGGTTCACCTTTGTATGGACCATGTACTGAACCTAATGCAGGTGCAAGGCAGTCAATACCAGTGCGTTCTACAAGCTCTTGGCACTCTTTTGGATCAGCATAAATAACGCCCTCAGCGATGACGTCATCTTCTTGCCCACCAACAGTTCCAAGTTCAGCTTCTACAGACACACCATGGAAATGTGCAAGTTCAACGACTTTCGCAGTTGTTTCCACATTTTCATCGAATGGGTGGTGAGAAGCATCGATCATGACAGAAGTAAATCCTGCATGAATCGCTTTTGCACAAGATTCAAAGCTTGAACCGTGATCTAAATGAATCGCAACAGGAACTGTTACATTATATTCTTCGATTAACGCTTTAACCATTGCGACAACTGTTTTGAAGCCGCCCATGTAGCGTCCTGCTCCTTCAGATACTCCCAAGATAACAGGAGATTTCTCTTCTTCAGCAGCTTGTAAAATCGCTTGCGTGAATTCTAAGTTATTTAAGTTAAACTGTCCAACAGCGTAACCTTTTTCCTTTGCGTCTTTCAACATTTCTGTCATTGAAACTAAAGGCATGATGAAAAATCCTCCCTATGTAGCTAATTTGCTTGCTAAAAAAAGCTCTCCACCCTAGCATGACCAGAATTTCTCGCCATATGTAAACTTTCAAAGTCAGATCGCTTTCTTCTTCCTTTCTAGAATACCAATTATTCGACAAATCGGCAACAGAATGACTCGATTCAATCATTTCCATCTAGCCATTTGTTTCAAGCGGCAGGTATTCTTTGACAGCATCTCGGATTTCATCAATATCAAAAGGCTTAGCGAAATGCGTCAATGCACCGAGTTCTTTGGATTCTTGGATCATATCTAATTCGCCATAAGCTGTCATAATGATGACACGGATGTCTTCATCAATTAATTTCATCCGTTTTAAAATTTCGATACCATCCATTCCGGGAATTTTCATATCAAGCAGGACAAGGTTCGGTCTATGGTTTTTCACAATATCTAATGCCTGAAGTCCATTGGCAGCTTGAAAGGTTTGATAGCCTTCTTTATGAAACACTTCATTCAATAATATTCTAATACCGTACTGATCATCGACAATTAATATTTTCTCATTCATCTGTTACACCCCATTGCTTTCATTTTTCGCCATAAAAAGAGCTGTTGTTAAATAATTCTGTTTGATTTTCACATTTCCTTTAATTATAATTGTTTACTTTACGACATTTTCTGAGCATTTTTCCTAATATTCTCTTTATATTCTATTATAAAATGATCTGACCGAAGGAGGAAATGAGTCTTGTTAAAAATTTTTACGACCCAGTTATCAGGTATTTTTTCACGTATTGGAGAAAAGCAGGCTGAAGCGATTGAGGACGGTGCACGCCTTCTTGCACAGGCTGTTGTCAGTGGACATGCCGTTTATTTTCACGGAAAAAATGAACTGGCTGCTGTCGCCCTAGAGGCATCTGAGAGCAACGAGCCGTTTCCCGGTGCGAAAGTGCTGCCGCTCGATCAAAAGGAGCGCAGCTTACTTCAACCAAGTGACAGGGTGCTGCTATTTTATTCAGACCCAGAAGATCAGGAAATTCAATCTCTTGTTAAAGAGCTGCACGAACAAGGTACGCCCGTTGTTGGTGTAGGGCCGGCACAAAAGGAGCCGTCCACGATTGAAGAGCATTGTGATGTCCACATTGATTTTCAGCTCAAGAAACCGCTTGTGCCCGCTGAAGATGGGACAAGGTTTGGTTTTCCTGCTTTAATGACCTGCTTATACGTCTACCACGCCCTATCGTTTACTGTGAAGGAGATCGTGGAGGAATATGAATAAAAAAACTGCCGAGAAGTGATATTCTCGGCAGTTTTTTGTTTTATTTTGATTCAGATGCTTGTAGTGAAGCACCAACGAAATCTCTAAATAATGGCTGTGGTCTTGTCGGTCTTGAAACGAATTCTGGGTGGAACTGAGAAGCAAGGAACCAAGGGTGATCCTTGAGCTCGATAATTTCAACAAGACGTCCGTCTGGGCTTGTACCAGAGAAGACGAAGCCTGCTGCTTCCATTTGCTGTCTGTATTCGTTATTAAATTCGTAGCGATGACGGTGGCGTTCGTAGACCACTTCGTCATTGTATGCAGCAAATGCTTTTGAGTCTTCATTTAATTTACAAGGATATAGACCGAGACGAAGTGTTCCGCCTAGATCATCTACATCCTTCTGTTCTGGAAGAAGGTCAATGATTGGGAATGCTGTTTCAGGATCAATTTCCGCTGAATGAGCTCCTTCAAGGCCTAATACGTTTCTTGCGTATTCGATAGATGCCACTTGCATTCCTAAGCAGATTCCGAAGAATGGCACTTTGTTTTCACGGGCAAATTGTGTAGCAATGATTTTCCCTTCTACTCCGCGGTCTCCGAAGCCTCCAGGAACAATAATTCCGTCAACATCTTGTACGAAATCAGCGATATTCTCTGCTGTCACTTCTTCTGCATTGATCCATTTAATTTGAACATCTGCATCAAACGCATAACCAGCATGACGAAGTGATTCAACGACAGAAATATAAGCATCTTGCAGCTCAACATATTTCCCTACAAGACCAATTGTGACTTGTTTTGAAAGGTTTTGTACTTTATCAACAAGTGCTGTCCACTCCGTCATGTCCGCATCTTGGCAGTCAAGTTTCATATGTTCACATACTAGCTTGTCCAGCCCTTGTTTTTGTAAATCAAGCGGAATGGAGTAAAGCGTGTCTGCATCCTGACATTCGATAACAGCTTTTGTATCAATATCACAAAATAGTGCAATTTTGTCCTTCATATCTTGTGCCAATGGCATTTCCGTTCTGACCACGATGACATTTGGCTGAATACCAAGACTGCGAAGTTCTTTTACACTATGCTGTGTTGGTTTTGTTTTCAATTCACCCGCTGCACGGATGTAAGGAACGAGGGTACAATGAATGTACATCACGTTTTCACGGCCGATGTCACTCTTCATTTGACGAATGGCTTCAAGGAATGGAAGGGATTCGATATCTCCTACTGTCCCGCCGATTTCTGTAATAACCACATCTGCACCCGTTTCTTTTCCGGCACGGTACACGCGGTCTTTGATTTCATTTGTAATGTGGGGAATGACCTGTACTGTTCCACCTAAGTAGTCACCGCGGCGCTCTTTCTTCAGAACAGTAGAGTAGATTTTACCAGTTGTGACGTTGCTGTACTTATTTAAGTTAATATCAATGAAACGCTCGTAGTGACCTAAGTCAAGGTCTGTTTCAGCACCATCATCTGTGACAAAAACCTCACCGTGCTGGTATGGACTCATTGTCCCCGGGTCTACGTTGATGTATGGATCGAATTTTTGAATGGTGACATCCATCCCTCTATTTTTCAGAAGGCGGCCTAATGAAGCAGCCGTGATTCCTTTCCCAAGTGAGGAAACAACTCCTCCTGTTACAAAAATATACTTTGTCATTTCGTATGCTCCTCTCTTTTTTACCCTTGCATGTCTACACATGCACAGCTTCATCCTTTTTAGAGTGTATCCCTAAATCTCTTGAAAAATAAGAAAGCTCCCTTTCAAATAAATGAAAGGGAGCGTAAATGAACGTATCTTTACGTACTCTTTTTTAGAGAGCCCAAAATACATACTACATAGTTCGCTCACGAAAGTCAAGACGGTTTTGTCCTGTTTTGAGGACCGGTATGAGAGGGTTATTTCTCTTCCTCATCATCGTCTAAATCGTCTTCATCAATCTCCGTTAAGCCGTCATCATCTTCATCATCATCTTCGTCGAAGTCTTCAATATCTTCATCGATTTCTTCATCATCGTCTAGGTCGAGATCATCGTCGTCTTCTACAAGATCAAGGTCTTCTTCAAGCTCGTCAATTTCTTCTTCCTCTTCGATTTCATCGAAGTCGTCTTCAACGACAGCTGCTTTTGATTTTTTCTTTTTCGCTTTTGTTTTCACAGCTGGCTGAACTTCTTCTTCGATTTGATCAACTGGATACCAGCTGCGAAGTCCCCATCTCTGATCACCTAACGAAATAAAGCGGCCATCTATATTTAAGTCTGTATAAAATTGTGCAAGTCGATCATCAAGATCGGATTTTTGTATTCCTTGCAAACGGACAATTTCATCTATTAACTCGGAAAACGTAATGGGTGTTTTGCTGTCTCTGAAAATTTCATAAGCAAGTTCAACTAAAGACATTTGTTTGAGCTGTTCCTGTGAGTATTCTTTCAAACTCAAGGTCAGACACTCCCTTTCTATTACATGTATGTATCCATTTATCAGTGAAATAATAAGTATTTATACCTTATTCTTACGACAAACCATACCTCTCATTATAAACAAATTAGGGGAGTTTATGCCACCTTTATTGATGTTAATTTTTGATTTTTTCTCACGAGTAGCGCCAAGAGGTCCATCATCTGTATGAAAATGGACCGGTTCTTGTATACGGCATACTTTTTGTCTTTCAGTTGTTCACGTCTATTTTAAAACTGGATGTTCTGAATGGATGAGAGAACGAGAAAAATCGTGAATAACATTCCCGCTGACATGAGTACGATGAGTTTTCTGCGGCTGTTGTTTTTTTCTTCCTTCTTTTTTGGAGACTTTGTAAGCTCTGCGGAAACCATAATCCAGATAACCATTGTGACGATTGCTGTAATGCCTATAAATGTTGAGTTCAATATCACAACCCCCATATTTTTCCCATTTTTAACATAATACCACATACTTATGGATTATGATTAGAAATTACATTACATACTAACCAAAACAGACCACCTCACGGTCAGGCGGTCTTTGCTTGTTTTCTACATATCTAGCAGTTTCCTTGAGATGACCAGACGCTGGATTTCCTGTGTTCCTTCATAAATTTGAGTGATTTTCGCATCACGCATGTATCGTTCGACTGGGTAATCCTTTGTGTAGCCGTACCCGCCGAAGATTTGAACCGCTTCTGTCGTCACCTTCATTGCTGTATCACCAGCGAAAAGCTTGGACATGGCTGATTCCTTTCCATACGGGAGGCCTTTCGTTTCCAGCCATGCCGCCTGGTAAGTAAGCAGCCTTGATGCTTCAATCGCTGTGGCCATATCAGCCAGCTTAAAGGCGATTCCTTGCTGCTGAATGATTGGCTTGCCAAATTGTTTACGCTCCTTAGCATAATCAACCGCCGCATCAAGAGCGCCTTGAGCAATCCCAACCGCCTGTGCAGCAATGCCGTTCCTTCCGCCATCGAGCGTCATCATGGCTATTTTGAATCCTTCTCCTTCTTGACCGAGCCGGTTCCTTTCATGAATCCGGCAATCTTCAAATCGAATTTCAGTTGTTGGCGATGAGCGTATGCCCAGTTTGCTTTCCTTTTTTCCAACAGAAAAACCATGTGTCTCTTTTTCTACAATAAAAGCAGTTGTATTTCGAGATGAAGCTCCTTGGTCTGTTACGGCAAACACAATATAATAATCTGCAATGCCTCCATTTGTAATAAAGATTTTCGCCCCGTTCAGGACATATTCACTGCCTGCCTTGACGGCCGTTGTCTTCATACCGCCAGCATCTGAACCAGAACCGCTTTCTGTGAGCGCATATGCTCCTATCTTCCGCCCTTCTGCAAGCGGCTTTAAATAGGTCTCTTTTTGTTCATCTGTTCCAAATGTATAGATTGGCCATGAAGCAAGAGAGGTATGGGCGGACAGGGTGACGCCTGTAGAGGCGCATACTCTTGAAAGCTCCTCAACTGCTATGACGTAGGCTAAATAATCACTGCCGATTCCACCCACGTCTTCCGGCCAAGGGATACCCGTTAAACCGAGCTCCGCCATTTTGCGAAAAATAGATGGATCATATGTCTCTGTTTCGTCTCGCTCTGCTGCTGTTGGCTCCACTTCATTTTTCGCAAAGTCTCTCACCATTTTTTGAATCATTTCATGTTCGTCACTTAATTGGAACTGCATCGTGAGCCACCTCGTTTCATATTAGCTGTTTACAGATGACCAGCCTTTGAATTTCACTTGTTCCTTCATAGATTTCACAAATTTTCGCATCACGAAAGTAACGTTCTGCTTGATAGCGATTCGTATAACCAACCATGCCTAGCAAATGGATCACTTCTGTACTGATCTCCACCGCCGTTTTTGACGCAAATAGCTTTGCCATTGATGCTTCCTTTGTGACGGGACGATTGGCCTCTTTGAAAGAAGCCGCTTGATAGACGAGCAGTTTGGCTGCCTCAAGCTTCGCTGCCAAATCGCCCAGTCGAATGGTCGTTTCAAGACCTGCTGGATGTCGCTTTAAATAGCTGACTGCCTCGGTTAAAGCGGCTTCTGCAATACCAAGGCTTTGAGCCGCAATTCCGATTCTTCCTGCATTTAAGCTAGACATGGCAATTTGAAAGCCTTCTCCTTCTGCACCAAGCAGCTGATGCTTTGGAATCCGCACGCTATCAAAATGAAGCGTGACTGTTTTTGAACCGTGCAGTCCCATCTTTTTCTCATCTTTTCCAATCGTAAATCCCGGCGTATCTTTCTCGACAATGAACGCCGATATATTTTTTCTCGCAGAAGCCGGATCGGTCACCGCAAAGACAAGATATAGCTCTGCTTCTCCGCCGCTTGTGATAAAGATTTTCGTCCCATTTAATACATAATCACCGCCCATCCGCTCTGCTCTCAACTGAATACTGGAGGCATCTGATCCGGCCTTTGGTTCAGTCAGACAAAAGGCGCCCAGCTTCTCTCCTGATGCAAGCAGCGGGACATAGGATTCTTTTTGTTCCTTCGTTCCAAAAGTCAAAATAGGCATCGTCACAACAGATGTATGAACGGACACAATGACACCGATGGTCGCACTCACTTTCGATAATTCATGGATTGCGATGATATACGTTGTAAAATCTGCTCCTAAGCCTTGGTACGAAGCTGGTATTGGAATCCCTAGATAGCCTTGCCGTCCCATTTCACTTAAAAGGTTTTTTGGAAACCGGCCTTGTTCCATGGCTTCAACTTCAGGGAATATACGCTGGCGTGCAAATTCTGCTGTCTGTTCTCTCCAGAGACGCTGTTTATCCGTAAGCAAAGCATCCATCTTGACTCCCCCTATGAGTGGTCGTGGTATGTGTAAAAACCTCTCTTTGTCTTTTTGCCAAGCCAGCCTGCATTCACGTATTTTTTCAAAAGAGGACAAGGTCGATATTTGCTGTCTCCAAGTCCCTCGTGAAGGGTATTCATAATAAATAAACATGTATCCAGTCCGATGAAATCAGCTAGACGAAGCGGCCCCATTGGGTGATTCATCCCAAGTGTCATCACGCCATCAATGCTTTCTGCATCTGCCACACCTTCATATAGGGTGTAGATGGCTTCATTGATCATTGGCATCAATATGCGATTTGAGACGAACCCTGGGAAGTCTTCCACTTCAATTGGGGTTTTGTTTAATGTATTCGCTGTTTCATAAACAAATTGATATGTGTCATCACTCGTTTGCAGCGCTCGAATGACTTCAACCAGTTTCATGACAGGAACCGGATTCATAAAATGCATGCCAATCACTTTCTCCGGTCTGCTCGTCACAGCTGCTAATTCTGTGATCGACAAGGAAGACGTATTTGTCGCAAATATGGCCTCCGCCTCTGCAAATTGATCAAGTGTTTCAAAGATTTGTTTTTTGACACTCATTTGTTCAGAAGCAGCTTCAATCACTAAATGAGCCTGCTGGACGTCTTTTAAATCTGTGGATACGGCAAGCCGCTGCGTGATATCTCGAACTGCCTGATGTGCCAATTTTCCTTTTTCTGCCCGCTTCGTCAGTTGTTTGGTCATGGAGGAAATGGCTCGATGAATCTGCTTTTCTGATGCATCATGGAGCAGGACTGTATAGCCTGACTGTGCAAACACTTGGGCAATGCCTGATCCCATTTGACCGGCTCCAACGACCATAACGGTCTCTTCTATACTCATCAAAAAACGCCTCCCTTTTCATCTACCTTTATCATGATCGCATCTCCTTGACCGCCTCCACTGCAAATTGCCGCAATGCCAATGCCACCGCCTCTTTGTCTTAATGCATGAATCAATGTCAATACGATACGTGTTCCGCTTGCCCCAATCGGATGTCCGAGTGCGACAGCCCCTCCGTTGATATTTATTTTCCGCCGGTCGATCCCGGTCATTTTTTCACATGCCAGAGCCACAGCTGAAAAGGCCTCATTGATTTCAAACAAATCGATATCCTCTAGGCGCTTTCCTGTTTTCTTTAAAAGCTTCTCGATGGCAAGGGCTGGTGTTTTCGGGAAATCCTTCGCCTCTACAGCAACCTGAGTATGACCGAGAATGACTGCCATTGGCTTTACGCCATGCCGTGCAGCATACGTGTCTTTCATTAAAAGAAGCGTACCTGCACCATCATTGACACCTGGTGCATTTCCAGCGGTGATGGTACCCTTCTGGTCAAAAACAGGCATGAGCTTTGACAGCCGTTCATATGAGGTATCACGCCGCGGAGATTCATCTTCTGTGATCAGCCGTTTTCCCGTTTTTGTTTTGACAGTGACGGGGGTGATTTCATGTTGAAAAAAGCCACTTTTTTGCGCTTCGATGGCCCGTTCATGACTTCTGAGTGCCCACAGATCCTGCTCTTCCCGCGTGATGCCCAGCTCCTTTGCAGCCATACTTCCATACTCACCCATATGAACGCCTGTAAACGAACAGGTTAAGCCATCTAAAATCATCGCATCTTGTACTGCACCGTCTCCCATTTTGTAGCCCCATCGCGCTTTTTTTAGCAGATAAGGAGCGTGAGACATGGATTCCATACCGCCCGCCGCGATGACCTCAGCATCACCGGCTCGAATGATTTGATCTGCCGTGCTCACACTGCGCATGCCCGATGCACAGACTTTATTGATGGTTTGTGTTGGAACAGACCAAGGAAGATCAGCATATCTTGCTGCTTGCCTTGAAGGAATCTGCCCTTGCCCTGCTTGTAAAACACTTCCCATAATGACCTCATCTATTTCATGAGAACCCGAAACTCTTTCCAGTGCAGCCTTGATCGCTATACCGCCTAGCTCTGCGGCAGTCAAACCACTGAGAGCACCGCCTAGTTTTCCAAATGGTGTTCTTGCTCCAGATACAATGACCGTCGTACTCATGTATGTCCCTCCCTAATTGTTACCGCTTACATATCATCTAGGCAGCTGATGTAACAGCGCCATGGATAAGCCGATGAACATTCTATTCATCGGCCTGTCATGTTTACGACACCTGCTTTCCAGGCTCACCAAACACTGATTTTTCAAGAAGTTCGGCGACATCAAATGTGCCTACCTGCTCCTCTACTTCCTTCGCCTTCGTCCCATCTCCCAGCATCGTTAAGCAATAAGGACACCCTGAGCTGATGATGGACGGCTGGACCTGTAGCGCCTGCTCCGTTCGTGCAGTGTTAATCCGGGTACCCGTCTCTTCTTCCATCCACATTAAGCCCCCGCCTGCTCCGCAGCACATACCAGTTTCACGGTTGCGTTCCATTTCTTTCAGCGTCACACCTGGAATGGCTTTTAAAATGTCTCTTGGCGGGTCGTACACTTCGTTATATCTGCCTAAGTAGCATGAGTCGTGGAAAGTAATCACCTCGTTCACTTCATGTACAGGCGTTATTTTCCCTTCTTTCACTAACTCTGCCAGTAATTCTGTATGATGGTACACTTCTGCCTCAAGTCCAAAGTCTGGATATTCATTTTTAAATAAGTTGTAGGCGTGTGGATCAATCGTGACGATCTTTGTGACGCCGTTTTTCTGAAATTCTTCAATGTTTTTTGCAGCAAGCTCTTGGAATAAAAATTCGTTTCCGAGTCTTCTCGGAGTATCGCCTGAGTTTTTCTCTTTATTGCCTAGGATCGCAAAGGATACCCCTGCTTCATTGAGGAGTTTTGCAAAGGCCAGTGCAATCTTTTGGCTTCGATTGTCATATGCCCCCATTGAACCAACCCAGAATAAATAATCAAAGGTTTGCTCTGCTTTTTTCAGCTCTTTCACTGTCGGCACATGCACATCTTCTCTCAGTTCACGCCAATTTTCTCTTTCTTTCCGGTTCAATCCCCACGGGTTTCCTTGGCGCTCAATGCTTGTCATGGCACGCTGAGCATCTGCGTCCATTTTCCCTTCGGTCAGCACAAGATATCTGCGCATATCAATAATCTTATCAACGTGTTCATTCATGACAGGGCATTGATCTTCACAGTTTCGGCACGTCGTACATGCCCAGATTTCTTCTTCTGTAATGACCTCTCCAATAAGAGAAGGATGATATATAGAGCTGGCAGCCGACTCTTCCGCACCTGCTCCTCTCGCCTGCAGTGCCAGCTGATTTCCTGTTGTCTGCTTGAAGGCAAGCTGCGGTACCCAAGGTGTTTTCGATGTAATGGCGGCCCCTTTATTGGTTAAATGATCTCTTAACCTTAAAATCAAATCCATTGGAGACAGCATCTTCCCTGTCCCTGTTGCCGGGCACATATTCGTGCAGCGCCCGCATTCCACACAGGCATATAGATCGATCAGCTGAGACTGACGGAAGTCTTCAATTTTTCCCACACCGAAGGTCTCTTGTGTCTCATCTTCAAAATCGATTTTTTGCAGCTTGCCTGGCGGGTCTAATCTGCTGACAAATACGTTCACAGGCCCTGCAATCAGATGAGCGTGCTTTGACTGAGGAACATATACTAAGAATGTCAGCAAAATAAGAAGATGCACCCACCATGCGGCATAAAAAACAATCGTAGCCGCAAGAGGTGAAATTCCGTCCAGCAAGAAAGCAATACCAGAAGCGATTGGCTCAGTTGGTGATAGAGAGTGCCCATGCCAGATGATGTTCATGCCGTTCCCTAGTAAAACTGTCAGCATTAAGCCGCCAATAAATAAAAGCACTAGACCCGATTTGAAGCCTCGTTTTAAACGCACAAGCTTCTCCACGTATCTTCTATGAAAAGCCCATACAACGGCCACTAAAATGAGAAGTGTGACCACCTCTTGGAAAAACGTAAAGACACCGTACACCGGACCTAAAGGAAGCCCGCTGTCTGGAATAAGCCCCTTCAAAATAAAATCAAGGGCTCCGAACTGCACAAGGATAAATCCGTAGAAAAACAGCACGTGAATGATGCCGCTCTTCTTGTCCTTTAACAGCTTCTTTTGCCCAAATACATTGACCCAAACACGCTCTAAGCGTTTCTTCATGTCTTGTTGAAACTCTTCTTTTTTACCAAGACGAATATACGCCGCTCGTGTTCGAATGAGATAAACAAACAAATACACAGCGTAAGCGGTCACCGCCGCAAATGCGATCAAGTTGATGATTAAAAGGCTATTCATCTTGCTCCCCCTTTCATTCCCCAAAACCCACTTTGTTCCGTTTCCATGTTGTACCTCTATCATAAATAATGAATGAGTATTCAGTCAATATTTTTTACGCGTTTGGGTACACTATTGAAATATGCAAAAAAGGAGGAAGTTTCATGATCGCATTGATCATCCTACTCGTACTCATTGCCATCGTTTTGCTCGTCATGTTAGACCTTTATATGGGAAAGAAATATTTTTCTACGCACGCATTTGAACGGTCTTTTGACCAAACAAGCGGCGATGCCACCTTTTATCATGATGGCGAACCATTTTTCGATCAGCTGCTTACGGATATACAGCAGGCCTCTTCTTCTATTCATATGATGTTCTTTATTGTAAAGAACGACAAGATTGGTCAAAGGGTGTTCCAAGCATTGAAAGCCAAAGCGGAGCAAGGCGTTTCCGTCTTTTTGCTGACCGACCGATTAGGCTCCTATCCGTTTGATCAAAAGTCGATTGACATGCTAGAAAGAAGCGGCATTCAATTTTACTTTTTAAATAAGCCTCGTTTTCCTTTTTTGATTTACCGGTTAAATATGAGAAATCACCGTAAAATTACGGTGATTGATGGGAAGATTGGCTATATTGGCGGATTTAATATAGGCGATGAATATGTTGGGAAAAAAGGCCGCTTTGGCATTTGGAAGGATTATCATTTGCGGATGACTGGACAGGTTGTCGCAGATCTCCAGCATGTGTTTCTGAATGATTTGTACCGGTCGTCTGGCATTCATCAGCTGCAATATGAGGTTTTCCCTGCATTGGAACCGGGAACATTACAATGCACAACACGCGCGACTGCCGGTTTTTCTTTAGAAGCTTTATTTCTCCAAGATATTGAGCAAGCAAAGAAACAGATCATCATCTGTACGCCTTATTTTATTCCATCAGCCCCTCTTCTGAAGGCGCTGCTTGATGCACGAAAGCGGGGCGTCACAGTTGAAATTATCATTCCAATGAAAGCGGATCATCCACTTGTCAAAGAGGCTGGTTTTCATTATTTGAAGGATCTCATTGCCTCTGGATGTCTTGTTTATCGTTTTTATAAAGGGTTTTATCATTCGAAAGCCATATTGATTGATCACAGCCGCTGTATGATCAGTACCGCGAATTTTGATAAACGAAGCTTGTTTTTAAACGAAGAAGTAGATGTAGCTATTGATGATCCCGACTTTACTGCACACGTAGAGGAAAAGATTCGGGAGCATATGGAAGTATCTGAGATCCTGACAGAAGAAACATTGTCAAAGCGTACCCTTTTCACACGGCCGCTTGAGTGGGTTGCCGCCATGTTCTCGTATTTTTTATAAAGGAGATGACCTATGCGTTATCGATTTGGTTATGTATCCAATGCTGTCACCTTGTGGGAAGCTTCTCCTGCCAAGTCGCTGACCTTTGCTAGATACAGCAAGCTCTCTAAGGAAGAAAGAAAAGAGGCTTTATTGCGAACAACGAAAGCCAATCTCGTGAATACATTAAGAACGCTTTATTTCGCCATTGCTCATGATATCCCGCTGTACCGTTTTTCAAGCTCGATCGTCCCACTCGCGACCCATCCCGAGGTGCGCTGGGACTTCGTGACACCTTTTCACAAAGAATTTCTTGAGATTGGCAAGTTGGTGAAACGGCACAACTTACGGGTAAGCTTTCACCCCAATCAATTCACCTTGTTTACCAGCCCAAAACCTTCAATTACAGAAAATGCCGTCATCGATATGACGTACCATTATCAGATGCTTGAGGCAATGAAGCTCGAAAAGGAAGGTTACGTGAATATTCATGTAGGCGGGGCGTACGGCGATAAAGAATCGGCTCTTCAACGCTTTGATGAAAATATCAAACAGCTTCCGGCTCATATCAAAGCAAGAATGACACTTGAGAACGATGACAAAACATATACGTCGCTCGAAACGCTTGATGTATGTGAAAAGCATGACATTCCATTTGTTTTTGATTACCATCATCACGTGGCAAATAAAGATGACGATGCCGCACTCGATGACATCCTTCCAAGAATGTTCGACACTTGGACAAAGACTGGCATTCCGCCCAAAATCCACTTGTCTTCACCTAAATCAGAAAAAGCCATACGCAGTCATGCAGATGGTGTAGAAATGGCCTTTGTCTTACCGCTTTTTCAAGCATTAAAACCGTATGGCCGTGATGTAGATTTTATGATTGAAGCAAAATTAAAGGATCAGGCTCTGCTCCGTCTAGTCGAAGAGCTGTCTGCGATAAGGGGCAATCGGCGGACGGGCGGAGGAACCATTGAGTGGAAATCATAGAGAAAGGTTTACCTTTGTGCAAATGGGGGTAACAAAGCTATTGTGAGAAAGTAATTAACAGGAGGATATGAAGATGTCTCAAATCTATTCAATCCGAATCGCTGCAAAAGCGTTGAATTTACATAAGCTTATTTCTCTTTATGAAAAGTGCCAGCAGGCTCAGCATCGTATATATGTGTATTCTAAAAAAACAATGTGCAGCATTAAGAACATCGTAGAGCTTGAAACCTTCAGACTCACTCATTTAGAATCTGATTATTTAATTGTCGTAGAGGGGAAAAAAGCGCAAGACCTTCTACAGCCGTTTGAGAAAGAAAAGGTTTCATAAAAAGAGCAGCCTCGGGCCGCTCTTTTTTATATCCACTCTTCTGTCAGCCAAACTTGTTTAGAAGCTGCATCCATTTTCACTTGTGCCCCAATTGGCATCGTAAGCATTGGGTGCGTATGGGCACAGTCAAAATCAGCGATGAGTGGTCTCTTCGTCTCTCCGAGCACCTCAAGCAAAATCTCGTAAGGCTCTTTGCCCGTCCCTTCATCATCAAACAGCTCATGTTTTCCTAAAAGAATCCCTGACACCCGTTCAAACACTCCATTTACTTTCAATAAAGAGAAATTCTTTTCTACAACAGAAGCGGTTTTCATGCAATCTTCAATGAGGAGGATGTCTCCGTTTTGGATGGCTGGCATGAACTCACTTCCCCAAATGCCGTACATCGCATTCAGGTTCCCTCCGATCAATCTGCCTTCTGCCTGTCCCTCTATGACGCACAGCCAATCATTCGGACGCTGCTTTTTGTCATGCGTCTTTTCTTCCCAATTGATTCGTTCATCTGTCCAAAAAGGCGGTTTTTCAATCTGATAAGGAATGCTTTGAGGAAACATCAAGATGTCCTCAAATGACTGATATGTATAATCGACAAACGGTTCAAACTCGCCAAAAGAAGGAACAAGCGCAGGCCCGTAGAAAACAGGCAGGCCCGTTTTTTCGTACGCCGCTAGTAGAATCGCTGTCGCATCTGAATAACCGATCATGATTTTTGGATGTTGATTCAGCAGCTCAAAATCAAGATAAGGCAGCAAGCTATTTGAATTCGTCCCGCCAATCATTGACATGATGCACGCCAAGTCCTCTTTAGCCATCAGCTCATTCAGCTCATCAGCTCGTTCTTGAATTGTACCGGAACGGTAGTGATCCTCTTTCCCTGTTAATGATCCAGGGATCACAATAAATCCCTTTTGCTCAAGCCACTTCTTCGCCCGCTGATACCTAAGAGGCGAGGTCGCTGATGCAGGACTTGAAGGTGAAAAAATACCGATCTTATCGCCCTTTTGTAATCGCCGAAGCCCCTTCATTCCATCAGATCCTTCCTACACGCATTTTTTCTATCCTAACAAAAAAAGCCCTTTATCAAAAGAGCTACTGAACGAATGAAAATCTTTTCAAAAAAATATTTTAAAAAGGCCAAGTAATATGAGCGTAAAACTAATAATCAATGCTATCGATATTTTGACTTTGCTTAAAGAACTGTCTATAACGTTTACAAAAAGGTGAATGCCAAATAAAATAATCCCGATATAAAAAAATACTGGGTTGATTCCAGCTGGAATGATCAATATAAATAAACCAACAAGAGTCACGTAGTGAATGCTTTTCAGCATGAATGTTTTTGCTGTTTCGCTCAAACAACCCTCTCCTTTTGGATCTAATTTCCTTAAATTATATCAGAATTCCATTTAAATGGTGATTTAAATAATTGCAGGACGAACCACTTTTTTATGATCACATGTAAAAAAATGAGTCCAGCTCAATAGCTGAACTCATTTACGCCTTACTATCAATGACCAAACTGCGCTTCATGCAGTCTGCTGTACACCCCGCCCATTTGGATGAGTTCTTGATGGCGGCCTTGTTCTTGGATGCCTTCCTCTGTTACGACGATGATACGGTCGGCGTGTTTAATTGTTGCCAGGCGGTGGGCAATAACGAGTGTCGTCCTGCCGACAGCCAGTTCGCTTAGTGCATCCTGTATAGCTTTTTCTGTTTCTGTATCAAGTGCTGATGTAGCTTCATCTAAAATTAGAATTGAAGGATTTTTTAGGAACATCCGTGCAATCGACAGGCGCTGCTTTTGACCGCCTGACAATTTGACGCCGCGCTCGCCTATAACAGTATTTAATCCTTCTGGGAAACGCTGAACGAGTTCCTCTAAATGCGCACGACGTACAGCCTCCCAAATCTCTGCATCGCTGGCTTCTAGGTTGCCGTATGCGATGTTTTCTCGAATGGTGCCTGAGAATAAAAAGACATCCTGCTGCACAATGCCGATCTGCTGTCTTAAAGAAGAGAGGGTCATCGATTTTGTACTCACGCCATCAATCGTAATTTCCCCTTCATCCACATCATAAAAACGCGGCAGCAAACTGCAGATCGTCGATTTTCCGGCTCCTGAGGGCCCGACAAACGCAACGGTTTCTCCTTGTTTGATCTTCAAATCGATATCCTTTAACACATGACTGTGCTCATCGTAGCCAAATGTCACGTTTCGATATTCAATTTCACCTTTCAGCCCGAATACATCACGAGCTCCCTCTGTATCCTTCACATCTGGCTCTGTTTCAAGTAAGTCGACATAGCTTTTAAAGCCAGCAATGCCTTTTGGATACATTTCAATCACTGTGTTAATCTTATCAATCGGTCTGAATAAGACGTTTGTAATCAGAACAAACGCGATAAATCCACCTGCCGTTAATTGACCCTGCAGAACAAACCATGTCCCTGCCAGAAGGACAAACAGTGTCACAAGACGTGTCAGAATGTAACTGATTGAGCCGTTAACCGACATGATTTTATATGAAAGAAGCTTCGCTTTCCGAAAGCGGTTGTTGTTTTCAGCAAAACGCTTTTTCTCGAAATGTTCGTTGGCAAAGGCTTGAACAAGACGAATACCGCCGATATTGTTTTCAACCCTTGCATGAAAGTCTCCAATGTCATTGTTCAGCTGTGTAATCGCCTGTGTCATCTTTTTATTAAAATGAAGGGCAAGCCAAATGATGACGGGCATGATCAAGAAGGTTAAAATGGCAAGCTGCCAGTTAATCATTAGCATGACAGCAAAGGCGCCAAGAATCGTCATAATCGCAATAAACAAATCCTCAGGTCCGTGATGAGCCACCTCACCAATGTACATGAGGTCATTTGTCATCCGAGACATAAGCTTACCCGTTTTGTTGTTATCAAAAAACTTAAATGAGAGACGCTGAAAATGATCAAACAGCTTCTTCCTCATATCTGTTTCAATATTGATGCCAAGCATGTGTCCCCAGTACGACACAATAAATTGCATCACTGAGCTGAGGGCATAAATGATAAACAGAGCAAGTGCGGTCCAGGCAATGACTGTCCAGTTCCCTGTTGGTAATAACGTATCAATGAAGTAGTTCACGATCAGCGGGAAACCAAGTTCCATTAATCCAACTGCGACAGCGCAAAAGAAATCTAAAAAGAACAGACCGCGATAGGGCCTGTAATAGGCGAAAAAGCGTTTTAGCATATGTAAAAGGACCTCATTTCCTCTATAATTGATAATCATTTTCAATTATAGAGGAATCCTCTGCAAAATACTAGATCAGGAAATGATTTCTTTGACTGGAAATCCTCATAATACGCCAGAAAACAATCGAGCAAATGATTCCTTCAACCGCTCTTTTAAGCCTCTTTTATAAAAATGAACAGGACCCATTTGCTCACATTCCTTCATATCTTCCTCATAGTGGGCCATCAATTGCTCAATTGGCTTTTTCGCAGCTGTAAAGACATTGACCTCAAAATTGAGCTGAAAGCTTCTCATATCAACATTTGCGGTGCCGACAGAGGCGAGTTCTCCATCTGCTATCATCACCTTTTGATGCATGAACCCTTTTTGATAGTGATACACCTTGATGCCCTCTTTTAGAAGCTCAGAAAAATAGGATCGTGTGGCATATTGCGTGAGAAATCCGTCATTGATCTCAGGTACCATCACCCGCACATCCACCCCTCTTGTGGCAGCGATTTTGAGCGCAGTGCGAATTGATTCGTTTGGTACAAAGTAAGGTGTGGCAATCCAGACAAATTGTTTCGCATTAGATATGAGGGCATCATATAAATCACTCATACTTTCTTTCATATCAGGTCCAGTTGGTACAACCTGAATGACATCCTCTCCGGTGACAGGATGCGGCGTATGATACTTCGGATCATCAATTAATACTTCATCTGATACGTATTCCCAGTCGAGCATAAAAACGGAGTGAAGGGTCTGAACAGCCTCACCCTTTAACATGGCATGCGTATCACGCCAAAAGCCGATCTTTTCATCCCGTCCTACGTATTCCTTGCCAACATTTAATCCTCCAACAAACCCTGTCTTTCCATCAATAATGACGATTTTTCGGTGATTTCGGAAATTGAATTTTTGATTAAAGAATCCATATTTTAAAGGTAGAAAAGGAGCGACCTTAACCCCTGCCTGCTTCAAGCGTTTAATATCTTTTCGTGAGAAACGAATGCTGCCCGCCGCATCATATATGAAGCGGACCTCTACCCCTTCTTTCACTTTTTCAATCAAAATCTCCATCATCCGGTGGCCGAGGAAATCAGATTTAAACATGTAATATTCAATATGAATGAATGATTTTGCCTTTTTTAACTCTTCAAAAATTCGGGGAAACGTCTCCTCTCCATTTTTTAAAATGTCCATATCACTATTTGTATTCACATGCATGCCTGTAGCTTTTTCTGTGTATTGAAAAAAACCACGCTGATTATCAGTTAAACGTGATTCATCCGGCTTGCTCTCAAGCTCAGATATTCTTCTTAATTTTTCTCGGTTATACATTCTCTTTGATTTGAATAAATGACCTTTTACATAGAGCTGTCCTGAGAACAGATAGAACATATAGCCGATGATCGGGAAAAAAACCAGCACATATATCCATAACAACGTGTGCTGTGATGTACGGTTCTCCAGCATGAGTGAGACGATACTAAATAAAATAATGGCGATATAAATCGCTGCGTACAGCTGAACGCTCCACGCCGGCACAGTCCACCAATACACCACATATGCCCCGAATATCATAAAATATAAAAATAAAAATTCCAGTCTTCTTTTTTTCACATTCTCCGCCCTCATTCTGTCTTTTTCTCTTCCATACCCTTTGCACAGCTTGTATGAAACGCACGACCCATTCCTTTCTCCTAGCCTTTACAGACTTGCGCTATTTGATCCGATATAATAGAGAAATATGTGATGGAAAGGAAGATCTGTTTATGCATACCCCCTCACCTCTTAAAAAAGGGAGCCATATACGTGTTATTGCCCCAAGCCGAAGTGCCAGCATTTTATCAGAAGAAGGAATTGCTCAAGCGAAAAAACGTTTAGAGGCTTTAGGCTTCACTGTCTCTTTAGGACAGCACGTGTTTGAATGTGACCTTCATTCCTCATCGTCTATTGAACACCGCTTGTCTGATCTGCATGAGGCGTTCAGAGATAATGATGTCGATGGTATTTTGACAGCCATCGGAGGCTTCAACTGCAATGAACTTTTGCCTTATATTGATTACGACTTGATCCGTCAGCATCCTAAAGTCCTCTGCGGCTATAGTGACATCACTGCACTTGCAAGCGCCATAACAGCCAAATGTGAAATGGTGACATACTCAGGCCCCCATTTCTCCAGCTTTCAAATGGAGCAGGGGCAGGAGGAGCAGACTGCCATGCTTCAAGCTTGCTTGATGAACGGCGGCGAACCGTTTGATGTAATTCCATCGACAAAATGGAGTGATGATGCGTGGTATCTCGATCAAGCGAACAGACAGTTTCATCCGACAACATGGGGGATTTATCAGGAAGGAACAGCTGAAGGCACCTTGTATGGCGGAAATCTTTGTACACTGAACTTACTGCAAGGGACATCGTTTATGCCGAATGTAAAGGATGCGATCTTATTTGTCGAGGATGATGAGCTGGTGTTCCCTGAAATGTTCGCCAGAGACCTTACCTCCCTCTTGCAGCATGCACAATCAATCAAAGGATTGATCATCGGGCGCTTTCAGAAGAAATCCAAGATGACAGAGGAACATTTGAGGTTCATTCTAGATAAGCACCCAATGCTCAAACACATCCCAGTGATTTACGATGTCGATATCGGACATACACAGCCCGTCTTCACCTTCCCGATTGGCGGAAACGTTCAGCTAGCGTGTACAAATGGAGACATAAAGCTACGCATTCATTCATAACTAAAGGCAAAAAAGCACCCGAATAGGCGGTGCTTTTTTCTATGCCATCATCTTTTTTTAAATTTTTTTAGAAAAAGTGATCCAACCCTTCATTCCCTTCGTTAAGTAGATGTAAAAAGAAAAGAGAGGAGGCAAAAATATGTTTTCTGATGTACTTAGCCAATTATTCGATTCTATCTCTAACATTATTAACACACTTGGATAATTCCATTTGACGCACACATACTACATGCTTAACGAAGGGAGGCTGCACTCTATGTTCTCTGATGTACTTAGCCAATTATTTGATTCTATTTCTAACATTATTAATACGCTTGGATAATTTTCAAAACCCGCTGTCTCTTGAGGATAGCGGGTTTTGACATATTTTGAGTGAATGACATGTTGTTCCATTAAATAAATCTAGAACACTGCCTTCTATGAGCATGTTTCTGTTAAGTTATTTAAACAAACCTAATTGGATGCTATAATCTATTAAAGGAATATATTAACTATTTAAGGAGATATAATGAAAAAACGTTTGATTGGTTTGTTTTTTATTACTCTTTGTATTCTTGGATTAAGTTCCACTCCAAATCGTCTCACTCTTTCTGAAGAAGAATTAGATCAAAAGGTGACACAAGTATTAGACTCGTTATGGAAAGAGCATGGCTTGTTACATTATCAAATCGTTAAGACAGATCCCACAATTTCCATCGGCATCAATACTTCAAAAGATATAGCAGGTTTGCAGTCTGTATTAGAAAAGAAACTTCCTAAACAAGCATTAGAGAATTATGAAATTGAGATTTTCCAGAGAAATAAAAATGATATAAACGTTGAATGACAAAAACCCACTCCTGTTCCGAGTGGGTTTCTGCGTGTTCTTACATCTTTTCCGGAGCCGATACACCAATTAGTTTTAATGCATTAGCGAGCGTGATTTGTGTTGCTTTCATGAGTGAAAGACGTGCTGTTGTTTTTGTTTCGTTTTCTACATCGATGACCTTCTCGGCATTGTAGAAGCTGTGAAGGGCTGATGCAAGGTCGTAAATATAGTTCGTCACGCGGTGCGGAATACGCTTTTCAGCTGCTTCTGCTACAACTTCTGGGAAGCTGCCAATGATTTTCAGAAGATCGTATTCTTTTTCCGATTGAATATGAGAGAAATCGGCTTTTTCAAGGTTTGGTTCGTAGCCTTTTTCTTCTCCTTGACGCAGCATGCTGCAAATTCTCGCATGCGCATATTGTGCATAGTACACAGGGTTTTCGTTAGACGTAGAAATGGCTAGGTCTAGGTCAAAGTCCATATGTGTCGCCGCACTTCTCATCGCAAAGAAATAACGAGTCGCATCTAAGCCGACTTCTTCAATGAGATCACGCATTGTGACAGCTTTTCCTGTACGCTTACTCATCTTCATCTTTTCACCGTTTTTGTAAAGATGCACAAGCTGGATAATTTCTACTTCAAGCTTGCCAGCTGGATATCCAAGTGCTTGGATCGCCGCTTTCATTCGAGGGATATAGCCGTGATGGTCCGCTCCCCAAATGTTAATGAGCTGGTCAAAGCCTCTGTCCAATTTGTCTTTATGATATGCGATGTCTGGAAGCAGGTAAGTGAAGCTGCCGTCTTTTTTAATCAGCACACGGTCCTTGTCATCACCAAAATCAGTTGAACGCAGCCATGTTGCGCCGTCTTCTTCAAAGACATAGCCTTTTTCACGAAGTGTTTCCAGCGCTGGCTCGATTTTTCCGTTTTCATATAAAGAGGTTTCTGAATACCATACATCAAATGGAACACGGAAATTCTCAAGGTCTACACGTAATTTCTCTAATTCGTATTTCAAGCCGTATTCACGGAAGAACTTCATACGCTCTTCTTCCGGTTCATGAACGAAACGGTCACCAAATTCATCCGCAAGCTTTTGTCCGATGCCTTTGATGTCTTCTCCTCTATAGCCGTCTTCAGGCATTTCTTTTTCAAGACCGAGTGCCTCAAAATAACGTACTTCTACAGATAAAGCGAGGTTATTGATTTGATTCCCTGCATCGTTGATATAGTATTCACGGCTCACATCGAACCCTGCTTTATCAAGGATGTTGCAAAGGGAATCTCCTACAGCTGCACCGCGGGCATGTCCAAGGTGAAGGTCACCTGTTGGGTTGGCTGAGACGAATTCGACTTGCACCTTTTGACCGCCGCCTGTATTCGTTTCGCCATAAGCTTCTTTTGCCTCAAGAACAGCTGGAATGAGCTTTGTTAAATACTGATTGTTCATATAAAAGTTAATGAACCCTGGACCTGCGATATCCAGTTTTTCAATGGAAGCTTTCCCTTTATCAAACGCATTGACGATGTCCTCTGCGATTTGACGAGGTGCTTTTTTCGCAATGCGGGCAAGCTGCATCGCCATGTTGGTAGAGTAATCACCGTGAGTTTTGTCTTTCGGCACTTCTAAAAGGACATCTGGCACCTGGCTTTCATCGGCAAGTCCTGCTTTGACGACTGCCGCTATGATTTCTTCTTTTAACGCATCTTTGACCTGTTCTGCGATATTCATGAACGTAAATCCTCCTTATACGAAATCGATAATGTATGTAAATGCTTTTGATCTTCTCCTGTCAGCATATCGTACGTAATGTGCAGCAGCCCCTTGTCCACATCGAGATCAATGCCATGTGTGTGCACATCTAACTGAAGTGTACCGAATGGCATCGTGTAATGTGTGACGGTCGTTTCTCCAATGAGAAAGCGCTGCTTCATTTGAATAGCCCCTGATCTCATCACAAAAATTTCCTTTTCACTCATTTTCACAACGGTTTTTACTTGACCCATTTCATGTTCTTCATGGTAAGTGAGATACGTTTTGTCATTCTTCTCTTGGTACGTTCCAGTCGTGCGGAATTCGATCGTTTCAGCCGGCTCCGTCTCTGGTTTCATCACTGACTTTACATGAATTGAAATTTGGTTTTGTGTCATTTTGCACTTCCTTTGCTAAGACCCGTTTAACTAAAATAGTATACCATAATCATGATCGCCTATCATACCATCATTTCTCTTCTTCACGGTGATTAAACTTCGTTTTTCATCTTCAGCCATCCCTTTAGAAAAAAAGAAAAATACAACTGACCAATACGACAAGTCCAGCCTTTACACCTAAGTCTTTTCTTTTCATTAAGTAAAAAAGAGCCTGTATGCCTGAACTTGCCAAAAATGCCTGAAAAAAATCAAATGGTGCGATTAGATTCTTCTTAAATACCACCTGCATGAATAACGCAATGGCCGTAAGATAGAAAAAGCCCCGATCCTGAAATAAACCAACTAACTCCTCCTTTGCTTCCTTTTTAGAAGCAAAAACAGGCGGATCAGCTGCGAGCTCTCGTTTCAGTGTGAGAAAGCCTGCCGCTAATACGCATAAAGCGAGGGACACCATCAATATTGAAGAAAACATGAGCTGCCTCCTTTATTTTTTGACCAATGTAAAAAAAGAGCTTGTCCACATGAGATGACAAGCTCCTCTATCAACTGATTATTTCACAAAACCAAGCAGCATTTCGCGTAAAAGCTTACTCGCTGTATTCGCTGTTTGGTCAGAGTGATCGTATACAGGTGCTACCTCGACAAGGTCTGCCCCGACGACTTGGACGTCAGATCCTGCAATCGCATGAATGGATGCAAGCAGCTCTTTTGATGTAATACCGCCAGCATCTACCGTTCCTGTACCAGGTGCATGAGCTGGGTCAAGTACATCTATATCGATCGTCACATATACTGGACGCCCTTTTAGCTTTGGCAATACTTGCTTCAATGGCTCCAGTACTTCAAATTTAGAAATGTGCATACCCGCTTCTTTTGCCCATTCAAATTCTTCTTTCATTCCAGAACGGATGCCGAAAGAGAATACATTTTCAGCTCCAATAAGTCCTGCAACTTTACGGATCGGTGTTGAATGTGAAAGTGGCTCACCCTCATATTCCTCACGAAGATCTGTATGTGCGTCCATATGGATGATGGCCAAATCAGGGTATTTCTTATACATCGCACGGAAAACCGGCCAAGACACAAGATGCTCGCCGCCCATTCCTAATGGAAACTTCCCTTTTTCTAAAATGCTGTCGACATACTCTTCAATTAAATCTAAGCTCTTTTGTGCATTCCCAAAAGGAAGTGGGATGTCACCCGCATCGAAGAATGGCACCTCGTGCAGCTCACGATCTAAATAAGGGCTGTATTCCTCTAAACCGATCGATACTTCACGAATGCGGTTCGGACCGAAACGTGAACCTGGGCGGTAGCTAACTGTCCAGTCCATCGGCATGCCGTATAAAATGACCTTTGCATCTTCCCATGTCGGATGACTTCCAATAAACACTTTTCCTGAATAAGCCTCGTCGAATCTCATGCAAGATTCCTCCTTTTACGCTTCAAAAAATGCGCAAACCGTCATTTGCGCATTTCCATTTCGCTTGATTTATTTGATTAAGTCGCTCACAAACTTCGGCAGAACGAATGCCGCTTTGTGCAATTCTTTTGTGTAATATTTCGTATCAATATCAAAGAAACGGCTGTCTTCTACAGCAAGTGGATCATATTTTTTAGAACCGATGGTGAATGTCCAAAGACCGCTTGGATACGTTGGAATATTCGCTGTGTAAAGCTTCGTAATTGGGAAAATTTCTTTTACATCACGCTGTACATTTGTAATCAGCTCAGGTGTGAACCAAGGGTTGTCCGTTTGTGCAACGAAAATACCGTCTTCTTTGAGTGCCTTTGAGATTCCTGCGTAAAATCCTTTAGAGAATAGGTTCACAGCTGGTCCAACTGGCTCAGTTGAGTCCACCATGATCACATCATACTCGTTGTCAGCTTCAGCAATGTGCATAAAACCGTCTCCGACTTTGACATCTACACGAGGATCGTCTAATTTCCCAGCAATAGAAGGAAGGAATTTTTTCGAGTATTCGATAACCTTTCCGTCAATATCAACAAGTGTCGCTTTTTTCACACTTGGGTGTTTGAGAATCTCACGAATAACACCGCCGTCTCCTCCGCCTACGACAAGAACATTTTCCGGGTTTGGATGAGTGAAAAGAGGAACATGAGCCACCATTTCGTGGTATACAAACTCATCTTTCTCAGATGTCATCACCATGCCGTCTAAAAACAGCATATTGCCAAACTCTTCTGTTTCCACCATTTCTAAATGCTGAAAGTCTGTTTGTTCTGTGTGAAGGGTTTTGTTCACCTTCAATGTAATACCAAAATTCTTCGTTTGCTTCTCTGTATACCAAAGTTCGCTCATTGTTCATCTTCCTCTCATCCAATAATAAACAAACATCTATTGTTAGCGCCTTTTATCGGCTTTGACTATATCGATTGTCCAAGAAAAAAGTATAGTGGATTCATATCAAATTGTAAAGAACCGCATGAGTTCTCTTCATTTTTTAAAGCGCTCCTGCAATCGTTTGTTTAAAACGGTTTTCTTTGTTCCATACTGATAAAAAACCGTCAAAATGGGGGCTTTGCATGGACACAATCATGAGTAATAAAAAAATCCGCATGACCGTGAAAACGATTCGAGCCTGTTTTTTTATCGGCTTGCTCGCTTTTCTATTTGCAGGCACTGTCTTTTTGACGATTCTATTAATAGCTAAATGGCAAGGTGCCCCTTCTGTTCAAGTTCCCCAATCCACGACCATTTATGCAGCTGACGGGTCAAAGCTTGGAGAATCCAGTTTTGGAGAAAAGAGATATTGGGTGCCATTAAAGGATATGTCTCTTCATATGAGACAGGCAGTTGTCGCTGTTGAGGATAAAACCTTTTATGAGCATCATGGCTTTGATGTGAAACGGATGGCGGGTGCTGCGGTGGCCGATATTCGTGCCATGGCAAAGGTACAAGGTGCCAGCACGATCACCCAGCAATATGCACGAAATCTGTATTTAGATCATGATAAAACGTGGAAGCGGAAGTGGAATGAAGCCTTTTACACGATTCGTTTAGAGCAAAACTATACAAAAGATGAGATTTTAGAAGGATACTTGAACACCATTTATTATGGTCACGGAGCGTACGGTGTGGAAGCAGCGTCACGTCTGTATTTCGGGAAAAAAGCAAAGGACTTAACCCTCGCTGAATCTGCCCTGCTTGCCGGTATCCCAAAGGGGCCTTCTCTCTATTCCCCTTATGTGAATGAGGAGAAAGCCGGCGCAAGAAAGAATATGATTTTGAGACAAATGCAAGAGGATGGCATGATTACGAAAAAAGCAGCCGATGACGCTGTAAAAGAAAAGCTGTCCTATCGCCCTTTGCAGAAGAAGCAGATGCAAGCAAAGCAAGCCCCGTATTTTTATGACGATGTGATTCGAGAGCTGAAACAAAGCTTGGGGTTATCAGAGGAACAGATCGAAACCTATGGACTTCATATCCAAACGACCCTTAATCCAAAATTACAGAAAATCGCGGAAAAGACGTTAAAAAACACGATGGCTTCCAAATCAGATATCCAAATTGGCTTTGCCGCCATCCATCCTCAAACAGGGCATGTACTTGCCCTCATAGGTGGGAGAGATTATGAGAAAAGTCCATTCAATCGGGTGACACAAGCAAAAAGGCAGCCCGGTTCAACCATGAAACCCCTTCTTTATTACATTGCCTTGCAAAACGGGTTTACACCCGCAACCGTCATGCGCAGTGAGGAAACGGTGTTTGAACTGGATGATCAAGGCAGCGGTGCGGCTTATTCACCAAGCAATTATCACGGCTATTACGCCAATGACGGCATTACAATGCTACAAGCTTTAGCGCTGTCTGATAATATTTACGCTGTAAAGACCCATCTATTTTTAGGAATGGAGCAGCTTGTACGTGCTGGCAAGACATTTGGAATCAAGGAGAAACTAGACCAAGTACCATCTCTTGCTCTAGGCACGTCTCCTGTGAAACCCATTGAAATGACCAATGCTTACGCCATGCTCGTCAATGGCGGAAAACGAGTCAAACCAACCTTTATTACGAAAGTAACCGACGCAAAAGGCAATGTGCTTTTTGAAGAGAAACAAAAACGAGAACAAATCCTCGATGAAAAAGCAGCCTTTGTCACTACCGATATGATGTCAGGAATGTTCAACGATCAATTAAACGGCTATACAAGTGTCACTGGCCGCACCATTATAAAGGACCTTACACGAACATACGGAGGGAAATCCGGGACAACAGGAGCCGACAGCTGGATGATCGGATTCTCTCCCCAGCTTGTCACAGGTGTATGGACTGGCTATGATAAAGGCCGCACCATTGACTCAGTCGAAGAAACGGCCTATGCGAAAAAAATATGGGCTTCCTTTATGGAATCCGCCCTCTCGAAGCAGCCAGCCTCCTCCTTCATGCCGCCTGACGGTGTCAAAGGGGTATATATCAATCCAAAAACTGGCGATCTCGCAGGACCAGGATGTGAATCAAAGGTATTCACCTATTTTATAGAAGGAACAGAGCCGACAGGTGTCTGCTATGGTGCTGAGGACAAAGCCTCTGAGCAGGAACCAGTTCAAGATCAAAAGCCAAAGAAATGGTGGGAAAAGTGGCTGAAACGTTAAAAAAAGACATGAAAAACCCCGAGATCTGCATCTCGGGATTCTCCATGTCCTAGCTTTAACACCAGTTTACTCAAAAAACGGATGGATTTGGTAGTGATCCGCCATTCTTCACAAAAATTTCACAATTATTCAGGGACAGCCAATCCTTCTTTTAATTCATCTGTCGATGCGTCCCATAGTGCTTCATTGTGACCCTTTAAGAAATCAGCCAGCACCTTTTTGGATACGTCATCCATATGACTCACGACGATTTTTCGCTTCATCGATTTATCCATTAAATTCACATGCTCTGGAAGTGACTTATACCCGCGGCGAATCGAACGGTCAACGGTCATTTCACAAGCCGTCACACCTGCATAATAAGGGCCTTCTTCTCTGCGGTCAATCGTCACCCATACGAGCCAATAAGGCTTTCCGTTCGGTACCTCTTCTTTTGTTTTCAAAAATTTAATTCCTTTTTCGACGGCACTTCTTGCATGCATGGCACCAATATCAATGACAGCTTCTTTTTCCTCTACATCAATGATGACTGGCGAGATATTATCAAGGCTGAGTGCACCTGCCCCAAAGCCTCCATGTCCGTCGGTTGCATCTGTTTTTTTAATGATGTTAAAACCAATTGGTTTCTTCTTTTTACCTTCCATTCATTAAACCTCCTAAAGCAGCGGCTTCAAAATAAGATTAAACCAGTATATGATTTGATCCCGCATTCCGATCAATGGACCAAACACAAACTGACCCAGCGGTGTGATCACGAATATGAGAAAAATAATGATCCCATATTGTTCAAATTGCGTCATTTTCGCACGAATACCAGGACTGACGACGTCCTCAATAATTCGATACCCATCCAGCGGCGGAAGCGGTAATAAGTTAAATAGGAACAAGATGACGTTTAAGTTAATAAAGATTAAGAAGAAATTATCGACTCCCGGCTCAAAGCGCATGATCCATTCTCCGCCAAACTTCTGAAGAAGCACATACACAAGAAAGCCCAAAAACGCCAGCACTAAGTTACTTAATGGCCCAGCAATGGAGACACAAATCCCTGCTAAACGCGGTTTTTTAAAATGGTAACGATTCACTGGTACAGGTCTCGCCCAACCAAACCCGGCCACAAAGATCAAAATCGTCCCGAAAATATCGAGATGCTTCAGTGGATTTAACGTCAGTCTCCCTTGATTCTTAGCCGTCGGGTCTCCGAAACGGTACGCAACATATGCATGCGCCAGCTCGTGCATCGTAAATGCAACAACAAGCGTAATGGCGACATATGGAATAAGTTCTAATGGATAAACAAGAAATTGGTTCAAAGGCATGAATCCCTCTTTCTTTCTATACAATGATTTACTTCATTCAGTATACTATAAGAAGTCCCTTAAACTAAAGGGAAGCGTAGCATTAAAGGAAAAAGGAGGTTTTCGCCATGCCGATTGTCACCGTTCAAATGCTTGAAGGAAGAACAGACGAGCAGAAAAGAGCGCTTGTGGAGAAAGTCACTGATGCCGTTGTGGAAACAACAGGCGCAGGTGCAGAAAAAGTATCTGTCATTATTGAAGAGATGAAAAAAGAACACTATGCCGTAGCAGGAAAGCGAATGAGCGATCTGTAAGCATATAAAAAGGACAAACACTCTATTGTGTTTGTCCTTTTGTCCTCTTTCTTATCTGTACCAAGCTTTATTACGGTTCACTTGATTTTTATGAGCCGCATCAAAGTAGTCAACTGTGTAGGAATAATCATAATTCATTAAGCAGACAATGCCGCTTCCTTGAGGGTCATGCGGTAAGCCAAAGTTATGGCCGTATTCATGTGTAGCCGCTTTTGCTGTATTCGCTGTTCCTTGGTCAAGGTTCACGGCGAATGCACTTCCGCTTGGTGCACTATTGTAGACATAAGCGATTCCGCCAGCATCAAAGTTTGGATTTGCTGTAAATCCAGTGACAAAGTCGTATCCTCTGCCATCAAAGCTGCGCGCAAGGTTGGAAAGAATTTGTGATGAATTTGATCCCGAAGACGTCCAAGATCCTACTGCTTGTACGACAAAGTCCACATCATGATCACGGTTAAACGTGACATCTGCTTGCTCGATGATGTTGACAATCCGTGTTTGCCAGTCACTATATTTCGCACGATACTGCGCATCAGCAACCGCATAGACAGTGACCTTCTGACTGCCTGTACTTGCTTTTGTTGAAATAGAATCTCCTGTATTAGCCTTAAAGGTTCTCGAGCCTACCTGCTTACCAGACTCATCTAATACCTTTGTTGTCACATCTCGTTCAATTGGAGGTGCTGTCGTCAAATCTTTAAAATTGTTTGCCTTTGGCAACCCCTCACCAATATGGGTTTCGAACGGCGCATGACCATGATCATGCCCATGACCCGCACTCGCTACTGGTGCTGAAGCTGAACTTACTCCCGGTAACAAACTACCTACCAATAAAAATGACAAAAAGACTGAACGCTTTTTCATTCCTATCCCTCCTTTGTTTTTCACAAAGTTATATATTCACTGAAAATTCACCATTTTCCTTCTCTTCAGTCAAAAACAGGGAATTAGATGCACAGGAAGAAAGTCGAATTACGTCATTTTCACTAATTTTTCGGATATTTTGAAACACATTTTATCGAAAAATAGCGCTTTTGGTCTGGGTCTTATAAAACAAAAAAAGCCCTGAAATTCGGGCTTCTGTTCAACTAGTTCAATTTCTTCAACTGATCAATATAAGCAAGGGCAGCCTCAAATTCTTCGTCCGTATAACGCTGCTTGCTTTTAATGGTGAAGACCTTTTCCTTTATCTCATCTTCTGGCAGGTCATCAAAATATAAAATCGTTGAGACAAGCTCTAGGAAACGGGAAGATTGCTCGTTCATCTGCTGCGTCAGCGCTTTGAGGTCAGGCATGTCCACTTCACATTGATCGAGAAACTCTTTCCCATTGTCCGTCAGCGAATAGCGATATTGATAGTATCCGCCCTTTTTTTCCTTCATTTCGTCCAAGAATCCAAGGTTGCACAGCTCTTCAATTCTGAGCGTTAACTCCTCTGAATAGGGGCCATAAAAATGAAAATCGTATTTCTCGTAAAAAGGCAAATCTAGCTTTTTTGCTATGTAAATCATCTTTTGCAGCTTCTTCCGTCCAACGATTTCCCCTGATTCAGAGAATACCTTCATCAACTTTGCATGCTCTTTCAACAAATTCCCGACATCTCCTTTTTCAGTACTTCTTTATCCCAAACCAAGCAGCTTCATGATCGCCTTCTTTTCTTCAGCTTTTTCCGACATATCTACAATTAAGTCCATCGGGAAATAAAGTTTATGATCGGTTCTTCGTTTACCGGAAATGGCGTCAACAATATCTGACTGTCTCGACAGTTCTTTAATATGACCGCTTTGCGTCAAAAGGTGAATTGGCAGCCTCTCTTCTTCCTCTCCAGGTCTATAAAAGTCATAGGGCAAGTCAGAAGACGAGTCGACCACTAAATAGTAGTCAGGATCAATTCCTGCCTCCTTAAACAAGGCGGTCAGCTTGAAATATTTCGTCATTTCTTCATTTGGATTAAACTCTGTATATTGGAATAATCGGCGGTTCATAAAACGGCGGCACAAATCGGCCAGCACGTGATCTTCTTCATCTTCCCACGCCTGAAAATAAAATAAGACAATGGATTCATCCAGCTTAATATAGTCCTCTGTGGTGACATTCCCCTCAAATATTGAGTAAAAATGAACTGGGGCATGTGTAAAAATATAACCCGTTTCATGCAGCTCTTTTGCACGATGAAGGATTTTTGTTAAAATGACTTCCGCACTGCGTGTCACCGGGTGGAAATAGACTTGCCAGTACATTTGATAGCGGCTCATAATATAATCTTCTACCGCATGCATTCCGCTCTGCTTCATCACAATCTGATCTTCTCTCGGACGCATCACACGTAAAATACGTTCCATATCAAAGTGGCCGTAGCTGACGCCTGTATAGTAGGCATCACGCTGCAAATAGTCCATTCGGTCGGCATCGATTTGACTTGAGATCAAACTGACCACCTGTTTGTTTTGATACGTTTTGGCAATGACTTCAGCCACATGCTTCGGGAAATCATCACTCACCCGGCGGAGCACTTCATTGACTTCCGTCTGCCCTAAAATAATATCTCTTGTAAACGATTCATGGTCTAAGTGGAAGACCTTCTCAAAGGAATGAGAAAATGGACCATGTCCGAGGTCATGAAGCAAAGCAGCACTAAGGACAAGCTCACGCTCTCCTTCATCCCATTCAGGCCGCCCTTTAAACACATCATCCACAATTCGTCTCACAATCTCGTATACACCGAGTGAATGATTGAATCGACTGTGTTCTGCACCATGAAACGTCAAATAAGTAGTTCCTAGCTGTTTAATTCGTCTCAGGCGTTGAAATTCTCTTGTTCCTATTAAATCCCATATTAATGCGTCCCTTACGTGAACATAACGGTGCACAGGATCTTTAAATACCTTTTCCTCAGATAATTTACCTTTTGGATACGCCATCGTTTCGTCCCTCTTTTTTTAAGACGTGTTTCTATTATATCGGGTAACTTTTCCCGAAAACATCCTTGAATTTGCTGGTGAATGTGTTCTCAAAGATTGCACGGACGTAAAAAGCCCGACCTGACAGGGACGGACCTCTTTTTAGGTCGACTGAACACATTCAGTGACATTTATTTGACTTTTTTTTGAACCTTTTCGAGTAATTCATCTTCTGTTGGTGCGGATAATGGGCGATTGTTCACAAACGCAAAAGCCTTTTTTCGTCCTGGACCACAATAGGATTGACAGCCAATCTCAATTTTTGCATCAGGGTCAACCGATTTGAGTCGAGGCAATAACGTCTTTAGGTTCGTCGCATCACAATCGTCACATACGCGAAACTCATTAGCCATGGTCTTACGCTTCCTTTCAATGATGATACTTCATTCTATATGAAACAGTTGGACAGCCAATCGTGAATAATATACCACCCAACATTGTACATCGAAGCGGCTGGACTTGCAAGACGCTTTGCCGTCCCAATGACGCGCTTACATAAAAGCTAGTATTTTCCACTATCCTTTTAGCAAACTTGTATAAACCTTCTTGAACTTGGCTAATCTAATACCATCAAATCATATGGGGGTTTAAACACATGTCAAAACAAAGACAAGATGCTTGGTCAGAGGAAAATGATCTCCTCCTGGCAGAAACCGTCTTACGTCACGTCAGAGAGGGCAGTACGCAGCTAAATGCGTTTGAAGAAGTAGGAGACAAGCTGAACCGCACCTCCGCAGCATGCGGATTTAGATGGAATGCTGTCGTGAGGCATCAATATGAAAAAGCGTTGGCACTTGCCAAAAAACAGCGAAAACAACGGATGCGCGCACTCGGCAATGGCCAACCTGCGAAAAAACGATTACTTTATCAGCCGCAAGTAGAAGAAACGGTCACTCAGGAGGAATTCTCACAGGAATTGGAGCCAGCAAAGGAAGAAACATTTGCACCAGCTGCTGAAACTGCCGAACAGCTTCAGTTTGTGGATCAAAGCTACAATGAAGAGTTAGCTAGTTTATCACATTTATTGTCACAGGCTTCTCCTGCCCCAAATACCGCAGAGAAAAAGCCGGAAGCAAATCCATTTAGGCAGCATCAAGAATTAACCATCGACGATATCATTGATTTCTTACGCCGTTATGAAGGCGATGGTCAGCAATCCACTGCCTTACGTATGGAAAACAGCCGCTTAAAACGAGAAAACAATGAGCTTTCTCATAAAGTCTCGCAGCTAGAAGCTGAAGTGAAAAAGCTTGAAAAGGATCAGCTCACGATTCAAGAAGATTATGAAACACTCGTCAAAATCATGAACCGTGCAAGAAAACTAGTTTTGTTTGAAGAAGACGATAGTGCCGCACCAACCTTTAAAATGGACCGGAACGGCAACCTCGAAAAAATGGCAGAATAACAAAAAGTGCTCCCCGCCTCGGGAGCACTTTTTTAAATGCCCAAAAATAGCATCGCACTAAAAAGGACATTGATCAAAAACACGAACATAAAAATATACTTGACCTGCCTTACTTGAAAATCACCAAACATAAAAATATAAAGACCTGCGATGCCAAGTGTCAGTACAGGCTGAAGAAATGGCACTAAAAGCGAAATGCCGTAGCCGGCTCCCATGATGACAGGAAGCCATAGTAAATAGAGGTAACCGCCATTTTTGGATTTCAAGAAACCACTCCCTCTCTTTCTTCTATCTGCTTGATTTCAGGCTGAACAAACTTGAGTCCGGCTATTGTGCGGCCGCGTTTTTGTGATGTCCAAACCACAATCGCCGGCTGCTCTGTCAGAGATTCTGTATCAATGGTGATTAGCACTTTGTCATGTAATTCAATTGAAGCTTCAGACTCGATTTTACACCCAGATAAACTAATATCATGTATGTTCACCGGCACCTTCTCTTTTAACCGGTCCTCATAGACTAGCGTGCCTGCCACACCTTGCAATGGTCTTCTCATCCATTTGCGCCGAATAGCCTTTGGTACTTTCTCCGTTTCTCTTACAAAGCGGAGAAATGTCCGAACAGCATAGGATTTTTTCTCACGATCCGTTATCGATACGTGCTCTCGTGTGAATAAGAAGCGGATCAGTGATAGGTACTGTGATTTTTCTGTGTCAGTAAAAGCCACACCAACCATCAGCTTGTCTCCCTCCGGATGACTCCAGACCACATCACATGCCACACTTTCATTCTCTGAAAAGAATAAATGCATTTGTCCTTGATTTAGAGAAGAAGCTTGATCCATTGGAATGGATAGACGCGCACCTGAATCACTCATATCTAGTAGAAAACAAGCAATCGACTCATCTTGATGATCAGAACGGAGCTGCCCCTCTTTTTCAATGACAAACCGCTCTGATTTTCGATAACGCGGACGATCAAACGCCACAATGAGTGCCATGAACAGGCCTGCACCGTTATAAAGTACCCAAAAAATATTAATCAACGTGAGATCAGCATTCATCGTCCCATTTACCTTCATATCGTATCCTATTTTCACAAGGACTAGCAATGAGAGGAGCAAGAAGATCAAATGAGGAATCATCGTTTTCAAATGAAAATGTCTCTTGTCCGTTTGAATTCCCTTCGGTGTGACAAGAAATTCAACCCTCTTCTTCAAAAACAGCTCACTTAAAGCCACGCCAGCCAGATGGAATGCCATAGAGCTTTCGTAAATATGACTCCAAAACATACTTCTTTTTTGATTCGACACCAGTTTAAACGCTAAATACGAACTAAAGAACGCCGGCAGCCAAAACATGAAAATGGACTGAAAATCGGCCCAGAAACTTTGAATACCAAATAATAAAAACAATATCGGTGTAAGAATGTAAATCATTTTAAACAAACCGTTAAACCAATACACAATGCCATCTAAATAAAGAACGCGCTGCATAAGCGTTAAGCCGCGAACCTTCAATGGATTAAACTTACGGGCGCACTGAATGTTCCCTCTCGACCACCGGTCTCGCTGCTTTAACAGATCAAGCCAGCTTTCAGGTGCCAGACCGACAGCTAATACCTCTCCGACAGACACAGATTTGAACTTCCCTTGGAGAAGCATTCCTGTCGCCATGTCTTCTGTAATTACCCCAGTAGCAAATCCGCCAATTTCCTCTAATGCTGTTCTTCTAAATACAGTATTACTCCCGACATACATGACCGCATTGAATCGATCTTTACCAGCTTGGAGGGTTTGCATGAAGAAGTCCTGCTCATTTGGAATTCGATCCTTCGAGAACATATTATATTGGAAAGGATCTTCGTTATAAAACGCCTGTGGAACTTGAACAAATGCAGTCGCTCCATCATGAAAGTAAGGCACTGTCTTTTCTAAAAAGGCAGGAAGCGGGACCATATCAGCATCAAGTGTGAGAATCAGCTCCCCGTTCGTTTGAGACATCGCATGGTTTAAATTCCCCGCCTTAGCAAACTTGTTATCTGTTCTTGTCAGATAATGAACACCAAACTCAGAAGCAAGCTGCTCTACAGACTCCCTCTTGCCATCATCACATAAATAAATATGGACGCTGCCTTTTGGATAAGACAGATTCAAACAACCTGCAACCGTGCGTTTTAGCACTTCAATTGGTTCATTATATGTAGCTATGAAAATATCAACTGTTGGCAGCCTTTCAAGATCACTGATCATGACTTGTTTCCGATTTGAAGGCTTCCAAACAAGTGTATAAAACACAAGCAGTTGTAAAAATCCAATACATTCACAGGCAACAAGCAAGATGCCCATTATCATATTAAATGTACCTTCATGCGGCAGTGTAAAGAAAAGACGCCAGCAAATATATGCGGCATTTGTTAACACACAGAGCACAATGATGATTTTTTTAATCGTAGAGGCCATCGGCTGAATACGATACATCACATACAACAAAGACAAAACACAAAGCATAAACAGCGGGTAATACGTGGTGATGAATGACAATACATTTTCCTTCTTTCTTACGCCATAAATGACTATTACATATAAAATTTCATAACAAAGGAGGGGATTCTTCCATTACATTGCCCCTCCATTTCTATATAAATCATTTCCACAAGCTATCTAACTGATTTGAATAAAAATCAATCGCTTTTCGATAACTCAAAATAGCAGGATCGTTTGTCGTCTCAGTTAAACAGTTCAGTAATATTTCCATCGCTTTGCTATGTTCCTTCAAATTATACAAAGTCATGGCATAAAACGTTTGAATGGCTTTATTATGCGGATAAGCTTCCATCGCATGCAGGAATATCTGTTTTGACTTTTCATATTCCCCTAAGGTTCTGTATGTACTTCCTAATCCTAGTAAAGCGTCTGCTAGTTCTTCTCCTAGCTATTTAATTCATCGAAGGAGCTAAAATCCTATTAAATCCAATATTATATATGTCTCGCATGAAAATAACGGCGTACTGGATCTTTAAATACTTTTTCCTTAGACTATTTCAAATTTTTGGATTATCCATCGTTTCTTCTCTCTTTTTTATATTTCTATTATATCGAATAATTTTTTTCGAAAACAGCTTTAAATTTGCAGGTGAATGTGTCCATAAATAGCATCACACTTTAACCAAAATTACGAACATAAAAAGATAAATACCGGCATTGGCCTTGCCGGCTCCATGAGGAAAGGAAGTCATAGTAAATAAAGGTAACTGATTTTTTGGGACTTCATCACAACTTCTCCTTTTTAATCATCTGCAACTAATAAACTAAAAAATTAATTTATTTGAAATAATGTTAATTTATAACAAAAAATACCGATATACATATTAATAATTAAAAGGGAGTTGTTAAATATTGAGGAAAATATTATTTGGGTTAGTGACCATTATTTTATTAAGTACTATCTCCTTTAACGCACAAGCAGCAGATGAGCCAAGTAATTCAATTGAATTAAAAAGAAGTAATGCTTTTTATTCACCAGATGAAGCTATGACAATTATTACACATGCAGAGGATCGACGATTGTATAAAGTCTCTCTTGGCATGAATAAGACAGAAAAACTAACCCTTCGCTCTTCTAAAACATTTGATGTCAAAATTACTAATCCTAATAGTGAAATCATTTCAGAAAGTAGAGGAATAGGAAGAAGCACGATTAATGAAGAAGGAACAGCTCAAGTTGAATTCCCAACGGATACAGTAGGAGATTATTTAATTTACATTGAACCTTCTGATGATAAAAAAAATCAATTTCCCTATGAATTAAATGTTACTGTAGGTATGCCTGTTTTATACCCTATTCCGGCCTCCTCGGTTATGGAAAAAAGGATTACGCTTAATCAAGCTTCGATTACGTCATTTAATAAAACTAGCTCGCTACAATATTTCGACCTATCCAATGACAGTTCAATTCCGAATAATAGCTACATAATAGAAGTTAGAACTGATGGTCCTGACAGCGGTCGAAATTCATTAAGTTTATATACATTGAAACGAAGTATACGTCCAAATTCTAGTATGACCTGGATTAACACAACGTACCCTAATTTCAAAGTTTACCCAGCTTATTATCCAAATGGATCATGGAATCCTGTTAAACAGAAGTATGCTTTCCGAATCTCTGCATTAACATTTAATCAACCTGGAATATACACTTTTGATCCTAACATTTATATTGGCTATAAAGTTGAATTAAAATAATAGAGATAGATCGACAAAATGACTCGATTGTTTTGTCGATCTAAAATATATTTAAAAAATTTACTTCTCCTTCACGAAAACACCTTTTCATTCCGCTCAATCATCCGCGTCATGTTTTTCTCAAACTCTAGCTGTTCCTCGGTGGTCAGTCCTGAAGCTGTCAGTTGATCGCTCAGCCTTTGGAGTTCTTCTAGTAAAAGACGCATGAGAAGCGCACAGTCAATTGGTTCTCCAGTTAATTCTGATAGGGATGCCATCGTATCAGGCTGTATATCAGGGAATATCGCTTTCACCTCATGTCGTTTATCCTTTAAGGCTACCTCATAAAAACGGCGAATCAAATCAGCTCGTTTTCGACCGCTTCCATCAGCACACAAATAAATTTGCACAGCGACCCCACCGCGTAATCTACGCTGAGAAATGCCTGCAAATTTCTTTCCGTTGATACTTAAATCGTAGCTGCCTGGACAATATGAGCCAACAATTTCATAGGCTTCAATGTCCACCTCATACATCGACAGCATCCGGCGGATCAATTCCACCATCGCATCATACCCGCGGTCAATATCAATGCCCTTCTTTTGTTCAGCAAAGATTAAAGACACATTCAGTACACCTTCATCCAGCACCACAGCAAGACCACCTGAATTGCGCACAATTACGCGATAGCCCTCTTCCTCAAGCAGCTTTACGCCATCTTGGAGGAATGGAAGTCTTGTATCCTGAATACCAAGCACAATCGTATTGTGATGCACCCAAGAACGGGCTGTCGCTGGTGAGAGTCCCTTCCCCACCGACGCGCAAAGCGTATCATCCATCGCAAAGGATTGCTTTGGGTCTACATAGAGACCTAGGCTCGATTGATCTATGATTCGCCATGTCGGCTGTGTCAATAACTCAATAGGTTCATTTTTCATGTCCTGCATATCCTCTCGTTCATAAACTGTGTTTATTATAACATGGAGGGAGAATGAGAGAGAAAAAAGCTCTATGACAAGGAACGTCACAGAACTTTTCAACTGGATGCTTTGGTTTTCTTGTTCTTCTTTTTGAGATGAAATAAATAGCTGCAATTAAAACGACAGGAACCCCAACCATGAGGCATGCAGCGATCAATGTATTCCACGGCAAATCGATCATCTCCTTATTAGACTAAACCTCTATGAAACAGCCCTCATTTACCCAGCTCAACAAGTCTTCAGCGACCAATTCCGCATGCTGAGGGTCCATCACACCAGCATCGACGATCCACACTTTTTTCTCCTCTTCTGCCAGCCGCATGAGAAGTACTCGCCCGCCGCCATCGTCTCCAATGGCTACATAGCCGCTGGCATAATGATGGACTTCCCACGTTGCATTGCGTTCCATTATGTCCTCAGTTCCGTATAGCAGAACATCGCCTCCAACAGAACATCCATTTGTCTGTTTCAACAATTCCTTATAAGCATGGGGCAGCACCATGTTTAACTGGGATTCTGCCTCATTGATATGTATGTCACTTGCTGGTTTGTTCACTTGCAAATTTAGGATTTGAGGTAAATTGAGCATTTTAAGTGCCTCCTCTATGTTAAGCAGCTGATTTTTTCATGACCCTTTTATACAAACGAAGGAGCATCTTTAAAAGAAAATAGAACATGACCACATCGAGTATAAAACCCCACAATAGAAATTCAAAAGCATGATGTCCGTGCAGAACTAGCCAATTAATAGGGAAACCGCGATAATCAGCATCTGAGGAAGAAACTCCTCTCATCAAAGCTGTTCCTAGACAATCAGAATACTGATACTTAATAGCCAGTTGGATGTTGTATTGTGTTGTTTATGTTCCATAGGCATTCCGTTCTCTGTTTTGCTGTCCAATACAAGTCTTGATTCCAGTACTACAGACAGCCGTCCTATCTATTACAGCATTTCTTTAAGCAAACTCTCTGCTTTATGTAATTCATCTAGAAAGGGGTTTAGATAGTCATTATAACTATCCAAATAAGCTCTCACCCCGCCAATGATAAAAATCTTTTGGAAATCTTCATTGTTCTGAATGATCCTTTGTGCATCCTTATATCTTTTGTATATTAATTGGAGAACACCTTGATTGATCTCTTGTGAATATTCTTTTTCTAGAATGTTGATGACCGATTGGATTTGTTTCGTTAGGTGTTGTTTTTTGTTCATTGAACGCTCCTTTTTTCGGCGTTTTGTTCACAAACAAAGCTGAAGCTCCAATCTTTATAATGTGAATATAGAAAAGCCCCTCTTACAAAAGGCTTTGGTTTTAATTTAAAAATGTCTATTGTTTTTCGTCTAGGGCTGAACCCCATAATTTATGACCGTTTGCTAAATACACTACATTGGGTGGATCATCATAAAGGGATATTTCCACTAAAGATCTTCCTTCTTGTTTCAACCAATCATATACTCTGCTATCTTTATTTGGAAATGACATTATGTTCTGAACTCTAAAAGCAACGGCATAATATTCATAGTAATTGATATCATCATCATCTAAACCATTATCTGTTTCGTAAAGCGTTTCTGGTTTACCTATAATCTTTAGTCCACTTTCCCATTCTAATCTCAGTTCTTCCCCCCCATGTTCATCTAATGTTTTTATTAAAGAGTTATATTCCATAAAATTCACCTTTTTTCTATTCTAATGGTTTTGCAGGGACTATATGAGCACCATCTTTTGAATAATGTATTGTGCCTCTGGTTGTCTCTATATATTTATCAGTTTTCATATCATATGTTTTTCCTATCTTTTGACCAAAATCTATAACTTCTCTTCCATTTTTTAAAAATTCGCCTTTACCAGCATATTTATCCAGCAATTCTTGTGCCTTTTTATTATCTCCGTAAAAAATGCTTTTCTTTTTTCCATTTGCTACTTCTTGCTTGTAATTTGGTGTTTCTGGAATATGTTTTTCTTGAGCTCCTGATTTTACTTTTGCTGGGAAACCATTTACTTCACGGTAAGGTCCTTTAGGTACGGATTGTTTTCCGTAAGCAGGTGTTTTAACCCTCTTCACATTCTTCCCTTGATCCAACCTAAAAACATATTTCCCAACCTTCACTATTTTCGTGATTGGGATGATAGAGGCTGCGGATAGGGCTCGGTCTGTGCTGCTGATGTTTTGGCTGGTTTCTGGGTCTTTGCCAGTAACGGCTCGGTAGCCGTCGTAGATGCCGCTGTATTCTAGGATGATGTTTTCGGTGGTTGAGACGACTTCACCGTCTAATATGCGTTTAGCATTGCCACGGCTGCGGCTTTCTGGAATTTTGTCGACTTCTTCTATTCTTATTTCGCCGTTTGCGATATACGTTCGGATGATTTGTTTATTGGCGTAAACGGTGTATCTTCCGCCAATAAAATCAATATCCGATGGGTCTGTGACGACTTCATCTGCGATGTCGAATTCTTTTAACTTTTTAATGCCTTTTACGTTGAATAGTTTACCATTTATGACCCTGATGTCTCTATGAATCTTGTTTTTCCCGTTCACGGCTTCCCTTTGCAATGTCGTAAGTGACGAATCGTTTGCTGTGATTTGTTTACTGATGTTTTTATGGGTGTCATTCCGAACAACCGTCTCCACATTCGCTTGTTGTTTCTCTTTTAGTTTCTTCAGCATGATGATCATTGGATTGTCTTTTGGGTTGTCTATTTTGTCGTTCAATCCACTGATGGTACTGTTCACTTTTTCTTCTTTTCCATCTTTGAAAATAGATCCCTTTTGATAGCTCGTGATGTCGATTTTAGGGCCGGTGAACATGGTACTTAAGGTATCTATGTATTGCTTCATTGTTTGAAGGGAGCTTTTGGTTTCATGTAAAGCATTTTTCTGCTCCCTGTCAAATGCATGAAGCAGACCAATGGTTTTTGAGGTCTCAAGCCATGCCTTTTGATAGTTTTGCTGAAAAGCTGATTCGTCTACACTTGGCAAGTGAACAATATGACCAACTCTGCCGATGGCGTGGTTTACCTCTGATACGATTTCAGAAATCGTACGTTCAGCTTTTTTTAAGCCTTGATCAAGATCATCTTCGATAAACGCTTGTGAGATAAAGCCGTGCTCGTTTGATTCTAGTGCGTGAAGAGCCTGCTTTATGTTTTTTAATGCAGCACTATATTCCTCAATGACGACCTGAAAGAATTGCAGGAAGGGAATATGGCATTCTGTATAGAAGGCGCGGATGGCTTGTCCTGCCTCTCCCTTTAGTGCGCCATCGAGTGAGATGATGTGATGGATTTGTTTCTCTATGGAGCTGATTTGCTGTGACTGCTGATTTAACGCATTCAGCGTTTGATCTATTCCATTTATTAGCGCAAAGGCGTCAAGGGTTTTCATTGCGTTCTCCTTTATTTTCTTTTACTAATGGAAGCAAGCGCCTTGTCCTTTTCAATCATGGTGTTCACCGCTTGTTCTGTTTGTACAAGCTGTTTCTGAAGGATGCCTATATAGGAGTTACTTAATTCGTTCAGCTGTTGATTGATTTTTTCTAATAAGTCTGCCGTCACAAGCTGATTTCTTCCTTTGATGGTTGTTGGAAGGGCTGCATTCATTTGAGCGCCTGATTGTTTTGCATGCTGTAATACTCGTTTGACCTGACTGGCATCTATTTTAATTTCTCTTGTCATGTGACTACCCTCTTTTTTCTTCCAGTTGTTTCTGCTTTTCTTTCTCTATTTTTCTTTCAACCGAATGAATTTCATGTTCTAACGAATGGATCTCCGATGTGACATCACTAATTTTCTCATCAATTCGATTTAATAGATTGGTTAGCTGTATACCTTTTATCTCCTGACTGGCGGAAGCCATTTCGTCTCGAATGTCATCAAACGTGTCTGCCAAATGGCCAAACCATGTTTGTGATGTCAGATCTGGATGAGTGATTTTCTTGCTGGCATCTGACAGGGTTGATTTTGCCTCTTTAATTTCTTTGCGGCACATGTTGAGTTCGATGATTTGTTCTTTTTTTATAGATATATCTGCCTTTAATGAATACAAGGCTGTTTTATAACCGATGATTGCTCCAGATATGGTCAAACACCTCTATCCCTTAAATAGTCCTCCGTTATGTTACCATTTACTAGAACAAGAGGCATATGATTGAAAGTGAATTGACCAAAAAATGAATCGTACGTATTGGGTTTTAATACCTATTTCTCGCGCGCAAAAAAGCTGAATTCATTTTCTGAATCCAGCTGTTTATTGCTTATTTGAGCGAATCACTCGCTGATGCTGATGGATGATCGCTAAATGAGGTGTCTTTCTTTTCAGGAATATAATTGAGAGAGAAACCAACAAGACTAAAAAAGGCACTTAACACCAGTGTTGGGTTTTTGAATAGATTCGTACTCGCAATAATCATATCTCCCTTTTGCAAGACAATCCCTAGTATTTGACCGAATACCAACAGGGCTCCTGACGTTAAGAACAGGACAAGCAGCACTTTAAATAATAATTCCATTAATGCTCTCATGTGTTTCTCCTTTCTATACTGGAAGTATTCCCATTCCGATGAGCCAGCCAATTCCCACGATCGGCAGCATATAGTAGAGAATCAGTGGTATAAAGGTTTTCTCAGGTTTGGCTCCTGCAAGACCAGAAGCAATGAAGATTGATCCTGATGCCGGCGGGGAGGCACCTTCTGTCGATGAAAAAGCAAGAATGGCGACAACAGCCACAACTGGATCCACTCCGACTGAGACTAAAGCTGAAAATGAGACAAGACCAACAGCTGTTAATGTGGCTGTTGAAGATAATGGTCCAGCCACCAGCGTGACAAGAATTCCCACAATGAGCACCATGAGCCATTTCGGAATGGTAAGTACTGATGTGATTTGCGTCAAATCTTCTGCCAATCCTAATTCAGCAAGCACCTGGCTTGCCGCAACAGCAAACAGCATCAAGGCACCAATCGTTGTAAATTTAGGAATGGCCGACTTGAAAAACTGAGACCAATCAAGTGCAGACGCCTTTTTCCTTCCAATCGTTAAACTAATCAACATCATGAGAATTGGAATCCACGTAATTAAAGAAATTTGATCCATTGCCTCTGGTCCGATGTTTGGATTACTTTTTAAGTAGTTTGCCAACGGACCTATTGTGATAATGATAGGAATCAAGGCACCGAAAAAAATAAAGATCGACTTCCACCCTTGTTTCACAGCTTCCCTAAAAGGAAGAATATCATCTGGCGGCATGGCCTGAATTTTATTCTTTTTCACCAGAATATACACCAAAATAAATCGGTATACGACTTGATACAGTCCTCCTATTAGAAGCGCAATATATAAATCTCCTTCAGATACAAGGGCTGCAATTGGTGCAAACCCCAGCATGATAAACATGGAAGAGTTCGGAGGCAGTGCTGCTCCAAGTCCGCCATTCCCTGCTAAAATAGTCGCTGTATGGGTTCGGCTCCAGCCTGATTTAATCATCCAAGAGGCCGTGATAGAGCCAGTGGCAGCTGTGTTCGCAGAATTTGACCCTGAAAGAGCACCTAAGACTGCTGAGCCTAACGTACTCATATAAGCCGCTCCACCAGGAAGTTTACCTACAACCGAATTTAAGATTCGCAAGAGTGCATGAATTAATTCCAGCTTTTCAATTAAATAAGCCATGAATACAAATGCGACAGCTGCATAGAGCACCTCATATGTGGATGCGAATTTTAATCCATCCCAGAAAAGTCTTAATGCATCCAATCCGCCAAATAATGTGGTTGCAATAAAGCCTAATAGCATGGCTTCTCCCATATTCCGTTTCACGACGACATTCCATATAATGATGACAGCTATGAATACAATCAACGCAATAAAACCCATATCGCTTTTTCGCCTCCCCTTTGTTAAATAAAACGCTTACAATTTATTACCCCTGCTGCATCACGTCAATGACTTCTTCCCAGCTGGCTGGCTTTTTCCCATTAAACCGTTCAACGAATTGAAAGTCTGCTAATCTCTCTAGCTTCTGTTGCGCTGCTCGAGACATGCTGGCATCAACCTCTGCTTCATCTAACATTTCAATAGAGCCAAGAAGCTCGATCGCTCGTCGTTTTGCATGTAATGCACTCCCTGTCACAAGACGGTTCATGGTCTCTTCAAAACTTTTGCTATCCATTGTATCGCTTAATGAAGAAATCACTTGTTGTTCCACATTATATTTTTTGGAAATTTCCAAAAATTCAATCATGAGACCAACGATCCCCTTCATATAAACGCTTCTGATCAGCTTTAAGGCAGAAGCATCTCCTGGCTGGTCACTGATTTTTGTGATATTCATGCCATAAGCATTCATTACTTTCATGAATTGGTCAGTTCCACTGCCGCTTGCCGTGATCGGAACCTTGTGTTTGTTGACTGGAAGAGGCCCTAGCATGGCAGCATCTACGAATAGAGCTTTTTGCTTTTCAATTTCATTGGCCACTTGCTTTTTGATGTCTGGTGTTGATGCTGACACATCTACATATAGTTGATTCTTTTTCAAACTTCCCGTTACAGATTGTGCCACTTCTAAGGTTTTATTCGCTGGCACAGCTGCAATGACAATATCAGATTTCTCAATGACTTCGCTGATACTGCTGGTTAATTGAACTCCTGTCTGCGATGCTTTCTCTTTCAACGCGCCAGCTAATTTCTCATTTTGTAATAGTACATCATACGCGTAAAATTGATCTAATCCTTCTGTTTTCAATCCCGTTGATAGCTCATATGCTGCTTCTCCATAACCGATAAACCCTATTTTCATCACCGATTCTCCCCTATTCCTGAAATTTTTTCAATTTGCCTGCCAGCCATGCCGGTGCTAAGAGACTGATGTCTTGCTTTCCTTCGTCCATATATTGTTGAATTGTTTTTAATCTCTGATTTTCATACGCTTGTTTCTCTTCCGCTAGTGTCAGCAGGTGTTCCGCCTTTTCCTTTGGAACGATGACGACTCCATCATCGTCAGCAATGACTAAATCACCTGGTGCTACTTTGACACCGCCGCACGAGATGGTTTGATTCAATTCCCCAGGACCATCTTTAAAAGGTCCGTTTGGCATAAACCCCTTACTGTATATTGGAAAAGCCAGCTCCTCTAAAGAGAGTTTGTCGCGAACAAGCCCGTCAATCACGATTCCTTCTATTCCTACAGCCTTTGCTGAATGTGCCATCAATTCCCCTAAATATGCATGACCTTTATGGTCTTTTCCATCAACAATCAGTACATCTCCTTCTTTAGCAGAGTAGATCGCTTGATGAAGAAATAAATTATCCCCTGGCCGTAAGCTAACGGTAAAAGCTGTCCCTACTATATTCATGCCTCTTGCAACAGGTTTAATTTGATGATCCATCGCTCCGGTGCATCCCATCACGTCTGACAGCAAGGTCGAGTTAAGCTTTCTTGCTCGATCTATTAGATCATTTGACACGAATTGAACAGTACTCATTGTTTCCATCATCCCCTTTGAGTTATATTCATTACATTTAATTTTATTAAAGTAATATATATTACTTTCGTGACACGATCATACCATCTCGATTTCATTTAGTAAAGCGCTTTCAAAAAAATTAAATGAAAAAAATGAGTCACCACACGACTAATGTGTTGTGTGATAACTCATTTTCGTTAACATATGATTAATTTGATCTAAACGTGGTTTTGTCCTTTCAGGGTCATTAATGGCTAAGGCACTTAAAATATAATCTACGATAAAGATAGCAGATACGACAGAGTTATGAGAGCCCACACTTGCTGAGGAACATGGTAATACATATTGTGCATACTTAGTTAGTGGAGAGCTGTAGCTGTCTGTAATTAAAAGCACTTCCACCCCATATGACTTCGCTGCCTCCAGCAAGTCCTTTATACGCTTTGCATAGCGAGGATAGCTGACCGCTATAATGAAATCATCAGCTTGAAAATGAACGAGATCATCCACCCAGTCGCTTTTGTCCGCATCAATATATTGACAGTTCCCCAATAGCCGATTGATTCCAAATGACAGATACTCGCCAACAGGTCTTCCACTTCGTACACTTGTACACAGAACCTGGCGGGAGCTGGCTATTTTTTCAACAATATGCTGAAAGGTTTCTTCCGTGATATTGTCTAAAGCATACTGGATATTTTGAAATTGCAGCTCTACATGGTTATGCAGAAGCTTACTTTTGTTTGAATGCTTGAGGTTCGCTTCAAGTCTCGTTTGAGGGGCAGCTTTATGCTTCATGTTTGATTGAAGCTCTTTTTGAAGCTCAGAGAAACCGGAATACCCTACAGCAGCAGAGAATCTCATGATGGTAGCTGTACTCGTCCCAACTTTTGAAGCCAATTTATCTACAGTTAAAAACGCGACCTCCATCGGATTGTGCACGATATAATCTGCAATTCTCCTTTGTGCCTCTGTTAATCCCGCGACCTTATGCTGAAGCTTATGTATGAAATCGTCCATTATAGCACCTGCCTATTCTATCGGCTTTATTTACGATCAAATTTTTCTTTTCCCCCTATATTGTACACATTTGTCATCAAAAAAACAGCCAGCACGAATCTATCGTACTGGCTGTCTTTGTCGAGATCATTATAGTGCTTGAGCTGCTGTGATAAGCGCAAGGTTGTAAACGTCTTCGGCATTACAGCCTCTTGAAAGATCGTTTACTGGTTGGTTTAAGCCTTGCAGGATTGGACCTACAGCTTCAAAATTACCTAAACGCTGTGCAATTTTGTAGCCAATGTTTCCAGCTTCGAGGCTAGGGAAAACAAATACGCTGGCATCGCCTTTGATGACGGAATCTGGCGCTTTTTTCGCTGCTACTGAAGGAACGAAAGCTGCATCAAATTGGAATTCTCCATCAAGTACAAGCTCAGGTGCCTTTTCTTTTGCAATGCGAACTGCTTCAGATACTTTTTCTGTTTCGTCTGATTTTGCTGAGCCTTTTGTAGAGAAGCTAAGCATTGCCACACGTGGTTCGATATCAAACATTTTTGCTGTGTTTGCACTTTCAATCGCAATTTCAGCTAGATCTTGGCTGTCTGGAGCAATGTTGATTGCACAATCAGCAAACACGTACTGCTCTTCGCCGCGAGCCATGATGAAGACGCCAGATGTTTTCTTTACGCCTTCTTTTGTTTTAATGATTTGAAGTGCTGGACGCACTGTGTCAGCGGTTGAGTGTGCCGCACCGCTCACAAGTCCGTCTGCAAGACCTTTATACACAAGCATTGTACCGAAGTAGTTTTCATCTAGTAATGCTTTTCTTGCTTGCTCTTCAGTTGCTTTGCCTTTACGTCTTTCTACGAAAGCTTGTACAAGCTCTTCAAAACCTTCATATGTATGAGGATCATACACGTCAACACCATCAAGTGTAAGACCTAATTCTTTTGCTTTTGCTTCAACTTCTTGTTTTTTACCTACCACAATTGGCTGCAATACTTTGCCATCTGCTAGTTTTTGAACGGCTGTTAGAATGCGTTCGTCCATTCCCTCAGGAAAAACGATCTTTACTCCTTTACCTGCAACCTTTTCCTGAACTGTTGAAAAAATATCTGCCACTACAATACCCTCCTTGATTTTACAAAAAAAGCGTTCTCTTTTAAGCATACTCTTCTTCTACCTAAATTCAAACTACCAACTTATATTATAGCGCTTACAAATTAAATTCTTATTTTTCAAACTAATTTAATCAATTTTGATAAAAGCTGTTTTCTTCGTTCAAGTTTTGATCACATCTCCATTTGGACAAACTATGTTATAGTTGGAACAGATGGAAAACTGTTAATAGGAGTGAAAGAAATGAGCGAACAACATACAACAAATGAAGCAGCTCAAACACTAGATGGCTGGTATGCGCTGCATGATTTTAGAACGATCGACTGGACAGCTTGGAAGCTGCTGACAAGTGATGAGCGCCAAGCCATTATTCATGAGTTCACAGGTCTATTGGAAAAATGGAAAACAGCTGAGCAAGATAAAGCTGGAAGCCAAACAATCTATAGTATTGTCGGCCAAAAAGCAGATATTATGCTCATGATTTTACGTCCGACAATGGAAGAACTAGGTGAAATTGAACTTGAATTCAACAAAACACGACTAGCAGAATTTACGATTCCGGCTTATTCGTATGTTTCAGTTGTTGAGCTCAGCAACTACTTAGCAGGAGGCGGCGATGGCGGCGATCCTTACGAGAACCCGCATGTACGTGCGCGCCTATATCCAGAGCTTCCTTCTTCTCAATACGTGTGCTTCTATCCAATGGATAAAAGACGTTCTGGCAATGACAACTGGTACATGCTTTCCATGGATGATCGTAAATCTCTTATGAGAAGCCATGGCTTAATTGGCAGAAGCTATGCTGGAAAAGTAAAACAGATCATTACAGGTTCTGTTGGTTTTGATGATTATGAGTGGGGCGTTACCCTTTTCTCTGATGATGTGCTTCAATTTAAAAAATTGGTTTATGAAATGCGCTTTGATGAAGTCAGTGCACGCTACGGCGAATTCGGTTCCTTCTTTGTTGGAAACCGTTTAGCAAACGAGCAGCTGGCGTCTTATTTCCATGTATGATAAACTCTTAAGGCTTCGGATCTCTCCGAAGCTTTTTTATGTATTTGTTTAGAAAGGTGATCACATCATGAAACGCTTCCCCATTGCTATTTTTGCATTAACACTCGGTGCGTTTTCGATTGGCATGACTGAATTTGTCATCATGGGACTTTTGCCAAATGTCGCAAACGATCTTCATGTATCAATTTCTGCTTCAGGACAGCTGATTACTGGATACGCACTTGGTGTCGCAGTTGGCGGACCTATATTAACGTTATCGACTGGGAAAATGTCGAGAAAACGTCTCCTCATTCTGTTAATGATTCTTTTCGTGGCGGGAAATGCTGCTGCCGCTGCCTCGACCTCTTATGGTCTATTAATGGCAGCCCGTATCTTAACGTCATTTGCTCATGGAACGTTCTTTGGCGTCGGAGCTATTATGGCTGCACGGCTTGTGCCTAAAGAGAAAAGCGCAAGTGCGATCAGCTTCATGTTTACAGGACTGACAGTAGCCAATGTACTCGGTGTGCCGTTCGGTACCTTTATCGGAAATCAATTCGGCTGGCGTATGTCTTTTTTAGTCATTGCCGTCATTGGTCTCATTTCCTTAATCGGTATCATCAGCTTAGTTCCGAATCAATCAAAGGAAGAAATATTAGATATTCGAAATGAAGTATCCGTCTTGAAAAAACCACAGGTACTCGTTTCCTTTGCGATGACCATCTTTGGTTTTGCTGGTGTATTTACAGCATTTACGTATATCAGCCCAATCCTGCTGCAAGTCACTGGCTTTCAGGAAAATGGGGTAACGCTCATCCTTGTCCTATTTGGACTTGGGGTCACCATCGGGAATTTAGTTGGCGGAAAGCTTGCTGACTGGAAGCTGATGCCGAGTATTATGGTGACACTGATCCTACTCATTGCTGTCCTGTTATTGTTTACAGTCACTTCCGAATTCAAAGTGCCTGCCGTGCTGACCATTTTTGTTTGGGGAATCATTTCATTTATTCTTGTTCCTACCTTGCAATACCGCACGATGAACATGGCACATGAAGCACCGACACTCGCATCGACGCTCAGCCATTCTGCCTTTAATATTGGGAATGCCGGCGGTGCAGCGCTTGGCGGTCTTGCTATCGACATCACACATTTACAGCTTGTTCCGTTATTTGCTGCAGCTGTGACATTTATTGGCCTTATCATTACGTTTATGAGCTATCAGTCAGATAAACGAATAAAAAGGACCTGACATAGGTCCTTTTTTTATTTCACCACGGTCATTTCTGGCTCTTCTATTTGTTTCAAGCGTTCTTGAATGGGATGAGAAAAAGAGTGCTCTGACAAGACAATATGGGAGACGGTTTTTGTGAATCCAGACACTTCTTGAATAAAGGCTTCAATTTCTTCAAGAGAAGAAACTGACAGCTTAATGAAAAAGCAAGACTGTCCTGCCACTCGATAAGCAAAAAAAGCGCGTGGGTGCTCGTTCATAAAAGCCACAAAACGCTGATACTCCCCATTTAACACCGTAACTTCCAGCAGGCAGTCAATCAGAAGACCTAATTTTTTATAATTGACCTGAACAGAATACCCTTCGATAATCCCTGCGTCCTCTAATTTACGCACTCTTTCTGCTACAGCAGGTGCTGATAAATTCACTCGTTTAGACAATTCCCTCATGGATAAGCGGGCATCTTCTCTCAATTCATTTAAAATATGCACATCTACATCGGTGATTTTCATTCGTACCTCTCCTATCCAAAAATCGTTCCATTTGAAAAGTATTTGATGATAATACTTATGATGCGAAATGTAAAATAAAACTAAATAATGGTAGAATTTATTTTAACGGAATTGAATGAAAAAGCAAGTATGGAGGGATCACTTGATGAAAGAATCTTTAGACAGCCAGGTTTCTAAAACATTTCCCATCACACTTGCCATCGCACTCACACTTGGCGTTTTTGCGGCGGGATCGGAGGAACTGGTGATTTCACCACTGCTGCCCGATTTATCAAACTCCTTTCAGCACTCTCTTGATGTTCTCGCTCTTTCCATCAGCATTTATGGGTTAGCTGTGCTGGTTGGAGCTCCGCTTCTTGTTCCTTTAGGGGACCGGTATTCAAGAGAGTTGTGTTTGATTATTGGGCTGTCTTTCTTTTTGATTGGCACTGTGATGTGTGCTGCTGCCCCAAATTTGGCCGTGTTTTTTGCCGGCCGTGCTATTTCTGGGCTGGCGACTGGTGTATTTGTGCCAACAGCCTATGCTCTTGTGGGCGACCGGGTTCCATATGAATATCGCGGCAAAGTGATGGGACTCATTGTATCGAGCTGGTCTCTTTCTCTTGTCCTTGGTGTGCCCATTGGCGCTTTTATCGGTCAAAGTTTGAACTGGCGCTGGACATTTTGGATTTTCGCCATGATGAGTCTCGTTGTCCTGCTGCTCGTCATCCTTGAATCTCGAAAACAAGTCGCCACAGCTCATCCGAAGGCACCTCAAGCTAGGGAGAAATCAGGTTCTTTATGGGGGGCTTTGAAAATCGACCGTGTCCCTGCCTATTTGACCGTGACATTTTGTAACATGCTTGGATTTTATGGCATGTACTCATTTTTAGGAGCTTACCTGCAAAGTTTGTTTTCCGGAGGGCAATCAACAGCTGGACTTCTGATCATGGCTTATGGCGTTGGTTTTTCCATGAGTATATTTACCGGGAAATTAGCAGATTGGTTTGGCAAAACACGGTCTCTTTTCTTTGTGCTGGGCGGGATTGCGCTCGTTCTTGCCTTACTTCCTTATGCACCGTTCTCATGGACATTGCTCATTTTCGCTTTATTTATTTGGGGTGCCATGCAAAGTTTATCCGTCACGCTTTTGAGCACCGTCCTGAGCGACTGCTCCCAAACCCACCGAGGCAAAGTGATGGCTTTTTACAGCCTTGCTTCCAATCTAGCCGTTATGCTTGGGTCCGCTTTGATGGGACCTGTTTATGTCCATTTCGGCTATCATACGGTAGGACTTGTATGTGCACTCATTACGCTCGTTGGTTTTCTCATTAGCTTCATCAGCTATAAACGTGAAAAAACCTTACAGCAGAAACATAAAAATACCTTTGAAACGTGAGCTCATTTCACTGCACATCTCGATATGTGCAGTTTTTTAGATCAATTTTTAATATCATCATAAAATACATTTTTTTATAAATTTTGTTGACAATTACCAATTTTATTTTTTATAATCTAGTAAAAATTTGAAAAAGATTGGATGGTAAACATGATCTTAAAGAATGATGTTTTTCATTTCAAAGAAGAGCCCATCGTTTCACCTAAGATGTTTACAGTCAATACATTAGGCCCTAAGGGGACAAGCAGTGAATATGCAGCAAAACATTTCATCTCTCATTCCACCACTACACTCGGCACTCATACGAAACTATCCCTTTACGACACATTCGAAACTTGCATTGAACATACTCTCTCTAACGCACTCCAATACACTCTCGTTCCACACGCATACGAAGGAATCAAACATTTCTACATGAGACCTGACCTGCAGCTTTTACAAATATTCAGATGTGACACGCCCATGTATGGTTTGGCTGTCAGACCAGATTTCCCCTTTCAAGAACAAATGCTTCATCATTTAAAAATTGTTTCTCATCCTGCACCTGTGAATTTGATTCAATATTTTATCCATCAAAATGCTGAATTTGAGCTTGTCAATTCCACAAGTACAGCCGCACAAAAAGTAAGAGACGGCGAATTTGATTTCGCTTTAACCAATGAGGTGGCTAGAGCTACATACGGCCTCACCTTCATTCGAACATTTAAAAGCATTCCTATGAGCTGGTCTATATTCGGAAAAGGAGAGATGTAAACATGACAACTGAACAAAAGGTGCAAGAATTATATTTTCCTCAAGCGAAAAAACGAGAATGGGATAATGGTGTCATCCAATATTCTACTGTCAGAGGCGATACGGAAGTGTTAATTTCATACGTCCCTCCTCACACGATCATCGAACCTCACGAGCATCCGGAAGCACAAATCGGCATCGTATTAAAAGGCGAGCTTCAAATGACGGTCGGCCAATCGACCCAAGTGCTCACCCCATTAGAATCAGCCTATATTGCACCACCATTCGTTCCTCACGGCGCATCGAATTTGACAGATGAAGAAGTGATCGCCATTGATATTAAGAGATTAAAAGATGGCGAGGAATATACGGCTCCTCCTACTTATTTCTTAGACATTTTCAAAACGCGTGATTTGCTTCCTGGCATGGAAGTGACCTTTTTTGTGGAGGACTGGATGGAGCTTATGATTGCCAACATTCCGGGGAATGGCGGGGAAATGCCTTTTCATAAGCACCGTAATGAACAAATTGGGATTTGCATTAGCGGTGGATACGATATGACGATTGAAGGCTTTACAGAGAAGATGGAATTTGGCACGACCTACTTCTGTGATCCAAAAGAAGATCACGGCGCCATTAATCCAAAGCCAGAAGCATCAAAGTCTATTAATCTCTTCTTCCCTCCACGCTATAACCGCTTAAAGCCAAAAGCGTCTAAGGTGAAGAAATGAACATTGCCGGAAAAGTCGTCCTGATTACAGGAGGTGCGTCTGGGATTGGGCTTGCCGCCGTCAAGCTTTTCCTTGAACACGGAGCAAAAGTAGCTGTGGCTGATATCAATGAAGATAGCGGTAAACAACTTGTTGAATCATTGCCTCATGAACATGCTGCGTTTTTCAAAACAGATATTACAAATGAGGCTGACTGTCAAAAAACCGTTCAATCCGTGCTGAACCAATTCGGGACAATTGATGTGTTGATTAACAATGCAGGCATCGAAATTGTCTCACCTATTCACGAGATGACATTGGAGGATTGGAACCACATTCTACAGGTCAACCTGACGGGTGTATTTCTCATGAGTAAGCATACATTGCCGCATATGCTTGAGAAGAAAAGCGGAAGTATTATTAATACTGGATCTGTCGGAGGTCTCGTTGGCTGGCCTGACATTCCTGCATACAACGCAACAAAGGGCGGTGTCATCCAGCTCACCAAATCGATGGCGATTGACTATGCCGCTCATCAAATCAGGGTGAATTGTATCGCCCCAGGCATCATTGATACGCCATTAAATGAAAAATCCTTTTTAGACAATCATTCAGAAAGTCTTGAGGTTGTCAAAAAGGAAAAAGCAAAGGTGAATCCCTTGCTTCGTCTCGGAAAACCTGAAGAAATTGCGGGCGTGATGCTGTTTCTCGCCTCTGATCTATCCAGCTATATGACTGGAAGTGTTGTCACAGCAGATGGCGGATACACCGCTAGATAAAAAGGAGTGCTTTCATTGAGTAAAAAAACCGTACTTGTCATTGCTGACTTAGGAGGGTGCCCGCCCCATATGTTTTATGAAAGCGTGGCGGCACCTTATCATATCGTTTCTTATATCCCGAGACCCTTTGCCATTACAAAGGGACACGCTGAGCTAATAGAAAAATACTCCATTGCCGTCATCAAAGATCGCGATTATTTTGAGACACACCCTTCTTTTGAACACCCTGATTCTATTTACTGGGCACATGATGATTATTTGAAATCAGAGGAAGAGGTGGTGGATGACCTAGTCCGTGTGGCTTCCTTTTTCAAAGCTGATGCCATCACCACCAATAATGAATTATTCATTGCACCAATGGCAAAAGCCGCCGAACGGCTGGGGCTGCGCGGCGCTGGGGTAAAAGCAGCTGAAATGGCGCGTGATAAAAGCCAAATGAGAGCTGCATTCAACGCTGCTGGTGTCAAAGCGGTGAAAACTCAGCCTGTCACCACTTTAGCTGATTTCCAGCAAGCTATTGAACATATCGGGACACCGCTTATTTTAAAGCCTACATATTTAGCAAGCTCGATTGGCGTGACCCTTTTTCATGACAGAGCCGGCAGTGATGATCTCTTTTTAAACGTACAGTCCTATTTGCAAACCATTCCCGTCCCAAACGCTGTGACATATGAAGCACCATTTGTCGCTGAAACGTACTTAGAGGGGGCTTACGAGGATTGGTATCAAGAGGGTGGCTATTCTGATTATGTCAGTGTAGAAGGGTTCGTCGTGGAGGGAGAATATATCCCTTTTGTCATACATGACAAGACCCCTCAAATCGGTTTTACAGAAACGGCTCATATTACTCCCTCGATCCTAGACAATGAAGCACAGCAAATCATCATTGAGGCAGCTAAGAAGGCAAATGAAGGGCTGGGACTTGAAAACTGTGCGACCCATACAGAGATCAAGCTCATGAAAAATCGAGAAACAGGACTGATCGAATCCGCAGCTAGATTTGCTGGCTGGAATATGATTCCGAATATCAAAAAAGTGTTTGGTGTGGATATGGCCAAGCTGCTGATCGATGTATTAGTCGATGGAAAAAAAGCGAATCTGCCAAAAGAGCTGCTTTCTGGACATACGCATTATATAGCAGACTGCCATTTATACCCTCAGCATTTCAAAGAAAGCGGACACATACCGGCAGAGGCCACACATATCACCATTGATCATGTCCATATTCCGCAGGATGCTTTAGTTGGAGATACTGTGATCGTCAGTGAATCCGTCCCATCTAAAGGCACCTTTGTGGATCTCTCTTTATTTGAAGCCTTTAATGGCATCGTGTCGCTTGAATTAAAAGGGTCATCCTCACAGGATGTTGCCGCATCCATCCGCAACTTACAGAAGCAAGCTGCCATTCAGTTAATGGATGAATTAGTGAAGGGATAGAAAGAGAGGGTAATGTGGTGAAGATCTTACCATCTAACGTGATTGAACGGCTGCCAGAACAGAAATTTGGAACCGTCTTTGAGAAAATTGCGCATAAGGCACAAAACGGGGCGAAAATCATCAACCTTGGGCAGGGAAATCCTGATCTTCCGACTCCTGCACATATCGTAAGCGCGCTTCAAGAGGCAGCAGGCACTTTAGAGTTTCAGCAGTATGCACCTTTTAGAGGCTTCGACTTTTTCAAGCAAGCCATTGCAGATTTCTACAAAAAAGAATTCGAGACTGAGATAGACCCACAGAAAGAAGTGGCCCTTTTCAATGGGGGGAAAACAGGCCTTTATGTCATGAGTCAGTGTCTGCTTGACCCAGGGGACATTGCCCTCGTCCCCGATCCAGGATACCCAGAATATCATTCTGGGATCTTGATGGCAGACGCAAAGCCCTACTGCATCAAACTTGAAACGAAAAATGGCTATTTGCCGAATCTCTCTTCAATTGATCCGGAGGTGCTCAAAAAGGCAAAGGTTCTTTTCTTAAATTATCCGAATAACCCAACAGGTGCTGTGGCAAATGATGCATTTTTTGAAGAGGCTGCTGATTTTGCATCAGCTCACGGACTGCATGTCATTCATGATTTTGCCTATGGTTCATTTCATTATGAGCAAAAACCAGTAAGCTTTCTGAATGCTCCTCTTGGAAAAAGTGTAGGAGTAGAATTATATTCTCTATCCAAAACATTTAATATGGCAGGGTGGAGAGTCGCTTTTGCTGTAGGTAATGAGGACATCATCCAAGCCATTAACGCCTTCCAAGATCATGTGTTTGTTAGTATGTATGGCGGATTTCAACAAGCCGCAACCGTCGCCTTGCAAAGTGATGACCGTCACATTCAATCATTAAAAGAGGTCTACCTTGAACGAATTCACTTCTTCATCCGTCAGGCAGAAAAGCAGCTAGGATGGTCCATCGAACGTCCAGCTGGCGCCTTTTATTTATGGGCTCCAATCCCTGATGAGTTTGAACATTCTCATGCATTTGCAGACTATTTACTCGAACATACCGATGTCGTTGTCACGCCCGGGGGGGTGTTTGGAGCACATGGAAAACGTCATGTCCGCATCTCAATGGTTGCTCCAATTGAACAGCTTGCCCTGTTTATCGACCGGCTTCGCATCCTTCCGATTCGCTTTAATCAAAAAACCCGCATCTAGCGGGTTTTTTTGACAAATGGCTAAAATGGGTCTTGATTTTAGCCATTTGTCTTCTTTTCAGCGTGATAGAAAACCTTTGCAGCCCTAGGAAGGACGAGTACCGGAGCGGAGCGAATTTGACATTCGTAAGCACCGGCACGCAGACCTGACACCAAATGCGAGGGTTTATCTACACGCTGGATCAAAAAACCGCATCTAGCGGTTTTTTTGATGCTATATACTTTTCATCGCTCCACCATCGACAGATATTTGTTGTCCTGTAAGATAGGAGGCTTCCTCTGATGCGATAAAAGCGGCCAATGAAGCCATTTCACTCGCTGAGCCCACTCGTTGCATTGGAATTCCTGACGCTACAGCCTGTACAGCTTCTTCCCGCGATAATGCCTGTTTACGTATCATGTTTCCGATAAATTGTTCATACCGATCTGTAGCAATAAATCCCGGGTTTAAACAATTCACTGTGATCCCTGAAGGTGCAAGCTGTGTGGCAGCATTTTTACTAGCATTGATAATCGCTGCATTCATCATGCTGTTCGTAAACATTTGGTCACCAGGTTCCTTCCATAGGTTCCCGACAATTTGAATGATCCGGCCATATTCATGTCGTTTCATCATCGCTGCTGCACGCTTCATCGTATCAATGTACGCAATGGCTTTTTGAGAAAATGCTGCCATCATCTGCTCGCTCTCACACGAATCAAAGGTATCTGGCTTTCCCCCCGGAATGTTATTAATCAACACATCCAGTCTGCCAAACTCTTTTTCTATTTCCTCAAAAGCCTCAGCCCGCACCCCTTCATCTGACATGTCGCCACAGAAAAGAGCCACCGGCTCCTTTGTTTCTGCCATACGCCCAATGTCCTGCTGCGCTTCTTCTAGTGAGGATTGATTTCTAGAATTGATGATGACCTTTACATTGTCTTGAGCGGCAAGCTTAATGGCGATGGCCTTTCCAATCCCTGTACTTGCTCCTGTTACAAATGCAATTCTTTTAGACAAACTCATCCACATCCCTTTTCTTATCAGCTTCGTACATATACATAAAATGACACATATAGAATGTATTTCAACAAAAAAAGACCTTTCTCCTGCGAAAGGCCCCTCGTTCTCTATTTAAATGTCGTTTCCCAATCAAACCCGATCATTTCGTCATTCCAGGCGATTCGCTTTTCATCTGGGTTTTTCGGGTCATACGATTCTGTTGTGAAATACACAATTTGCAGTGGCGTCTCACCTAATACACGGTAGCCATGCGCGACACCCTTTGGTATGAGAAGCAGCATCGGATTGTCTTCCCCCATATAATACACATCGGTTTGCCCCTTTGTGGGAGAGTCCTCACGCAAATCATATAACACGACCTGTGCATGACCTGCGGGGAAGAACCAAACGTCGTCTTGTTTTTCATGATAATGAAAGGCTTTGATCACGCCTGGAAAGCTTTTCGACCATGACGCCTGACCAAAGCGTTTCAGCATCGGTTCATCATCTCGAATGAGCTCTGCAAAAAAGCCGCGGTCATCACAATGTTTCATGAGTTTTTTCGTTTGAACACCATCAATCATGCTGATGCCATCTCCCTTCTTTCTGCAAGTATTCGTGAAGTGCATCCTTCCAATGCCTCGGCTGCCAGCCTGTGGCTTCAATCGCTTGAAGATCTAAGACAGAATAGGCCGGGCGTGGCGTTTGGAAGCCATACTCTTCCGTGGAAATCGGCTCAATTGTGGCGGACAAGCCGCTTTTCATCACAATTTCTGACGCAAAATCAAACCAGGAACAGCTTTCTCGGTTACTGACATGGTACACGCCTGCCTTCTGATCAAACAAATGAATCAGAGCCTCGGCTACATCCTTTGTATAAGTAGGAGACCCTATCTGATCGTTCACAATGCGTAAATGATCCTTCGTTTCAGCAAGCCGAAGAATGGTATTCACAAAATTATGCCCCTCATGTCCGTAAAGCCACGAGGTACGAATGATTTTCACTTCGTCTGATACAAGCTGAATCAATTCCTCACCAAGCTTTTTACTCTTTCCATAAATGGTTTGAGGATCTGCTTGTGCATCGACTTGGTAAGGGGTGTCCGCCTGCCCGTCAAACACATAATCTGTACTGACATGTAACACATCAGCCCCTGCGCGCTTTGCTTCTAATGCTGTATAGTAGGCGCCAATCCCATTCACAAGATACGCCTTTTCGGTTTCTGTTTCACATTGATCAACAGAAGTATAGGCTGCTGCACTGACAACAATATCAGGCTGATAGTGTCTCATCGCATGCCTGACTGCTTGCTGGTCTGCGATATTGAGCATGTTCCTCGTTAAGGCAATGACGGTCATGTCTTTTTCCTTGAGCTGCCTGCTCAATTCTTTCCCTAATTGGCCGCCTGCACCGGTGATTAAAACTTTCATCCGTCACCCTTCTTCGCTCTGATCGTATTTGGCTCGATACCAATTGATCGTTTTTTCGATACCTTCTTCAAATGACGTCTCCTGCGTCCAGCCGAGCTCGCCTTTTAGCTTACTGGCATCAATGGCATACCGTCTGTCATGTCCTTTTCGATCTTGAATAAACGCAATTTGATCATGACTGATTCCGAGCTGCGATAAAATCGTTTTGGTCAAATCGAGATTTGTTTTCTCATTGCCGCCGCCAATATTGTATACCTGCCCCGTTGTGCCATTTTCGAGCACCTGCTTCACAGCTCTCGCATGGTCCTCTACATACAGCCAATCGCGAATTTGCTGGCCGTCTCCATAAATCGGGATGTTCTCTCCATTGACTGCTTTTCTAATAATGGTCGGGATTAATTTTTCCTCATGCTGATACGGTCCGTAATTGTTGCTGCATCGTGTAATCATCGCGGGTAATTGGTGAGTGTGGATATAGGATTTCACAAGCAGGTCTGAACTCGCCTTGCTTGCTGAATAAGGATTATTCGGTGAAAGTGGTGTTTGTTCTGTGAAAGCAGGATCATCTGGCTCCAAATCTCCATATACTTCGTCTGTTGAAATATGAATGAGCTTTTTCGCTTTTCCTTTTAAGACCGCTTCAAGCATACGATACGTTCCGAGGACATTTGTTTGAATAAAAGGCTCTGCTGATTCAATGCTGCGATCAACATGCGATTCTGCCGCAAAATGAATGATGGCATCATAGACTTCGTCAAATGCTTGGTCCAGCTCATGCTGAAGGGTGATATCCCCTTGAATAAAACGAAAATGAGACAACTTTAATAATTCATCCATCTCCTCTGGATGGCTGGCATACGTTAATTTATCAAAAACGGTGAGCCGGACATCAGCATCCTGAAGCAGCAGCTTCACAAAATTCAGTCCGATAAAACCCGCTCCGCCTGTAATTAAATAAGACTTCGTCATTCGGATCCCTCTTTTTTCTTCATCGTTTCAAACATTTTCGCAGATGCTTGGTGGAGAGATTCATGTGTTCCTGCATCAATCCACCACCCTTTTAACATATCATAGGTCAGCTGACTATTTGAGATATACAGATTGTTCACGTCTGTAATCTCTAATTCGCCTCGATCTGACGGTGAGATTCTCTCAATATATTGAAAGACTTCCTGGTCATAAAAATAGATGCCCGTGACGCAGTAAGATGAGCGCGGATACTCCGGCTTTTCCTCTATTGATAAAATTCGTTGGCGCGTGGCATCAATTTCTGCAATACCAAACCGCTTTGGATCTGCCACTTCTTTCAACAAAACCTTGGCTCCTCTTTCTTGCTGCTGAAAGGCTTCAACAAAAGAATTTAGTGAATCCTCAAATACATTATCACCAAGCATCAGCACAAACTTCTCCCCTTCTACAAAGGGCTTTGCATAGGATAAACCGTCTGATATTCCAGACGCTTCAGGCTGTACCTGATATACGATGTTCATCCCCAGTTCCTGATCGCTTTCAAGCAGCTTTTGAAACAGCGGGATTTGTTCTTCTTGTGATATGACCATCACATCTAAAATCCCTGCTTCCTTCAATTTGAACAATGACCAATAAATCATTGGATATGGACCAACCGGCAATAAATGTTTATTGAAAATCTTCGTTAAAGGCGCCAGTCGTGATCCCTTTCCTCCTGCTAAAATAACTCCCTTCACATCTACACATCCTTATGTTCTTTTTGGTGATGATTCATGAGGTGTATAAGAATGTTTTTCACTCGTTCAGTTCCTTTTCCATCTATGAGTGTCCGTCCATTGAGATGAATGCTTCTGCGGAGAAAATAGCTGCCGGACAGTCTTTCCACAGCACGCCGAATATCTTTTTCATCCACAAGTTCACCTAATCCAAGATGGTGACAGGCTCCCTTTTGCGCAAAACGAGCGGCTGTCACTGCTTGGTGGTCTACTTGTGAAAGGACAATGCTGGGCACTCCGATACAAACTGCCTCGTATAACGTCATCCCGCCAGCCACTATTGCCAGATCAGCTTCTGAGAGACGCGCAGGTAATTGATCTGTATGACGAATGAATTGAATATGCTCAGCCTCTATTTGTTCTTCAATGCGAGAGGCTTTTCCTGTAACCGCTAAAATGTGTAGGTGGTCAGCTTCGAGCAGTGCTGATACAGCCTTTGATAACAATCCGCGCGGGTCACTGCCCCCAAGGCTGATGACCACCTTTTTGCATTCTTTTCGAACCTCATATGTGTCTTTTAATCGGCTTATCTCTTGATCTAACAATAAATAAGGTGTTCCATCAAAATATGCTGTCCCATCTACTTGCATGTGCTTTTCGTCCAGACCTCCATAAATGCCGTTCACGACAGCATCGGCAAGCTGACACGCTTCTGCTCTATTTTCTTCGAATAAAACCAGCCTTGCAGAGCCGGAGCACGCTTTGATCAATCGAAGAAATTGGAGGTCACATTCAAGTACATCAATCAGCAAAAGATCAGGATTCAGCTCTTTTATATCCTTTTCCATCTGAAGGAATGCCTTCGACTCCTGCACCAAATGAACGTGCCAATCTAGACCTGAGAGCATTTCTACACAAATCTGTTCATTTGTATAGAAATATAAGTCGTTTCCTTCTTGAAGCAGTTGATTTGCCAGCCGTTTCATTCTGACAACATGGCCCATTCCTCTTAAAAACCCGCCATACACAACAATCATGATTTTCTTGTTCATTCAGCATCCTTCTGTTTCACAAATTGATTCAACCGAACAATATCAGGGTCTTGTTCGCAAATGGTGATGAGTTCAGCCGTAGGCACAGCAATGGAGCCGCCAGCTTTCTCTAGTAAACGGGTCGCAAACTCATAATCTTCTTCTGTATCAATCGTGAATCGATAAGCAGGATATGCAAGTTCTTTGGGCGGTGTGAATAATTGCAGGTGAAATTGCTCAGGATGCTTTCTGATATAGAGCGTGACATGCTCACGCTCTGGCTGCGTAAGGGGAAAATTGTCGATTTCAATTAAAATCTGTGCGTCGATCATTTCCCCGGAAATACCGAGTGGAGTGCCAGCCGTATACGTGTAATCAGCCTTCTCTTGTCTATGTTTTTCAAGCATTTTCGACAAAAGGGCCGGATCTATAAATGGGTTATCTCCTGTTAAACGCACAATGATTTGCGGTTCAAAATGACGGGCAATCTGCGCAAATCGCTGCAGTACATCCGTCTCACTGCCACGAAATACTTTATATCCCTTTGAGAGACAATAATGGGACAGCAGATCATCTTCTGCCTCAACTGTTGTGGCGATCATGAGATTCTGCGTTTTATGATTGTAATGATCTGATTGCTTTACCCGTTCAACAATCAGGTCGATCAGCGCCATACCGCCGATCGGTTTCATCACCTTTTTGGGCAGCCTTGTTGAGCCCATTCTCGCCTGTATGACAAAGAGGACATCATTGATCATTTGGCGTCTCCTTCATGAGTACATCTTTCCACGAAACCCCTGTATGGGCTGGGATATCTCTGACAGCCTTTGCGCCAAGTAAAACCGCCATATACCGTGGATGCAGACCTTGGCTTTTTTGTCCTGGACGTAACACGGCTAGATTTTCTGCGGTCAATGTCTCGCCCTTCGCAATGCCTTTTGTCGTAAAAATGCCTCGATACGCAAATTCACGGATCTTGCCTTCAATAGCTGTTGTCGTTTTATAAGAACTGCCAAGGAGCTCTTCTGGCACTGAATGAGTGTCAGCTTCTTTTAGATGCCGCTGCTTTTCTGCCGCTCGAATATGCTGAACCATTTCCTTCAATTCTTCAGGATCAAGAGCAAAGGAATGATCCGCCCCAGGTAACGTTTTATCTACTGTAAAATGCTTTTCAATGATTGCTGCCCCAAGCTTCACAGCGGCCACAGGCGCTTCAGTTGGATGCTCACTATGATCAGAAAAGCCAATGACTGCATCGGGAAATGCCGCAGCTAAGGTTTTAAGAACCCGCAGATTCGTGTAAGCTCTAGGTGCTGGATACTTTGCTACGCAATGCATGATAGCGACCTGCTGATTTTGCTCGCTTGTAATCGCCTCATATGCTTCATGGACATCTGAAATGGTTGCCCCGGCTGTTGAGAAAATGATGGGCTTTTGAAAAGATGCCGTGTGACGCATAAGCGGCAAATGATTGATTTCATAGGATGCCAGTTTGAAAGCCGGCGGATCAGTCTGATTCAATAGATCCGCAGATTCTTCGTCACATACTGTGCTTAAAAATAGCAGCCCTTTTTCCGCGCAGCGTGACAATAACACCGGAAGCCATTCTGGCGGTAGCTCCATTTGTTCTACTAAAGAAAAAATGGACACCTCTTCTCCCTTGGCTGTTTCATACAAACCCGGTTCCTTTTGATACATCCGATCAGCTTGAAACATTTGAAACTTCACCGCATCGGCACCTGCTTCTTTTGCCACATCAATTAAAGCAAGTGCCTGATCCAGCTTTCCATCATGGTTAATGCCTGCCTCTGCAATGATAAAGACAGGCGCACCATCCCCCACTTTGCGATCTCCAATATAGAAATACGCCATCTTACCTCTCTCCTTTTTTCGGCCACACATGGTAATACAAGAAGGCATTTTTTGTTCTAAAGCCCAGCTTTTCATACAGCTGAATCGCGGTTGTGTTATGCATCTGAGTTCCGGCAGACATAAACCGGTGCCCTCTCTCATAAGAGGCTTTTATCATCGCTATAACCAGCTTTTTTCCGATCCCTTTTCCTTGTGCATCCGGTCTAATAGACAATAAATCAAGCACCAGTTCATCGCCCTTTGTTACCCCTTGAATCAAACCAATGACTTCACCGTTCACCTTTGCCGCGAGATTGATATCTGCACGTCCGAGTAAATTGTTTCTCATCCATTCCTGAAAGAAATGCTGGACGACATTCTGATCTAAGAAAGGATCAAGTGCATACCGGCTTTTCCCAAAAGCCTGATGAGCAAGTGACACAGCCTCAACGTATTCCTTTTCATCCGGCAGACTGATGACCACATCTTCACCTGTTGATGGCATCTCCATTTGAACAGGCGGTGCCTCAAGACGAGTGAGACCACCTACATAGTACACATGTGACAGCCTTTGAACGATGCGGTTTTTTTCAAGATCAGACACTTCAAGACGTAAAAAGAAAAAATCGCATTTCTCTGTTCTCATCCAATTGATGAAACGCTCCATCAATTCTTGAAAAGCAGACCCTGATTCTGCTTCTACAAACTTCACATGAAAAATATGCTGATCAAAAATGCCGCTTTCCCATTTTGACCATTCATATAACAGAACCGCTTTGAGCTGGGCACCATTAACAAGAGCAAACTGCTTAAAGCCGTTCATTTGTTCCGCTTGTTGGCCGTATTTCTCCAGCCAAGCCGCCAGTACCTGATCATCGATGGAATGAACGACCTTCATGATGATGCCTTCTGTTCTTTTAAAATAGACAACACCGCTGTGATAACATCCTGCACATCTTCATCTGTCATACTTGGATAGAGCGGCAGTGAGAGCGTCTGCTTGTAGTATGCGAGTGACTCAGGGAAATCCTCTGGTGAATAGTGATATGTTTCTTTATAGTATGGATGCAAGTGAACAGGGATAAAGTGAACACTCGTGCCGATTTTATATTCCTTTTGCAGCTGATCAATCAGTTCATCACGCGTGATGAATGCTTCTTTTGGATTCACTTGCAGTACATACAAATGCCATGCATGTCTTCCTTCTTGATGCACAGGTGGCAGGATCAGGCCCGCTTCTTTTTGAAAAGCCTGATTGTATTCTTTTGCAATCTGTTCTCTCCGTGCCTGCATGTCATCTAGTCGGCTTAGCTGAACAAGCCCTAAAGATGCCTGCACGTCAAACATATTCATTTTATAACCAGGTTCCTCGACCTCGTAATACCACGTTCCTTTTTCTCCATAACGATTCCACGCTCCCTTGCTCATCCCATGGAGCGCTAGTCTTCTAATTCTAGCTGCAAGCGCATCATCATTTGTTGTCAGCATGCCGCCTTCACCAGTCGCTAGGTTTTTCGTTGCATAAAAGCTAAAAGCGGTCGCATCACTAATCGACCCAACGGGCTGACCGTGGTACGTTGTGTAAAGAGCATGGGCAGCATCTTCAAGTACAAATAGATCATACTTTTTGGCAATCGCTAAAATCCGGTCCATATCGCACGATTGACCAGCAAAGTGAACAGGGACAATTGCTTTTGTATGTGGTGTTATGGCCGCTTCTATTTTCTCTGCATCCAGATTGAGTGTCGCAGGATCAATATCGACAAATACAGGCGCTGCTCCCGTATGGATGATTGTATTTGCTGTTGCGCAGAATGTCAGAGGTGTTGTAATCACCTCATCCCCAGCCCCAATCCCTCTTGCCTTTAAGGCTAAAAATAAAGCAGCCGTACATGAATTGACTGCGATCGCATGTTTTGCACCTGTCAGCTGCTGAAATTCTTCTTCAAACTGTCTTACTTTTGGTCCAGTTGACAGCCAGCCGGACTTTAATGTTCCAATGACTTCATCGATTTCTTCCTGCTCAATGAAAGGCAGAGCATAAGGAAGAAATTGTGCTCTCTTTTTTCCCATATCGCTTGCACACCCCTATCTTCATCTCTGAAAATCAACACCAGTTTTTGTTTTGAGCAGAGAAAGCAGAACATCGGTAGATCGCGCATGCGGATAGTGTTGTTTAATAAACTGAGCTCCTTGCTGCTTTGCCAGCTTCATCTCTTGTTCATCCGACAAAATACGAATGGCTTTCTCAGCTAGTTCAACAGGGTCTTCCATATGATAGCTGCCAAGCGACTCGTAATATGGGTATCTTCTGCCTTCTGTCATTTTCCCGATCAGCACACTCTTTTCAAAAAGCATGGCTTCAAGACCAACTGTTGATGTGAGCGTAATCACGATATCCACATATGGCAGTAGGTCATACAGGTCAATTTCTTTTTTAATCAATTTCACATGATTTCCCGCTCGTTCAATAGACACATAGTCGTTTAATCGATTTCGAGCAATTTCCCAAGGATGCGGCTTCATGATCAGCTGAATGTCTTTCCGATTGGCAATCGTTTTAAGAACATTACCATAGAAGGCTTCAGAAAACGGCTGTGTTGCCACAAGCACGGTCTTTTTAGCCGGACTGAAGTTCAATTTACGAAAAATGAGATCCTGTTGAAGCGGTGTTCGCTCCTTCACCAAATCAAACCTCGGATGACCTGTGATTTCCACCTGTTCCGGCTGACAGCCTTTGTCTACATACCAGTCCTTTTCATATTTTCCAAACACCCCGTGGCAAGTCGTGAAAATCGGTAAAAAGGCTTCGTCTCCCATAAGCGCGCCGTGCTGAAGACAGATACTCGTCAGCTGGCGTTTCAATGTTTGCAAAGCGAGTACGCGGCTGTAAGCATCCTCCGTCGTTCCAACAATGACAGCTGCAATCGGCTGCATTTGAAACAGCACTTCTATCTGGTCAATGACATCAATAAATTGCACAATATCCTTCCGCAATTTTTCTCTAAAAAAGACATTGCCAAAGACAGGGTGGTGAGCGTAAGGTTTAAGGAGAGCATTTGCTTTTTCAATATATTCAGCGTGGGCTTCTTTATTAACCTCTCCGGCTAATTCCGGCTTACTGATAACAGGTAATCCGAAATAATCCGCCTTCTTCCAGCGAGCGAACACCACCGTTTGATCTGGATGGAACCGCGTATAATTTTGTTCAGTAAAACGCAGATGTTCAAAGTGAAGCAATACCTTTCCATTCGCCGGACGATAAGTGATGCGCTTCATCTGCTGCTTATGCTGATCAAAAAATGGCTGAATCTCTTCCGGTAATGGACAAGCGGTTGTCAGTTCTTGACCAAATGCTTCATCTTCCATGCGTTCCCTCACTTCAGGACTGATATATTGATAAAAATTGCTGATCAACCCAAGAGGAATTTCCTTGTAGGACAAATCTTTCATCAGATTCACATACTCAAAGTACACCTGCCAATAATGATGAATATAGTGCGACATTTCGGGTCACCTCCCATACCTTTGTTTTAATATACTGCGAAGCTCCCAGCAGGTAGACTGCTCGGGAAGTGCTTGAATAAAGGCACTTTTCTCTTCTTCTGCCAGCTGATAATGAATTGACTGTTCTGTGATGTAATTTGTATCTAATATTTCATCAAAGGGATAGAACGGATAAAAATGATTTAGCCGAAAAAAGAAACGGGCATCCCCTATCCGATAAAAATGCGGACTCTCGTCCCAGTAGGACCCAAATTCATCATGAATTTTTGATAAAATGGATGCACGATGCACAACAGAGCAATGATCTATGGCGCAGGGAGCATTCCATTGCACTGTTTGCGCTGGCCGAATCGTTTCCTTCACTGGCTCTTTTTTGCTATTTAAATAGATCACTTTAGAACTAGAATAGACAATATCTTTACCTGGATGGGCATCTAGATAATGAGTGAGCTTCTCTAAACGGTCCGGGGCATAGACATTGTCATCTGTGGCATAGGAAATATACTCGCCCTTTGCCAGTTCTAATGCTTGATTAATCAGCACGGCGTAGCGAGTTTTCGCTGTTCTTTCTTCCAATGTTTTGACACCGCTTTGGATAAAGTGAACGCGGGGATCTTTGCGAAACGGTTCAATAGCAGCAAGGGTTTTTTCGTTTGATCCATCATCCATGATAAAAAGTTCAAAGTCTGACAGCGTCTGCTGCAGGACCGCTTCAATCGATCTGCCGACGTAAGCCTCCTTGTTGTAGCTCGTCATAATGACAGTTACTTTTGTCAAAATTATCACCTCGGTCTCTTTCAAACTATGTTTATCATATGTGTCTCCTCTTAAAGAGACTGTAGAGTGACCTATTTTTTATAAAATTGTATTTTTTTATTGATCTTTCTTTGAAAAACGTGAACTTTTTGGTAATATAAGTAATCATTTATGTGAATTAAAGGAGTAAAGAACATTGGAAGCTATGAAGAATGATCACTCCCAAGAAGAGGAAGTAAAAGGATTTTTTCGATTTTTTAAAATTTTCGTCGCGACAAAAACGATTATTCGCTCATATCGACATTCCAATATTCCAATTTGGCTGATGATGCTCCTTGCAAGTATCGCCGGTACGGGCTGGATCTACGAAGGGTATTTTAGCGAGTATATGGGCAATCATATTCCATTTCCTTTTATTCTGTTACAAGGGGCGGGATATGGTATTTTGGCAGGCAATATGATTCTATTTTTCGGTGTCCTCATCATCAAGTGGTTAGGGCGTCTCTTTTTCGGCTGTCAAACGGCGTATCGAGATATACTCAAGGTCTGCACACTGACGGTCTTTTTCCCTTCTGCTTTATTTGCACTCACTTGGATTTCCACTGTTGCGATGCTCGGTCCGTATACGTTTGTTAAAATCACACCATATTTAGATCAGCATTATGAAGTATGGTATTATATCAATCTTTTGACTCTTACGGATGTATATGCAAAGACGTGGATATTTGGAATGGCTGTTTTAGGCATTGTCGCTGTGATGAAGCTCAGATTATGGCAAGCCTTCATCATTGTGATCACACCGCCCGCCGCGTTTTTTCTCATCGTGACACTTTTATTTGATGTCCAGCACGCTGTAAACTGGATCATGTAAAAAGGACGAGTACCGATAGAATACGAAGGTTTTTCTCCACTTTAGGAACTGTAGAGCAGTTCCTTTTTTTCGTTCAATGTACATATTCTCCCCTCCTGTCTCATAGTGTGAAAGAGAGAAAGAATGCTATGGAAACAACAGGCGCCTAAACGCCTTCTGTTTAGAACACCATGAGGAAAGAGGAGGAACGTTATGAAATTGAAAAATCAATTTGGGCAAGGTTCGGGTTTCGAAGGTCAAGATTTCCGCCAGCAACAATATGGAGCAAATCCGTATCCTGCGCAGCAGATGGGTTATTCAGTCCCTCCCCAAACGCAGGGTCAAATGCAAGGACAAATGCAGCAGGGGTTTTCACCAATGCCGTCTACCGGCACTTCACAAGGAGGCCAAGGAACGCAAGGCGGCGGTCAGCCATATCAAATTCCTTCTGGACCGATTTATCAGCAAAATGTCACCGGACAGCTGCCTCTTGAGCAGTCCTATATTGAAAATATTTTACGATTGAACCGCGGCAAGGTAGCCACGATTTATATGACGTTTGAGGCGAGTAAGGAATGGAATTCGAAGATTTTTAGAGGCGTCATTGAAGCTGCAGGACGTGACCACATTATCATTAGTGATAACAAAACAGGAACACGATACTTACTATTAACGATCTACCTTGATTACATTACATTTGATGGGGAAATTCAGTACGACTATCCATATTCGATGTCAACATATTCTCCGAGATAATGCCCTGCATGGCAAAAGCAAGGTTCAGGTACCCTTGCTTTTTTCTTTTGTCTAGGTTTTTGTCACACCTCTGGGGCGCGGCTCATAAAATGCCTAGTAGTTTTTATCAAAAGCCTAGAGGTGACATCAATGACTGTTGAACTGGATTATACATCACCAAATGTGAAATTTTCATACGATCTGAATCAAAGCCCCCTTGTGAAATACGATCAGCATAACCTGATTAATGTGTTAGGAAAAAAACAATTAAACTCGTTGGATCAAGTGTCCCTGCTGGATATATATTTGAGTAAAAGCAAAGTCGTAGAGCCTCATTATCATCAAAATGCCGCAGAGCTTGTTTATTGTATAGCCGGTTCTGCTGCCGTATCGATGCTGAATCCATTTACAAAAAAACTGCACACCTACACCATTACACCTGGACAGGTGGCAAACGTGCCTCAAGGCTGGTGGCACTATGAAGTCGCTCTCCAAGACAGAACTCATTTGTTAGCCATTTTTAACGCATCAACACCTGAAGTGATCCTAGGCTCAGACCTTCTCACCCTCACCCCTTCTCACATCATGGCTCATACTTATTGCATGAACGAAACACAGTGGAAGCAGGCGACAAAGCCTGTGAAACCAAGCGTGTTTATCGGACCATTTTGCCACCGGGAGGAGGAGTCTCAAACGCATCCTGTCCCTCCATCTCACTACGTCCCTTATTATCAAGCACCGCCCAATTATACTCCTTACTGGAGTTAAGAAAAAAACCGATGCCCCTATGAGAGCATCGGTTTTTTGGCTTATAAATTTTTTGCTGCTGCAATGACAAGCATGATCCAAGAGGCGATAAATGCTACTCCACCAATAGGGGTAATGGCACCTAGAATCTTCACCTGAGTCAATGCCAGCACATAAAGGCTTCCTGAGAAGAAAAGGATGCCTGCAAGCATCACCCAGCCAGCAGCAGGAACCAAGGAGACACCTGACAGCTTATCTGCAAGAAAAGCGACAACAAATAAACCAATGGCATGGAACATCTGATATTGAACACCTTTATTCCATATTTCTATATATTTTTCAGGGATTTTCCCTTCCAGACCGTGCGCACCGAAGGCTCCAAGGCCTACAGCAAGCATGGCGTTAATGGCACCTAAAATGAAAAATAGTTTCATTCGTCATTCTCCTTATCTCGTCAATTATGTTTATCATAGCGCGGGTGAAGGGCGACATTCAACTTTCCCTTTACGTTGACACGAGATTGTCGGATTTCTTTTTCTTTCGTAACAAGACCTGATCGACAACAATCGCAATGAGCGTGCCTAGAACAAGACCGTTGCTTAATAATGAAATGAGCACAGGATGCATTCCTTTCAAGGCCCCCTGAGGCACAAACATCGCCCCTACGCCTGCTAAAACGGCAATCCCAAGAACAAAGCGAATCCGCGGGATTTCTTCTTTCTCATATTGATCAAACTCCGACATCGCAATCCCAATCATAGAAGAGAAGACCACAAAGTTTACAGCAAGCCCCACAGGTGATGGCAATGCAGAGAAAAAGCTCATGAGCAGCGGAAACAAACTAATGAGAACAACAAGCAGACTTCCTATGAAAAAAGGCTTTCTCGAAGGAATTTTGGTTGTCTGGATAAATCCTGCTGCCCCCGAAATAGGTACAGGCGCAATCGCACCGATCAGCCCGCTTAGTAAATGACCAAATGCTGCGACAAAACCAGCAGGACGTGCTCTCTTCCGCTCACGCAGTTCACCAAATGCCTTCACTGAGCTTTCCACAATTCGAATACTTGCCAGCATGTTTACAATGAGTAAAATCGTTATAAAAAAGGACGTGACAAGCAATCCACTGTCAAAGACCGGCATACCGAATGGAAACAGCTTCGGAAACTCGATGATTTGTTCTGGAATTCGTACCGGCTTCGCCAATCCGAGTAGAGCAAATAACAGCCATCCGCCTGCAAGTGCGAATAGCACAGAAAACTGCCTCAAGTAATGCCATTTTGATCGGCTGATCATGAAGGTAAGGATAATAATCAAGATCGATAAGCAAAAGACAAGCCCATCTACTTGATTTCCCCGATAGCCGATCCCCATAAGCCCTTTCATGATTGGCTGACTTAGCTGCACAACAAGAAGCAGCAGGTAAATACCTGTAACGACTGGCGTAAATAAAGACGCGAGCCAATTGATGATTTTAAATAGACTAAAAATAAAAAAGAAAATAGCACTAAAAATTAAAGCCCCTTGTAATGCTTGCAAGGTTTCAGGATACGTCGCAAAGATTGTTCCTGTCATGCCGGCATAAAGGGTATACACACCCCACCAAAGCCCTGCTGGACTTTCATTGATTGGCAGCATATGGCCGCATAAACACTGCACCATCGCCACAAGACCAAGTGAAAAGAAAGTACTTTGAATCAGCTCTGCCGATTGTACTTGATTCAATTCAAATGCTTGTGCAATCGCAATTGGTACGGCAATAGAAGCTGCGATAAAAAATGCCATCCACTGAATGGCGCCCAAAAATAGTTTCAAACCGATCACCTTCCCTTTGTCGTGACAAGACCATTAAAAATCAAAAATAGAGTCGCCGTTCCCGTCCTTCTCTTTTTGACCCTCATCATTTTGCTGAAATTTCTTCGCGCCACTTGTGCCCATGAGTTTCTCCAGCATGGCTTGATCTGTAGACACAGATGGCGCTGATGGTGTATGTATCGATGGAGGTGGTGAGATGACTGGCGACTGCGGCATTTGCGCCTGTGATGGTGCGTCGAGAATGACATCACATAGTGAAGAAATCGCTGCCACTTGACGTTTCACCTCTTCATCATTTCCACTTTGTTTTGCTTTTCGAACCGCTTCCTCCATTTTTTGAAGCAGGCTTGATATATGAATATTCAAGGGTAGACCCTCCAATCTAAAAAAATCTCTTTTCAACATTATTTTACCAAATGAACAAACCAAATGGGTTCATTTTTTCAAAGCAGTGCGCTCACGCCTCTCTAATTTGACCCCTCATCTTCATTCACACATAATAAAAGAAACAAAATCGTCTATGAAAGGATTAAATCATGAACAAGCTCACTGCTCTATTTCAGAAACAAAAAGTCTTTCAGAAGCCGGCAGTTAAAGAACGCATCCGCATTCTTCAAGACTTAAAAGCAGCAATCAAACAGCATGAGAAGGATATTTTACAGGCCTTAGCCCATGATTTACATAAATCCGAACAGGAAGCCTATACAACGGAGATCGGGATGGTGTATGAAGAAATCAATCATACCATCAAGCACCTTCACAAATGGGCGAAGCCAACACGCGCGAAAACACCGCTGACTCATATCGGATCGAAAAGCATGATCATCAAGGAGCCCTATGGAAGTGTGCTCATCATTGCTCCTTGGAACTATCCTTTCCAATTGGCCCTTTCTCCATTAGTCGGCGCGATTTCTGCGGGAAATGCCGTGATTTTAAAACCGTCTGAGCTGACCCCGGCAGTCTCACAAGTGATCAGCACTATCATGAAACGTGTATTTCAAGAAGACCATGTGGCTGTCGTAGAGGGCGGTGTCGATGTCAGTACAGAGCTGCTGAAGCTGCCCTTTGATTATATCTTCTTTACTGGAAGTGTGGCAGTCGGCAAAGTCGTCATGGAAGCCGCCGCAAAGCATTTGACCCCTGTCACACTTGAGCTTGGCGGAAAAAGCCCCTGCATCGTCATGCCCGATGCTGACATCAAGCTAGCAGCGAAGCGGATCACCTTTGGAAAATTCACCAATGCAGGGCAAACCTGCATTGCACCAGACTATTTACTCGTTCATGAATCCATCAAAGAGGAACTTCTGCGAGAAATGACGGCCTGTATCCGTGACTTTTATGGTGAACACCCCGAAACGCATCCGCACTTCGGAAAAAATGTCAGTCAGCGTCATTTTGACAGACTCACACAATTTCTCTCAAATGGAACGATCGTCACAGGTGGACAGCGCAATGAACACGAGCTTAAAATCGCTCCGACCATTTTAGACGACATCACTTGGGAGGATCCCGTCATGCAGGAGGAAATTTTCGGGCCGATCCTGCCTGTCATGACCTTTGATTCTCTGCATGAGGCAGCGCATATGATCGAAGCAAGGCCAAAGCCGCTTGCGCTTTACTTATTTACAACAAATAAAGAAACAGAATCCTATATTCTAGACAACCTCTCATTTGGCGGAGGATGTATCAATGACACGCTTATGCATGTCGCTACACCTTACCTGCCATTCGGAGGCGTCGGCGAAAGCGGCATGGGACGATATCACGGGAAGGAAAGCTTCTTTACTTTTACGCATGAAAAAAGCGTCCTGCGTCAAACGAACCGCTTCGATTTTTCCTTCCGTTATCCAAATGCGAAAAACGGACTCGACTTGGTCCGCAAATTTTTAAAATAAACAGGACGAAGGGGCTCTCCCCTCGTCCTATTTTCATTCAATATCCTTGATACACCAATTGATTTCTTCGAATCCCATTTGCTTTAAATACGTGTTTACCTTTGAAAACGGCCGGCTGCCAAAAAAGCCGTTTCTTGCAGAAAAAGGACTTGGATGAGGTGACTCAATGATGTAATGCTTGTTTTGATCAATGCGTTCTTTCTTATTTTGAGCATGTCTGCCCCATAACACAAAAACGACGGGCTGATCACGTTCATTCAGCACATCAATCACGCGGTCTGTCACACGTTCCCAGCCTTTTCCTTTATGTGAATTCGCCTCGCCCTTTCTCACAGTCAGCACAGTGTTTAAGAGCAGCACACCCTGCTCTGCCCAGCTGACAAGTGAGCCGTGGTTTGGAACAGGACAGCCAAGATCATCCTTTAGCTCTTGAAAAATATTTCTCAAAGATGGCGGGTGTTTGACGCCTGGCTGAACAGAAAAGCTTAATCCATGTGCCTGCCCTGGGCCATGATAAGGGTCTTGTCCTAAAATCACCACTTTGACCTTTTCATATGACGTCAAATGAAGGGCACGATACACGTCATCTGGTTTTGGAAAAACGGTCTGCGTGCGATATTCTTCCTTCATCCATTCTCGTAATTCCTGATAATATGGCTGTTCAAATTCACTTTTCATCACAGCCCACCAGCTATCATTTAAAAATGGCTTCATTGTGGTTTTCCTCCTTCTACTTGCTGCGCTAGTCTGGAGATCATCGGTTTTCCATCCCACACAATCTCACTCTCTGATTCTCGCTTTTTCATCGCTGGTTCTTCTAATAATATAGCAAAGTTCGCTGTTGGCAGGTCGCCTAAATCATGCTTTTCACTTAAATCATCTAGGTAGTTCTTCCTTGTTTCACCAAGATCACTAGACTGATTTCCACCGCCGTCAAAAAACGCATAGATCACGCTGGCAGCTGGCACTCGTTTGACTCGGGCATGCTGTGATACACGCAAAAAGAAGTCCCAGTCCCAATAATGATGCATCGCTGGATCAAAATAGCCAATCTCATCGTGTATAGAGCGTTTGTACATACTGCCGGAAGGAACATATGTAGAAAAGACACGCATATCCTCGATGTCCGCTGTATAAGCAAACAAACGTCTCGACAGTGGGAAACGGGTCGCGCCTTTTTCTTCAAATGACACAATTTCTGCATCAGAAAAGACAAAATCAGCATCTTCCAAAGCCTTGCTCATGCGTTCGATATGACAAGGTGTGAAGTAATCATCATCGTCACTCAGCATGATGACGTCGCCTGTCAGCTCCCGCACCCCCACATTCCTGGCATTCACATGCTGGACATTCTCATCTAAATGAATCAAGCGGATCGGAAGCTCAGGGTAAAGTTCCTGAATGATGTCGACTCGCTCTCCTGCATCATTGACGACGACAATTTCAAAAGGTTGTACGGTTTGTCTTGTAATGGATTCAAGCAGTTCACACAGTGCGCTAAGCCGGTTATGTGTCACAATTAATAAGGAAATCTTCATATGCAGCTTACTCCTTTAATAGATTCGTCTTTTTCCATTAAAACATAAATTGGCTTTCTTCTCATGATATAAAAGGCGGTTTGATTTGACGGGAAAATGGGAATTTTTGATGAAAAGGAGTGATGATAATGGAATATATCACAGCTGAGAATAGTAAAGAAGCGAAACAGGCCATCGACCACTTTCATTCATCGGGTTCAACAAAGGACGCTGTATTTGTTTTTGCGTACGACCCAGAACGCTCTGATACCGTAACGGAGTATACAGACGCCAAAAGCATGACTTCGGTCGATCAAGGGATTTTGGATCAAGTCGCCAATGTCATTCGCACCCGGGATGATGAACTGATGGCCAAAATGATGTCAGTTGGCGCCGATCAAGAGTTAGCTTTAACCCTTTTAGACGAACTGAAAAAAGGGAAATTGGTGATTTGTAAAAGGTAAGAAAGAGAGGCGTTCCGAAGAGAGGAACGCTTTTTTATGCCGTTTCATTGTGATAAATGGAAAAGCTGATTATAATAAGGGATAGAACAATAACTGTTACACATCACATTGGAGGTTCAGCAACTATGTCTATGAATAAAGCACTCACCATCGCAGGTTCGGATTCAAGCGGCGGTGCAGGTATCCAAGCAGATTTAAAAACGTTTCAAGAAAAAAACGTCTACGGGATGACAGCTTTAACCGTTGTCGTTGCAATGGACCCTCATAATCATTGGGATCATCAGGTGTTTCCAATTGATACGGCGACGATTCGCGCGCAGCTCTCTACCATTGTTGAAGGCATTGGTGTAGATGCACTGAAAACGGGTATGCTCCCAACCGTCGACGTGATCGAGCTTGCAGCTGAAACCATCAAAACATACGACCTAAAAAATGTCGTCATTGATCCTGTTATGGTTTGTAAGGGTGCGAACGAAGTCCTTTACCCAGAGCACGCGGAAGCATTGCGCGAAAAGCTCACGCCACTGGCAACCGTTATTACACCTAACCTTTTCGAAGCAGGTCAATTAAGCGGAATCGGCGAGATCAAAACGATTGAACAAATGGAAGAAGCAGCAAAACGCATTCACGAACTTGGTGCAAAATATGTGGTCATCACTGGAGGCGGTAAGCTAAGCGAAGACAAAGCCATCGATTTGCTTTATGATGGACAAACCTTCGAACGCCTTGAAACAGATAAAATCGACACAGAATACACACACGGCGCAGGCTGCACATTCTCAGCAGCAGTCACAGCTGAACTAGCGAATGGATCAGACGTGAAAGAAGCCATTTATGCAGCAAAAGAATTCATCACTGCTGCCATCAAAGGCTCTTTCCAGCTAAACGAATACATCGGACCAACAAAGCATTCTGCTCATCGTTTTGACAAATAAAACAGAAAAAAACCGATTCGCCGTTTAGGTGAATCGGTTTTTTGTTTATCGAAAGCTTCTTCTCTGTGCAAACAGCCAATCGGTTAAGCCTGGCGTCTCATAAGCAGGCGTCCATGATGCATGGTCATATCCATACTTGCTTGCGTACTCCGTATAAAGCGGCTGGCCGCCTGCTTTTTGAATAGCTTGAATTGTATTTCTCGCATAGCCGATAGGGATAATGGAATCATCTTCTGCATGAAATGCCCATATTGGCTTGTGTGCTAATATTCCTGCCTTGCTTGGATCTGCACCCCCAGCAATAGGAATCATCGCTGCAAACAAACGAGGATATGTGATGTTCAACTGGTACGTGCCAAATCCACCTTGTGATAAACCCGTCGCATAAATCCTTTTCTGATCAATCTGATAAGAAGTTAACACATGCTGAAGGACATCATAAGCTTTGTGTAAATCCGGTGAAAATTGAAACACGTTTGTCAGATCGATTTCATTTTGCAAATTTCTTGTTAATGCAAAGCCTCCATCCACAGCATTTCGCGCCTGAGGGGCTAATACGTACGAAGGATGTTTCTTTTGGACTTCAGGGGAAGCCCATAAAACTGCACCATCATTCGCAAGTAACTGCTTTTGATTGTCTGTTCCCCTCTCACCTCCTCCATGTAAGAACAGGACGAGAGGATAGGCTTTACCCCTCTTACGATTTTTTGGAATATACAGCCGATAAGGCATTCCTTTGTATTCGAAAGATAAAAAAGATGTTGCTATGTCCTCTCGTGTGACAAACCGATAATTGTATGTAGACGTGGAAAGGCGGTGACTTTTATTGTAAACGCTTACTTTTAAAGTCGTATCTGTTTCGATATGAATGGGCTTTTTGTACAACTGACTTTGAGTTGTCGGCTGGCTGCCATCTGTTGTGTAATAAAGAGAAGCTTTTTGAACGTGAGAATGCAGAGCTACCTCTTGTGAACGATAATATTGACCAGACGGGACTGAAGCAGTTGATGCAGCATACGACGTATGATTTCGGGCAGAAGAAATGGAAGGAAAAAGAAAACTCATAGAAAATAAGACAATCATAAAGGTGATCAGGCATTTCTTGGTTGTATGGTTCATATCGTTCCTCCTGTACATGCTCAGATGAATTTTTATTTATTATTTATCATGACAATAAGAATGTCAACGCTTTCATTTAAATTTCTGAATAATCTGACCGAAACAAAAAAGCATACCCGCAACCGAGTACACTCTTTTATCCATACATGAATGCCTATTTTTGCTGATCGGACTCTTTCGCCATTTTTCGAATAAAGGCTTCAATGGATTCAACAAATAAAGCATATTCTTTCATTTGTTTATACGTATCTGTCAGCTTCTCTTTCACTTCTTCCTGCTCTAAAGAAGGTTCACCGAGAATAGATTGAACTTGAATGAGCAATTCTTTATATTCTTCACGTTTATCTTCAACATGATCTGCCATTGTCTCCAAGCGTTTTCTAGTCGTCGGCTGCTGTTTTGAATTCAAGTAAACAACCCCTTTTTTGTCCTACCGCATTTGGATAAACGTCAGCCTCAGCTGTATATATTTTAAAATGATACCATAATTCCACCTGTTATCATATATGTAAAACGTCATCAAACCGCTTTAGGCCAACCTTGTATATACACGATACAGACCTTAAGATATAGGCTGATTTAACTAGGAAAAAGCAGATCATTGATCTGCTCAGATTGTAGAGAAATTATTTTTCAAGCCGGATTTCTCCTATTTCCTTCTGACTCTTGAAGGCAGTTCTTTTTTGCTCAAATTTCATAGCTAATACTAATATGAAAGCTATAATTAAAATAATACTTAAGAAAATCAAACCGGCTTGCATTTTTCCTGTAGCATCTTTTAACCATCCAACTGCATAAGGGCCAACAAAACCTCCTAGATTTCCAATTGAATTAATCACTGCAATTCCAACAGCTACTGTGGCTGGACTCAATATCATAGTGGGTAATGACCAAAAAGGACCTTTAAAACAATACATGGCTGCCAATGATATGGTGATGAAAATCATTGCAATAAATGGATTGGTTACCATTCCTACACTGAGTAACGTTAAACCAGCTACGAGTAACGGTAAAGCTGTGTGCATACGTCTTTCACCAGTGCGATCTGAGCGTCTTGACCAGTAATTCATGACGATTGAAGCAATAATGTAAGGGATTGTAGCAATGAAGCCGATCTGGGTGTTTGATAAATAGCCAGATAATCCTTTAATAATTTGGGGCATCCAATATCCAACGCCCAGTGTACCTGCAGTATATACAAAGTAAATTAAGGCGAGGTACCACAGTTTAGGATCAGTCAAGGCCGTCTTATGACTAGTTGTTTGTTTGCCTTTCTTTTCTCGTAGCTCCTCGTCCTTTCTTAATTCTGAAATCAACCAATTTTTTTCTTCGGCTGTTAGCCACTTTGCTTGTTCTGGCCGGTCTGTTAAGTAGAAATATGTAACAAACCCTAAAATAACAGCAGGGGCGCCTTCGATAATAAACATCCAACGCCAACCAGGCACATTCATCCAATGAATGTGATCAATAATTAAAGTAGAAACGGGAGCTCCTATAATATAAGAAACGGCGATTGCTGTCATAAACATCGCAATTGTACTTGCTCTTTCTTTAGCTCTGAACCAATAAGTAAGGTATAGAATAATACCTGGAAATAGACCTGCCTCTGCTATTCCAAGAAGGAATCTAATGATATAGAGCTGGGTAGCATTCTGAGCAAACCCAGTTGCCATAGAAATAATTCCCCAAGTAAAGAGTATCCTAGTAATCCAAACTCTTGCCCCAAATTTTTGCATTAAAATATTACTTGGTACTTCAAAGAGAAAATAACCAATAAAAAAAATACCTGTCACAAGACCAAACATTTTACTTGTTAGGCCTAGTGCTTCATTCATTTCCAATGCAGCATATCCCACATTTGCCCTGTCTAGATAAGAAATAATATAGAGTAAAAATAGTAACGGGATAATTCTTCGTGTCACCTTTCGAATCGTCTTCTTTTCAAAATTCAATTGAGAATTTTCCAATCAAATTCCTCCTTTTAAAAAGAAATTTTGATAACGCTTACATTTATCTAAAAATTAAAGAGATACTCTTACGGTTCTGTAAGATGTGTAAGAGTATCTCCATTTACCCTTCTGTTGTTTCCTCAAGACAGCGAACAAAATGAAATATATCTTCTTTCATCGTGTCAAAACGTTTATTTCCAACTAGAAACGCTCTCAATATCTGGTATACCGTTAAATATTAAGTGTTTCGGTTGATAATTAATGTTACCTAACACGGTTTCTCCATCTACATCAGGAAAAGCAGTCTCAGTAGAAGTAGAATCCAGAACCACAAGGTTATTTGGAGTAAAAGTAAAATCGTCAATTCCTAACAATTTAGGAGCTGTTACCAGAACGGTTCTAAAAGCTTCATCTAGAGACAGTCCACCTACAATCATTTTAGAAATGATGTAGCTCATGTTATAAACAGGGTATTTTCTCCATGACGCGCTTGTTAAATCTGAACTGATCGTATCTGGTTTAATTCCCTCAGCTAAGCATTTATAAAAAACATTCCAATTAAAGTGTTTTCTACCGTGACCGATATCTAATACTATCCCTCTTTCTACTGCATCTAGAAATTCTTTTTTTACCTTCCCGGCAGTATTTAACACGTTTCCATCCCTTCCTTGAAATGGATGAGTGAGAATGTCCCCTTTATTAAAATATTGTGTTACCTCTTCAATATCTAGTTTAGTTTCAGTTAAATGAACCATCATTCGTAAATCAGTTCGATCGGCTGCTTCTCTTGCTAAGCGTAATAAAGACCGGTCAGTCGTTATGTCCACCTGACCTAAGCGAATCTTAATTCCTAATAAACGATCATCAGCTAAAGATGCAACTTCAACAATTCGATCCAACGAAATACTTTCTGGCTTGGTTGGGTTAGGGTTGGGATGATTGGTTAGCCCTTCTGGTAAGGCTGATAACCAAGAACGAACTGTTAATGGGCTCTTTTCCCAATAACGATTTGCTTCCTCCCATCCGTCATAGCCAAAAGTACCTGCGTCCCCAACTGTTGTTACTCCTGAGGAGAGATATTGTTTATCTGTCACACCAATCTCCGCTCCAGGTGCCCATAAATGGCAATGAAAATCGACTAATCCTGGTACAATTACGCTAGATTCAGATAAATGAATTTCCCTATTGTCCTCATGAGTAACTGTTATTCTTGTAGACTTATTTGGAATGAATCCATTCTCTGACCAAATAGAACCGCCTTTAAAATTCCATACTCCCATGCAAATACACCCCTTAACTTCATATTGATATAATAGATTCGTTTATTTAATTGTTAACAATAGCATCTTCTTTACATGCCTTGATAACATCCAACCACTGGTGATAAATCACTGACCAACATACACTCCTCTTCTTTTTGGATAGTGGAACAATCAACTAAGTGGTTCATTTCCATACACAAACCAATAAGATAGCGCTTTCAAAAAATAAAATAAATGATGCAACCCCTATCCCCAAAGGATTATCACGCACCTCAAAAAATTTTTATGATTTATCTTACGTAATAAAAATTACTATTTTTTATATAAAAGTAATGTTTATTACCAATAATTTAAATGTATGTTATCACTCATACTTAATAAAGTAAACCTTTTTTATAAAGAACAGCAGATAAAGTAAAACGAACAGTGAAGCAAATGGGAAACGATCGTTTTCCGGAAAATATAATGGAATTGATGGCGAGGGATATGTAGACGTTGTGATTACCATTGGTCCAAAAGCAAAAAAACAATGAAAATAAAAATTCCACTTATGATCAGTGGAATAAGATGAGGATGCGGTATTGGGGTACCCAATTTCCCGCACCTCGCTTATCTGATAGAGAAATGTATTCTACTCGCACCTTTCTATCAATGGTGCAGACGGCTCTGAATCTCCTTTTTTTATATGACGTGCTGTTTTTGGTTACTTTTAATTTCACATCATATTAATCATCACATGTAGGGTTCGGATCAACGACCTGCTTCTTTTTGTAAATGCCATGTCTTCAATGTCAGCTTTGTTTCATTTCTTCCACTGATGGAGATTGATTTATTTCCCGGGGAAGGAAAGTAACGTGCAGTAAAAACTTCTCGGCCACCATTTACAAAAATCTCAATCGACGATGCATCAATAAAGATATGCAGGTCGTGTAATTCCTCTATGACCGCTTCACGAACTTCCTTTGATCGATCTTCAAATCGATCCCGCTCTAATGTCAGCTTCCCTTCCTCTTTATCATAGATGATCCGTGCAGCTGCACGGATACAGCATTCAAACCCTTTCTGTGTGTCAATTTGATCAATGAATACCTCTGCGCTCGTAATATCATCTACAGGGATAGAATGAACAGAACGTTTAATATGAAAAACATGCTCTTGTTCATTGGTCCGCATGGATTGAAGTTCACTTACTGGTTTTTGAATAAGATGTCCGTCATCATCTAAACGGAGCTCTCTCGGGATCGTGAGGCAGTGTATCCATTGATAAGAAATCGTCGGATGATGCTCTTCTCCTTGATCAGGCACCCCCATCCACCCGATTAAAAGACGTCTGCCTGATTCGTCTAAAAAGGTTTGCTGCGCGTAGAAGTCAAAGCCTCGATCCAGCTCCTCAAACGCTCCATGCGTATATTGATAGGTATGATCATCCAATCTCCCAACAAAATAACCTGATTGATGGGTATTGTGATATTTTAAACCATCCGGCTTGAGCCCTTGCGGTGATACAATCAATACATCTCGGCCGTCTAACTCAAACAGGTCTGGACATTCCCACATATAGCCGAAATTGTCTAAACCATTCTTTCCACAGCCTGCAATCGTGCCTTGAAACGTCCACTTCTCTAACGTATCAGAGGTAAACAAAACAAGGTGTCCTTTCAGGTCTAAGCTTTGTGCACCAAGAACCATGTACCACTGACCATTCCTCTTCCATACCTTTGGATCTCTAAAATGGGCAGTGAAACCTTCCGGCAGCGTTGCCACGACACCTTTTTTCTGAAAGTGAATGCCATCCTCTGATACAGCTAAACATTGATACGTCTCACGGTTCCCTTGTTCATCCCGAACGTTTCCAGTGTACATCACGTACATCTGCCCATCGTCTATAAATGCACTGCCAGAATAACAGCCGTTTTGATCAAACCAATCACTTGGGGCAAGAGCGGCTTCTTCGTGATGCCAATTCACTAGATCTGTCGATGTATAATGCCCCCAGAATTTTGCACCATGTCCCGTTTTGAATGGCTGCCACTGATAAAAAACGTGATAAATTCCTTTCCACTGAATCAGCCCATTCGGATCATTTAAAAGACCGACTGGCGGCATTAAATGAAATTGCTGCCGGTACACATCCTTTTTAACCAAATGCTCATAGTTTCGAATACGTTCTGCTATCTTTTGACGAAGTGCTGCGTCAGTTGTTGTCATGACTGTGACCACCCCTTGATTATTTTTCGACTTCTTTTACTTTAAAAATGATGGTGAGAATAAATGAAACAGCAACAGCGATTAACATACCAATTACATAATTGACCACATTTTGAACACCGAATGGTGCTGCAATCGCAATCATCGGAATGCCTGTTAAACCATAAGCATTGGCGGCTACCTTCGTGAAAACGACGAATGCTCCGCCCAATGCGCCCCCGATCATCGCCGCAATAAATGGTTTACGGTAGCGAAGGTTTACACCGAATATAACAGGCTCGGTAATTCCTAAAAAAGCAGAGAAGGCAGCAGGGAGGGCAATTTCTTTTGTTTTTGCACGCTTGGCTAAGAAAAAGACAGCCAATCCTGCCCCGCCTTGCGCGACATTGGACATTGCCCAAATTGGCAGCAAATAGTTACGTCCAATATCATTCAGCAATCCTGCCTCAATCGCATGGAAGCTATGGTGAACCCCTGTGAGCACAATTAAAGAGTAAGCACCGCCGAAAATGAGTCCTGCTAAGAACCCTGCATGGTCATAAATAAACGTCAGCGCATTCGAAATTCCTGTACCAAGCATTCTTCCAAGCGGGCCAACAGCAATAAACGTCACAAATCCAGTTACAATCACCGTCACAAATGGGGTCACAAGTAAATCAATACTGTTCGGAACCACTTTTCTTAAATTCTTCTCAACAAGACACATGATATATACGGTCAATAACACTGGAATAACCGTCCCTTGGTAACCAAGAAGAGCTATATCAACATTGAATAAATGCATATATTCTGGTTTTGCTTCCGTCAATCCCCACGGATTAAGCAGATTCGGGTGAATCATAATTCCCCCAATGACGGCCCCTAAATATGGATTTCCGCCAAACTCTTTCGCTGCACTGACCCCAATTAAAATCGGCAAAATGATAAAGGCTGCACTTGAGAACATATCAAGCATTTGGAAGACCGCAGAGCTTGGGTCAGCCCATTTGAAGGCTTTCATCATACCTAAGAGACCCATTAATAAACCACTTGCCACAATTGCTGGAATGATCGGTACAAAAATATTCGATAATGTCTTTGCAAAACGCGCAAGTGGATTCATTTTTTGTTTCACTGCTTCATCATGGCTGACAGGCTTTTGTTTCTCGTCGCCTGTCTCGAGACCAGTCTCACGAGCAAATGGTTCATACACTTTGTTGACAGATCCCGTTCCGAAAATGACCTGAAATTGTCCTGAACTTGAGAAAGCCCCCTTCACTCCTTCAAGTTCTTCAATGGCCTCTTTGTCAATCAAATCCTCATTTTTCACCACCAATCTGAGTCTTGTTGCACAATGTGTGGCACTGATGACATTTTCCTTGCCGCCTAACAGACTTGTTAATTCTTTGGCTGTTTTTTGATAATCCATGATGTCTCCTCCTTTTTTAAAGCAAAAAAGACCTAAAATTCACCAACGAGTAAAGGACATACACGTCCCCTCGTTACGCAAATTTTAGGTCTTGCCTGCCTGACAGTCACAATCCCGCGATATCAAATTTTGATGACGCTTTCATCATAGTATAAGACTGTGACATGCGTCAACCTCTTTTTTCAAATCCAATGACCCATATACACTAATAAGAGTAGTGTGCATAAAAAAAAGCCTGCATGCAGGCACGATCATTTTAAACCAATTCGGCTTCCTGCAGACGCTGGACATGCAGCGTGATGTAGCCGATCTCCGATTCAGGGAGATGAAGTCCATATTCATCTTTTAACAAATCAGCGAGTCCAAGTGCACACCGGTAAGCCGTATCATACTTTGTTTGGATAAAAATCAGCATGTCATCGTCCATGATTTGAAATGCCTCATTCGATTCCAACCTGCCTAATGCATACCTCAAATGTGTCACAAGCCGCTGATAGGAAATACTATCCTCATCAATTGAATGCTGAAAATAGCTTTCAATATGCTCGATCATTTCTTTGATCATCGTTGTATATTTTACGGTCTTTTTCATGGACTCCGTATTCATTTTGGCCGTATGAATATGAAGTGCCACATATCCTGCCTCATCGTCCGGCAGTTCGACCCCCAGCCGCTCCTTTACATAACGAATGGCATACTTTCCAATCTCATATTCCTGCTTATATAAGACTTTGATCTCACCAAGCAATTTATTATATAACACAATGCCTTTTTGAAGGCGTTCAATGGCGAAGGACAAATGATCAGTCAGTGATATGTGGATGTGATCACTGAGCGGCATCATGAGTTTACCTTCTGCATAACTGATGATATGCTCTGCCACCTCAATATGCGCTTCTGGCAATGTGGCAAGAATTTGTTTGAATTTCTCATTTTCTTCACGCACAACAAAGATTTTCTCTATTTTTTGAAGAGGAACGACGTCATTTTTCCCCTTCTGAAAAGCAATTCCGGGTCCCATCACAATTTTCTCCTGATCGCCCTCCTTTACAACCACTGCGTTGTTATTCAATATTTTATATATCTTCAAGGGGTATCCTCTCCCAGCAGATAACATTTCTTATGTGGGATTTTACCCTGTTTCACTTTTTCTGTAAAGGTAAGAGCGGACCAGCACGCGCCTCTCGCATCGTCTTCTCTTCAAGCATCATCAGACTTTGAGTCAACCGCTTCTCTGCCCTGCGTTTCTTCTTATGCTCTTCTGCCAGCTTCTCCAGCTCTCTCTCTTTCACTACTTGAAAGAATCCGGCATCCGCCGCGGCCGCCTGAAACCCTTGCTGCTTCATCATCACACCAGGGTTCACAAGCACATTCATCATGAAACCAAACCATACGCTCAACCAGCTTTTTAATTTCTTCACTGAACATCCCTCCGCTTTTCTTAGAATCTAGCAGCTCTATCAAAACAACTGCTCCTATCATATCCCGAGAAAAAAGAGAGGTTTGTCACAATCTGGGTGAAAAAACAAACTAGTTTTCAGAAGTTTTGTTGAAAAGTGCAGAAGATCATCATGTGCCTAGATGTTTCATTGAAAATTTTATGCACACGCTATCCCAAAGATAAGCACACCTTATCAACAGGGTTTATCCACATATCAACACCCTCTCACTAGATTTTGTGTATGTAAATTTTTTATTTTCCATATATGTATCTTAATAATCGAGTTATCAACAGACATTTGTGAATAAGTGCGACTTTATAAACAAAATAGTTCTTTGTAACTATGTAAAATAAGACCATTTTAGTAAAGGAATTGTTTTCAACATATTGAATACTTAATAACGGGCAGTGAATCTTTCCTATTTATCCACAAAAAGAAAGGCTATCTCCCTAAAAACACAGCTAGAAAGGGGAAAATTAATGAAAAAGGTCATATCTCGTTCTTCTGTTCTATTGTTCTCCACTATTTTTATTTTATCCACATTCTTTACCGGTCAACAGGCTGCTGCTGCTCCTTCTAACAAAAAGGCGGAACTAGAAAAAGCAGAAATCTTCGGTGAAATCAATGTCAACTCGAAAAAACAAACCACTGTCATTGTTGAATTAAAGGAAAAATCCTTAGTTGAAGCCAAGCAAGACGGCGAAGCACAAACAAAAGCCTCCCTCAAAAAATCTCGAACAAAAGTAAAGAGCGCAGCACTCAAAGAGGTAGATAAAGCGAGTGTTCGTCAAGAATATGAAAAAGTCTTCTCTGGTTTCTCTATGAAACTTCCTGCAAACGAAATCCCGAAGCTGCTTGCAGTTGATGGAGTAAAAGCCGTTTATCCGGATGTTACATATAAAACCGATGAAGTGAAAAAGGAAAGCATCCAGCTTCCAAACGAAGATGTCTCCCCGCTTATGGATAAGAGCGCTCCATTTATCGGTGCACCAAAAGCATGGGATGCCGGCTATTCTGGAAAAGGGGTCAAAGTCGCAGTCATTGATACTGGAGTAGACTATACCCACCCTGATTTAAAAGGAAACTTCGGTTTATACAAAGGCTATGATTTTGTTGATAATGATTATTCTCCGCAAGAGACACCTAAAGGAGATCCTAGAGGTGAATCCACAGATCACGGCACACACGTCGCAGGAACGATCGCGGCAAATGGACAAATTAAAGGTGTCGCAAAGGATGCAACACTTCTTGCATACCGTGTACTTGGACCAGGTGGATCTGGAACAACTGAGAACGTTCTTGCAGGCATCGACCGGGCGGTTACTGACGGAGCAGATGTCATGAACCTCTCTCTTGGAAACAGTGTCAATAACCCTGATTATGCAACGAGCATCGCTCTCGATTGGGCCATGTCTGAAGACGTTGTCGCTGTTACATCCAATGGAAACAGCGGTCCGAACAACTGGACAGTCGGTTCACCTGGCACATCAAGAGATGCCATTTCTGTCGGAGCAACTCAGCTTCCGTACAGCCTTTACAATGTGAAATTCCCTAACTATTCCACTGCAAAAGTCATGGGCTACTACCAAGAGAGTGATTTAAAAGCGCTTGACCAAAAACAAGTCACACTCGTCCAAGCTGGAATCGGTGACGAAAAGGCATTTGAAGACATCGATGTTAAAGGAAAGGTGGCCGTCATTGAACGTGGTGCCATTGCTTTTGTTGATAAAGTCGACAATGCAAAAGCAGCTGGTGCAATCGGCGTTGTGATGTATAACAATACCGATGGAGAAATCCCAGTCGATGTACCAGGTCTCGCACTTCCTACAATTAAGCTGTCAAAAGCTGAAGGAACAGCGCTTGTGAAAGCCATTGAGGCTGGAAACGATACAACGGCGCTCTCCATTCAATTTGTCAAAGAGCTTAGTGAGCAAGTCGCTGACTTCTCATCCCGCGGACCGGTTGTGGATACGTGGATGATTAAGCCTGATCTATCAGCACCCGGCGTCAGCATTGTGAGTACGATCCCAACACATGATCCATCTCAGCCTTACGGATATGGTTCTAAGCAGGGAACAAGTATGGCATCTCCGCATGTGGCAGGAGTTGCAGCGATCATCAAACAAGCAAAACCATCGTACTCAACTGAACAAATCAAAGCATTGCTGATGAATACAGCAGAAAAACTGTTTGACGCAAATGGCAGCCCATTCCCTCATAACACACAGGGAACAGGCAGCGTTCGAATCATGGAATCACTTCAAGCGTCTTCTATCGTTTCTGATGCGAGCTATTCTTACGGCACTTTCTTAAAGGAAAAAGGCGTTCAAATCAAAACGAAGAAATTCAAGGTAGAAAACCTTTCAAAAGCACCGAAAACGTATACCATTGATTACAAATTCAATGGCAGCGGCATTAGTACAAACGGAACGAAAAAAATCACCGTCAAAGGAAATTCCACTGGATCCTTTACTTCCGCAGTACAGGTGAATTACGGAAAAACCAAAAAAGGGACGTACCAAGGCAGCATAACCATTCGCGAAAATGGCAGAAAGGTCACGGAAATCCCTACTTTGTTGATTGTGAAAGAGCCAGATTATCCGCGCGTCACTTCTGTTTCCGTAGAGCCCGACAATCGTGCTGGAAGCTATGTCATTAGCAGCTACCTGCCTGGCGGTGCTGAGAACCTTGCATTCCTTGTCTACTCGACAGATGGAGAGTATTTAGGTGAAGCTGGTGTTTATCAACATGTTGATAAAGGAGAGCATCGCGTAAAATGGAATGGTACGATCAATCAAGGCCAGAAGCTTGAAGCTGGTGAGTATACAATGCTTGCGTATGCAAGTTTGAAAGGAAAATCAGATACCGTACAAACGAAGGAACCTTTCGAAATTTACCCTGAATAAATGTGAATCACAAGAAAAGCCTTGTATGAGCGGATAAGCTCATCAAGGCTTTTCGATCATATATGGAGGAAAGAGAAACTCATGTTGATATGGCTATGGATCGTTTCTTTTTTTACTGCTTTTTGACGATCACCTTGGTTTATTTACTAACTTTTTTACATACGAAGCAGCCTCGTCCTTTTCATCAAGCATGCGAGCTGACTGTTTATGCTTCCTGTATCTACCCGCTCAGCCTGCTGGTGTCAGCCGCCTTCTTCCTCACTATGATGCTGCTTTTCCCCTTTTACTGGCTGCTTGGACGATAAATATACATACGTTATGCAACAAAGGCTTCTTTTAATAAACGATACGATGTGAGCCGGTCTTGCACGTGATGTGTGATGGTCACAGCAATCAATTCATCTGTCCGATAAGCCTTGGCGAGAGTGGTCAGCTGCTTTTTCACAGATGCTGGTGTTCCAACGACCATCCTTTGACGATTGGCAGCCACTCGTTTTTGTTCATATGGACTGTAAGAATACGCCTGTGCCTCTTCATATGAAGGAAAGCCTTCAAGCTTCAGCCCCTGTTCATTGGCAAGTAAAGATAAATCTAAGCTGACAGCCAGTTTTTCTGCCTGCTCCTCTGTTTCAGCACATAAAACAAAGACTGCCAGACTGACACGCGGCTTATCACCGAATACTGAAGGTTCAAACCGATTGATATATTGCTCTACAGAATCTTCTCCACCTTCACCATTAATAAAAAGAGCAAACGTGTAGCCTGCACCTGCTTTCGCCGCAAGCCTTGCACTCCCCCCAGAGGAACCGAGCATCCAAACTTCTGGCGCGGTCTCTACCTTCGGAGAAGCAGTCAAATGAGGCAGCGGGTAAAATTCATCCGCTAGATCGTGTAAATACACCTTCAATTCTTCTACTTGCTCAGGATATTGATCACCTAAACGCTTTCGCTCACCATGATGAAGGGCAATGGATGAAATAGGCATACCACCAGGGGCACGTCCAATCCCAAGATCAATTCTGCCCGGAGCCAGTGCTTCGAGAACCCTGAAGTTCTCTGCTACTTTATAGGCACTATAGTGGGGAAGCATGACGCCGCCCGATCCAATGCGTATGTGTGACGTAACGGCTGATAAATGGCCGAGAAGCACCTCTGGGCTCGATCCTGCAAGCCGGTTTGAAAAATGGTGCTCTGATACCCAAAAACGGTGATAACCCCACTTTTCCGCCTGCTTCGCCAGTTCAACCGTCTGCTTCAAAGCCTCAGCAGGCGTAGCACCTCCTATCAAAGGAGATTGATCCAGTATACTTAATTTCATCATGCTGCACCTCTTACAGAAATCCCCCTCTCTCAAACGAAAGGGGGATGTCTTATTTATTTTCGATTAAAGCCCTTCTCTTTTACAAATTCTCCAAGAAAGGCACGCTTTGGCTGGCTAAAGCCTCGCAGCATCTGCTCAGACCACGTATCTTTTCTCTCGCCGTTTGTTCGTGCTTCATAATATGCGGAAATACGATCATCATATTCTTTTAAATAACGATCCACATGCGCTTCATCTTGCTGATATGAATTTTCATGATATATGAGTTCAACTGGCAGCCGTTCCTTTTGAGACGACTGATTAGCTGGATGCCCAACAGCTAAACCGAATAACGGCAGCACATAAGATGGCGTTTCAAGCACTTCAGAGACTTCTCTCAGCTGATTACGCAGTCCGCCAATATAGCAGATTCCAAGTCCCATTGATTCTGCGGCAACACTGACATTTTGTGCAGCCAATGCCGCATCAATGACGCTAATGAGAAAGGCTTCTGTATTCTCAAGCGCCTCCTGATGATTCTTCCCTGCTTTTTTTGCAATATGATCATGGCGTTTCAAGTCTGCACAGAAGACAAAGAAATGCCCATTCTTCTCAACGTAAGGCTGATTCCCAGCCAGTTCAGCAAGCTTGGCCTTCTTCTCCTGATCTGTTACACCAATAATACTATACGCCTGTACGTAGCTTGATGTTGAAGCAGCCTGTGCACTTTTGATCAGTGTCAGTACCTCTTCTTCTTTCAAACGCTCGTCTGTAAACGAACGAATGGATCGATGATTTAATATGGTTTCTATCGTTTTGTTCAACTCGAAGACCTCCTTGACTTCTTCTATCATAAAACAAAAACATAGGGCTTTTCAAAAATTAAAACTCGCAATAAAAAAGACAGCCTATACTTAGACTGCCCTTACCCGTTTTATTTAAATAAATAACTTTGATATTTCGTTAATTGAACGCTTGCGTTATAGGCGATCCCGAATCCAATCAGAACGGACAAGACAGAGCTTCCTCCAAAGCTGATAAATAAGAGCGGAATCCCTGTTACAGGCATCACGCCTATGTTCATTCCAATGTTCTGGAACGTATGGATCACAATCAAGGCTGTATATCCGACGCAGAAGAATGATGCAAATCGGCTATAAGGATGTATTCGGTCAATCAGCACGACCAGCCGGTAGATCAAGAAGAAGAACATGATCACAACAAACGCACAGCCGATAAAGCCAAAGGCTTCACCTATAATGGAGAAAATCATATCCGTTTGTGCTTCAGGAACATAGACCTTTAAGTTTTTAATGCCGTTCCCAAAAATCTGACCTGCACCAATGGCCATAATCGCCTGCTCTACTTGATATTTATCAGATCCAGATGCATCCTGCGTCTGTGCTTGGTTGGCTGTCGAAGAACTATCAGGCAGCCAAGCGGTAATACGGTTGATCTGGTACTGCTGAATGCCGATTGTTTTCGCAAAATCAGGGAATAAGATGATCACGGCTAAAATAGAGGCAACTAAAAGCACAACCACTGAACCGATAAGAGAAATGAGTTTCCAATTGATCCCTGATAAAAACACCATCACGACGACAATAAACATACAAACAGCCGCAGTCCCTGCATCCTGCAAGAAAATCAGTCCAACTGGTACAGCTGACACCCCAGCAATTTTTAATAGTAGAAAGATATCATCTTCTAATGTCCGTTTTCCTCTAGGGCTTGACTTGCCGATGACAGATGCGAGCATCATAATCAAACCAATTTTCATGAACTCTGAGGGCTGAAGTGTTCCAACCCCTGGTATCACAAACCAGCTTTTTGCACCATTTTTAATTGGAGCAAAATCATGACTTCCAATTTTTGCAGGAGCAACTTTCAGAAAAAGTAACAGCAGTATGCCACCTATAAAAATATAGAGACTTAGCTTCTCTAATTGCTCCAAATCAAAATAATTTATGGCTACAATACATATAACTCCGACCATGTAGTAAATAATCTGCCTCGTCCATGCATTAGTTCCATACTGCCCAAATTGACCCGCAGCATAAATCGCAATGACACTGATGGCAAAGAAGGCTAAAAATATAAAAATCAAATCTCCTTGATAGTAAGGAGATGTATTCTGCTTGTTCATGAACTAACCACCCTTATTACAAAACATAAACGCCCTTATTTATATTAGATTGAAATTTTCACAAAATCAACTCACCTTAAATATGACGGAAGATACATCCGAAAGGTTCCATTCAATTTTCAAAAAATGAAATACTTTTCATCCTAACAATAGGAAAAAATTCCTCTATACACTTTTCATTCAACCGATCTCAAGTCCTTTAAAAAGTTTATTTTACAGATTTTAAGGGGAAAATTCAATGACCTATGTGGCGATATGAAAAGTAAACATCAGATGAGATAAGCTGCACTGAGGAATGAGGATTAAAACCATTTTGTATGGAATAAGGCCCATTTTCCAATTATTACGTTTACTTCAAAGTCAATTGTGGTATAATACCTGTAACAAAATGTTCACAATATCTCCTAAAAACAGACACAATTGCATCCTGACCTCTCATTTGATTTGAACATCAACTTAAAAAGGAGTTGGATACGATGGATATGTTCTTTGCGTACCTATGTATTGCAACGGCTACACCCCTGTTTTTATGGCTGGAAAACAGAAAGATTGCATTAGCATCTATTCCACCCATTATGATTATGTGGATTTTCTTCGGTCTTTACATGACAAGCAGTTTATCTCCAGCAGGACATACCTTCATGATCGCATTCTTTGCCATTAACGTGATTTTGGCTCACATTGCAGCGTTCCTCATCTACGGACTTCCATTCATTCGCAAAAGATTCAGCAGCAGATAGATATCGCCCAACTATTGGAAGCGTTATCACCATTATGATAAAAACCACTCACCTTCAAGAGATGAGTGGTTTTTTTATTATTTCTCTGAATGCTCAGACTGCTTTGGTGCAGACGGTGAATAACCGTCTTTACTGTTCTCTCCGTGGCTGTAGTGAGCCGCAAAGATCCAAACAGATCCGATGACGAAGATAATCGCACAGAACAGACCAAACAAAGTATTTCCGACTTGAACAGTTCCGTTCTCGCTCTCTGTCATGTGCATAAACATGAACAGCTGCAAGAATGCTTGAATGAACGCAAAACCAAAGATAATCCATAGTTTTGCGGAACTGCCAATTTCAGCTCCAATGGCAATCCAGAATGCTAAGATTGTCAGCACAATGGATAGGATGAAGCCAACTACGTGTTTCCAAGGGAAGTGTTCGTGCTCTGCTGAGGAATGTGTTTTTCCAGCCATATCACAAAAGCCCCCCTAATCCGATCAAGTAAACAGCTGTGAAGATGAAAATCCATACAACATCAAGGAAATGCCAGTATAGACTTGAGATAAAAATCTTCGCTGCTGTTTGTGGAGTTAATCCACGTTTTTTAATTTGGAACAAGATTCCGGTAATCCAGAAGATACCGATCGATACGTGTAGTCCGTGAGTTCCTAAGAGTACAAAGAATGCAGACCAGTACGCACTTGTATGGATGCTCGCACCCTCATGTACATAATGGAAGAACTCAAAAATCTCAAATCCAACGAAGCCTGCACCTAGAAGCAGTGTGAGAATCGTCCAGATGACAACCCCTTTTGTACTTCCACGGCGCATTTCATGAACGGCAATCCCACATGTAAATGAACTAACCAATAGCAGGAATGTCATGATCAATACAAGTTTCATATCAAACAGCTCAGCTGGTAAAACGCCACCAGCTGTTCTGCCATGTAGAACAAAGTAGGTCGCAAAAAGTGTTGAGAATAACACGATTTCCGCGCCAAGGAATATCCAGAAACCAAGGATGTTTAAACGTCCGGTTTCAGAGCGATATTCAAGCGGTGCATTTGCATAGCTGCTATCATTATGTCCCATTACTTCTGCGCCTCCTTATTCTTTTTCTCTGTTTCGATTACTTCTTCAACAGGAATATAGTAGCCATCGTCATATTCGAATGAACGTAAAATCATCGTTGCGAATACACCGATTAAGCCAATAACGCCAATCCAGTACCATTCAAATACAAGACCGAATGCACCAAGTCCAAAGAATGCAGACATGATCAGCGGTCTGCCTGAATTGTGCGGCATGTGAATTTTCTTGAATTCTTTTTCAGGATGAACGTCTACATTGTTTTGCTTCCAATGATGGAATGCATCTGGTGTTGTCACTTCTGGAAGTGCTGCAAAGTTATAATGCGGCGGAATTGCAGAAGATGTCGCCCAGTCAAGTGTACGTCCTTCTCCCCAGCTGTCTCCAGACACTTCACGTTTTGCGTGTCTCCAGCTGTAGTAAATGTTGTAGCAAAGGATGATGAATCCGATACCCATCATAAATGCACCAATTGTTGAAATAAAGTTTAGTGCAGTCCAGCCATCTTCTGGTCCATACGTATAAATACGTCTTGGCATTCCTTGCAGTCCTAAGAAGTACTGCGGGAAGAAACAAATGTTAAATCCGATCATGAATACCCAGAAGAACCATTTGCCGATTCTTTCGTTTAACTTGTAACCAAACATTTTTGGATACCAGAAAACAAGACCAGCAAAACAAGCAAATACAGTACCTGCGATTAATACATAGTGGAAGTGGGATACAAGGAAGTACGTGTTATGGTACTGGTAATCCGCAGCTGCCATCGCAAGCATAACCCCAGTTACACCACCGATTACGAAGTTCGGGATGAAACCAAGTGCCCAAAGCATTGGTGATGTAAAGCTGATACGGCCTCGATACATCGTAAAGAGCCAGTTAAAGATTTTCACACCTGTTGGTACAGAAATCGCCATTGTTGTAATCGAGAAGAATGAGTTAACCGCTGCACTGTTCCCCATTGTAAAGAAGTGGTGAACCCACACAAGGAAACTAAGAACAGAGATTGCCACAATCGAGACAACCATCGCTTTGTAACCAAACAACTGCTTTCTTGAGAACGTCGCAAAAATTTCTGAGAAAATACCGAAAGCCGGCAGGATAACAATATATACCTCAGGATGTCCCCAAATCCAGAATAGGTTCGCCCAAAGCATCGGCATACCGCCTGCTTCGAGTGTAAAGAATGCAGATCCGAATAAACGATCAAATGTCATAAGTGCTAAAGCAACTGTTAGTACAGGGAATGCAAAAACGATGATGACAGACGTAATCAATGTTGTCCATGTAAACATTGGCATACGCATAAGTGTCATACCTTTTGTACGCATTTTTAAGATGGTCACCATGAAGTTAATACCTGTCATAAGTGTACCAATACCTGCAATTTGGAGCCCGAGCAAGTAGTAGTTCTGTCCAGGTCCTGGTGAGAAATCATTTCCGGCGAGCGGCATGTAACTCGTCCAGCCTGCACTTGGTGATCCTCCAATAACGAAGGAAATGTTGAACAGCATTGCTCCGACCATGAATGTCCAGAAGCTAAGGTTGTTCAAATAAGGGAATGCAACGTCACGTGCACCAATTTGAAGAGGAACAACGACGTTGATTAAACCAATTAAAAATGGCATCGCCATGAATAGAATCATGATCGTACCATGCGTTGTAAAGATTTCATTATAGTGGTTTGAATCTAAAAACGTATTATTAGGAAGCGCCAGCTGCGCGCGCATCATCAGTCCGTCTACCCCACCGCGGAAGAACATAATCACAGCAGCAAGGATATACATGATTCCAAGCTTTTTATGATCAACTGATGTCAGCCATTCTTTCCAGAGCCATTTCCACTTTTTAAAGTAGGTTAAAACAAACACGATGGCAATGGAGGTAAGAGCGATAGAAATTTGCGCACCAAGAATTAATGGGTCTCCAGTTACAAAAAACTCATCCCATTTTAAATGCATAACGGCCTCCTCCTTTCCTTAGTCAGTTTATTCTGTTTCTAGTTTTCTTTTATAGTTCTTCACATTCTCGAAAGGATCTGTCTTGGAATGCGGAGAAACTGCTTGGTAACCTAAACGTTTGCGTGCTTGGAGTGCATATTCAGAATCCTCTCCGTGCTTCGCAAAGGATAAATGTGTTGATGAGAATGTCTGCACATCTGCAGCATCAGGAAGCATCAAGTAATCATACGTTTTCTTCGTTAACTTCGGTGCTTCTTTCTTCGTTTTGTTTACCCATTTATCATAGTCAGACTGCGTCATCGCATTGACTTTGAATTTTTGCTGAGCAAAGCCCTCACCTGTGAAGTTGGCGTTTCTTCCTTGGTATGTGCCCACTTCATCAGCTTGAAGATATTGTTCCATTTCCATTCCAGCCATCGCATACTTCTCCCCGCCTAGCTGAGGAATCCATAGGGATGCCATTGTATCAGCGGAAGTGATTTTGAATAAAATCGGCTGATCTTTTGGAATGTTTAAGTAGTTCACTGTCTCAATATTTTCCTCTGGATAACTAAAGATCCATTTCCAATCAACAGCTGTCGCATAAACGACAAGTGGATCTTTATGGCTTGTTGCTTGAGGTGCCTCTTCCAAAGAGTAAATTGTTTTTACAGTTGGAATAGAAAGAGCAGCAACGATTAATATTGGGATCACTGTCCAGACAACTTCTAGAAGCGTATTCCCGTGTATTTCTGGGTTATAAGAGGCGTTTCCAACGTCCTTACGCTCACGGTATTTAACCAAAATGATGGTAAACAGTACAAATACCGCACCAACGATAAAGAGCATGAATCCGATAGATAAAAGGATTAAGTCTTTTTGTTGTGCTGCGACTGGTCCTTTAGGATCTAAAACAGCGATATTGCTGCAACCTCCTAATACAAAAACACTCACGAGCATCGCTAATAAAAGCATAGGTTTAATGGCTCTGAACAAGAAGATCACCATCCTTCCTTAAATAATGTATAAATTGCTGAATAATTGTGAAAAGCCATCTGCCTTCGAAAACTTTTCTTCCCTTTGTAATGCTATCAAAATCTGTTAGAGTTAGCTTCCCTTTTTTCAAAAGTTCATTTATTTTTCAACAGATTTCTCTTAAAATGTCATAAATTCGACATAAATTTATATTATTGCACACACAATAAATTACTAGGATTTTGAAAAGTTGAGAGTTGAAGGCAAAGGACAAACAATCTATAACTTTGTCAAATTTAGGTTTACCACAATAAAAAAGTTTGGTCAAATTTCAATTTAACTTAATGAAATTTTATCTAGGTAAACAATTTCAAAATAGGTATCCCCACATTTAACAAAAACCTTACTCATTTTAACGCAAGTTGACAAGAAAAGAAAGTATCGATCCTCTAACTATACGCTGTAAGAATTGGTAATCATGTTGAATATGTGGAATCCCACAAAATGACTTCCAGCAAAAAACCGGCTCAGCGCCGGCATTCTGCAATTATTCATCTCTTACTAAAATATCAGGGCGCCTATAGATGTCCCCTTCATGTTCAACATCAATGTATGTCCACTTGCCTGTATAGGTTAAAAAGCGGTTCCCCTCTTTCTCTACGACTATCGTATCCTCTGATTTCAATCCAGGCAATGAAGGGTTCCATGTAAACACTTGATGCAGCTGAATTTCTTCCTTCGATGAAGGAACTGCAATCATTTCTCTAGACACAAAGCCCGTTTTCCCTCCTTGATGAAGCTTTTTCCAGCTATCGGGGAAGCCTTCATTTTCATACTGAGCAATACCTGCTTTCAACACGTCTCCCAAAGTCTTACCGGGGCGCGTGGCGGCATTCATGACCGTGTCAATTCGTGCAAGCCGCTCTTTGTTCTCTTCAAGCTCCTTTGGAAGCTGACCGAAGTAAACAGACCTTGTGACATTCGCCACGAGTCCGTGCCGTTCAGCGCAAAGGACAACAAGCGCATGCTTTTGAAGTTTTTTGTCTGTTGGAATTGGATGACGGTATTGATGAATCCGGTCATCTGTTGCCACAAGCAGTACCTCTATCGTCATTCCCTGCGCGATCGCTTTTTGAGCCGCAAGCGATGCGATTTCGTACTCTGTCTGTCCTGGAACGATTTCTTTACAGACATTCTCTACAATGACTGCTGTTTCATGACAAAGCGTTTCATATTGGCGGAGCTGTGATGCGGAAAGAATGGATCGAACTTGCGACAAATCCGGCTCGATCCATTCGAATCCATCCATTTGAATGTCTGACCCGATTCGTTTGTCTTTTGTGAGTGTTTGAATGTGTGTCGTATCATCCTCATACCAATCCATCGTTACTACTTGAAATGGGTGATCGATATACGCCATCTCTTCTTCAATGATCCGCTTTTCTTCCATTTGATTCACAATGAGGACGATGTCGTCTTTTAACACAAGCAGCTTACACACGCCCTCTGGTGTATTTAACACGATATGATTTCTTCTTCCTCCTGTCAGCCAGGAGAAGTTATTTCGCTTTTGAATTAAGACACCGTCGAGCTGTTTTTCTTCCATTATTGTTCTTACTTGTTCAATCATCTAATCACCTGCCTATATGAGTGTATGAATGAAACGTTTAAAAGCTGTTTTCCCTTGCTCGGTTCTTTTAAACACACCCGCCTGTGAGAGAATTCGAGAAAAAATCATGCCGACTTCTTTTTGTAAAATGGCTTCTGTATTCTCCACTGTAAAGGTGTTCTCTTCAAGCAGACGCTTTGCCCATGCTTCATGTTTCGTGATAGCAGGACGGGCTTTGATTTCTTCAAGGGGGTTTTTGGATAACAGCGCTTCTTTTAATTGGCTTAATTCCTCTGCTAATCTACCAGGAAGAACTGCAAGACCCATCACTTCAATTAATCCGATATTCTCTTTTTTAATATGATGGACTTCTTCGTGCGGATGGAAAATTCCGTCCGGGTGCTGCTTGTTTGTACGATTATTACGCAGCACTAGATCTAATTCATAGTCATCTCCATGTCGGCGTGCAATTGGTGTAATGGTATTATGCGGCGTCTCTCCTGTATGAGCTAGCAGCTCCACTTCTTCATCTGAATACATTTTCCACTCGTTTAAGATAAAGTCTGCGGCGTCTGCAAGCGTCTGCCTATCGCTGCTTCGAAGGCGGATCACAGACATCGGCCATTTCACAATCCCGGCCCTCACATTCGGAAAGGCACTCAGAGAAAAAACATCTTCAAGCTCCGCTTTCGCCATCGGAAATTCATGCGCGCCGCCCTGAAAATGGTCATGACTTAATATACTGCCCCCGACAATCGGAAGGTCGGCGTTCGACCCGATGAAATAGTGCGGGTATATATATATGAAAGAAAGCAATCGTTCAAAGGTTTTTTTGGTGATGCTCATCGGCTCATGTTCGCCTTTGAACACAATGCAGTGCTCGTTGTAATACACATAAGGTGAAAATTGTAGAAACCAAGATTCATCTGTGAGTGTCACAGGAATAATCCGATGATTCTGTCTCGCTGGATGGTTGATCCGTCCCCCAAACCCAACGTTTTCTTTACAAAGGAGACAAAGAGGATATTGTTTTTGACTAAGCTTTTTGGCTTCAGCGATTGCTTTTGGGTCCTTTTCCGGCTTCGATAGATTAATTGTGATCTCCAGCTCGCCATCATCTGTTGGTGTAAACCACTGCACATTTTTGGCGATTCTGCCTGTATGAATATAGTGTGCGTGCTGCTGCATTTCATAGAACCAGCTTGTAGCAGCCTCTGGCCCTTCATACTGGCGTTTCTCTTCAAACTTTGCGTAGATGACACTTGGAGGCGCAACCAAGCATCCCATGATTTTCGCATCTAGTAAATCGCGATACGTATCCGTCCCCTCAAGGATAAGGCCAGTCTCTACTGCCCAATCCAGCATCGGCATTAAGATGTCTTCAAGCTCCGCATCCCCTGAGACTGTTCTTGGCTCAGCTTCATCCAGCCCAAGCACCTCAAGCAGCCGATTTCTCGTATAATCGATATCTAGTGGTGTGATCAGCTCTTGATTAATTCCGTATTGAATCAGCTGTTCCAGTTTTTCAAAAATATCAACCGCCATTCTCTCTGTCCCCTCTCTTGCCTGCCTGTTTACGCGCTATTTACTCTGGTAGCCGTCAGGATGCTTCTGAAACCAATCCCACGCACTTTGAATGATGGGGTGAAGGTCAGCATATTGAGGTGTCCACCCTAATTCTTGCAGCGCTTTTTCAGAAGAAGCAATCAGCTTTGCTGGATCTCCCGCGCGTCTGTTAGCCACCTGTGCTGGAATCGCATGCCCCGTGACGTTTCTTACAGCATCTACTACCTGTTTCACGGAGAAGCCTGTGCCATTCCCTAAGTTATATGTTGCACTTCCTTTTCCAGCGCGCAGACGATCAACAGCTAAGATGTGCGCCTCTACTAAATCCATGACATGAATGTAATCCCTAATACACGTGCCGTCCTCTGTCTCATAATCATCACCGTAAATCATGATCTGATCTCGTTTTCCTAAAGCCACTTGCAGAATGATCGGAATGAGGTGTGTCTCAGGCTGATGATCCTCTCCGACAAGTCCTTCTGTATGAGCACCAGCTACATTAAAGTAGCGAAGCACAACGTATTTCATTCCATATGCCTGCTCAGACCACTTCAGCATTTTTTCAATGGCAAGTTTTGTTTCTCCATAAGGATTGGTTGGGTTCGTCTCATCCGTTTCAACGATCGGCACACGCTTTGGTTCACCATACGCAGCTGCGGTTGAAGAGAAAACGATGTGTTTCACATCAAATTCATTCATCACCTGAAGTAAGACTGTTGCTCCTCCAACGTTGTTGTCATAGTACTTTAGCGGGTCTGTCACACTCTCACCGACAAGTGAATCTGCGGCAAAGTGCATAACCGCTTCTATTTGATGCGTTTTGAAAACCTGTCTTAAAAAATCTTGATCTCGCAAATCTCCCTCTTCTAAAACAGCTCCCTCCAAAACAGCTTCTTTGTGGCCTGTCTGCAAATTATCCACTACTACTACTTGTTCACCTTTCGCTAAAAGAGCCGCTACAGCATGACTGCCAATGTACCCTGCTCCCCCGCACACTAAAATCGTCATTACACTTCCTCCTTCGTGAGTTCTCTTGCGCCGCCTCCAATTCCAGCTGTGTAAAAAGAGGCTTGAATACCTGTCTTCTCTTGATAAATCGCACCCGTTTCTTCTATAAACGATGCCAGCTGTTTTTCTTGCACAATACTGATCGTGCAGCCGCCAAAACCCGCGCCCGTCATACGGGAGCCAATTGTTCCAGGATGGAGCCAAGCGGCTTCTGCCAGAGTATCCAGTTCAAATCCAGTCACTTCATAATCATTCTTTAAAGAGAGATGAGATGCCTTCATAAGCGCACCTATTTCTTCCATTTTATCATCTTTCAGAAATTTGACTGCTTTTATGGTTCGGTCGTTTTCTGTCACCACGTGTCTTGCACGTTTGCGGCATGTTTCATCCTGTATCAAGTGGGCATGCTCGGCAAATTCATCAGCCGTGAGCTCACATAAGTGGGCAAGATCGATTTCTTTTCGTAAATCGTTTAAGGCTGATTGACACTCTGACCGGCGTTCATTGTATTTGGAGTCTGCCAGTGTCCGCTTTTTGTTTGTATTGGCAATGACAAGCGCCAGTCCCTCTTGCCGAAACGGACTGTATTCAAAATCAAGGGTATCGCAATTGAGCAAGATGGCATGATCTTCTTTTCCAAGAGCGATTGAAAACTGATCCATGATGCCGCAATTGACGCCAATAAATTCATTTTCTGCACGCTGCGAAAGGAGGGCAAGACGGGCATTTGAAACGCCGAATGAATGCCATTCATTGATAAAGACAGCGGTGACAAGCTCGATGGAGGCAGAGGAAGACAGCCCTGCGCCATTGGGAATATTGCCGCCATATACAATGTCAAAGCCTTCTTCTATCTTCATCCCTGCTTCGATAAACTGATGGAACACGCCCTTCGGATAATTCGCCCAGCCGTCCGGCTCTAAGTAAGCGATTTCAAAAAGATTGAATTCTTTCACACCATCGCCATCAAAGTTCAAGGAATACATTCTCACGCGGCCATCTGACCGCTTTGCACATGCTGCATATGTACCGAGAGTGAGCGCACAAGGGAATACATGACCTCCATTGTAATCTGTATGTTCACCAATCAAGTTCACTCTTCCCGGGGCAAAAAAATAGCGAAGTTCTTCTTCTCTATCCCCAAATTGCTGGAGAAATGCCGTGCGTAACATATCGATCATATCCATTCCCCTTTTCTCTTCTGATACTCTTATTTTAGTTGCCTGAACTGCGTAAGTTCAATGGTAAAAAAATCGTTAAAAAATACCCTTTTTTTGCTGTGAATGGTACGATGTGATATGAGGTGTACCATGATTCAAAATAGAAAAAGGTTGTTTTTTGCTGTGAAGGAGGTTTTCCAATTTGAAGAAGGAAGCATTTGCATTTCGTTTTCACCATTCTGATGTTACATTGCCGGCACAAATATGGTCTGTTGGCTGGGAGGTTCAATCATCTTCGTTATACAGCTGGAATGGCGTGGAGCGGAAGGATCAGGGCAAGTGCATCTTTCAGCTCACACTGTCTGGACACGGCATGATTGAAATCGGACAGAAGCGGTTCAAAGTCTTGCCAGGGCAGGCCTTTCTTGTGAAAAGTCCAAGTGCCTATCAATATTATTTTCCAGAGGACAGTGAGCATTGGGAATTTCTATATTTGACGCTTTATGGGGAAGCCTGCGATCTTTGCTTTGACCAATTTATTGATCAAGGAAAGCAGGTCATGCGTTTTCATCCTAATTCCAAACCGATCCGCCTGCTGAAGAAAATTTATGATGAAGCCAGTGAAAGACGGATTACCAATCCATTTGAGGGGTCTAGCCTTGCTTATCAATTTGTCATGGAACTGTATTCATATTTGCCAAAGCTTGAGGGACAAATGGAGAAATGGCCTGAGCCCATCGTTCAAGCGGCCTTGTTTGCCAGCCATCATTTTCACGAGGAAATTGGCCCAGACGATATGGCAGCTGCGGCACGTTTATCCAAAAGTCATTTTACGAGGGAATTCAAAAAGGCCACTGGCTTCACACCAATTCACTACTTAACCAATATCAGGTTAGAGAAGGCGGAAACATTATTAAAAACAACGAAATACTCGATTGAAGAAATCGCCATACAGTGCGGCTACCGAAATGCGAATTACTTGAATAAAGTCTTTCGAAAGAAAATCGGCATGTCTCCAAAGCAACTGCGGGAAACAAGCGATGCATAATAAAAAGCAGCCGCTTTATCATTGGCTGCTTCTTTTACGCTTTTGACAGGTCAACATGAATTCTCCCTTGTCTTAAAACAATGGTCATTTGCGTATCAGGGGTCATTAAGTTTTCTAAAATGTCCGTTGCCGTTTGAAGCGCAATGTCCATTCGGTTGATCTTTTCCTTTTCTTGTTCCGAAAACGCTTCTGGATGTGCGGTCATTTCTTTGACTAGCCTCAGCACTTGTTCATGCTGCTTTTCTGTTTGTTGATATATGGCATCATATAAGTCGTCTGGCCTGCTGATCATTTCACATCACCTATCTTTTTTTATGTGTTAAATCGCATCTTCTTTTGTTTTCTTGAAGACGAACCACTTACTGGCGACATAATTGACCACCACAATCACAAAGTTGACAAGAATTTTTGCGACGGTTTCATTGAGCGCCATTTGGCTCACAAATAAAATCATCAGCCCCAGATCTACACCTAGAGACATGAGACGGACACTAAAAAATGAAGAAAGCTCACGCATGAGGCTTTTTGTGTCACGAGCCTTTTGCTTGAAGACATACTTCTTATTGGTGATATAAGCAAAGAGCACAGCAAATACCCATGAAACAACCGTAGCTGTTTTGTAATCCATGGAAAACATCTCAACGAATAAATAGAAGGTGACGATATTGACAATGGTTGTACACACACCCATCACAAGATACATGACAACTTCTTGATACTTTTGAAAAAGGCTATACATGTCTTTCTTCATTCCTTCTTGGTGGTTTCTGTTTCTTTTAGAATACCATCTTGAGAAGAACTTCCCAAACGAACAATATGTACGTCCTGCAAAAGATGAAATTTGTTCTACTCGATGGCAAATGTCAGCACAATCGGTTTATATGATTCAAATGTTTTAGGTCTTTATCATTATTTTAATTTATAATCTTTCAACTGACTTTACAATTGTTTATTATTAGAAGTAAGATTTCAATATTTATGGGTTTTTTAGTCATTTTTTTAGGGACGTGGTAGGTGATAGATTTTACAAAATAGGTTAAATGTCATCATTTTTCGACAAAAATTTATTTTGCGCTGTTTTTAACCACACGTACAGTTACTAGACGGTTTGTTCAAGTCATTGGTTGCAGTGAATATGTCTTATTGAACTGGAGGATATTATGGATACGCAAGTGAAAAGAAGAGTTGACGAAGAGTGGGTTTATTTGATTCAGGAAGCGAAAAAAATTGGACTAGGCATCGAAGAAATACAAGCTTTTTTAACATCCAACGGTGATCAGAAGATGATAAACAAACCGTAAATCAACGCCGTTATCCTTTGTCTTTCAGACTGCTTTGGCTAAAAGTTCTGACCTGTCAATTGACCTTTCGAAAATCCTTTCATGACGATACGCTACAATAATTGAACACCTCTCCATACCAATCCCTTCACTCAATGGGGTTCTGTCTTTCTATATTAGGAGGACAGTCCACTTCCCGTTCTCTATATGATTCCTTTTTAGTTGCATTCATGAAAATTGTCCTTCTCTCGTTATAAAACCAAGCTGCCCACCCATATATTAAGCATGAAAACAACGAGAAAGCAGAAAGGTGGGTAGAGCGTGAGTTCAGATTCCCTTTCGTATTATCACCAAAAAAAGGATCAGTATTATCATGGGGTAAACCCGGTCATCGTCAGTCGTATTCGCGCGGAATGGACGTCTTTGTTGGATATCGGATGCGGCACAGGCAAGCTTGGAAAAGTCCTGAAACAAAAGGGCCGAACCATCTATGGCATTGAGTCATTTGAAGACGCAGCAAAAGAGGCTGAGCAAGAGCTGGATCATGTTCTCTGTGGAAATATTGAACAGATGGCTCTCCCTTATGAACATGAACAATTTGACTGCATTATTTTCGGAGATGTCCTCGAGCACTTATTGGACCCTTGGGCCGTTTTAAAAAAGGTGAAACCCTTCCTTAAAAAAGAGGGTGCCATCTTGTCATCTATTCCAAATATCGGCCACATTTCAACGGTTTTAGAATTACTAGCCGGCAGATTTACTTATACAGATGCAGGGTTAATGGATCAAACACATCTACGCTTCTTCACGCTCCACGAAATACATGCACTCTTTCATTCAGCGGGTTTTCGCATTCGCGAATTCGAGGCTATTCGCGTACAGCATCCTTCCTATGCAAGCGTGTTGAATGATCTACATGAATTACTCATGAAACACGGCATTCGTTCTGATTTTCACGAGGCCGCTACAGCCTATCAATATGTAGTCGAGGCGGTTCCATTTCATGAGTAATCCGACCATCCTGTTTGTTTTATGTGTAAATGATGAATCGATGTTTCAAGCTTGCTTCCGGCAGCTCGCTTCGCTTCCGGCTCCTCATGGATACCATGTGGAGGTCTTACCAATCAGACAGGCATCAAGTATGACCTCTGCCTACAATGAAGCCATCACTCATCCAGCTCAGTTTAAAATTTATCTTCATCAGGATACCTTGATTGTCAAACAGCATATGCTGCTTGAGCTCATCCCCCTTTTTTTACAAAATCCATCACTTGGCATGGTTGGCGTGATTGGAGCAGAAAGCGTGCCCGACAATGGAATTTGGTGGGAGAGTGCTGATTGCAGGGGTAAAGTCATTGAATATCGCTACGACACCTATCAGCTGCTTTCGTTTGAAGGAGACCGTCAGCAGCCCGAAGTGCAAGATTATATCAAAGCTGCGGCTATTGATGGTCTATTCATGGCAACACAATACGATGTGAGGTGGCGTGAGGACCTCTTTGACGGCTTTCATTTTTATGATGTCTCGCAGTCCTTTGAATTCTCTCAGCAGGGCTATGAAGTTGGAATTGCAAAACAAGAAGAGCCTTGGTGTATTCATAAATGCGGAGATCATTTTGATGCAAAAGCATATGAAAAAGCGAGAGAACAATTTCTTGCAAATTATCGATAGAAAGCACCCTTTTCGGGTGCCTTTTTTATGATATACTGTCATAAACAGCCAGATCGTCTCATATGCATTGGAGTACCTTGTCCCTAATTCGTACAAAGGAGGAAACAATGGCAGACAAAAAAGTTCATTATAAGAAGGTTGCCGCTTCAGAGGATTTTCGAAAACTTCTTGAGGAAAAACGCAGATTTATCGTACCGATGACGATTTTCTTTTTTCTCTTTTACTTTTCACTTCCGGTTGCTACATCCTACTTCACCTTTTTGAACACGCCGGCAATTGGCGCGATCTCATGGGCTTGGTTATTCGCCCTCACACAATTTGTCATGACCTGGGTTTTATGTGGACTTTATGCAAAAAAAGCAGCTAAGTTCGACAATTATGTAAGCGCTTTAAAAACTGAATCAAGAGGTGATGACGAATGAGCATGACCGCTTTTATTTTGTTCGTAGCGATCGTAGGTCTCACATTGGTCATCACATATTTTGCTGCGAAAAAAACAAGCAATGCGAGTGATTTTTACACAGCAGGCGGAGGTCTGACTGGGTTTCAAAACGGCCTTGCCATTGCTGGCGACTATATGTCTGCTGCATCATTTTTAGGGATTGCTGGAATGATCGCGTTAAACGGATTTGACGGTTTTTTCTATAGCATTGGTTTTCTAGTAGCGTATCTTGTCGTTCTTTACGTTGTGGCTGAACCGCTACGAAATCTAGGGAAATATACGATGGCCGATATGATCGCTGCACGATTTAAGCGCCCTGCCATTCGAGGGGTTGCCGCCTTTAATACCATTACAGTCTCCACTTTTTATATGATTGCACAGCTTGTTGGAGCAGGTGCATTAATCAAGCTGCTTCTTGGCATTGATTACTGGATCGCAGTGCTGATCGTGGGTGTCCTGATGACCATTTATGTCGTGTTTGGCGGCATGATTGCGACCAGCTGGGTACAAATCACAAAGGCTGTGCTTCTCATGCTTGGGACGCTCATTATTTCTCTGCTTGTGTTTGCAAAGTTTGATTTTAGTCTGCTGAAGATGTTTGAACAGATGAAAACTGCAACCCCGCTTGGTGAATCGTTTCTTCACCCGGGAAATAAATATGATGTGCCTTTAGAAACCTTGTCTCTTAACCTCGCCTTAGTGCTTGGGACAGCAGGTTTGCCGCACATTTTGATCCGTTTTTACACAGTAAAGGATGCGATTTCTGCGCGAAAATCGGTTCTTTCTGCTACTTGGATCATCGGGATTTTTTATTTAATGACGGTTTTCCTTGGCTTCGGTGCTGCTGCCTTTGTTGGAACAGAAGCGATCACAGCAGCAGATGCAGCCGGAAATATGGCCGCGCCTCTTCTGGCACAAGCCCTTGGAGGAGATTTATTATTTGCCTTTGTTTCCGCTATCGCTTTTGCGACCATATTGGCAGTGGTGACTGGTCTTGTTTTATCCGCCGCGTCAGCTTTTGCCCATGACTTTTATAGTCAGATTATCCGCAAAGGAAAAGCGAGTGAGCGGGAGCAGGTGAAGGCGGCACGCTTTGCTTCAATCGGCGTGGCGATCCTCTCCATCATTCTTGCATTATTTGCCCAGTCCTTAAACGTCGCTTTTCTTGTGTCTCTTGCCTTCGCAGTCGCAGCGAGTGCGAATTTACCTTTGATTATCTTCACTGTTTTTTGGAAACGTTTTAACTCTACGGGTGCCATTGCCGGAAGCTTAACAGGCCTTCTGAGTGCACTGATCATCGTCTCGCTCAGCCCAAGCGTTTGGGACCCATCAGGAGCAGCCATCTTCACAGGAGAGCCGCTCATCCCGCTGTCGAACCCTGGGATTATCTCGATTCCACTCGGATTCCTTGCCGCATACTTAGGCACGATATTCTCGTCTGAAAAAGCAGATGAAGACACCTTTACGGAAATTCAAGTAAAGGCACATACAGGCATGCATATGGATACTGATTCATAAGGAAAAGCCGGCTGCTTAGCCGGCTTTTTTGTGTTCTTCTGTTCAAGTCTCAGTAAGGTATAAATTGGCTTTTCAACTTATTTTTATACTTCTCTAATCTGGCAACCCTTCTAAACGTGATGAGAGAGCAGCATGTAATGATGATTAACAGAATTTCATGAACTTCCCCTCTGTTATCAACCACACTCTTCATCTCTATCCCTCCCTGTAATGAATCTATTTATCGTTATGTATTCTCCTACAAGATGTCATTCCTATGTTATCATGTTATACACATACTGGAAATTATTTAAATCGACACGAAAGAAGTGGGATGACGTATGCAAAGGATTTATTCTGCAAAATTATTATTCGAATCCATCTCATCACCAAGCAATATTCCCGATAAAATCTTTGAAGAACGAATCGTCTTGGTAAAAGCTAAGAACCAACGTCAAGTGAAGGAAATAGTCAAACAAGGCTTCCCAGAGGAAACCTATGATAATGCCGAAGGTGGCCAAACTAACATAAAATTAGCAGCCATTCTAGATATTTTTGAGCTTGTAGATCACTTAGAGCAAAAATCACTACACTTGAGTGAAGTATACAGCCGCCACCTTATTTTTGATGAAGAAACTTCTGTTCAAGAAGCCATCGAGGCCTATTCTTTAGACAAATAAAAAAGCCGGCTGCTCAGCCGGCTTTTTAATAGCGCTGGAATAACTCTGGGTTTTTCGGAACGTTTTCTAAATAAACGATCTTCCCTTGGTCGTCCAGCTCTGCGATATCAATTCCTTCTGCTGTATAGACACGGCCATCCGAAAGCTTTCCGCACACGGCCCAGTTTGTTTCATACTTTCCATCTGCTCTTTTAATCCATCCATCCCACATATGCTTAATGTCATCATGTACGTGGAAAAATGTGTTCAAAAATTGTGTGAATGCTTGGATTCCAGGCTTCTGGGCGCCATTTAAGACAATCATGACATCGTCAGAAAACAATGCCAGCAATTCATCCAGCTGCTCCTGCCCTTTTCCTGCTTCATCGTATCGGCGAAAATACGTATCGAGCACTTCCATGTTCATTCTCCTTTATTTACCTGTCATTTCGAAAACAATCGAACTATATAATTGTACACATTTGTTTCTCTCCTGTCTATTTTCCCCGACATAAGAAAAGACATGAATTGATTCAATCCATGTCTCTCTCAGATCAAAGAGATGCTTTTTCTGTTTCAACAAGTGATTTCAGCTTTTCTGCTGCTTTTTTTGGATCGGTGCTCTGGCTAATGGCGCTAATGATGCTAATGCCATCTGCCCCAGCTTGTATGACTGGAGCCGCATTGTCGTATGTGATCCCTCCGATACCCACAATCGGAATTTGAAGGCCATGACGGCGGACTTCAGTGATCAAAGACACCCCCTGGACACTGCGTGTATCCTTTTTCGTTTCCGTTGGATAGACTGGGCCCATCCCGACATAATCTGCTCCGTCTTTCATGGCTTGTTTCACTTCATCTAAGTTATGCGTCGACACGCCTAATATTTTATTACCGATCCTTTGTCTGACGTCTTTTGCGTTTGTGTCTTCCTGTCCAACATGAACGCCATCTGCATCAAGATCAATCGCTAGCTGTACATCATCATTCACAATAAAAGGAACATTTGCTTCTTGGCAAAGCGCTTGAATTTGACGAGCCAATTGTTTCTTCTCTTCACCCTGCAAGGCTTTTTCACCCTTTTCACGAAATTGAAACATGGTGATTCCGCCTTGAATGGCCTCGTTCACAACATCAAGCGGCTGTCTCGTTGAATTTGCTGTTCCCATAATAAAATAAACCGATAATTGCTGTTTGATTTGCTCTTGATCAGCCTTTGTCATGTGAAACTCCCCCTAATTTCCCTAATGTCAGCACATCATCGCCGGTTGTGTGTGATAGTGCGTTTAACAATTCCATTTGAAAGGTCCCCGGTCCTTTATCCTTTGTTTGCAGAGCTGCCTTTTCAGCTGCCACACCATAAAACAGCAATGCAGCGGCCGACGCATGAAGCGGCCTTTCACCTGCTGCACAAAATGCTCCTATGATAGATGTCAGCAAGCAGCCGGTTCCTGTCACCTTGGTGAGCCATTCATGTCCATTATGAATGGACAGCACCTCATTTCCATCTGACACCACATCGACTTTTCCTGTGATCACCACTATTGTCTGAAGTACAACGGACGCTTGTTTGGCTAATGCCAATACATCTCCATTCGCCGCTTTCGCATCAACGCCTTTTGATTCCCAGCCATCCACTCCAAGTAAATGAGCCACTTCAGCAGCATTTCCTCGGACCACGGTCATTTTTACTTTCTCTAACAGCTGTTTAGCGGCATTCGCTCGAAATGTTGTCGCACCGACGCCGACAGGATCTAACAAAACAGGTACACCTTTTTCATTGGCGGCTTGTCCAGCGAGAATCATGGCTTCCACCGTCTCCTTGGTCAGTGTGCCAATATTAAGCACAAGTGCATCCGCTAATTGCGCCATTTCAGCCACTTCTTCTTTGGCGTTTGCCATGACTGGCGAAGCACCTAAAGCAAGCAGTCCATTCGCTGTGAAATTCGTCACGACTTGATTCGTGATATTATGAACGAGTGGATTTTCCTCTCGAACCTTCTCCAATAAATGAGACGCGCGGCTTGTTTTCATCTGTATCATCCTCACTTTTACTCTGCATCCCACACGTAAGATTTCGTATGCTTTAACCATTCTCTTGCCGCAAACGACAAATAACGGTCTTTTCGCCAAATGACACCTAAATGCCACGGGATCGATGGGTTTAGGGAAATGACCTTTACCTTTTCAGGATCAAGATCACGGCAGATTCGTTCTGGCAGAAGTCCAATCCCTAAGTTTTCAGCTACCATTTCACTAATGAAATCCCACTGAGACGTTTCATAAATGACATTTGGCCGGAACCCCGCATTCATGCATTCATTTAAAATCCGGCTGTGCAGAACAAAATCTTCTCTAAAGAAAATAAACGACTCTTCCCTTAAATCAGCCAAATGTACCTCCTCACGACCGGCCATCGGATGGGATGGATGCGTCACGAGCTTCATGTTCTCTTTAATAATGGTGTACGTATGAAAAATTTTATCATTTGCAGGCAGAACAATGACACCAATATCTAACGACCCATCCTCGACCCCTTCCTCTACTTTAATGGAGCCGTGCTCGACCAATTGAAATGTGACATCTGGATATTGCTGGCGGAATTCACCCATGACATTCGGGAAGAAACTTGACCCAATCATCGGGGGCAGTCCAATTCGAATATGCCCTTTTTTCACATTCATTAAATCATTTAATTCGCTCGTTAAATTCTGAAATGACTGTGTGATTTCACTCGCCTGTGTATACATGGTTTGGCCAGCATCTGTCATTTCAACCTGCCGTCCATTTCGGTAAAACAACTGCACCCCCAGCTCATCCTCCAGGTTTTTGACCATCTTGGAAATGGTCGGCTGTGATACGTAAAGGGACTGCGATGCTTTCGTGAAGCTCTTTAACCTTGCCACTTCTAAGAAATATGTTAAATGTCTGATGTCCACATGCTTCATCCTTCCTATAGACAAAAGGAATAATTACTATTCAATATATGTATTTTACCTATAACTGAACGTGCTGTACACTTTAAAGTAAGCTCATCAATTGGAACGTTGTCATGTTTTTGTGAAACACTGAACAATTTATATAGAAAAAGGAGTGAACAGAAAGTGAAATTGCTCAAAACGCCGCTGATTGCTGCCCTTCAGATTATGGTCTTGTTTATTTTTGCGAAATTCATGAATGTGCTGGCGGCCTTTTTGCATTTAAGAATCCCGGGCACGATCTTAGGCATTCTTGTCATTTTCTTATTACTTCATTTTAAGATCATTCAATTAAAATGGATAGAACTTGGCGCCGTATGGCTGCTCGGAGAACTGCTGCTTTTCTTTATTCCATCAGCAGTTGGTGTCATTGATTATGGAAAACTGCTTTCTCAATCTGGCACAAGTATTGTCCTTGTCGTCTTACTTAGTACGTTTGTGGTCATGCTTTCAACTGGTATCATGACGCAAATGATTGCGAAACGAAAGGAGCGAAAAAAGCTATGTTAGTTGGCGGACTATTTCTGATTTTAACTGTTCTTTTATATCTCGGATCAAAAGCGGTGTACAAACGGCATCCAAAGGTTTATGTCTCACCATTACTTGTCACTCCGCTTGTTCTTGTCGTCTTGCTGTTAATCGTCAACATTCCTTACGATGCTTACAATCAAGGCGGGAAATGGCTCACGAATATGCTGCAGCCTGCGACTGTTGCTTTTGCCATTCCTTTATATAAGTATTTTCATATCCTGAAGAAGCATGCAGTGGAAATTCTTTTGAATGTGGCTTGCGGCTCTATCATTGCGATTTTATCTACGGCATTTATCGCCAAGTTATTTCATCTAGACACAGGCCTTATTGAGAGCCTTGTCCCAAGATCGGTCACAACACCTGTAGCAATGAGTGTGTCAGAAATGATCGGCGGCATGCCGTCCGTTACGGCTGTCTTTGTCATTTTAACCGCACTGTTTGGATCGATTATCGGTCCAATGGTGATCCGTTACTTCCGCATCGATAATGACATTGCCATGGGCGTCCTGCTTGGAACAGGTGCACACGGTGCAGGAACATCGAAAGCCTTTGAAATGAGCTCCGTCTCAGGGACGATCTCAAGTGTATCGATGATTATTTCAGCCATTATTACATTATGTGCAGCGCCGATCCTCATGTCGTTTGCCTTATAAAAAAAGCTATTTCCCTTATAGGAAATAGCTTTTAGATTGTTGACAAAGTGCTAAAATGTTCTTTATTTTAGCACTTTGTCTTCTTTTCAGCGTGATAGAAAACCTTTGCAGTCTAGGAAGGACGAGTACCGGAGCGGAGCGAATTTGACATTCGTGAGCACCGGAGCGCAGACCTGCGGGCGAATGCGAGGGTTTGTCTACACGCTGAAAGCCATTCCTTATCGGAAATGGCTTTTTCTTATGCTTGTATGAAGACAACCTTTAAATAGTTTCCTTCAGGATAATTCTTCGTTGTACGGAAATCCTCAGGAAGTGTATATTCTTCAAGTATCCGATAGCTTTGCCCTGATTCTTTAAAGGCCTGCGCAATAAACCCTTTAAATTTCTTCATGCCAAATGCACTGCTATTCGTTGATGCCACAATGACGCCGTTCTCAGCTGTGATTTGCATGGCTTCTTTTAATAGCTTCTTATAATCCTTCGCCGCACTGAATGTGTGCTTTTTCGTTCGTGCAAAGGAAGGCGGGTCTAAGATGACGAGATCATATGTCCAGCCTTTTTTAGCTGCAAACGGAAAATATTTAAAGACATCCATGACTTTGATATCCTGCCCGTCCACATCAATATCATTGACTTCAAACTGCTCAGATGTTTTTTTCAAGCTGCGATTTGCAACATCCACACTTGTCGTACGGCTCGCTCCACCAAGCGCAGCTGCTACTGAGAAAGCACCTGTGTAAGAAAACGTATTGAGCACAGTCTTTCCCTTTGCATAACGATCTCGAATCGCTTTTCTCACATGACGCTGATCAAGGAAAATGCCCGTCATCGCACCATCATTTAAGTAAACTGCTACGTTCATGCCGTTTTCTTTCACAATGAGAGGAAATTCACCTTTCTCTCCCTTCACAAAATCATCATCTTCTATATACTGTCCAGACGTATCAAATCGTTTCTTCTCATAAATACCTTTATAGTCTGGATAGACGTGCTCGAGTGCAGCCAATACTTCTGCCTTTAATGTATAGACTCCTTCGCTATACCATTGGATGAGGTAGAATCCGTCATAATGATCAATCGTGACACCGCCAATACCATCCCCTTCTCCGTTGAACACACGAAAAGCAGTCGTCTGTGCATCACGAAATAAATGCGTTCTGCTTTTCGCTGCCTGCTCAAGCCTAGAGACAAAAAAAGCTTGATCTATTTTTTCGTTATCATCAAAGGTTAGAACCCAGCCTATTCCTTTATTTTGTACACCATAATACCCTTTTCCTAAAAAAGCGCCTCGCTCATCCACCCATTCAATGAGCTCGCCTTCCCGTACACCGTTCACATGCGATACCGCATCTTTGGAAATGAGCGGATATCCCTTTTTCACTTGTTCCGCAAATGTTTGTTTTAATGAGATTTTTTTCATTTGTGTCATCCTTATCCTAAATTGACTCTCTCTATCCTACCATATGAATGTATACGTTACTTCTATTATGATAAGATGAGGAGAAAAATATCAACATGACATAGAGGAGGCACTTCTTTTGACGACATTACGCTTAGATCATACAGGTATTATGGTTTCGAATATTGATCAATCGATTGATTTTTATGAAAAAGTGGTGGGGATGAAATTAAAGGACCGCATCACTCATACAAATGGAGTGATTGAGCTTGCATTTCTCGGTTTTAAAGATGAAACCGAAACGGAAATTGAGCTCATCCAAGGCTACAGCAGTGACCTGCCATCTGAAGGGAAGGTCCATCATCTCGCCTTCACAACAGACAATATTCACGCTGAATTCAATCGTATTCAAAAGCTGCAAATTGAATTAATCGATGAAGAAATCACGACATTACCAAATGGATATTGCTACTTCTTTTTCAGAGGACCAGACCAAGAATGGATCGAATTCTTCCAGCGCTAATATTTCCTAGGAAATCTATCTCCCATTTATTCATAAAAAAGAGTAAGAGCATATACAATGCCCTTACTCTTTTTATAACACTTTACTAAGAAATGATTTTGTACGCTCATGCTGCGGGTTTCCAAAGAGGGCTTCCGGTTTGTCTTCCTCGACAATATATCCGCCATCCATAAAGATGACACGGTCTCCTACCTCTCTTGCAAAGCCCATTTCATGTGTCACCACAATCATGGTCATGCCTTCGACAGCTAATTGTTTCATTACAGCTAATACATCCCCCACAACTTCAGGATCAAGAGCTGATGTCGGCTCATCGAATAATAGTACTTTCGGATCCATTGCCAATGCTCTTGCAATGGCGACACGCTGTTTTTGTCCACCGGATAATTGGTTAGGGTAGCTTTGGGCTTTGTCTTTTAAGCCGACTTTTTCAAGCAAGTCTAACGCTTTTTCGGCCGCTGCCTTCTTTTCAATGCCTTTTACCTTTATCGGTGCGATCGTAATGTTTTCTAAAACGGTTTTATGAGGGAATAAATTAAAGTGCTGAAACACCATGCCTACTTCTTGTCGTACTTTATTGATATTCACCTTTGGGTCCGTAATCGTGTGTCCGTGGACAATGACTTCTCCAGCAGTGATATCTTCTAATTTATTGAGGCATCTTAGAAACGTGCTTTTCCCTGATCCAGAAGGACCAATGACACACACTACTTCCTTTTCCTCGATGACTGCATTAATATCCTTTAAGACTTCGTGATCGCCAAAGGATTTCTTTAAGTTTTTCACCGTAATCATACTCATTTGATATCAAATCTCCTTTCTGCGTAGCTAGCCAGTAGAGAAAGTAAATAAATGATCACGAAATAAATGACACCGACAATGAGCCAGACATTCAATGGATCAAATGTAGCCGATGCTTGAACTTGTCCTCGCTGCATAATATCGGCAATCCCGATAATAGATAAGAGAGATGTATCCTTCAAGCTGATGATGGCCTGGTTTGTAATCGCTGGGAGCATGCGGCGGAATGCCTGCGGAAGGACGATAAAGCGCATGTTTTGTCCCCCTGTAAAGCCTAATGAGCGCGCAGCTTCTGTTTGCCCTTTATCAATGGACTGAATCCCTGCACGAATAATTTCTGAGAAATAAGCGCCTGCATTAATCGCTACTGTAATAATACCTGCGGGCACTCGATCAAGCGAAATGAATTCAAGTGTATTCAAACCAAAATAAATGAAGAATAGCTGTACGATAAATGGTGTGCCTCGAATGGCATTCACAAAGACGAGTGCGATGAAATTTAAAATTTTAAATGGTGACAGACGGAATAATGCCACAATTAACCCGATGATAAAACCTAAAATGATGGCAACAACAAAGATATATAAAGTGGTTTGCAAACCATCCATTAAATATGGAAATGCATTAATAATTGTATCCATGTTTCTCCCTCCCTAATTCACATACGGCTGACACATAAAGAAAGCGCGCTCGGAGCGCGCCTCGCTTGTGTTATGACTTCAAATATTTATCAATAATTTTGTCATATTCACCGTTTTTCTTTAGGTTCTCCAGACCTTTATTGATTTTCTTCAATAGGTCTTGATTTTTCCCCTTCATGACAGAGATACCATACTGGTCTCCATTCAAGCGGTCTCCAACTGTTTTCAATTTTAAATCTTGTTGTGCGATCGCATACGTAATGACAGGATAATCCTCAATTAAGGCATCTGCATTTCCGTTTGATACTTCCTGGAACATAGATGGGCTGTCATTAAATTGAACGACTTCATACCCATATTTATCTGCGTTATCAGATGCGAACTTTGCACCAGTCGTCCCGTTTTTAACAGCTAGCTTTTTCCCCTTTAAATCATTAATTGATTTGATACTGCTGTCCTTTTTCACAACAACTGTCAGCCCAGCGTCGAAGTAAGGATCTGAGAAATCTACTTTCTTCTTACGCTCATCTGTAATACTCATCCCGCCCATTCCAACATCAAGCTGTCCTGCCTGCATTGCTGGAATGATACCTGAGAAGTCCATAGCTTCCAGCTTCACTTTGAAGCCTTGATCTTTCGCGATTGCATTAATTAAATCAACGTCTATGCCTTCATATTTACCGCCCTTTTCAAATTCAAATGGCGGATACGTTGTATCTATCCCAATTTTATATGTGCCTTTGCCTTCTCCCGAACCACTGTCCGACTTTGATCCACAGGCTGCCATGACAAGCACAACAATTAGTCCCATGATCAATAACATCGATTTCTTCATAAAACACGACCCCCATTGTCAGTTTTGTCTAAATATTCGCAATAACAATAATACTATAACACGCTAAAGCTATAGTGTGTGATATTTTTTATCAATACCAAAGATCCATACAATTCTAGATCAATAGTCTCTTTAAATTTTACTTTTTTGCGAATAACTCATTTTATTCTAAAAGAAGAGTCATTCACAATTATAATGTAAGATAATCTTACAAAAAATGAGGCAGCACCTTGATAAATGATGTTTCTTTCTAGTATACGAAAGCAAACTCAACAACCGGCTTCCTCTCTTTATTGATATTGTAGTATATTTTTTTCAAAACCCTCTTTTTACCTAAAAATATGTAAGCGTATACAAAATGTCACTGTCTCCCTATTTCTTTCACTACTGGTTGAATTTACATCAAAAAACATGTTTTACAAACTGCATGAGAGAGCTTAAAATATAAGAAGATACTGGAATATGGAAAGTTGATTCAAAAGAACGGATTTTGATAGATGAAGAAAGGAGGATATGAATTGGCAGAAGCAGGTGTTTTGTCGTCCGTTGATGTAGCAAATATGCTCAATGATTGGTATGTCATGATGAAAAAAAGAGAGATACAAGGTGCCATCCAGTTAAAAGAAGACATTCTTCAAGCGTTTGATCGAATGGAAGAAAATCAAGACGTCTTACTTTACTATCAACTGCTAGAGTACCGTTTTAAAGATCTAATAGAAGATACAGCTTCGTTAGATCATAGTCTTTTTGTTGATGAAAATGCCATCCGTACGGATGATATGCTCAGCTATTATTTCTATTTCTTTAAAGGGATGTATGAAATGCGCAGAGGCAATCAGGATACAGCATTTCACCATTTAAAATTGGCCGAGGATAAATTAGATCTCGTGCACGATGACATTGAAAAAGCCGAATTTCATTATAAAACAGGGTGTCTTTACTATAATATTAGGTCCACGCTTCTCTCTATCCACCACTTAAAGATGGCTTCATCTATTTACGACGCAGATCCATGTTATGTGAAAAAATCAATCAGCTGTCAAATGATGCTTGCTTTGAATTATGCGGATCAGTCGAAATATGATGAGGCAGAATCGTTGTTCGAAGAAGTAATTCATTCACTAGAACAGATAGAAGATCCAGATTTACTTGGACACGCCTATTGCAATGCAGCCTTTATTAAAAGTCTAAGAAATGAATACAGTGAAGCTGTGCCACTCCTAGAAAAGGCTTTAATGATAGAAACATTCGAAACCTCTTCTCCAGGCGGCTATTTACTTGCCATGTACGCCTACACAAAAGCACTATTTAAGCTGAAAAAGCCAGGTTTGTTCCACTATTATGTACAGCTTTCACTTCAAAAAGCAGAAAATTTAAAACAACGAAACATTTCACTTAAATTATCCATTTTAGAAACACTTATGATTCAGCCAGACAACATGATTGAGCAAATCAAGTCTTATTGTGATCAATTAGAATCGATGAATTTCCTTGTTGACCTTGAAGCTATTTGTCAGGATGCAGCTGCTTACTTAATGGATCTTGGACTTCATGAAGAATCCTCTTATTTTAGAAACAAGGCGTTGTCCTTAAAAACTTGTTAAGAAAATGGAGTGATGTATGATGAAGAAATGGCTTATCACAAGTGCGATTTTAACCCTCTTGATAACAGGTGTTTCTGTTGGTACTTCCATTCAAAAAGACAGCCAAACTGCACAATCTCAAGATATCATTCAACAAAGAGACCGTGGAACCAATCCTTAATATGAAAAAAGCAGCTGTTTTGATCACAGCTGCTTTTTTATGTGTTAATCAATTTCTCGTTTGATATTTTGCATTTTTTCATCTAAGTAATGGGCAATATCTGCGGCTTCCTTCAGTTCATCAGTCAGTTGATGAGGAACATCGTTTTGCAGTTTATAATAGATTTTATGCTCTAGACTCGCCCAAAAATCCATCGCTATGGTCCGCACCTGAATCTCAACCTTTACATACTCCACTCGATTCGTTAAGTAAACAGGTATCTCAACAATTAAGTGAAGACTTCTGTAGCCATTTGGTTTCGGATGTTGAATGTAGTCCTTCACTTCAAGAATCTTTAAATCCTCTCTTTGCCTCAAAACATCCATAATATTATAGATATCTTGAATAAAAGAACAGATGATGCGGACACCTGCGATATCATGGATATGCTCCTTGGCACATTGTGTCGTGATATCGCATCCTTTTCTTGCTAGTTTATTCACTATGCTTTCAAAGGATTTGATCCGTGATTTTGTATGCTCTATAGGGTTATGTCCATGGATTAAATTATACTCCTGGCTGATAATCGAAAACTTTGTATCCATTTCATCTAATGCAAATTTATATACTAATAGTTCATTTTTCCAGTCTTCCATGACATTTTTCAAATCTTCAACATGAGTTGCTGACATATTCATTTTCTTTGTCATCTCCTTTTGGGAAACGGCAGCTGCACCGCTTTCCGTTTACTAGACGGAGAGAGGACTCGAATGGTTTTAAAAAAAAGCAGTTAGCCTCGTTGTTTGTAATATGTCAGCGCCAGTGCAAGAGCCAGCACAGAACCTTTCACAATATCCATTGCATAATAAGGAACAGACATCATCACAAGCCCATTTTGTAAGATCCCGATGAGTACAGCCCCGATAAAAGTACCAAATGCGTTTGGCTTACCTGCTCCCATGACCGAAAAGCCGATAAAAGCAGCCGCTACTCCATCCATTAAATATGGTGCACCAGCATTAATTTCTGCTGTCATCACCCTTGATGCCAGCACGATACCTCCGATCGCTGCAAATAACGCAGAAAGCAGATAGGCCGCAATTTTGTATTTGTTCACATGAATGCCAGACAATCGAGCCGCTTCCTTATTCCCACCGATGATGTACATGAATCTGCCATGCTTTGTGTAGGTCATGAAAACATGCGCAAATAGAACAATGGCAGCCATAATGAGAATGATATATGGCACCTGTCCGATTTTGCTAAAAAAGGCAGGGATCGTTCCCGTTGAAAACGTGCCATCGGGCAGCACCATATTTTCAGAAATGGTCGCCCCTTTCGTATACGTTTGAGCCAGCCCTTGAATGATAAACATCATGGCTAATGTCATGAGCATATCTGGAATTTTCATTTTGACGATCATCCATGCATTTAACAATCCAACAATGAGAGAAGCCGCTAGTGCAGAAAGGATTGCAATCAGTGGGTTTTGCGAGAACCATACGAACATCGAAATGACAATAGCATTTGACAGCGTAGCGACTGATCCAACTGATAAATCAAAACCGTTTACTGCCAATGAGATGGTTAAGCCCACCGCAATGATGGTCACAATTGAGATAGACCGTAAAATATTGATGATATTTCCCGATTGCAAAAACGCTGGATTCGCTGCCGCAAATACCACAATTAACACGACAATGGTTAAAATCGTCCCATATCGATAAAAGAAATCAAACAGATGAAAGGATGGCCGCTGTTTTTTGATTTGCTGCACAGGGGCTGGAATTTGCTGTTCGCTCATGATTGTCCTCCTGTTGAATGATATAAAAGCTCCTCTTCAGTCGTCGGTGCAGTCATTTCCCGGGCAATGCTGCCATCATATAACACGTATACTCGGTCAGCGATACCTGCAATCTCTGACAGCTCACTCGACGCATAAATGACAGATTTTCCGCGGGCGGCAAGCTCTGCGATCAAAGTGAAAATATCTTTTTTCGCTCCAACGTCTACACCTTTAGTTGGTTCATCAAAGAGATACACATCTGCCTCAGCCAGCAGCCATTTTCCGATGGCAACCTTTTGCTGATTTCCACCAGATAGGTGCTTCACCTTTGCTTCAAGAGACGGCGTTTTGACACCAAGCCGTTTGACGATGTCGCCTGCTTCCTGCTTTTCCTTCGAACGATGTAAGAAGCTGAATATCCGTGAAAATGATTGAAGACTTGCAGCCGTTAAGTTCCACCCCACGCTCTCTTCGGTCAGAACCCCTTCTTTTCTCCGCTCTTCAGGCACAAGGGCTATTCCAGCTTTCACAGCTTGATGAGGCGATGTGATGTGAATGGTTTGACCATGCAGCTGCACGATCCCCGTCTTTTTTTCTGTGGCACCGAAAAGGGCTTTGCACAATTCTGTTTTTCCAGCACCGACAAGTCCTGCGATCCCGAGAATTTCTCCTTTTTTGACATAAAAGTGAATGTTGTTTAATTTGTGTTGATCGTTTAGCTCTTTCACTTCCAGCACAATAGGTGCATCTTTCAGTGGCCTGCGAGACGGGAATTGCTCCTCTAATGGCGCACCTAGCATTTCTTCAATGACTTGCTGCGGATTTGTGTCTTTGACAAGGTGGGCTGCAACATCCGTTCCATTTCGCATCACTGTCAGTTCATCACAGATGGTGAAAATTTCGGGCATGCGATGGGAGATAAACACGATCCCTGTCCCATACTGTTTCAGCCGATCAATCATGGAGAATAATTTGCTTGTTTCTGCATGACTAAGCGGAGCTGTTGGTTCATCTAAGATTAAAATGCTGCATTGAATGGAAACGGCCTTAGCAATGAGCACCATCTGTTTTTCAGCAAGGGTCAGATCGCTGACAAGTCGTTTTGTGGAGATGTCGATGTCCATTTCTTTTAATAGCTGAGCCGCCTTGCGATGCAGCTCTTTCCAGCTGACAAATGTTTTTTTCTCAATCTCATGCATCATCATATTCTCGCCAACACTTAAGTAGGGAACAAGAGCCGTATCCACTTCTTGATGGACCGTCTGCACACCATATGAGGATGCATCCTTTGGGGTTTGAATGGTTGCCGCCTGGCCATTGATGTGGATGGTTCCGTCGAAGTGGGAATGAGCGCCAGAAAGAACCTTCATTAACGTGGACTTCCCAGCACCATTTGCTCCAATTAGTGCATGGACCGTCCCTTTTTTTAATGTGAAATTCACTTGATCTAAAGCTTTGACCCCTGGGAATTCAATTGAAATATTTTTCATACGAACAAGCGGCGCTGTCATAGGTGTCCTCCTTCTCTTGATATCATCTGAAAAACGAAACACCCTCTATGGAAAGAGAGTGCACGTCGCTTATTTTGTATAATGCTTCTTCAAGGTCTTCATCCAATCTTCCTCAAAAGCAGTCGATGAACCGAATCCCTTCACTTCGTCTGCAAGATTGACCATGTTAATGGCTTTTCCTGCTTGTTGAAGCTGCTTTTGCGAGATGAGAGAGGCCTCAAGGTCATAGGAAGATGGTGTTTTCTCACCAGCTATTTTCTTCGCAAGAATCCTCACGTCGACTGCGCCGATGAGCTTCGGATCAACCGCTGCTGTGTACTTCCATGGACTGTCCTTCGCTGTCATTTCTTGAAGATCAGCATTTGACACATCAATCCCATAAATCTTCACTTCTGTTCTTCCTGCTTCCTTTAACGCTCTTGCTGCCCCAATGGCAAAGGCATCCCATGTGGCAAAAATAGCGTCCAGTTTGCCCTTTGGATACTTATTCAGCATGGCTGCTACTGCATTTTGCGTTTGAACAGACGTATCAGAAGAGGCTACACCAAAGCGGTCAAGCTCCTTGATCCCTGAATGTTGTTTAAGCGTTTCTTGATAGACCTTGTTTCGTCTCACCATTGGCGGGAATCCATCTACCCACAGGTACGCAATATTTGCTTTTCCTTTAAAATCAGACACGAGCGCGTCTAATGATTTTTTCGCTAATTGTTCGTCATCTTGAGACGTCACTGTGACTCCTTTGATGTCCTTTAGCTTAGGATTTGAATCAAATGCTACAACTGGAATGCCTTTCGCTGTGATCTTTTTCACATCAGCGACTGTCGCCTCGTCGTCCCCGTGAGAGATGATAAAGCCATCATAATTTTCCTCCAGCGCCTGAGAGATGGCATCATGGAATTTTGCTGTATCACCATTTGCGGTGTAGACATCTACCGTAAAGCCGAGTGCTTCACCTTCTGCCTTCGTTCCAGCTAAAAATTGAGCTGTATGATCGTCTCCTCCAATTTTGCGGATCACTTTAATTTTAGCCCCCTGTCCCTTTGCAAATCGCTTCGGTACATTGTCAAAAGAGACTTTTTCGTTTGCATTTGCCTTTGAGCCTGCACTTGATCCAGTGCCGCAGCCAGATAATAGGACGGTTAATGCCGTTAATAAGACAAGAAATGATGTAAAATGCTTACGCTTCATTGCTGTTCCTCCTCAAGTTGTTTTAAATTTTTCACATCGGAAAACTAGGTAAAAAAGTGGAAATACGCCTGTCAAACAGGCATTTGATTCGAAAAAGAGACGAAAAAAAGCCTCTCTTGGAAAGAGAGGCTTGATCACCGTTGCATGAAACATGTATCGGGAAGTCTTCCTCTCTTATCTGTCAAAGCTGTAACAGCTTTGCAGGAATTAGCACCAATTTCTACAATAGAAACGGTTGCTGGGCGTCATAGGGCCAGTCCCTCTGCCTCTCTTGATAAGAGATCCGTTATGAAATTTGTTTTCGTTGAAATGTCTTCTTTACTTTAATGTGATGTCACATCAATGTCAATGACTTTTTTGAAAATTTCTAAAATATCATCAGCTTCCGATAATTTTCTTAGCAGGTGATGATTTCTTCAGACGGAAATCATATTTTTTCTCATTCACAAATTGTGGGTTGAGATGGGCTGATCCTTTATCTTGACCGCTTTTAGAGAGATAGGTTTTGTAGCCTTCCATCCATTTCCCGCGCCAAATCCACTGTGATGCTTTCGCACCTTTGCGATCATCATAAACGTTCTTCTGGAAGGTATTCTTTTGGTTCACTTGATAAAGATTCACGACTAAGTAATGCGAGGCGCTAGCCGTCATGATATTATTCGTGATTCGATTGTTCACTGCTTGATACTGCATTAGCAATTGGCCGCCTTCTAAGCCGGCTGTGTCATTTTTGTACAAAATATTATGTGAAATCGTCGTATTGGTTGTACCGCCACGCTTCGTATCATAGCCGCCAATAGATATGCCTGTATAACGGTTTAAATATACTTGATTGTGTTCGATGCGGATGCGATCTGCCATTTTTCCTTTATGTTCGCTTGTGACTTCAATCCCCAGGTCATTGTGATGTGAGATGTTATGATCGATCACAATGTCTTTTCCGCCATCAACATAAATTCCGCCAGCGGAGATGTCGCTTCCATAGGCTGGGTTCCCTGCACTCGTAATCTCATATACCTTGTTTCTAGAGACGACTCCATTTCTAACTTGATCATACTTTTTAGAGGGTGCTACGTTCTCGAAACCAATTAAATCAATGCCAATATTATCAGTGTGCCGGACCGTGTTATGTGTCACACGGAACTTTTTGACGTTTCCATTTAGCACAAGCGCTTCACTGAAGCCCAGTTTTAATTTTTCAACGGTATTTCCTTTGATTTCAATGTCTTCTATTGCTGCAGGAGCTTTTGTCCCATAGACAGCAATTCCATGTGCATTTCCATTTTCATGTTTCGTCTGAATGTCATACACTCGGTTATTGAGCAGTTTTACGCCTTTACCGCTTCCTTTAATGAAAATACCAACTGGTGTTAAATCTTCTTTATTCGTCTTAAGATGTCCTACAGTGAGGCCTTTGAGGGTGATGTAGCTCTTTTGATCGACCGTGACAAGACCGCCATCGGCTTGATTTCCTTTAAGGGATGCCCCACTAATCACAGGTTTTTCTTTTCCGTAAGCTTGAAAGACAACGGGTGCTTTCTTTGTTCCGGAATAACGGACAATCAATTTCTCTTTGTATGTACCGCCTCTCATGTAAATGGTTGTCCCAGCCTTCGCCATACTTGCTGCTTTTTTCAGCGTGCGGAAAGGTTTTTGCTTTGTTCCCGGGTTTTTGTCGTTTCCGTTTACCGCTACGTAATAAGCTGTGCTTTGCTTAGCACCAGCTTCCTCTGTCATCGCCTGACAGCCAAAGCTGATCATGGACATGAATACAATGAGTAAAATGCTTGGTATCACTCGTTTCATCTTGTTGTTTGCTCCTTTCCCTTCTCTTCTTCCTTTATCGGTTAAAAAAAAGAGGATTAAAATATGACAATGTCCCTTGCAATGTACTAGTCAAAAGGTGTATGGTTGAAAGAATATCTTACAGGAAAACCATTCGTTTTTAAATTGTCAGATTAATCAGTTAATAATGTATTTGGATTTTATTTCTTTTTTAAAAAGGGGGGATATGAGCCAAACTGACAGCAGAGAGAAGGAAAGCGCTTTAACAGATTTTTCTTGTCTGAATTCCAGAAAACCTATTGCTAATATTTTGTGAAGGTATAGAATAGAATCATAATTATTTCATATTATTAGAATTTTCAAATAATCAAACAGCAAGGAGATTTACAATGCCAAAACAACCCATCCGCGTTGAACTTAGTTCAACAAAAAAACCAAAACCTCAATCTGATCAACTTGAATTCGGAAAAATCTTCACAGATCACATGTTTGTGATGGATTATTCAATTGATAAAGGCTGGTATGATCCAAGAATCATTCCTTATCAGGCTATTCCAATGGACCCAGCTTCGATGGTCTACCATTATGGTCAATCTGTTTTTGAAGGCTTAAAGGCTTATGTTTCTGAGGATCAAAAAATTCTCTTATTCCGTCCGGAAAAGAACATGGAACGCTTAAACAGATCCAATGACCGCCTGTGTATTCCGCAAATTGATTCAGAAACAGTATTAGAGGGCTTAAATGAACTCATTCGCATTGATAAGGATTGGGTACCTGATGCAGAGGGCACTTCCTTGTATATTCGTCCATTCATTATTTCCACTGAGCCGTATTTAGGCGTTGCACCGTCTAGCACGTATAAGCTGATCATTATCTTATCTCCAGTGGGATCATACTATAAAGAAGGCATTCATCCGGTCAAAATTGCTGTTGAAAATGAGTTTGTCCGTGCCGTTAAGGGTGGAACAGGAAATGCCAAAACAGCTGGAAACTATGCATCAAGCCTTAAAGCACAGCAAGTGGCTGAAACGAAAGGATTTTCACAAGTTCTTTGGCTTGATGGAGTCGAGAAAAAATACATTGAAGAAGTCGGCAGCATGAATATCTTCTTTAAAATCAACGGAGAAATCGTGACGCCTGAATTGAACGGCAGCATTTTAGAAGGCATCACACGTAACTCTGTACTTGAGCTGTTAAAGCATTGGGGAATTCCAGTCACAGAGCGCAAAATTTCAATTGATGAGTTAATTGAAGCACATCAATCTGGCGAGCTTGAAGAAATCTTTGGGACTGGAACGGCAGCCGTGATCTCTCCTGTCGGGGAATTAATTTATCATGATCAGCCATATGTGATCCAAAATGGTCAAACAGGCGAAGTATCCAAGAAATTGTATGAAGCCATTACTGGCATCCAAAAAGGAACACAGCCAGACATCTTCGGCTGGACAGTTGAAGTTGACTCGGTCGTCAAGCAAGCATAATCATGTAAAAGAACCTTTCATTCACGAAGGGTTCTTTTTTGTTTATTAACCTCTCCAATATACCTTATAATGGTAATAAATTAAGGAGGGATGGTATGTTTTTTACTTATCTATTAGCGTTCATTGGGATCTGTATCGGATCGATGATTGTCGCTACTGGCTTCGACGATTCACCGTTCCTCACCCGATTTCTATTTAAGGCGCTTGGGATTTCTATCCTTGCTCTTTCCATCTCTTTTGTAAAGGTTAGACGAAAGAAGTTACAGAAACAAAAGGCGAAAAAGACTTAGTTGACTCGTCTGCTTACCATCAAATCGTGCACCAAAACAAGACCGATACCGCAACAATTGCCCCGACGTATATCCACTGTTTCCCCTTGATGCTCCGCTTTCTTTCGATCAGTAAAAAAATCTCTGGCAAAAAGATGATCATGATTTCTAGGATAAAGACAAGATAGTAAACAAGCGGCATCGGCTGGAAATCAAACTTTCTTGCATCTCCTCCAATCGTTGCGAAATACATCAATAGGTTGGTCACTGGAATGGTGAAACAAACAAGCAGACGGAGAACATAGATCCACACATAGCCCTTATGCCGAATGAGACCAACAAATGAAGCAATAAGGCCATACAAAAACAAGATCACTGTGCCATAACTCATGATAGGCTGTACGACAAACCCGTAAAGCATTAAACCAATTGCAACCATATTCCAACAGTCCTTTCTTTGAAGCCATACATGCTGTTTTTTCTATCATACACTTCTTTCTCCAGTTCCATATGAAGAAATCATAAAAAATGACCCCATAAAAGGGGTCATTCAATATGTGTTAAGCATTGACTGATTTGAAGAATTGCGGTAAATATTCACGATGCGCTTCAAGCATTTCATCTAAAATTTGCTTTGCAATCTCGTCAGATGGGACGAGCGGGTTGATTGTCATCGCAACAAGAGCCGTCTCGTAATTTCCAGTTACAGCCGCTTCAGCTGCCACACGCTCGAATGATTTGATTTGTTGAACGAGCCCTCTGACAGCTACAGGCAGATCACCTGTCGCGATTGGCTTTGGTCCGTCCTTCGTAATGATACAGTTTACTTCAACAGCTGATTCAGCCGGAATGCTGGCAATCGCCCCTCTGTTCACTGTATTGACTGGTTGAATGTCGTGCTTATCATTATAGATGGAGCTGATTAAGTTACAAGCCGCATCGCTGTAATAGGCTCCGCCTCTTTTTTCGAGCTGCGGTGGTTTAATCGACAAATCAGGATCTTTATAAAGCTCAAATAGTTCCCGCTCGACCTGCTGTACAACCTCCGCTCGAGTTCCTTTTTCTTGAGCCGCCTTTTGTTCTTCTTCCAGCATATCTTTCGTTTTATAGTAATAGCGGTGATACGGACATGGGATGACCCCTAATCCTTTCACAAAAGAAGGCTCCCAGTTTTTCGCTTCAATGTTTTTCATGGACCACTGGCTGTTCGGATTTCCTAGTTCATCAAGCACTTGATCCATAATGCTGACCCCGTCTAAATATACGTCTAATCCATAGACCATGTGATTGAGACCGGCAAACTGCACCTCAATGCGTTCTACATCTACTTCAAGCGCCTTAGCGATTCCCATTTTGATCCCAATCGGCACATTGCATAGACCGACGACTTTTTTTAGATTCGTGTAGCGTAAAACAGCTTCTGTAACCATGCCGGCTGGATTCGTAAAGTTCACAAGCCATGCGTCTGGGCAAAGCTCTTCCATATCCTTTACAATGTCTAAAATGACTGGGATGGTCCGAAGGCCTTTAAATAAACCGCCTGGTCCGTTCGTTTCCTGACCGATGACGCCGTATTTAAGCGGTATTCTCTCATCCTTTGCCCGTGCTTCCAGTAGTCCTACACGAAATTGTGTCGTCACAAAATCTGCGTCCTTCAAGGCTTCCCGGCGGTCAAGAGTCAGGTGTACCTCAATCGGCAGACCTGCTTTTTCGACCATACGTTTCGCCAGAGCGCCCACGATGTTTAACTTTTCCTGACCCGCTTCAATATCCACAAGCCATAATTCCTTTACAGGCAATTCATGATATCGTTTAATAAACCCTTCGATGAGCTCAGGCGTATAGCTCGATCCACCGCCTATTGTGACAATTTTGATTCCTTCTTTCATGAATTGACACCTCCGAGTTGCTTCATTTTTTCATGGAGCTCAATGATTTCTGCTGCGAGCTCCTTAACGGTCATTGCGTTCATGAGATGATCCTGCGCATGAATCATGAGGAGGCTAATATCCGTCTTTTCGCCCCTGATTTCTCCTTGGATCAGCTCTGTCTGTGCGTGATGCGCCTCATTTAACGCGTCTTGTGCTTCCTGCATTTTTTGCTTCGCCTCATCAAAATTACCTTGCTTTGCACACGTAATGGCTTCCATCGCTGAGCTTCTGCCATTTCCGCCGTGCAGGATGAGTTGAAACACAATTTGTTCCATTTCCATCGGCCGCATCCCCCTTGTTCCCTCTATTACATGCTGACAACATTTTCATCAGCTGATGCTTTTGTTTCTAGTTCACTTTCTTCTTTCAATTTCTGCTTATCCCACATTCTAAAGAATGGGTAGTATAGAGCAAATGACAACGCAAGGTTAATCAGCTGCATGACAGCACCAGAGATTTTGCCTCCTGTGGCGAGATAGCCTGAAATGATTGGCGGCATGGTCCATGGAACAGCAATCCCTGCAGGTTTTGCCACAAGCCCTGTGCTCATTCCGATATATGTGGTGATGATCATCATGATTGGCGTAAGGATAAATGGAATGAGAAGCATTGGGTTCATCACAATCGGCATTCCAAAAATGATCGGCTCGTTGATGTTAAAGATGGCTGGCCCAATGGCAAGGCGGCCAAGCTGTTTCATTTGTTTACTTCTGGCACGTAAGATCATGGTCAGCACCAAAGCAAGCGTTGCACCGCTTCCGCCGACGTTGATGAAGATTTCAAAGAACTGCGCTGTGAAAATATTCGGCAGCACTTCTCCTGCTTGGAATGCAAGACGGTTCTCATCCATTGCACCGAGCCAAATTGGCCCCATGACGCCCCCGACAATGGTTGCTCCGTGAATACCACATGCCCATAGGAGCATTTGCACACCCATCGCAACGATACTGCCGCCTAAGCTGCCACCAAGAATGGAAAGCGGTGTGCCAATTAAGACGGTGATGATATTATGAATACTCTCAAAAGGTGTCATCTCAATCACAAGTCTAGCGACCCAGATCAGTGTGATGACCACAAAACCTGGAATAAGTGCAATAAACGATTTACTGACTGCTGGCGGTACACCATCAGGCATTTTGATGACGATATTCCGCTGTACAATAAAGCGGTAAATTTCGGTTGAAAGCATGGCAATAATCATGGCAACGAATAAGCCTTTACTGCCCATCAGTGTGACAGGAATGCCCCCGCCTACTAGGATAGCTTCTGTTGAGCCTTCAGGTGTGAAAGGTACTTGATATGGAGTAGCCAACAGGAAAGCCGCAACAGCGATCGCACCAGATGATAGTGCATCAACGGCATACTTTTCAGCCAGCCTGTAAGCAATCCCGAAGGTTGCAACAAGTGCCATAATGTCAAAGGTTGCATTAACAGGATAGGATAGTTTCGTGGCCCATTCTGCTCCGAAGATACTTGCCATAAAATCGCTGTATCCTGGGATCGGAAGGTTGGCTAAAATGAGAAACAGTGAACCGACAATAATGAGAGGCATCGTTAAAACAATTCCGTCACGCAATGCTTGTAAATGTCTTTGAGCGGCAATCTTCCCTGCAAACGGCATGACCTTCTCTTCTAGAAATCGGTTGAATCCATTCATCCCCTCCGCCCCCTTTATCCGTTCACTAGCTGTTCAGCAGATTTTAAAACCTCGGCGCCATTACATACGCCATAATGCACGGTATTAATTACGTCTACTGGTATTCCTTTTTCTTCTCCGAGCTTTTTCATTTGCGGTAATAAATATCGAACCTGAGGTCCTAATAAAAGCACATCGGCTTGATCAATATGATTTTTCGCAGAATCTCCAGATACTGCCCAAATACGATAATCTTTTCCTTGTTCTTGTGCGCTTTTCTCCATTTTTGTGACAAGTAAGCTTGTAGACATACCTGCTGCGCAAACCAATAAGATGTTCATGTGTAAACGCCCCCTTTTCAAAGTGTGAAGCTATTCTTTACACATTCATCATATTATGAAACCGCTTTCATAAACACCCATACTTTTTCCTTTAGGAAGCGGAAAAAGTTAATATCACACAGTTAGTTCTTGTACGAAGGAGCCTTTTTATACATGATATCAAGCATGTCTTCAAATGTATCACAGGCGATCAGGTGCTGAATGAATTTCACATTATGCACAAGCTCCCCCAGCAGGCGGTACATGCCTTTTAAATCTTTGGCATTCTCTTTTTCGACACAAAGCAGGCAGACAAATTGAACCTTTTTCTCTCCCCAAATGATTGGTTTTTCTAATGTACATATCGCCCAAAACGTCTCATCTGTCAGCGGCGTCATCGGGTGCGGAATCGCCGTATAATGTCCAAAAGAGGTAGGGGCAGCCTCTTCTCTTTCCATGACAGATGGTGTGAGCTCAGCTGGCGCTAATCCCATATCGATGACTTTTTGCGTTAAAAAGGTGATGACCTCTTCCTTTGTGTGAAAGGCGCGTTTTGTAAAAACCAATTCCTTTTTCATATATTGCGAGGCCAATGTCACCCTTGTTTCACTCGTCAGGGCTTCTTCAATTTTTAAAAAATCGCCGCCTCCCAAAATGGTGTTCACTTGAATGACTGGAACCGGTAATTCCATATGAATTGGAATGGTTGTAATAATCAAATCCAGTGCATGTAAAGAGACATGCGGAAGCGAATATAGCTCTGCTGTTCCTAAAATGGTCAGCTTTGACCCAAATTGAGACCGCAAACGATCCTGCAGCAGCCTCGCACTTCCTGCACCAGACGCACAGACAATGAGACATCGCTTCGGCGGGATCTCCATTTTCCTCCGCTCTAAAGCCGCACCAAAATGAAGCGCCATATATCCGATTTCATTCTCATGAATACTCAGCCCCTCCTCTTCTTCAAGGACCCTGCTGGCGATAATCCCCGCTTCAAAGGCAAGTGGATACCCCGCTTTTATTTCATCAAGCATCGGATTTCTTAAGTTCATTCCATATTTACATCGGTTGATGGCAGGCTTTAAGTGCAGACTCAATCCAATCATTAGTTCCGTATCGCCGGCTAAATCAAGCTGCAATTTTTGATCAATGGCCTTCAGCATGAGCTGTACAAGCCGACTCGTGTCATCATCGACAATTTGTTTTTGACCGCTCGAGGAAAAGGACTGTACCATTTTGGCTGTTCCTAGTAAATGAATGGTGATATAGACGATTTCCTCTTGTGGAAATGAGACATCCAGCAGCCCTTCAAGACGCTCCACCATTTTTTTAGCGACCCTGTATTCCTTTGCCCGCGGAATTTCGCTGATTTCCTCTGGAAGAACAGATACATAGTTTCCGTGTCTAATTCGTTTGCAGGCAATAGCAACATGAACGATTAAATTATTCATGCAAATGTCTGATAGATTCATGCCTTCCTCATTGATATAATCTATCATTGTTTTCTGAAGCAATTCGAGTTCATGCTTTGGCAAAATGGTGACCGCTGTGTTCAGCATCGTTTGATAAGAACGACGTTCATTGAATAAATATTCTGACATGCAATAACGAATTTTCATCTCTGATCCCTTGATCCGGCACCCTTTGCTCGGCTTCGCTTCCAGCTTCAGATCAAAGGGCTCCAGCTTACGTTTGACCGATTTCACATCGTTGCTCATCGTCGATTTACTAATAAACAGCTGCTCCTGTAAATCCTCCAGCTTCACATAGGATTCTGCCAAAAGAAGCCTTTTTAAAATAAACCGAACTCGCTCCTCTGGCAGCACAGCAAGCGGCTCTTCCTGCTCAACCTCCTCCTTCATAAAACGGCGAAAGGCATTCTCATCGTTGATCAACAGCTCATAGCCAGCTCCTCTTACAGCTGTTACAGCCGCTTGATAAGGGGCAAGACGGTCGTTCAGTTCCTTTATGTCTGTACGAATGGTGCGGCTTGTCACTTGTAAACTGGCAGATAGTGCAGCGCTTGTGAGCGGGGTCTCAGCTGCCATGAGCTGACTTAAGATGTGCGCCAGTCTTTTACTCAGCATCAGATCGGCCTCCTTATGTAGGGGTGGAGAATCTGCCTTGTCTGGACAGGTTGTATACGCTTGCAGTTCTCTTCATTACTCATATTCTACTGAAAAGAAATAAAAATTGCCAACTCATTTATATGACAAATGCCCCTATTTATACAACTAACCATATCTAATGTCCTATGAATCTTTTTGAAAGATACTTGCGAAAACCACGAAAAAAAGGCGTACACCATCGTGTATCCGCCTTCTTTATGAAGAGATCATCTGGGTAAAGACAACCAATCTTTTTTCATGCGTGCCTGCTGCATGATCAAATGTCCCTGTACAAGTGATTAAATTGAGATTCCGTGTAAAGGCGTATCCAAAAAACGCATTAGGCTTCTCTTCACGCGGATAGCTTCTAACTTTTATGACTTCAAAGCTTCGCTTTTTCCCCGATGAGGACGTGACGATCACCTTGTCTCCCTTTTTTAACTCCTTTAATCGATAAAATACCGATGGCCCCCATTTATTATCTACATGGCCATTCATGACGGCATTCCCTTTATCCCCCGGTTTTGGACCATCTTCAAACCAAGCCGTGTTGTCTGTATCCTGAGGGACACCCATACTGCCATCCTTTAATAAAGCTGTTTTCTCCACTTTTGCTTTGACATCAATAGCGGGAATGGCGATTTCAGCTGGTACTATACCAGATGGCTCGTCTTTTAATGTATCGTGTGAGTGGTTCTGTTTCTCAGCTTGATGTGTGGTCATTTCCTTAGAAGCTGATATGTTTTTTGAGGATGACGATTCATCCATTGACTGTAATGAACAGCCTGTGATGATGAGAAATGAAAGAATGCTGAGCAGCCAATTCTTCATCTAAGCCGGCCTCCTTTTGAAGAAAGGAACGGCACGATTGTGCACGTTCCCGTCTGTCTTTATGAGTTAGAATTTGATGCCTTACGGCGATTAAGGAAGAATGCACCTGCCACGCCGCCTGCGAGGATCAAACTTGCGATCATTCCCACAAATGCTTCATAGGACATGCCTAAAGGACCGGCTGTGCCCCCCATACCTGTTTTCGGCATTTCATTAGGCATGTTCGATTTGAACAGCTCAGGATGCTGATCAACAATCGCTGCTGCGACATCCTGACCAACCATGAACATATGACCATAAGCCTCTCTCACTGTCGGGTAAAGCTGATCATATTCACCATTATGATAAGACGTATATGTTTTGATCAGCTCATCAATATGTGTTTTCAAACCAGCTTCTAAATCAGCTGCCTTCAAACGTCCATCTGTCGCTTGATCTAGGAATTTCGCTTGCTTCATTCGATACGCATCTAAATCTTTGACAGCCTTTTCTTTTGCTTGATGATCCCCTGATGCATCCGCTTTGACATAATCAACTAAGTAACCGATATGGCTTGACCAAATGTCTTTGAATTGTTTGCCTGCATCCTTACCATAAACAGATGCAATTGCATCAGATAAATCATTTGTGTTTTCATTTAAAGCCGCTGCTGCTTGCTCAAAGTCCTTGCTGCCATCATTTCCTTTTTGCATGGCAACTACTGCGAGTGCCAAATGCTCTGAGAACAAGTAGTTTAAATCTTCACGAAGATCCGCTGCTGGTGTATCCACTGACTTTTGATCAAATTTCCCAGGAAATTGATCTGTGATGGCCCATGACACGCCTTTTCCTACCTCAAACATATGATGAATGGATTTTCTCACCGTTTCATAGGTCGTATCAAAATCCTTTTCATTATAGCTATCAAACGCTTTTAACAGTTCGTTCACATGCATCTTCAAGCCTTCTTCAAGCTCACTTGCTTTCAGTCTGCCGTCTGTTGCTTGATCGAGCATATCGGCTTGTTTCATTCGATATTGGTCAAGCTGCTTGATCGCTTTCTTTTTACCTGCATCATCTTTTTTCGCTGTGGCTTGTACATAGTCAACAAAATAGCCGATATGACTTGACCAAATGTCTTTGAATTGTTTGCCTGCTTTTTTACCATACACAGAGGCTATTGCATCTGATAAGTCATTCGTGTTGTCATTTAAAGCCGCCGCTGCTTGATCGAAGTCTTTACTGCCGTCAATTCCTTTTTGCATCGTGATCACCGCTAAATAGGCATGCTCTGAAAACAGCTGATCTAGTGCTGCTCGAAGATCTGTTGCTTTATTTGAAACCTCTTGTGACGAAGACGTCTTCTTCGCCTCCCCATGCATATGTCCTTCGTGTGCACTTGCGCTATGAGCCGCTGGGAATAGTAACGCTGCGCTCAGTGGAATGGTTAACATTGCTTTCTTCATGTTCATCTTTTATTTCCTCCTCTTTCCGTTTGTTATGTACTTAACGGAGAGAGGGATGAAATGGATCATTCGATTCTATTATTTTTTTACAACACAGGATCTGTATGTTTGCATAAAAAAAAGCCGGATTATCCGGCTGATACGTTACGACGTTTAGATGCTTTTCGCTCTTTATATATTTTCCTCACCACTGGATAAATCACAGGTGCCCATTTCACAATTTGTTTCAGCCATTTTTTCATTTCTCCCGCGCCTCCTTATTGTCATTCTTAAAGGACGATTCCCCATCTTGTCATGAAATAAACAGGTGCGGGAGAGCAGGAGTTAAATCACGCCTTGTGCGATCATGGCATCTGCCACCTTACGAAATCCTGCAATATTTGCTCCAACCATGATGTTCCCTGAGTGTCCATATTCGTCCGCTGTCTCTGTACACTGACGATAAATAGACTGCATCATTTGTTTCAGCTGATCATCTACTTCTTCAAATGTCCAAGACATTCTTGCACTGTTTTGCGCCATTTCCAGTGCTGAGACACCTACTCCGCCAGCATTCGCCGCTTTTGCCGGCGCAAACAAAATACGATTCTCTTCAAATACTTTGACCGCCTTAAGAGTGGACGGCATATTGGCTCCTTCTCCAACAGCGATGACACCATTTGCCACAAGCTGCTGTGCATGCGCCTCTGATATTTCATTTTGTGTTGCACATGGCAGCACAATATCACAAGGAACGGACCAAATTTGTTCGCAATCTTCAATTAATTCAGCATGCGGGTGAATGTCAATGTATGCCCCAATCCGCTGATTCTCGACTTCCTTCAGCTGCTTAATGGTCTCAAGTGATATCCCTTGAGGATCATATATTGCTCCGCTTGAATCACTGCAAGCCACAACCTTACCGCCTAATTCCATTACCTTTTCCATTGCATAAATAGACACATTTCCTGAGCCCGACACAACAACTGAACGCCCTTCAAATTGGAGCCCATGTGCTTTCAGCATTTCCTCCATGAAGTACACCAGTCCGTAGCCTGTCGCCTCTTTTCTCGCTAAGCTGCCTCCGAATCCAGGGCTTTTCCCCGTGAGTACACCCGCTTCATAAGCACCGCGCATTTTCTTATACTGTCCGAACATATAGCCAATTTCGCGTGCTCCTACACCAATATCACCTGCTGGCACATCTTGATCAGGTCCGATATATCGGCCGAGTTCACTCATAAAGCTTTGAACGAAACGCATGATTTCTCCATCAGATTTTCCTTTAGGGTCAAAATCCGATCCACCTTTCCCTCCACCGATCGGCATACCAGTCAGTGCGTTTTTAAAGATTTGTTCAAACCCTAAAAACTTGATAATGCTTGCATTGACGGTTGGATGGAAACGAATGCCTCCTTTATAAGGACCGATGGCACTATTGAATTGAACCCTAAACCCTCGATTGACTTGTACTTTGCCCTCATCGTCTACCCATGGCACTCGAAATACCACAAGCCGCTCAGGCTCAATGAGCCGTTCTAAAATGCCCTGTTTTTCATACTCTGGATGCTTCGCAAAAACTGGGACGAGTGATTCCAGAATTTCTTTTACCGCTTGCTGGAATTCCTCCTCGCCGGGATTTCGTTTTTCCACCTCTTCTAACACACGGTGGATGTAGCTTTGTGCTGTTTGTGCTGCTCGATCTAAGGTCAACATGTCGCATCTGCCTCCTTGTAGATATCTCCACACTTTTAATTGTTAGATTTTCTAACGCATATTGAGATTAATTTAACACCAATTGTAAAATCTGATCAATATTGATAACAGATGAAAATGATGCCGAATTGAGATAGATCAAGCAGCCGCAGCAATTGACTTTAAAAATAAGCGCTCAAGGAATGACTAATGTGCTAGAAACGAACAAGCGGATGTTTCTCGTCCCGTTTTCTTTGACAAATACATGAATCATGATGAATTTCTAGCTTGTTTTCCAACGAAAAAAGGGTCAAAAGTTTGATCGGATGCACTCAATCTTTTCGGAGCTTCCCGCCTCTTTTTCGATCAGGTAGCACGACACAAAGCCAATATAGAATAGAAGACGATGGAAAGTTAATGAGACCGACAATACCCCAGAACCACTTGTAACGCCCTCTTTTCTTTGCATCAATAAATAAAAGAAAGCCCTGTGCAAACAATAACGGCAAGACGCACAATAAGATGATCATTTCCGTCTGACTCATAAGGAAGACCCTCCTTTGATATGTTGATATTCCTTGTAGCCAACAATAAAGCAGATGGGTACGCTCACTATTTGGAGAAGAATGAAGATGATAGGCAAATGGGTAATGGCAGCTGCAAAGAGGGCCAGAATGGTCAAACTGATCAAAACGTATGCCAGCACTTCTTGTTTAAAACGCCTTTTCTCTTGTTCCTTCGCCTGTTTCAACATCATCATGACAGCCTGCTCACTTGGCTGTTCCACTTCAATTTGTTCATCTAGCTGCTGCAGCTCTTCTTTTAAACGTTCGGTCAAACGATCTTCCTTCATACATCCCACTCCTTTCGAATTTTCTTTAATCCATGATGAACCCTCGATTTCACAGTGCCTTCTCTCATTCCGAGCATTGAAGCCATTTCTGGGTAGGTAAAGCCATAATAATAGTGCAGAATAATGGGTGCTCGCTCCTGAGCCTTTAATTCATTTAAAGCATCCCACATGTCATGCCATGTGTTCCCCTTTTGCTGAACGTCCCATTTGAAACGGCGTATGGCCTCCTGATTGGCTTTTCCTTCTCTCAATTGTTCACGTTTTCTTTTCTTCTGGTGATCTAAAAATTGCCTAGATGCAATCGAAATGAGCCAGGTTGAAAATAAGGCATCTCCTCTAAATGAAGAAAGTTTCATATACGCTTTCAGCATCGTTTCTTGCATGATTTCCTCTGCCAGCTCTTGTTGAAGGGTCAGCTTCAACATATATCGGTAAAGAAAGGAATAATGATGCCGATAAAGAGCCGTAAACGCGGCATCATCGCCCTGTTTTGCCCGCTGAATCAATAATGTCTCTTCTGTCTGCTCCAAACACGTCCCTCCTTCCTTTTCTTCTCTTACTCATGAGACGACACGAATGACAATACCGTTTAAAATAGACCTTATTTTTTAGCATAACTTCTATGAAACCCATTTTATATGCCATTTTTTCTTATGTAATGATTATGGCATTCCTTCTTCTCTAACAAAATGATGCGTTTTGATTTTCTACCAAATGGAGAGCCTTCTCTCCATAATCATGATGTCATCCTCATACCTATCGACAATGGTCCTTATCTCATGAAGATGAAATAAAATAATCATTGGCTTAGCTTCCTAGAAAATCATGGAATACGCTGCGCCTATCCTTAGCCGATGATACCTTTTTGCATGCTATGCTCTTCCTACATTCCGAATGAGGCGATGCTTGTGAAGGAAGGAGGATTGGGTGAATCACAGCTTATTTTGGAAACGTTTTCATTAAAACAAAATAAAGAATGGAGATGTTGACTTTGAAGAGAAAAGTTCCAATGTTAGCCGGTGTATTAGCTGTTGGTCTCGTCACTTCATTATTTGCACCAAACGGGGAGGCAAAAGCAGCAGCCAAATACCCAGAAAGCCCTTCTATTATGGCCAACTTTAATCAACAAGGCTTCTCCACATTAAATGGCGGCACAACAGGCGGTGAAGGCGGTAAAACCGTCACAGTCAAAACTGGAAATGAATTATTGGCTGCCCTCAAAAATAAAGGAACAAACGAAAAATTAAAAATTGTAGTAGACGGGACGATTAGCCCTTCTAATACATCAGCCAATAAAATCGATGTGAAAGATACAAATAATGTTTCGATCGTCGGTAAAGGGACGAACGGCGAATTTAATGGGATTGGTATTAAAGTATGGCGTGCCAATAACATCATCATCCGCAACTTGAAAATCCACCACAGCAAAATCGGTGACAAAGATGCGATCGGGATCGAAGGCGGTTCTAAAAACATATGGGTCGACCATAATGAACTGTACAATACATTGAATTCTGGGAAGGATGACTACGATGGTTTATTTGATGTGAAAAATGACTCTGACTATATTACCTTCTCGTGGAACTATGTACATGACAGCTGGAAAACAATGCTCATGGGCAGCTCCGATAACGATAACTACAATCGAAAAATTACGTTCCACAACAACCGTTTTGAAAACCTGAACTCTCGTGTACCGTCTATGCGCTTCGGGGAAGGACATGTCTATAACAACTATTACAAAGGCATCTTGGCAACAGCGATTAACTCACGTATGGGCGCAAAGATGAGAATTGAACACAACGTATTTGAAAACACCAATAATGCCATTGGAAGCTGGGACAGCCGTCAAGTAGGAACATGGCATGTCATCAACAACTCTTATATTAACAGCACAGGCAGTCTGCCAACATCTTCAACAGGTACGTATAACCCTCCTTATAACTACTCTTTGCTTAACGTGAACAATGTGAAATCAGAAGTGATCTCAAATACAGGTGTTGGTAAAGTAAACCCTTAAACCACAATACGTTCGGGCAGAGATTTCCTGTCCGAACGTTCTTGTCATTTCATTTATATTGTAGAAAAAGGACGATCCATTTCGTACAGTTTTTGATAACGCTTGTTTTCTTTTAGTAAATCCTGATGCTGACCCTGCATCTCAATGCGTCCGTCTTCAATAAACATGATGCGGTCACACGCCTCACAGCCAGTCAGATGATGGGTTATCCAAATAACTGTTTTCCCTTTTAACACACGGAAGATGGTTTCAAGCAATTCACGCTCTGTCCGTGGATCAAGCCCGACGGTCGGTTCATCTAATACAACAACCGGCGTATCCTGCAGCAAAATCCGAGCTAATGCCATACGCTGTCTTTCTCCACCTGAAAATCGAACCCCTGTCTCCTGAACACCTGTGTGATAACCTTCTGGCAAAGACTCGATGTAATCATGCAGCTGCACTTGTCTAGCTGCTTCTTTTACCTGCTCTTCTGTCGCCTCTGGAGATCCTAAACGGATATTGTTTATAACAGACGTATCAAATAAATAAGGCTGTTGATTGAGCACAGACACATAGGCAGACACCTTCTCTTGAATGCTTTGAACCGGTTTTCCTTGAATGCTGACAGCTCCTTGATTTGGAACGACTGCCCCTTCTAACAATTTTAAAATGGTCGATTTGCCTGCACCGCTTTTACCTAAGAGCGCGAGTGATTCCCCTTGCTTCAGAGAAAAGGACAGGTCTTGAAGTACATATTGATGCGTGTCATACCGAAAGGACACTTGATCGAAACAAACAGCTTCATCGTGAGAAAGGGTTGACTGATCCACTGCTTCGCTCTCAGTTTCTCCTTCATATGACTGCTTTTCATAATGATGTAATCTGCTGACAGCATGCTGATAGACAGGGATATCACCTGCCGCATCTGACAGCGGAAGAAAGGCTTCTGTTAATGGAAACAGCACAAGTACAAAGGCTGCAATCAGGGTGTGTGACATGGATCCTGACTGAACAACCGATCCGCTCCAATACACGACAAGCACGACAGCTCCTCCAATGATCAGCTGTGCAAAAAATTGGCGCAGACGGATAAACCGGTGCTTGGCTGCTTCAAGCGCTAACAACTGCGCTTCTTTTTGTTCATAACCATCAACAAAATCTTTCTGCCTGCCGCTGAACAGCCAGTCACTAACGCCCATGACTGCATCTGTTAAATGGCTGTACAGTTCATTTCTGCCTTTTTTCATTTGAATTTGTCTTGCCCGGTTCACAAGCACTGTGACGTATGGGAAGACGAAGACGAGAAGTGCCATATAAAGCAGCATCAGTCCAGCAAAAGGCCATGAGAAAAGGCCAAGTGCTCCAATGGATGCGGCATATAAAAGCAGTGCACCGATGGATGGAAAGATGGTTTTTAAATAGGCATCCTGCAGTCTCTCCACATCATCTGACAAGAGACCAAGCATTTCACCTGTCCCCAGCTTTGTCTGTTTGGCACTTCGTTCAGCCATGTCATACAGACGCACACGCATTTTTTCAATCATTGTCAAAATGAGTTGATGGCTCGCCAGCCTTTCTGCATAGCGGGCAGCAGAGCGCGAAATACCAAAGGTACGTACAGCCACGATTGGGACGTAGACCATGAGTATATTCTCAGGTCTTGTCGCGGCTTTTGAAATGAGAAAGCCCGACGTGTACATCAGCATAGAAGCAGAGAATACCGCAATGGCTCCTAAAAATAAAACCAAGGCAAACAGCTTTCGATTCTCCTTGATATAAGGTATAAACCAGCCTTTACTGATCATGTGTGACCGCCCCCATTTGCTCCTGTACCAATTGATAATACACGCCTTTTCTATGCATTAATGATTCATGTGTCCCCATTTCTGCGACGGTTCCTTGATCCATGACAATGATTTCATCCATGTCCTGCATCCAATGGAGTCTGTGTGTCGCTAAGAACACAAGTTTATGTTCAAACAGTGGAAGCATTGTTTTCTTCAATTCGTACTCTGTTTCAATATCGAGATGCGCCGTTGGTTCATCTAACAGCATAATCGACCGCTGGCCCAGCACAGTTCGAGCAAGGGCAATTCTTTGCGCCTGTCCGCCGCTTAGCCCTCTTCCCTGTTCTCCAATGACCTCATCCAGGCCATTTGGCAGCTGCGTGACAAGCTGAGTTAAACCAGCCTCATGCACAGCTCTTTCCACTTCTTCATCTGTTGCATTCGGTTCATAAAAACGAATGTTTTCTCTTAATGTCATGTGAAATAAATAGGGATGCTGCGGCATATAGACAACTTCCTTTTGCCATTCCTTCATCTGTAAATGAACAAGCGGCTGGCCGTTTAGCGTGATTTGACCCGAAGACGGTTCAACAAAGCCGCCGAGGACATCGGTTAACGTCGATTTCCCTGAACCACTGGCACCAATGATGCCGATTTTTCTCTTCCCTTTTACAGTGAGATCTACATCCTGAATGGAATAAGGGGCATGTTCATCATGCTGGACACAAACATCTTGCAGCGTGAGCACGGATTGTTCATCCCACTTGTCCAGCTGCACTGATTGTGTCTCCTGCGTGCGGAAGCCCTTTTCTTCTAAAATGACCTGCATAGCTTCATTCGCTTCTTTTCCATTTAACGTCGCATGATAATCATTTCCTACTTCACGTACCGGCAGGAAATACTCTGGCGCCAGCATAAGCGCCGTCAAAGCCGGCAATAAGAGAAGCTCTCCTTCAATTAATCGCAAGCCAAGAAAAACAGCGACGGTTGCAATTGATAGCATGGAAAAGAAATCGAGCGCAAACGATGACAGAAAGGCGACCTTCAGTGTGCTCATGGTCGCTTTTCGATATCGCTTTGACACCTCTGCAATATTACGGGAGTGCTTTTTGCTGATACCTAAGTAACGAAGCGTCTCAAGGCCACGGAGAGAGTCAGTAAAATGATTGGATAATTTCTCATACGATCTCCATTGTTTGGCCGCTTTACGCTGAGCAACAAGGCCTAGCAAAATCATAAAAATAATTAAAATAGGCAGCGTCACAATTAAAATGACGGCCGATGTTTCATCTAATGTCCACACATAGATAAGGACCATTGCCGGAATCACTGCCATGTTCACCATTTTCGGCAAAAACAGCTGTAAATACTGACGGTATTGAGCAATTCCTTCCATTGCTAATGTGACAAGCTTTCCTGTCCCTTTTTTCTTTGCGAAGGCAGGCCCTAATCGAAAAAGTTGGTCTAGCAGCTGCTTTCTGACGTCTGCTCCAATTCGGGAAGAGTACGTAAACATGACCTTCTCCCGAATCAAGGTGAGACCGTGCCGCACAAGAAAGGCAGCAAGAAATAGCAGGACATATGGCGTTGCCTGCGAGAGGCTTTTCCCGTCAAACAGCGTTGTAATGGCATGTGCCAGCCACTGTGCTTGGAAAATAATACTTGCTCCTTGGATGAGTGACACAATACCTAAGAGGGCAAGAAGCCCTCTCATTCCTTTTAGTTGAAGCAAACGTTTATCCATTAGTAGGTCATTGGCTCCTTACCGCTTACACGTTTACGGAAGACGTAATAGCTCCAAATTTGATACCCAAGCACAAAGGGCAGCAAAGAAATGGCCACAATCGTCATGACCGTCAGTGAATAAGATCCAGATGCAGCGTTTTGAATCGTGAGATCAAATGAATGGCTGATTGAACTAATCATGACGCGCGGGAACAATGCAGTGAACAGCATGGACACCGTCACCATGATGCCTGCGCCTGTGAATAAGAATGTCCAGCCATCACGTTCTTTTCTCATCAAAACAAGAGCAGCTATATAACAAGCCACAATCAGCACAGTTAACGGAATGGTGATGATCGGGCGTACGGTATAAATGTCTGTTTCTATGATGGACACACCGACAAAAATAACAAGAACAGGGAGTGCAATAAGCAGGACACGCTGGCCCAGTTTTCTTGCACGATCTCTTAATTCACCCTCTGTACGAAGTGTGACGAAAATCAAGCCATGCAACAGGCAAAGAACTGTCACAGCTACCCCGCCGATCACTGAATAAAGATTCACAAAGTCCGTAAAACCAGCGTACATGTTCATGTCTTGATCAATTGGCATCCCGCGTAAAATACTCGTGAATAATACACCTAGTAAAAATGGCGGAAGCAGACTGCCAAAGAAGATGACCCAGTCCCACACCTTGATCCAAGAGGCTTTCTCAACCTTCCCTCGGAATTCAAAGGCGACCCCGCGCCCAATGAGCGCTAAGAGGAGAACCGCAAACGGAATATAGTATCCGCTGAACATCGTGGCATACCAGTGAGGAAATGCAGCGAAAATAGCGCCGCCAGCTGTAATCAGCCAGACCTCATTCGCATCCCAGAAAGGACCAATCGTATTGATTAAAATGCGGCGCTCGTGCGCGTCCTTTCCAAGCAGCTGCATGGACATCCCGACACCAAAATCAAATCCTTCTAAGAAGAAAAATCCAACAAACAATACTGCGACAAGAATAAACCAAATCTCGTTAAGATATGCCATGATATGCGCCTCCATCAAATGGATCTGTAGACAGGTCCGTTTCATCCTTTTGATCTGTATCTTCTTCAGAATGTGCACCTTTTTTAATTTCTCGAATGAATAAGTAAGCGAGCACAATAGCAAGAATCAGATACATCGCCGTAAAGCTAATGACTGAGAATAACAGCATGCCATACGATACGTTCGGTGAAATCGATTGAGCCGTCGTCATCATGCCAAAGACGGTCCACGGCTGACGCCCGATCTCAGTCATGATCCAGCCGGCTGAGTTCGCAATAAACGGGAACGCAATCATCCATACCATGAAGCGTAAATACCATTTGTTTGTTTCAAGTTTCTTTCTAAAGCTTAAGTACAAGCCAATCATACTAGCAAAAATCATCAGCATGCCTGCACCGACCATGATTCTAAAGCTCCAGAATGTTGTTTTCACTGGCGGAATATAGTCCCCGGGACCAAACTTGGCTTCATATTCTTTTTGAAGTGTCAGCATACCTGGAACATCCCCGCTGAACTTCGAATAAGCCAAATAACTTAAGGCAAACGGAATATTGATCTCCGCAGAGTTTTCTTTTTTATCTGTGTCAATGTTGGCAAATAGTGTCCAAGCCGCTGGATCTCCACTATCCTTCCAAAGGGCTTCACTTGCTGCCATTTTCATTGGCTGTGATTTCATTAAATGCTTCGCTTGATCGTGTCCAGAGAACGCCACACCTAAGCCAGAAATTAAAGCGAGGACCATCGCAATCTGGAATGACTTTTTGAAAAAGGCGATTTCTTGCTTTTTAATCATTTTATAGGCACTAACTCCTGCAATAAAGAAAGCTCCTGTTGCCAGTGCACCAAACAGAACGTGCGGGAATTCAACCCAAAGCTGCGGGTTCGTTACAAGAGCGCCAAAATCATTCATTTCTGCACGACCATTTTTAATGGCAAATCCAACTGGCTCCTGCATAAATGAGTTGGCGAGTAAAATCCAAAACGCCGAAAAGATCGTACCAAGGGAAACAAGCCAAATGCACAATAAATGAATTTTCTTCGGCAGACGATCCCAGCCGAATATCCAAAGTCCAATAAATGTAGATTCAAGGAAAAAGGCCAAAAGCGCTTCAATGGCAAGCGGTGCACCAAAGACATCACCGACAAACCTTGAATAATCTGACCAGTTCATCCCAAACTGGAATTCCTGCAGAATCCCTGTCACCACACCTACTGCAAAGTTAAGTAAGAACAGGTGACCCCAAAACTTCGCCATCTTTTTATAGATGTCTTTTTTCTTGACGACATAAAGGGTCTGCATCAATGCGACGATAAACACCAAACCTATTGACATAGGAACAAAAATAAAATGAAATAATGTCGTTGAAGCAAATTGAAATCTTGCTAAAAACAGCTCACTCACAGCCTTACATCCTCCCTTACTTTCACATGCCGAATGATTCATGCTCACCATTTCACAAAATGTTCACTATTTGTTCAATGATTCACAAATAAAAGTCCATTTGAAATGGTTCACTCGGTGAAATTTTACTCTTGATTTTCATTCGGTTAGTTATTTATACCTGTACTTTACACCCATACGCTTCAAAAATAAAGTAAATTTTACCTAAAAATTGGATGGTATTGTGTCAGTTGTTTGAATACTTTGTCAAAAATATGTGACGGAAAATAAAAAAGCGAAAAAAATAGCGCTGCATGTGGGCCGCAACGCTATGTTTCTTTTTTAGGCTTTTTTCTGTAATGCAGGTCTTGTGACTTGCACTTCATAATACGTAATTTTATTTTTTAAAAGGCCTTCAGGTTTTGCTTTTCCGTGAGCGTGTGCATCTCCAAATGCCTGAGATTTTGTCCAGTTCACAAAATCTTCTTTTCGATTCCAGCGGGTATGAATGGTCACTTCATCGTAATCGGTTGTCTGCTGTGTGACCCAGACTTCCATGCCTAAAAATCCTTCCATGAATTCTACTTGTCCCTGCTTGTTAAAACGCTTAACGAGGTGGTCTGCACTGCCTTTTTCTACTCTAACCTGGTTGTTTACAATGATCATGTTTGATTCATCTCCCTTTTGTTGTTGGATCGAAGCGATTGGGATAATGAGCGGATGCTCTCCATCTAAGTGAACCTCTGCCTGAATCCCAAAGACTTCTTTGAAAAAGTTTTCTGTTAATACTTCGTTTGGTGTCCCTATTTGGTAAACCTGACCACGCTTCATCGCAATCAGGCGATCACAATATTTTGCTGCCTGCTGCAGGTCATGAAGAACCATTAAAATGGTGATCCCATGCGTTTCATTCAGCTGTTTGAGCAGCTCCAGTAAATCAAGCTGGTGCGCAATATCTAAGAAAGTGGTAGGCTCATCCAGAATAATCGTCTCTGTCTTCTGAGCCAGTGCCATTGCAATATACGCCTTTTGCCTTTCTCCGCCTGACAATGTATGCAGCATCCTGTTTTCATTTACGCGGCTATTTGTCACATCAAGCGCCCACTCTATCGCTTCCTGATCTGCCTGCGAGCTCTTTTTCCAGATCGAACGATGCGGACTGCGTCCAAGTGCAACCAGCTCACGTACTGTCATCGATGGGATGGCAGTTCTCGTCTGCATTAGAACGGCGATTTCCTGTGCAATCTCCTGCGCTGTCATTTCTTTTTGCGGGATATCGTGAATATAAATCATGCCGCTTTCGATCGACGTAAGGCGTGCGGCCGCTTTAATTAACGTCGACTTCCCTGACCCATTCGGTCCAATAATTCCTGTTACACTCCCTTTAGGCACAACTGCTGAAATAGACGACAATCGAAAGCCTCCTTGACTGAGACTCACGTCATTCATCGCAATCACATCCAACTTAACCCCTCCCTTTCTTTTTTAATAAATAGAGGAAGAAAGGTGCACCGATACAGGCAAGCAGAATACCCACAGGCAGTTCAACCGGTGTAAACCATACCCGTGCCGCTGTATCTGCAAAGACCACAAGTACGCCGCCGCCCAGCATTGAGATCGGAAGCAGGTACCGGTAGTCATCTCCAATTAAAAGGCGGATAAAATGAGGGACGACAAGACCGACAAATCCAATTAAACCGCTCACGCTTACCGCCGCACCCGCCAAAAGCGCCGCCAGTGCAATTAAGAAAAAACGGGTTCGCTCGACTCTAAGGCCGAGCAGCTGCGCTGACTCATCACCAAGTAAAAGAAGATTTGCGGGCTTGATCGCAAAAAAACAAAGACACAAACCGGCAAGCGCATAGGGTGACACAAAGCTCAGATGATGCCAGCTCCGTCCATTTAATCCTCCCGATAAAAAAGGCAGAACAGCCTGCACACGCTCACTATAAAGCACCATCAACCCATTCATGACCGCACCAAGCAGGGCATTGACTGCCACTCCCGCCAGAATCAATTTCAGTGGCGAAACCCCTTGGTCAAACGACAGGATATACACAACGAGTGCCGCTAATAAAGCGCCAAGGAAGGCAGCTGCTGGAAGCAGATATGTGAATTGTGGAAACACAATCATGCTGAGTACAGCCGCTAATCCACCGCCGGCGGTCACTCCGATGATGCCAGGGTCAGCGAGTGGATTTCGGACGACTCCTTGTAAAATCGCTCCTGATGCTGCGAGACAGGCCCCGACGATGAAGCCTATGAGAACGCGCGGCAGGCGTAAATCCATGACGATTTTTTCATGGACAGGCTGGCCTGATCCCGTCAAAGCAGCGATCAAATCTGGCAGCGATAATTGAACAGAACCTAATGCAAGCCCTAGACATATGCCCACACCTAGCGAAAGAAGCAGTCCCGGTATCAGCCATCTTCGTCTCGACTGTCTTTTTTGAAAATCTAACTCTGCATTCACCTTCATGATGACAATCGCTTCAATCGCTTCAATCTCTTCTCTAGTTCATCAATCGCCTTGATGACGTCTGCGCCTGGATTCGTCCCGAATAAATCACTAGGCAGAATCTCCACGCGGCCATTTTTGACAGCTGATACGTCGTGCCATGCTGCATTCTGTTTCATTTCACTCATAAAGCCCGCTTTCACATCTTCAGGATTGCTGTGTGTCATGAGCAGAATGAGATCAGGATCGGCTTCGATCACCTTTTCTGCATTGATTTGGGCGTATTGGGGGAATTTTTCGAGTGCCGGTTCTTTCTCAGCAATGTTTGCACCCCCGGCGATATGCAGTAAATCTCCGCTCAAGGATTGAGGAAGCGCCGCCATATATGTGCCGGGTGCACCGTACACAACGAGTGTTTTTACTTTTTTCTTAGGCTGCTTGACCTGCTTTTTCCGCTCATCAATTTCATCATTGAGTGCTTTAGCCTTTTGCTGCTTCCCAAGCAACTCCCCAAATAACGATATTTGGCGCTGGATGTCCTTCACAGAATTGGCGCTTGTCAAAAGAAGCTGTGAACCAATTCCTTCTATTGTAGAGATGTCCTTGCTGTTTAATTGTTCATTTCCAAGCACAACATCAGGCTTTAAGCTTGTGATCAGCTCTACATCAAATTGATGCGTTGTGCCAATCGTTTGTACGGACTTTGCCTTTTGTAAGCTGTCTGGTAACTCGGCAGTTGGCCTGCCGACCGCCTCACCGCCTAAAGCATATAGAATGCTCATGTCCCCGGTCGACAAGGCGACGATACGCTGAGGGGATTCATCAAACGACAGCGTTCTTCCGGTAAAATCCTTTATCTTCAGCGCTCCTGCCGCGCTTTCTTTCTCTACAGGTGCTGCCTGACTGCATCCGCTGAGGAGAAGCATCAAGACGAGTCCTGCCAAGATCACATGTGAAAATTTCAACCGCCTGTCTCTCCTTTTCTAGTAAACTTTCTTTAGCTTTGCCTGTACCACGAGACGCCCGTTTTTAGGTGCAAGCACATGATCACAGGTCGATAAGGTGAGGATGAGGTCATCTGTGGACACGTCTGTCTTTGTTTGATAGATTGATTTCTTCCGCACAGCTTGCAAGTAGTGCGCATATTCGCCAAGATCTTGAAAATCGGTTTGAATATAGTCGAAGTCAACCGTCGTTTCATACACAGCAAAAATCTCCGCTTCATAGCTTTGATACAGCGTATCGTACTGAAATGTCCGGTGCTCTTGGAAGAAATCTTTTTTTAGATAGTTTGTGAGTCCAGCGAACATGGATCCATCCCTCATCCGATGGCCGTACACCACTGTATTTGGGCTTTCATGCAGGACATCATTACGATAATCCATAAAGATACTGCCTGCCCGGGTGTCGTTTTTTAAATAATTGCGAGTTAAGTAGAACGCATTATCGCGAGATTGAACGATCGGATACTGAATCATCGTGTCCTTCATATTGATCCAGCCGACAATGTCCTCATTCACCTTCCGCAGCTCATCAAATGACGAACGGATCTTTCCCGGCTCCCGTTTTTCATTCATTTCTTCTTCAAGTCCATACATCGTCTGGGCCTTTGCAAGCACCTGGCGATTTTGATAATAACCGAAAAGTTCGAAACCGATGGCTGTACCGCTATAAATAAACACTCCTAAACAAACGATCGTCAGCATCCGCTGCCAAAGCCGTTTTCCTCGTTTCACACTGTCTCACCTGCTTTTTGCCCAGCTTATATACCAACAGGCACGATGTACATCCCTGTTTCTGCATCCTGTCTAATCGTCACGGACACATCATAAATGTGCCGTACGTTTTCCTCTGTTAACACATCGTTTGGCTGTCCTTCACTGATAATCTGTCCATCCTTCATCGCTATGATGATATCGCTGTAGCGGACAGCCTGATTCATATCGTGGAGCACCATGACAATGGTTAATCCGTGCATGGCATTCAGCTCACGAATCAGCTCAAGAATGTCAAATTGATAGTAGATATCCAAATAAGTTGTCGGTTCATCTAAGAAAAGGATCGGTGTTTTTTGCGCAAGTGCCATCGCAATCCATACACGCTGCCGCTCTCCACCTGACAGTGAGGCGAGCGGCACCTTTCGTTTGTCCGTTAGCTTTGTACTGGACAGCGCCCACTCTATCGCTCTCTCATCCTCTTCCTTGTCTCCTCCGCGCATTGTCTGGTACGGCGTTCTGCCGAATGCCACGACCCGTTCGATCGTTAAATCAAGCGGTGCTTCATTTTGCTGATGGACGACAGCTAACTTTTTTGCCAGCTCCTTTGGCTTGAACGCATTCAGCGCTTGCCCATCTAAGTGAATCTGCCCTTTATTTGGACAATGATTATTTGCCATTAAGGAGAGCAGTGTGGATTTTCCCGAGCCATTTGGACCGATAATGGTTGTGATTTTCCCCTTTTCAATCTGTGTTGTGACCGATTGAACGATGTCCTTCTGCTGGTCATATGAGAATGACACCTCACGAATGTCCATGGAGACGGTCCCCCCTTTTTAATAAAAAGATCAGAAACGGCCCGCCAATCACGGCCATAATCGTAGAAGCAGGAATCTCATTTGGCGCCACAAGCGTCCTGCCAAGCGTATCAGCCGTCAAAATAAGCAAAGCCCCGCTTAACGCAGAAAATGGAATCAGTACCCGGTGATCCGAGCCAACAAGCCTTCTTGAAATGTGCGGAATGAGCAAGCCGACAAAGGCTATCACGCCCGCTACTGCAGCTGTCACCGCCGCAAGTAAAACGGCTGTGATGGAAATCAAAAGGCGCATTCTGGTCACACGCAATCCTAAGTTTTTCGCTGTCTTGTCTTGAAGAGCCAGGAGGTTGCACCATTTGCTGAAGAAGAGTGCAACGACAAGACCGACGACACCATAGACACCGATTAAACGGACATCTCCCCACGTTTTCATCGTGAGATTCGACTGTCCTGACTGATTAATTGTGATATTGAAATAGCTGCAAATGGTCACAAATGCTTCAGCCATCCCAGTAAACATGGCATTGATGGCGATCCCAACTAAGATCATGCGGATCGGGCTTAAACCACCCTTCCAAGATAGAACGTATACGAGGAAACACGCAATCGCCCCGCCTAATACCGAAAATAAAGGTGAGTAGAAATAAAATTGAGGAAGCGCTGTAATCGCCATTAATGAAAAGAAGCTGGCTCCTGATGAAATCCCAATGACGCCGGCATCAGCTAATGGATTCCTCATGACCGACTGCAGCAGTACACCGGAGACAGATAAGGCGGCCCCTGTAAACATCGCGATGAGCACGCGGGGGATTCTCAAATCTTTAATGATTTCTACCTGTGCATGTTGACCGGTGATGAGCCCTTCTAATAATTCAATTGGGGTCACATGAATGCTCCCAGTAATGGCTGAATAAATAAACACGCAGACCAGTAAGAGACTGACTATCAGAAATAAAAATCCTGTTTTTTTCATCTTGAACGTCCTTTTATCATTAAGATTCGCAAACTTATGACGGATACAACATACGAGTCAATTCATCTAATGCCTCTGCTGCCTTTAAATTGCCTGTTGTCCCGAATAAGCTTTCTTCGAGGTCATACACCCGGTTTTGTTTGACCGCATTAAAATGTTTCCAGATGTCATTTGTTTTAAATTCTTGATCAAACATTTTGACGACTTCATCCGGCATCCCATGTGCGGCTCGGAGAATGATATCTGGATTGGCTTTTTGTAAATACTCCGTATTGGATTCCAAATACTCCATTTTCTCGCCTTCCACAATGTTCTTTCCTCCTGCGATACGTACAAGATCACCAATATATGAATTTTCTGTCGCCACCAAATAACTTCCTGGCACACCAAGCAAAATCAGAACGGACGGCTTGCGTTTTCCTTTTGCCTTCTCTTGTATGTCTTTCTTTTTTTGCTCAAACGCAGACACAATGCGCTCAGCCTGCTTCTTCCTGTCATACTGATCCCCAAGCTTCGTGATGACCTTCTCCATGTTGGCCATACTCTCGAGATTTAAGTATGTGGCAGGGACACCTGCTTGCTGAAAGGGTTTCTCTAAATCATATTGAAGGGTTGTGACAGACAGGACATCTGTCGGTTGAAGTGATTGGATGATTTCCATGTCCGGGCTCATGGGATTGCCGACTTCTGGCAGTCCTTTGTAACGAGTGGGCAAGGATTTTTGACTTGTTGGCACCCCGACAAGATCCACCTCTAAAGCATCCATGATCTCCGCAGCAGCTACAGTCGTTGCTACAATACGCTCACTTGATTCAGCGCTTTTTTTGCCTTTTGCTGAGCTTTCAGCTGACTGTGAGCAGCCCGATAAGATCATGCACACACTGAAGGCAGCGATCAAGGTACTTAACATTCGATGCTTCAAAAACAGAAGCCTCCTTTCGAAAAAAGAGAGTGGATGCGCCGAGGAAAAAGGCGCATCTCACTTAAAATAAAACGAACTATCTTGTCCGTGTTTGATATTTTCTGACGAGTACGAATAACGAACCGCCGAATAAAAGAATATACACCCAAAGAAGAGAGGTATCTCCCGTTTTCGGATTCAGCTGTCCAGACTCAGATTTGGTTTGATCATCTGATGGCGTAAATGTCATCTGCTCCGCACCCGTTTCCTCCGGTGCTACATTCTCAAGTTGAGTTGTTTGAGAATCGTGATCATTTGGATTTTTGACAAATCCGATACTCTCATCGTCTCCAATGACCGTTGAAATGCCGCTTCCCTCACCGAGAGCGATTCCTTTTGTGTCATAGACAAGTTTGACATCGTACTGCTCATGGTAGTTCGCAGCTGGAATATCAATTTTTACGCGTGCAGCCTGAGCACTGCTTAAACTTTTTGCTTCATATTGAATGACACGTGTATCTGCTTTTTGATCTGTTTTCGCGACAAGTGTCTCTTCAAATTTTCCGCCTGTTCCTACTTGGAATGACGTGATGGCTGAGCTGTTTTTCACTTTATATGAAACGAAATGGCGGCCATTTTTCACAACCAGTGTCGCAGGGCTCACGACGTAATCGTTCATGCGGGAAAGCTCATCCTTGTCTGCTTTCTTCATTGAGAAAGGAAGCTTGTATACACCATCTTTTAGCTGAGTAGTCTCTTGATCAGCTCCGCTGTTATTTGTTTCTGGTGATGGTGTATTTGGTTTTGGCGTTTCTGGTGTAGCTGGTGTTTCTTCCTCTACCACCTGCCCGTCCTTCACTGGAGCGATACTCTTTGAGTCAAATTGAAAACGAATATCGTAGGTTTGGTCATAGTTAGCGGCTGCTACTACAATGTGTACTTTTCCTTTCACCGCTTTTTTCAAATCAGCAGCATCAAATGAAACCACTCTTGTATTCTTCGCTTCATCTGTGCTCACTGTCTTTGCTTCTTGATAAGAACCGTTTTTCTCTGTTTTCAAAGAAGCGACAGACTTATGATCCTTCACTGTAAAGGAAATGGTCTGCTTTCCATTTTTGACGGTTAAGGATGCGGGATGTGAGAAGTATTGATTCATTCGAGATGCTTCATCCGTATCCCCTTTTAGCACACTGTAATTGATACGATATACGCCATCTTTTAATTGATTTTGCGCAGAATCATCTGGCTTTGTGCCATTGTTATTGCCTGGTGTTGTCGGTTGATCGTCTGGTTTTGTGCCATTTTGGTCATCCGGTTTAGTTTCATTGTCATCTGGCTTTGTACCGTTTTGGTCATCCGGTTTAGTTTCATTGTCGTCTGGCTTTGTACCGTTTTGATCATCTGGTTTTGTTTCGTTATCGTCTGGTTTTGCAGGCGTAACGAGTGTTAGGCTGCTTTGATCGAATGCAAGCTGTACGTCATATGCTTCGTCATAAATAAAGCCGCCTAAATCCCAGTAAATTTTCACCCAGCCGTTTAATTTCGCTGATAAGTCGGCGACATCAAATTTGATCACACGTGTATTGGCTGTTTCGTCCTCACTGACCGTTTCAGTGGTAACGAGAGCACCATTTTGTTCAACCTTGAAATCTGTTATTTCTTTGCTTTGCTTCAGTGTGACATAGGCTGTTTTCTTGCCATTTTCCACAATCAGCTTAGCTGGCTTTTCTGTATAGGTATCCATCATGGACGCTTCTGTGCTGCCATTTTTTAAAATGGTGAACCCGACTGTGTATTCACCATCAACGAATGAAGCCGCTTGAGCTGTTCCTTGAGGAATCTGAAACGCAGTCAACAAACTGAATAAAACAAGCAGAATGGCTGCCTTTAGATGAAAAAGACGTTTCAAATGGTGACACTTCCTTCCGTTAATGCTTGATGATCCACTTTCTTGCTAAAAACCCGCCAGAACATAAGACAAGCACAAGGAGCCACCCTATTTGGCTTGTATCACCAGTTTGAGGGTTCTCTTCTTGTTGTTTCGTTGTGGATGTATCAGCTTTGTTTGTTGATTCTTTTGATGGCTGCTGACTTTCTTGTGCACCCGTTGATTTATTTGCACTGTTAGACGATAGCGATTTCATACTGCTTTCATCAAATTTCAGCTGAATGGTGTAATCATGATCATAATCAGCAGATTTTACAGTGACGTGAATTTTTGACTTGATCGGTTTAGACAGGCTCTGAGCTTGGAACTGAACGAGTCTTGTATTCGCTTTTTTATTCGTTGAGAGAACAGTTGTGTCGACATAGCCGCCATTTCCAGGCACTTTAAATTCCGTTACCCAGCTGCTATTTTTAATCGTCATTTGTACTGTCAGGTTTCCATTTTTCGCTATCACTTTTGCTGGCTTCAACCAGTAATCATTTGCCATTGAGACCGCATTTCCTTCAGCTTTTAGCACTGTATAATTGACGGAGTATGTACCATCCTTTAATGCGGCAGCCTGTGCGTTTGAAAAAGGCAGCATAAGTGCCAGTAAAAAAGCGGCCATGAAGGCTGGCAGCCTCATCCATTTTTTCATCAAGCGAATTTCCTCCCTTTCTATTGAACAGATGCCGCATCAAACTTGAGGCGAATGTCATAATTACCTGTATATCCGATGACCGGTACAGTCACACTCACTTTTGCTGGTACAACCTCAGTCAGGCTGTTCACATTGAATTCTACGGTTCTCTTATTTGCAGCTGTATTTGTACTGATCACCTTCGCATCTTTGTAGACACCTTGATCGAGCGTTTTAAAGCTTGTGATCCAAGAGCTATTCGTTAACGTGACTTGTGCTTTGATTTTTCCATCCTTTACGACAAGCTTGGCTGGTTTTTCAAAATACGTATTCGCTGTTGAAGTCGAATCGCTATCAGCCTTCCATACCACATATTGCGCTGAATATTGACCATCTGCTAAGCCAGCTGCTGAGGCCGAGCTAACAGGAGCTAGAGCAAATAGTAGAACAAAACTAAGGAATAATAATACGGGTGATGTTGAACGAATGACTTTCATGTGAACCCTCCTAAATGATATTGATAATTATTCTCAATAGACAATAAAAAAAATAACCTTCACAAGTGCTGGAACACACTTATAGATGATTATGATAATCATTATCAATTGAGTTAAAAAAATAAATCTTTGCTTCCTAAAAGTCAAAGATGTCTGCTTCTAAATGATGGATTGATACGAGTTTTAGGCTATCTGTCCCATTTATAATACCATGGCATAACCTCCATTCCATTACAGGGAAAAGAACCCTCTTCTCCTTGATATTATATAATGCATGAAATGATTGTCAACATCATTTTTCATACTATTGTCTTAGTTTTCTGGAAAATCACACAAAAAAATTTCGATCAGACACACTGATCGAAATGGATTAAGATGAAACATGTTCCTCTATTTTGCTATTTTTACGATCTAAAGACCAAGCATACATTTCACGAATAATCGGTTCAATTTTCTTCCCTTGAACTGTTAATTCGTATTCAATCCGCACTGGAATATCGGGGTATACTTTTTTCTCAACAAGTCCCTCAGCTTCTAAATCCTTCAGCCTTTCTGATAGTAATCTTCCGCTGATGTTCATTTCATTTTCAAGCTGACAAAAACGCTTAGGTCCGGTCAGAAGCTGATTGATGATGAGAATGACCCACTTCTTGCCTAGAATCTCCATGGCATCTGTAATTGGACAGCCATCTACCTGAGCCATATCTTACTCCCTCCTGCTTTTTTCTCTTTTTTTTATTATAACACAATTAATTACTTGAAATAAGTCACTAACTATTATATAGTTTAGTTACTAAAAGTAACAAGGTATTCATTTTTTATATATTTTCAAAAACATTTGAACATGCCGATGCATATATCATGAAGGAGATGACCGAGCTTGAAGACAATTGAGCAGCTAAGGCTGGGTGTAACAGAATTACATGTGTCCAGCTTTGATCGTTCTTTACCTTTTTATACAGACATTTTAGGATTTTCTATATTAGAAAAGACAGATTCCACGGTAACACTTGGCAGCAATGCAAAGGAACCGATTCTTTTGTTAAAAGAAGATGCACAACTCAAAGAAAAGCCTGATCATGAGCCAGGACTTTATCATTTTGCTGTTTTATTACCTACCAGAAAAAACCTGGGCACATGGCTGGCACATGTAATCAAAAAAGGCTATCCTTTAATTGGAGCAAGCGATCACTTTTTCAGTGAAGCCATTTATTTAAGTGATCCTGACGGCATTGGCGTAGAAATTTATGCTGACCGTCCTCAGGACATTTGGGTCGGTGAGCATGGAGAACTGAAAGGTGGCGGAAATGCACCGCTTGATGGAGATGGACTCCTGCAAGAAGCTGCTGATACCACATGGGAAGGACTCCCTGCCGGTACAGTGATGGGACACTTGCATTTCCATCTCAACCCAGAAGAAGCGGATTCCTTTTATGTCAATACGCTCGGTTTTCATATCCGAATGGCTCCACCAGCAAGCGTATTTATCGCCGCTGGTTTGTACCACCACCACCTTGCCTTTAATGCATGGGGACGCGGACGAAAAGGAGCCATTGATCCACGTTTTTCAGGAATTAGAAGCTATACACTGGTTTTCCCAGAAGAAGCAGACAGACAATCCGTCGTCGAACGTCTGACAAAAGCAGGCACTCAAGTCAACACGACAGGAAAAAGCAGCGAATTTGTTGATCCATTTGGCGTTCTCGTTCGTTTACAGATTGAAGAAACAGACTAAAAAGAAGGTGCAGAATATGGACAAACACACAGAGCTTAAAACAGCCATATTAAAAGATAAAATCAAACGAGTACAGCAAGAAGACGGGTATATCTATATCACTGGACCCATTAAACTGCCAGTGAATTTAGACGGCAGAACCGTGATGTTTAACTGGTATTCATGGTTAAAAGACGATGGAAAAGAGCCACTGTCAGATGAAGCTTTAATTGAAAGCCTTTCGTCCCGCCAGCTGGCTGATCATCAGCAGTCAAGCGTTCTTGTGTATGGGGATTTCGAGCACGCTGACGAAGCTCTTATCCGTATGCATTCCATTTGCCACACTGGCGATATTTTCGGAAGCAAGCGCTGCGACTGTGGATTCCAATTGAAGCAGTCTATGCGAATGATTGAGGACAATGGAGCAGGAGCCCTGTTTTACTTAGCCAATCATGAAGGCCGCGGCATTGGTCTTTTCAGTAAAGCCATGGCTTATATTCTTCAAGAAAACGGCTATGATACAGTAGAAGCGAATGAAGCACTTGGTTTTGAAGATGACACACGTCAATACGAAGAAGCCATTGCCGTTCTTCAAACACTTCGTACAAAGCCGGTCAGACTCATTACCAATAACCCGAAAAAGACAGATGCGATCAGCCATGCAGGTTTATCTCTTTCTGGACGCATTCCGCTTTGGGGAGATGTCTCTGAATTTAACGAGAAATACTTGCAGACAAAAATCAACCGCTCAGGTCACATGAAGGCGGAGCAAGAGGTGCGTACGATTGCCACATCATGAGCGATATATGAAGCTAGCCCTTGATAATGCACGGGCAATGAAAGGTCAGACATCTCCGAATCCGCTCGTTGGGGCTGTGATTGTGCGAGAGAATGAGATTGTTGGAGTCGGCGCTCATATGAAAGCCGGTGAACCGCATGCTGAAATTCATGCACTCAACATGGCTGGAGACAAGGCAAAAGGAGCCACGATTTATGTGACCCTTGAGCCTTGTTCCCACCATGGGCGCACAGGCCCTTGTGCCGAAGCACTTGTGAAAGCCGGCGTCGAAACCGTTGTCGTCGCAGCTCTTGATCCGAATCCACTTGTCGCTGGCCGCGGGATTGCCATTTTACAAGACGCGGGCATCCAAGTTATCACGGGCGTACTTGAACAGGAATCCATTTTGATGAATGAAGTATTTAATCACTTTATTACGAAAAAAACACCTTTCGTGACGCTCAAAGCGGGCATTACCTTAGATGGGAAAATCGCCTCTGCCACGTCTGACAGCAAGTGGATTACATCTGAGACATCCCGTTATGATGCTCACCATATCCGCAGTATCAATGATGCGATTTTGGTCGGTGCTCAAACTGTCATTCACGATGATCCTTCATTAACTGCGCGGATTCCAAATGGAAACAATCCGATTCGAATTGTCTTAGACTCTAAGCTGTCTACACCACTGACAGCAAAGATCGTCACAGATCAGATGGCACCTACATGGATTTTTACAACAAAGCAAGCCGATGAGGAAAAACGAGCGGCTTTAGAAGAAGCTGGCGTCCGTGTCTTTATGACAAACAGCGACACGCGGGTGCCACTCCAAGAAGTACTTCAAGTGCTTGGAGAAAAAAATATCTCCTCTCTCATGATTGAAGGCGGCGGCCAGATTAACGCCTCATTCTTAGAACAGCAGCTTGTAGATAAATTGGTCATCTATATGGCGCCTAAGCTCATTGGCGGACGACTCTCCCCTTCCTTTTTCGGGGGCGAGGGCATACGACTCATGAGTGATGCCATTGAACTGGATCAACTCGCCGTGGAACCACTCGGGAAAGATATCAAAATGACGGGCTATCCCGTTTATCAATAACAAATAGGCTGTCGAGATTTCCTCGACAGCCTTATTTTTGTCTTCTAGTCTCTTCTCTCTAAAAACTCAATTCGATTCCCAAATGGATCTTCTACATAAAACCGATTGGCTCCCTCCAATGGCTCATCTTCTTTTATACTAATCTGATGCTTCAATAATACCTCTTTTAATTCCGATAGGCTCTTTACAAGAAAAGCTGGATGAGCTTTCTTTGCAGCTTGAAAATGTTCCTGAATGCCAATGTGAAGCTGATGATGACCGCATTGGAACCAGACTCCTCCACGTTTAGCTAAATTACTAGGCTTAGGTATTTCTTTCATCCCTAAAATTTCGCCAAAAAACAAACGAGCTTCCTCTTCACCGCCTTTTGGGGCAGCTAGTTGAACATGGTCGATTCCAAAAAAGTTTGACATATTTCCCTCTCCCTTTCTGTTCTCAATTGGTTTTTCAATGTAGTGTTTCTTCAGTTTTTATGATGCTGAACAAATTTGATTGTTACTTCATTGGTGGGTTTGATACTTGGTGACTTTCTTTGAGGTGTTTCATACGATGTATGGTTTGAATGACAATGCGGTATTTTTTCAAAAACAGAACTCCCATGGTATGAAAGTTCTGTCCATCTAATTGTCTCTTGTCATGACATTTGAAACCAAGATATATCATGATTCATTTTGATGAAACTTGTCGTAAAATGTTTCATGTGAAACATTGATCGTTACTTCCCTTCGACCAGCCTGCCAAAGCTTTCTGGTGAAAGCCCCGGTGAAATGCGGACGCGGTGCAAGGACATCATGCCTTGTTCCTTCTTTGCATGTCCTGGTTCAGTGGTGACAGCCATTTGGTATCCGGCTTCCTTCGCCAACTTCAACGTCTCTTCATTATAGCGCCCGACAGGATAGCTGACCATTCTCGTACGCTGAGAAAATCGCTGATCGAAGAATGTCTTTGATCCTTTTAACTCCTCTTCCTGCTGCTGCTTTGATAATCGATTGAGCTCTAAATGATGAATCGTATGACTCTCAATCGAGATCCCATGTGCCATCATCTCATCCATTTGCTCATCCGATAAGTGATTTGGACGGCCAATGGATTGCTCAATCATGAAAATTGTTGCTTTCATTCCATACTGCTTTAAAATCGGAAATGCCTTTGTATAGTTATCCGTATATCCATCATCAAATGTAATGAGGACACTCTTCTTACTTGGCATCGAATTTGTTATGAAAACGCGGTACGCCTCTTCTGGCGACAGTGTGACATAATCGTTGTCCTTCAACCATTTCATATGAGCTGCAAATTCGCTCTTTGGCACACGTAACGAGTTACCGCTTGAGATACTGTGATACATCAAAATCGGAAGCTCGACCGGCTCCTTTTGCTTCATCCAGTTTTGTGTCGCTATCACTGCTGGTTCTTTTTTCTGCTGAATGTCTTTTGTTTGTAATGGACCCTTTTCCTCTTTGACGGCTTGCTGATTTCCTTCTGTTTGCTGTTTCGTACCCATACAGCCCGAAATGAGCAGCATGACTAGACCAACTGCAAGCCATATACATGTTTTCTTCATTCACCAATCCTGCTTTCTCTATATCTACCGAATGATTATAACAGAAATTGGTTATTCATTGACATCTATTTTGACAGGGTATTCATTTTTTTACACATTTCGATCATTTCGATGGCGAGCAGATGAATGGTCTCTGTTGTGAGCATTTGATCTTCTGCGTGTATCAGCAGTAAAGAAAACGGAAGCTGTTCACCTGCCGCTTCTTTTTGAATCAGCGACAGATGCAGGTTGTGGATGCTTCGAAACGCTTCCTCTCCTTTTTCGATCAACTGCTGCGCTTTTTCAAAATCATCAGCTCTTGCTAGACGAATCGCTTCTACATAATGACTTCTTGCCTCGCCTGCATGGGCAATGATTTGAAAGGCTGCTCCCTGCATTTCCTCTAATACCGTCATCTGCTTCTCCTCCAATTATTCAAGATTCATTTGCTAGTTTCAGTGCATGCTCTAGAATTTTTTCTCCGTTTGCTGTTCCGTATAATCTTACATTGACGACATCGACAGGGATTTGATAGGGTGCCGCTGTTTTTTCTGCTGCTTTTTTCATAAAGCTTACTTGCGGTCCAAGTAAAATCGCCTGTACATCCTCTCCATGCTCTTCTAGTTCATCCGCAATGGCTCCTTCAGGTATAGCATAAATATAGTAATCCAGCCCTTTAGCTTCTGCAGCAGCCTTCATTTTCGACACCACAATGGACGTCGACATTCCTGCTGCACAAGCGAGAATGATTCGTTTCATATCCCATCACTCCTATTGATAAATGACTTCTGTTTCAACCTGCAGTTCCCTTGTTTTGATTAATGTCTGGTACCAATACGCAGATGCTTTCAGCTGACGATTTCGTTCATTCTCCAGCTGGATTTCGACTAAGCCGTAGCGGTTTTTAAAGGCATTCATCGGTGAGACATTGTCTGTAAATGCCCAAAGCATATAGCCTGTGCAATTTGATCCTTCTGCTTTCGCTTGAAGTGCCCGCTTCAAATGCTGGCTGATAAATGAAATACGATACTGATCATCAATGATGCCGTCTTCTGTTTTAAACCGTTCTTCCTTTTCTACACCCATGCCGTTTTCGGCCACAAACCACTCAATATTTCCGTATTCCTCTTTTATCCTCATCCCCATATCATAGACAATCTTCGGGTAGATTTCCCAGCCTCTGAAAGGATTCATTTTTCTCCCTGGAAGCTCAAACATATCGTAATAATAGGATGGATGAAAAGGAGTCCCTTTGTTCCAGGCCTTACTCGGCGCCTTGACACGATGCGGATAGTACAAGTTGAGCCCGACGACATCCACCGTATGATTCTTGATGATCTGAAGCTCTTCCTCTGTGGAATCGAAAAGAATATCATGCTTTTTCAACACATCGATCAGTTCCTTTGGATACTCCCCTTTGATGGAAGGATCTAAGAACACTCGATTAAAAAACAAGTCATACATACGTGCCGCTTCTTGGTCATGCGGAGCAGACGATCTTGCATACGTCACTTCTGGATTGAGAATCACGCCGATTTTGGCTCCTGTCGATTCCTTCAAACCCATCTCCTGAAACAGCTTCACCACTTTTGCTGTTGCCAGAGCTTTATGATAGTTCCACTGCACCCATTTCTTCGTATTTTGCTCAAACGGATATCGTATCGCATCTAGATAAACACGTGTCTGAACAACAATCGGTTCATTAAAACTAAACCAATGCTTGACCCGGTCTCCGTAGCGCTCAAACACTTTTTCTGCATAGAGAACAAACAGATCGACGACATGCTTTGATGACCATCCGCCGTACTTCTCAAGCAAAACGGCAGGAAGCTCATAATGCTCTAAGCAAAACATCGGTTCTACACCTGCTGCGATTAATTCATTGATCAGATCATCAATGTAACGAGCGTAGGCCTCATCCACTATCCCATTCTCGTAATCTATGAGAAATCTCGACCAATTGATCGATGTCCTATAATGTGTCAGCCCAATCTCTTTCATTAAGGCTACATCCTCAGGATAGCGCTCGTAAAAGTTCGTCGCACCGGCCGGCCCATAGCCTTTGTGCCACACGTGATACCCTTCCTTATACCATAAATCGATGTACGAGTCCTGATGCGCCCGCTTTCCCTTCCAGCCCTCCGTCTGCCATGCAGAAGCCGCAGCACCTAGGATAAAATCTCTTGGAATCTCAATGCTGTTCATGTCTCCGCCTCCCTTTTCTTCGTCTAAATGTTTATTCTGATTCTGGTGCTGCTTCTGGCTTGCGGTTAGACAAGAGAACAAACGGTAAATAGATGAAAACAGCAACCACAATGCAGATAAGCTGTGTGATGACGGCTCCCATGCTGCCAGCAGTGGACAGCCATGCATTCACAAGCGGCGGTGTCGTCCACGGCACCATCACGACCGCTTTTCCAGCGAATCCTGTAGCCGTCGCAATATAACCAATCGTACCTGTCACAAGCGGTGTGACGATAAATGGGATCGCCATCACAGGGTTTAGCATCACAGGTAATCCAAAAATAACAGGTTCATTGATGTTGAACAGTCCGGGTCCTGATGAGAGCTTGGCAATGCTTCGCATCTCTTCCCTTCTCCCAGCAATAAAAATCGCAATCAAAAGACCAATGGTCACACCTGAACCGCCGATGCTCATATACACATCCCAAAACGGCATCGTGATAATATTCGGGATCTCTTTTCCCTCTTGAAATGCTGTCATATTCACTGCAATCGATCCTAATAAGAGCGGCTCCCGGATCGGCTTAATCATCTGGTTGCCATGAATGCCGATCACCCAGAAAAATTGCGCCACAAACATTAACGTTAAAATCCCAGGAAGCCCCTGTACAACACTTTCTAGCGGACGCTGCACCACGTTATACACTGCTTCATGCAAATAAATGCCTGTCAAACGATGAAATGCAAAGCCGAATGAACTAATGATCGTAATTGTAATGATCGATGGGAAAAGTGATGAAAAAGATGTCGCCACATTCGACGGAACCGAATCCGGCATCTTGATTTGAAGCCATTTCACCTTGGTCAGCTTACAAAAAATTTCCACAGATACGATCGCAATGATCATCCCTAAAAATAAGCTTTTTGGATCGGAAAATTGTCTTGCCAACACGTCTACAACCTCACGCATCGATCCATCGACTTCAAGAAGAAGTGTCGTTGGAATAACAGATATAAATGAAATCAATGCCATCAACCCTGGGAACAGAGATTTGTGCCCGTTTATTTTCCCAAGCTCAATCCCAATGAGGAACACAGCCCCAATGGTTAAAAAGTTCAGCGTGGCATAATTGATTGCCTTCATAATAGGCTGAAGCTCTGCTAAAAACCTGAATATCTCAAAATGAGCAAGCCCTGTTTCAGGGCTCATGATCATATTCGCCACCAGTACAGCAAAAGCTCCTGTAATGATGATCGGCATCAGTGTGACAAATGCCTGTTTAATCGCCATAATATATTTCTGGTTAGTGATGCGATAAGCCACATGCCCCATGACATCTGCCGCTTTCTCCTTGAAGCTCATGATCCGTCTCCCCCTTTGCACAAACTCGTGATCATCCTCCTTTTTGATGTTATTTTAAAAGCGCTTTCATTAACATCTAATCTTTTTCCTCACAGATGCGGAAATGGGTGTCTCGTTTTTTCATTTGGCTGCTCCAATACTTGAAGTGCTGCTGTCAGTTCTTCAAATGAAGAGGCTTTGATGAGCTGTTCCACCACTTCCTTCCGTTCTGTCAGCCGCACAAGAAATTGATAAAGCGACTGTAATTCTTTCTGATACGTCTTCTGGATGCTTAACAAGCAAACGACTTGTACTCGATCTTCTCCCCACAGCACCGGCTTTTTCAACGTACAGATTGCACAAAACGTGTCATCCGTTGCCGGCTTAATTGGATGAGGAATTGCAACCAAATGACCGAAAGATGTGGGTGACACTTGTTCTCTTTCTAGCAATAATTGTTCAAAATCGTCTGAGATTCGATGCTGCTCCTTTAACACGTTCACGAAGAATTGAAGAACCTCTTCCCTTGATTGAAGGTCTTGCTGAAAAAATGTCAGCGCCGGACTCACATACCGTAAAACCCCTGTATCCTGTGAATTTTGCACAAATCGTTTTAGCCGGACAATATCATCGTCACTTAGAATCGTATGTACATCAATTACTGGTACCGGCAATGTATTCTGAAGCGGAATGGTACTAATAATAAAATCAATGCTTCTCAAATCATATGAAGGAAGTTCCCCGACACTTGCAGTTCCAGCGATCTCCAGCCTTCCGCTAAAAGCCGCCGTAAGTTTATGAAGAAGAAGCTGGCTGCTGGCGACACCCGTCGCACACACAATAAGACATGTCTTTCTCACATGCTGTGATTTTGTCCGCTCGATTGCAGCTCCAATATGAAGTGCCAAGTATCCGATTTCATCCTCAGGAATCTCAACACCCTCTTTTTCCTTCAACCACCTGCCCATATAAACACCCGCCTCAAACGCAATGGGATAATGCCTTTTAATGTCTGGTAAATAGGGATTTCGAATATTCATATCGTATCTAAAACGATGAATGGCGGAACGCAAATGAAGACTTAAACCAACGATCAGCTCCTTATCAAACTGAATATCAAGTGACATATGCTCCTCCACATAAGCAAGCAATTGGTGAGTGAAACGAAAATGATCTTCGTCCAGCAGATGAAATAGCGTATGGCCAGCCTCTCCATATGCCATCATCTTTGCCCCCATTAAGTGAATTGCAATGTACGCCATTTCAGATAACGGAAAATCAATCGCTAATACGCGGCGAATATCTTCAGTCATTTGTTGAGCTATTTGGAAAACTGGCTGCACTTGAATTTCTCTCAATTCCGCTTCTGGCATCTGAACCAGCTTTTTTTCTTCTATTCGTTTGCATGCGATGGCAATATGGGTCACTAAATTGCTTAAACCGATTTCTGATAGATGAAGTCCGGTAGTTTTTGTACGTGAACGCACGATGTCCTGAATCAATTGATACGTTTCTTCAGGTAACAATGCAGCATTCGCATGCTCCTGCTGAAACACATGCTCTGCCATACAATATCTTAATTTCATTTCATCGCCTGTCAGACGAAGGCCATATTTAGGCCGATGCGAGATAGAAAGTCCATGCAATGAAAACAAGTGCCTGACAGCTTTCAAATCATTTTTCACTGTAGATTCACTCACAAATAATTCCTCTGCCAATCCCTCTAATTTGATATAGTCTTCTGACAGAAGCAGCCTTTTCAATAGATAAGCCGTACGGTCCTCAGGCTGATTAGGAATGAACTGTTCCTTTTTCTCATTTCTTTCTCTCAGTGACTTTTTCAAAAATGTACGAAATGCCCCGTAATCTTCAACGTTCAATGTATACCCTGCCCCGCGTTTAATATGCAGTGCGGCACCATGTTCTTCTAAGATCATTTTAAGCGCTTTCATATCTGTTCGAATAGTTCGGGATGTGACTCCGATCACACGGGCAAGTTCTTCACTTGTCAGTTCCTGCTCCGCTTGCATCAATCGTTTCAGAAGCTCCTCCTGACGTAGAGATAGCATGGGCTCTCCTCCCTTGGCATTTACTTTTGCCTATCATCATAAACGAAAATAGAACTCTTTGCCCAGTATTTCTTTCAAATCGGGAACCTTGATATGGCTCATTCGTATGAATATGAAACTAGAGGAGGGATGCATTATGGGTACTTTTATGTTTGTTGTCATTATCATATTAGCTTCTTTAGGAGCCATCGGTGCTAACCTGTTCACACCAAAGGATAAACGTGCATCTGCTAAGCGTTCTGCACATCATAGTTCAACGACAAGTACATATACTGATTCGTATACCCATCACGCTTCTGATGCCTCCTGCGGGAGTGATTCAGGTGATAGCGGCGGTGGTGGATGTGACTAAACAAAAAAACAGCCGTCATTTTATGAGACGGCTGTTTCATTTATGGTTTTAAAGAGCTTTCCAGCCCCGTTCAATCAAATGTTTAACATCCTTTGCAAAATCCTCGCCCTTTTCCATCACGTCCTGAGCTCTTCCTGCAAAATTACTGGCAACAGCCAGCTCCATTTTTTTCAATTCAAAGTGCAAGATTTTTTGGTCAATCTCTGTTATATACTTTTCATATTCATTATTAACGATGTCGTGCATCACGCTGTAAGCGTCTTTCCGGTGGCGATGAAAGTCGGTTCCCCTCTCGCCTTTCCATGACGAATCAAGAGCAGGCTTCTTGATTTCTTTGATATCTGACTGGGCAAGATCTTGTTCTGTTCGAATATTGCTTTTGGCTGTCTTTAACCGAGAGATCATTTCGTCAAATTCTGCACGTTTGTTCTCAATTCCCATATGCAGATGGTGCAGCATCTCGGATAAACTCATGTCATCCACCTCTATCTGACCTCATACGAAAGCACGGCGTGAGCGCCTTTGGAAACATCGACTCACTTGATTTTTCCAATCCTGACATTTCTATCGTTCCGCTTTCATTAAGTATAGTATAAGGTGAAAAGCCTCAGGCTTAAATAGGGAAAAGGTGTCCTTTTATCGACGCGCTTGGAAGAAAAAAGGAATAATACAAGGTCTTACACCCCGGATTTTATATGAGTCTTTAATATCATATTTATATTATCTCCGTCGTACCCATAAATAAAAGCGATTGTGCTGATTATTTTGCAGCAATCGCTTCGTCTTGTTCTTTTAATGTTTTCACGTTAGAACGTGTATCCTGAACATTTTTAATTAAGGCTTCTTTAAAGTTTGAGACCATTTCGCTCACTTCTGCTTCACGTGCCGTCCACTTAGTTACAAATTCAAGGCTGTTTTCACCCGCTTTATCTGCTGCTTTTTTCATCGCTATAGCTTCGACTGCTTGGGAGACTTCATCTAGTTTATCCATGACTGTTTGGTAGTTTAACTTAATTTGTCCCATTGTGATATCCTCCAGATTTGTTCAGCATGAATCTTGCTTACAAGCTGCTCCATGCTTTTGAGATCAAGCGTTTTGCGTCCTCTACTGCGTCTTCTCCTTTTTCAGCAAGACGTGCGGCGTCACCAGCTAAGGAACTGGCAAAGGATAACGCAGCTTGTTCTGCTTCTAATGTACTGATTTTGAATTCGATACGGCTCACGTAGCGTGGGTATTTATCGTTCACGATCGTTTGCAGCGCATCATGGGCTTCATTTCGGTCTGATTTGAAATCCTGGCTTCGCTCACCTTTCCAAGAGGTCCCAAGCTTTGGCTGCTTGATTTGCTTTAAATCTGTTTCTGCCGCATCTTGTTCACGTTCAACCTTGCTTTTAGCCTTTTTAAGCCGAGCGATATTCTCTTCAATTTCTGCTTTTTTATTTGAAATGCCACCGTTAAGGGCAGACAGCATATCCGATAAGCTCATATGGGTTCCTCCTCCTGTCAAAAAATAAAAACGCTGCTTAGAGTCCCTCTAAACGAGCGTAAGGTGAATAGCACTTTTTCCAATATTGTTATTATAAGGTTCAAAGACTCATGTTTAAATAGGTATTTACGCCCTTTTTATGGGATAAATATGCTTTCATTCTGGTTTACACTGCCCCTTTCGACCTCTTTTATAGGAGGTCTAAATTCCCGTTCATTTGCTTTATGTCACATATAGTCTCTCGGTCCTAGGACAAATAAAGCCGCCCCGTGCAGGAGCGGCTTTTGCAAAGGCTTATGAAGCTGTTTCTTCTCTTTCCTCTTGATCTTTTACGTACCAAATGAATTTTCCTGTATATCCGTAAATGATCGCAAGACCAATGGCGACAAAGCTCAACCACATAAATGGTAAATAAGAGAATGTCGATACGCCGAGGATCCCTGCCATGTAAATTCCGTTATCTGACCATGGAACCATACCAGACGTCATTGTTCCACCAACCTCAGCGTTCCTAGATAGGACACGTCTGTCTATTTTTAATTTATCATAGCTTTTTTCCATAATTTTTGGTGTGAGGATTAATGAAACATACATCGCACAGCCAAAAATGTTTGCGAAGAACGCCACAACCAGTGTAGATAGGGTGACATTTCCTGCATTATATAATTTCTTCTCGAAAGAAGCGACAATAACTTTTAAAACACCTAGATATTCAAGCACTCCACCAAAACCAAGTCCAAGAATAATCACAACTAAAGATCCAAGCATATTCACAATACCGCCACGATTTAACAGCGTATTTAAGAAATCTACATCAGAATTAATAGAGAAGCCATTGTATGCTGAACCAATCGCGTCTGCTGGATTCATTCCTTGGAAAGCCATGGCCCATATCGATCCTAAAAGAGCACCAATGGCAATAACAGGCAATGAAGGTTTCTTAAATACGAGCAGTAAGACAACCACTACTGCTGGGATAACCATCCAAATGTTGATTGTGAATGTATCATGAAGAGCATTTTTCAAAAATTCCACTTTATCTTGATCAATGTTGCGTCCTCCATACATAAAGCCTGTAACCGTAAACATGATTGCCGTAATGACAAAGGCTGGTATGGATAAAACCATCATTGCTCGAACATGCGCCAGCACGTCCACTTTTGAAAGAGAAGAAGCGAGCACTGTACTATCTGATAGTGGAGATAATTTATCTCCGAAATAAGCACCAGATAGGACGGCCCCTGCAACGATTGGAAGTGGAATACCTAGACCTTCACCAATTGCGATCATCGCAATCCCAGCCGTTCCAACCGTCCCCCAAGAAGTTCCTGTTGCAATGGACATGATTGCACAGATGACAAGTGTAGCTAATAAGAAAATATTAGGATGAATAAACTCTAGACCATAGTAGATGAGCGTAGGAACAACTCCACCTGCAATCCATGTTCCAACAAGTGCACCTACTGCAATTAAGATCAAAATAGCATCTAACCCATTCGATATCCCTTTTGTGATCGCATTTTGGAGATCCTTATAGGAATGCCCTAATCGAATACCTAAAGCAATAACCATAAACCATGAGATAAACAATGCTAACTGAATATCTAATTTGAAGTAAAGAGTAAAAGATAAAACAATTGCTAAAAACAAGCCAAGTACAGACACGACTTCTAAAATAGACGGTAGACGTGGTGATTTCAATGTTGTTTCCTCCCTTTGTGCGTGCGTTAAGCGTTTTCAAATTCCTGTTAAAAAAGTGTGTCAATTCGAAAGAAAGTGAATTGCCTGTTTTTCTCTTTTTCACAGGCAATTCCACATATTAATAAAATAAAATTTTTGATATTATTATCGCTCTAGGAGCTCTGCACCCGCAATGCCAGGCTTTGTCATCTCGTATGGATTTAAGATAATATCAAGTTCTTCTTCCGTTAAAACATCGTACTGCAAGCAAAGATCTCTGATCGATTGACCTGTTAAGATGGCTTCTCTTGCAATTCTAGCTGCTGCTTCATAGCCTAAGTGAGGGTTCACGGCAGTGATCACGCCTGCACTTTTTTCTACATATTCTTTCAAACGTTTTTCATTTGCTTCAATGTCCACTAAGCAATGATCTGTGAATGAGCGGAATCCGTTATTCATTATACTAATAGATTGAAGCAAGTTAAAGACTAAAACAGGCTCCATCACATTTAACTCAAGCTGACCTGCTTCAGAGGCAAGACAGATCGTGTGGTCGTTCCCAATAACCTGGAATGCGATTTGGTTAATGAGCTCTGCCATGACTGGATTGACTTTCCCAGGCATAATGGATGATCCAGGCTGACGGGCTGGCAATGCAATTTCAGCAAGACCTGCACGCGGACCAGATGCCATTAAGCGAAGGTCATTGGCAATCTTAGACATGTTCATCATACATACTTTTAAAGCGGCGGATACTTCTGTGTACGCATCTGTATTTTGCGTTGCATCCACAAGATGCTCTGCGCCTACAAGAGGAAGACCAGATATATCAGCGAGCTTCTTCACAACAATCTCAATATAACGAGGATCTGCGTTTAAGCCCGTCCCAACAGCTGTCGCACCCATATTGACTTCATATAAATGCTGCTTTGATTGGTTGATCCGCTTAATATCACGGCTCAGCACGCGGCTGTAAGCTTCAAATTCCTGTCCCAAACGGATTGGAACAGCATCCTGCAGGTGCGTACGACCCATTTTGATCACATGATCGAATTCTTTTGCTTTCTTTTGAAAGACGTCCTGCATGGCTTGCATTGTTTCAAGCAGAATGTCTAACTGCTTGAGCACAGCAATATGGATCGCCGTTGGGAATGAGTCATTCGTTGATTGCGACATATTCACATGTGTGTTTGGACTTAAATGGATGTATTCACCCTTTTGATGTCCCATGATTTCTAATGCTCTGTTTCCAATCACTTCATTAGCATTCATATTCATGGACGTTCCTGCGCCGCCTTGAATTGGATCGACAATAAAGTACTCGTGAAGCTTGCCTTCAATGACTTCGTCAGACGCTTGAACGATGGCATTTCCAATTCCCTCATATAAACGTCCAACTTCCATATTGGCTTGAGCTGCTGCTTTTTTCACGATGGCAAAGGCTCTGATTAGTTCCTCGTGCATTCGATAGCCTGTAATTGGGAAATTCTCTTTCGCACGAAGGGTTTGAACCCCATAATACACGTCTGCTGGAATTTCTTTTTCACCAAGAAAATCCTTCTCATAGCGATAAGTTGCTTGAACCATCTCTTATGACCTGCTTTCTATAGAATAGTTAAATCACTAAATCTTCTGCGATTGGCGTTTCCATAATCTTTTTGACTTCTCTTGGATCTGTTGTTTTGCCTAGTGCCCACATCAGTTTCGGCACGATAGCTTCTGTATTCATATTTCTTGAACGTGCCACCAATTCTTGATTGATCTTGCGTCCTACCTCATATACACTCATGTCTTCGCCTTCTTCAAGACACTGAGTGGTGATGACAACAGAAATGCCTTCTTCCAGTAATTCGTTGATCTTTTCTAAAAGGTTTCTTCCTTCGAAAGGAATTCCGCCGCTGCCGTAGCTTTCAATGACGACGCCTTTGTACAGGCTTTTGACTGCATCTAAAAACTCAGGCTTCAGGCCTGGGTGCAATTTTAACAGACACACATCTGTGTTCAAGGATGCATCTAATTTAAGCGGTTTCATTGGTGTTCTTTTTACTTTGCTATTGTATTCAATTTGATGGTTTTCAATTGATGCAATATATGGGTAGTTAATGCTTTCAAATGCATCATAGCTTTTCGTTCTTAGTTTGATCGCACGTGTTCCTTGGATGACTCTGCCATCAAACACGACATACACGCCGCCAACACCGTCACATGCAAAGCGAATCGCATCTGTGATGTTTTTCTTCGCATCTGTTTTCTTAAAAGTAATCGGAATTTGTGAACCTGTAATCACGATCGGCTTATCAGGATTTTGCAGCATATAAGACAGCGCTGCTGATGTATAGGCCATTGTATCGGTTCCGTGAGTCACGACAAACCCGTCGTACTGATCATAATTCTCATAAATGGCTGTTGCGATATCAACCCAGTATTCAGGCTGCATATTTGTACTATCTATACTCATTAGGGACTTTGTGTCCATTGTATATTCTGCATTAATTTCATTTAAATAGCTCAAAAGATCCTCAGCTTTAACACCTGGAGCTAAACCATTTTCACTCTCTACAGATGCAATCGTCCCACCAGTCGTTAAAAGCAATAATTTCTTCAACAGGTCCACCTCTTTCGTAAAATTACTCCGTTTGTCACACATATTATAAGCTAGCTTGTGCTATTCTATAATATACGCTTTACGCGTACCTTCATTGCCATTATAGTCACATAACGCGAATTAATCAAGAAATTGTTACGCATAACGCGTACATTCTATGTCAAAATATGATATACTGTTGTTGTAAATAAAGGAGCGTTCATGTATGATACTCGATCGTTTAACCACTCTTAGAAAAAAGAAAAAATGGTCTCTCCAGCATACGGCAGATCGCCTAGGTATCGCCAAAAGCACCTATGCCGGTTACGAATCTGGGTACCGACGACCTTCGCTTGAAGCAGTGAAGCTGCTGGCTGATTTGTATGATACGTCCATTGATTTTTTACTTGGTAGAACGGACGAGCCAGAGATACAACGTAAAATCTCTGATATCAAAATTGAACTGACGGAAGCAAAAGAAGGCACCATTCATGTAGACGGCGTTCCCCTAAATGATGAAGAAATCAAACAGCTTGTTGCCTTTATTCGGGCGAAAAACACTCTAAAAGTATAAACACAGAAAAGAGAGGCACCTATCAAAAAGGTGCCTCTCTTTCCTTTTCCAATCTCAATATGGAGAAGACAGCTGGCTTAATTCCTCTAGCCGCCGCTTCGCTTCTTCTTTATTAAACGAACTATAATAGCGATAATTCTCCTCATCTAAGATGCGGTAATGCTGACTAAGTACATTTTGCTGAAGGCGAAACGTGCCTTTTTTGATAGACGTCCTCCACCAAACCTTTCCGCCAATCGTGCGATCTACTGATAGATGTAATTCATCATGTGCCACAACTTCCAAAATCTCGAGCGGGTCATCCCCTAAAGTCCCTTTCAGAATGTCACTATCCCTGAATAATGCACATACGGCCGCGGATTGCGTCCAGTTGAGACGCAGCCTGTTTTTTTCAACCTGCTGTAAATGCCGTTTCGATAGACCAAGTACCTCCGCCATACGATCCTGCGTATAATCCTTTTCTTTTCGAATTCGTGCCATTTGTTCTGTGACGAGGTCGATTACCATCTCTTTATCCATCTCTCATCACCTCTCCGAAGTCTTTACTGACATCATACACGATTTCTTCGAAAAAGTGGCGTCTCACCCTATAGAATTCTGACAAAAACAGCTTAGTCGGTCTTCTCTTCTCCCTGACCATGCTGCTGTCTCCAATTTTCTTGGGCTGACTGATGTAAATATGGATAGATCTCCTGTTTGACGGTCTGCTCAAATACTTCTTCATCTAAAATGCTGTACGCCGGAATTTTGATCAATTTCCCATCTACTTTCCGAATGAGCACATCCATGAAAAGAAATCCTCTTATACTGTAACGATGCCTGCGCATGTCGATTGATTGAATATCTTGAAAAGGGATCGTTCGCTCCCGATGCATCACAGCCCCATTCTCTCCGCGCTGAATGCGAAAAATCACATTTCCCCTCTTCGTAAAAGCAGGCAAAATCATTAAAAAGGAGATCCAGCCATAGACAATACCTAAAAGTCCGCCTAAAAATAAAAACAATGTATAGTTCGATTCAAATGTAAGAGCTTCTGAAAATAACCAAATACCGATGATACCGAAGCCGCCCGTTGCTAAGAATGCCCATACTCTTAAAAAAGGTCTGCTCCTTACTTCTATTACTTCACTTGGATTCAAGCGTCATTCTCCTTTTCTCCATTAGAATATAGAACGGAACCCGTCTTGATGAGCCGTCTCAATGCGAAATTCATTTTCTTTTATTCCTGATACAAGCCACGATTGGTTCTCACCTGGAATCACAAATATCATGGACTCCACATCAGGCGTATTATTTTTGTCATAGACGACCTTCATGAGGGAATCCATCTTTCCTTTTCTCGTCTGTACATCAGAAACAAATGCCTTCACGAGCTCTTGATTCTCTGCTTGATTCAGAAAGGATGGCCACTCATTTTTTGCTTCGCTTGCTTGCTCTAACAGCATTTCAAATTCCTCTGCCTGGAGGCTGATGACAGGTTCAGGGTGATCATTCATCTGTATGTTGAAAAAGGCTGTCACTTGCTCTTCTGCCTGCTGATCGCCGCTCAGTTTACGAATCTGATGCACTTGTTGATCATAAAGCGTATGATGCGCATATACACCCGCCTGAGTTGTGTGAAAGGAGGTGCTGACTTCTTCGTCTAAATCTCCAAATCTAGACGCCTTGACGGTGTAAGAGGCATCATTCATCGCCTGGATGAAATGACGGTATTCCGCTTTATAACGGTATTGTCTGTTTCGAAATTCCAGTACACCTTTTGCGAGCAAAGAACGGCACGCAATTTCAAATAAAAACCCAAGGCGCTCGTCCTCAACATCAGGATAATACGCTTCCTTTAAGGACATGCCTTGTTCAAAATAGCCTTCACTGTAAAAACTAAAGATGAGCTCCTCAATACTTAGACTTAGCTGATCCAACTTGATCTCTCCTTATCCAAAAGAAAATGCACCTTTAAAGAAATCGCCTGCACCCTTTATGAGCGAATCTGCGGTTTCTTTTGTTTTTTCTATCCCTTTATGTATCACCTGATTCGCCTGATCAATGGTATCATTGACTGCTTTCACACCTTGACCCGCCAGTTCGAATGCTTTTTTCCCGTTATCCACGACCGCATGAATCGGGTCCTTTAATTTCACTGCCATCTGTTCAGCAAAACCGGATGTCAGCTTGGCGACTTTTTCTCCAATAAATCCACCTACTGCTGAACCAATGGCTCCGCCAACAACGGTTCCAATCGGACCTGCAAAGCTTCCAAGAGCGCCGCCGACAACGGCACCTGCGACAGAACCGCCAGCGATAAAGACCGTATTGTTCACTGCATTTCCAACAGCCTTTGCATTTTCACGCTTAAGGACTTCTGGCTGATCACCGAATTCTGCATAGTTCTCGGCAATTTTCAATCCACAGCCAACTGTTTCTGTTGCACCAGTGACAACTGTTGCAATGATGGCATTTCCTTTCGCAAACCTTGCACCATTTTTCAGAACAGACTTGATCGCAGCTGTGTCCTTCCAATTAATACTTCCTTTTGTAAAATCACGGACACTGTTTGTGAACGCAACTGTATCGTCAGGATAAAATTTTGTGAATTTCTTATGGACCAAGTCAGCCATCGGCCAGTTCGATCGTTTTAATAATTCTTTTTTACTCAGCCAAATCCTTGCTAACCGGTCAAATCTCGTTCCTTCTACCCGGCTGGTCAGATCAAGCAGCAGCTTTGAATGCTGCGCTGCATATCGGCCATTCTCTTTAATGAAGGTCGTCATCCCAAGCCCGTAATATTTCGCCTGCATCATCACGATACCTGCTAAGCTCGTGAGTGTACCATATTGATCATAGATGCTGTACAATTTCCGCAATATATCATCTGCTTCGACCATTTTATCTGTTGCATGACGAATGGCAATATCATCGCTGCTCAATTTGCTGATTAACGCTTGTCCTGCTCCCCATGCATCCCCGACACCAGAAAAACAGCTTCTATACCGAGGATCGCAGCCTAAAATCAGCCCGTCCAGTTCACTATGTAAATCGCGGTGCTTCGTTTCAATGGCTGACAGCTCGCCTACAAAATCATTCGCCAGCCCTGTCAGCTGATCTGGATCAACCACAATGTCACGTGCCATCACATCATCTCCCTTCTCGGTTTCTTTCTCTCCGTTCTTCTCTTCTCTTTCGCTCAAGCTCTTCCATTCTGGCAATTTCAGCTTTACGCTCCTCTATTTTGACCGCTGCATCCCGCAGTTCCTGACTTGTTTCAAGCAAATCCTTTTCAAATTGATCATAGCGTGCCGTTGTTTCTTCAAAGCTTTGATCAAATTTATCTCTTGCTTCTCCCTGCCAGCCTGATCCTACTGCCTTTAGCCGATTCTCCAGCAGCTGCTTTGACTGCCGAATCTCATCAGCCGCTTCCTGAAACTTTTGAGCGAGTGCCAGCGTTTGACTAGAATCCAACTTTCGCACCCCTTCCTCCCAATTTAACGTACAAATGGATGATTTTATATGTCCTCATTATAAATAAAAAGACACCTAAAAAAATCACCCTAAAGAACCATTCAGCACATTACCTAATGAAAGTGGGTCTTTTTCCTCTCTAATTGCCAGAGAAAGCCTTTCTTGTTATGAAGCGCATTCAAGACGTGATAAAATGGACGTATTCTACAAAAGGAGTGACGTATAGATGAAAGAGGAAATGATTCAGCGTTTCACAAGTTATGTGAAGGTAGATACGCAGTCAGATGCAGAAAAAGGAAGCTGCCCATCTACTGAAGGACAATTGAACCTGGCGAGACAGCTTGTTGAAGAAATGAAATCCATCGGGATTCAAGAAGTGACAATGGATGAAAACGGCTATGTCATGGGAACGATCCCATCTAACACAGACAAAGACGTGCCGACCATTGGCTTTTTGGCTCATATCGACACAGCCACTGACTTCACCGGCAAAAATGTAAAACCGCAGCTTCATGAGAACTATCAAGGCGGCGACATTACCTTAAATGAAGATCTACATATCGTTTTATCTCCACAACAGTTTCCAAATTTACAAAAGTACCAAGGACATACACTGATCACAACAGATGGCACAACCCTGCTTGGTGCAGATAACAAAGCTGGTATCGCAGAAATTATGACAGCTATGCATTACCTAATCGAACACCCAGACATCAAGCATGGAAAAATCCGCGTCGCTTTTACGCCAGATGAAGAGATTGGCAGAGGGCCGCACAAGTTTGATGTTGATGCCTTTGGCGCTTCCTATGCTTACACAATTGACGGCGGACCGCTTGGCGAGCTGCAATATGAAAGCTTCAACGCAGCAGGTGCGAAAGTATCCATTAAAGGAAACAACGTCCACCCAGGAACAGCTAAGGACAAAATGGTCAGCGCTGCGAAAATCGGGATGCTCTTTCACAACAAACTTCCTTCTGACGAATCTCCGGAGTATACAGAAGGCTACGAAGGCTTTTTCCACCTGACGAAATTTGTAGGGGAAGTAGAAGAGGCGGAGCTGCAATATATTATCCGTGATTTTGATAAAGAGAAATTCAACAATCGCAAGGCATTGTTTGAAAATATCGCAAATGACTTAAAAGCCACCTACGGAGAAAACAGCATCACCCTCAGCATTCAGGATCAATATTATAATATGAGAGAAAAAATTGAGCCGGTGAAACATATTGTGGACATAGCTCATGAAGCCATGGAAAATCGCTCAGTCACACCGGTCATTGAACCAATCCGCGGCGGTACAGATGGCTCCCAGCTTTCATATAAAGGTCTACCAACGCCAAACATCTTTACAGGCGGGGAAAACTTCCACGGTAAATATGAGTTTATTTCCGTTGAAAACATGGTGAAAGCAACCGAAGTTATCGTTGAAATTGCCCGTCTATTTGAAGAAAAAGCATAGACATGTTTACAACCGTTCCTGTTCGGGAACGGTTTTTTAATAAAAGTTTACAATTTTCTGAAACTTTTATGACACTTATTCGTACTAATAGAGACAACCCCAGAAAAAATTCTTCTTGACGAGTGAAATAACTGGAAATATAATAGTTAAAAACAACCGGTATTTTAGACCTAAAATAGCAGATCAAATGAACCTTAAGGACTAAACCGATTCTGCTGCTTATTTTCAGTTATAAACATCACTCACCCTGTCTACACTTAAAGAATAGGATGAATTGGAGGAATGTCATATGATGATTTTATTGATTATCGCTTCACTTTGCTGCTACTTACTATTCTCTTTCAAAAAAGATAACCGCACCCAAAAAAGAAAAAGCGCAGAGCTTTCGGAGTTTGAAATCTTTCGTATGCGCCGCCACTACAACGGAAAACGCCGTCACCCACTAAACGAAGCACCTAAACAAGTATAAATCCAAATAAAAGAGCCTCATGAGGGGCTCTTTTTTGTTTGCATAAACAGCAAAAAACGACCACTGAATCTGGTCGTTTTTCTTTTTATTTATATACCTTCGCAGGAACTTGAATCATAGGAATTCCAACATAATAAGGTGAAATTTCATATGGCTGGAAGACAACAGCAATTCCCTTTTTCGTGAAGTAATACTGTGTGTTGTAGTTGATTTCAATGTCACTTTTTTTCAGGTTCGCATAGAATTTACTTTTATGTTTCTTTGTGTAGTTATAAATATAATCTCTTACTTTCGTACGCTTTTTCTTTGTTTTCACAACGTCAGTCAAGAACAGCTGCTTTGTTTTTTTCTTTGTTAACACATAGTTCATGCTGGAAACCATTGTGTCTCCATGCATGCTGCCATCATTCATGTAGTCATAGTTTAAGATACTTAGTTTCTTCCCATTGTTAAATTTCGTTTTAAACGATCTCTCGTACGTGATCTTCCCAAAGCCTTCCTTTTTCGCTTCATCCTTTAAGAACAAGTAAGTAGAATAAGAGAAAGCGATATCTTCTTTTAAATCACGATTGATGGTTTTCATATGCGCCTTGCTTAGGTTTTTCACCTGTGCATATTTGAACGTTTTTTTCTTTTTATAATAGTGTGTGCTTACTTTTGCTTTTTTTGCTTGTTTGGCATCCACAGATCCAACTGGCGCAAACAAGGAAACAATCAGTGAGAAAATAAGCAGGCTGATCGTTAGGCCTTTTTTCATTGTCATAGTAAAAACCCCCATTTTTGTCTATTACCAAATGAGTGTACCATGACAAAAGAACCAAAAGAAGTATTTTTTCCATATTATTCTTCATTTTTCCACATCTGGTTTGTTTACCGTTTTCATAAGTTCCTGTATGCTTAATGTAGAATGCTAGATGAAGTGTGGTGTTTATCATAGAAGAGAATATTTTTAGTCACATTCGGACGACGTTTCATAGTTTGTCCCCAACCCAGAAAAAGATTGCCAATTACATTTTACAAAACCCTCAGAAAGTTGTGCTTCATTCTATCAGTGCTCTCGCTGCTGAATGCAGCACAAGTGAAACGACGATCTTTCGTTTTCTAAGAAAAATTGGCTATGAATCGTATCAAGTGTTTCGTGTCCATGTTGCACAGGATATCGCGACCAATACACCTCAATCCATATACGGCGAGATCGAGGCATCCGATAGTGTAGCTGACATTAAACATAAGGTCATAGAGTTAACAACAAACTCTATTCAAGATATGAAGCATATTTTAGAGGATCATGCCGTCACACAATTCATTGAACACATGAAACAGGCACATAAAACCGTCTTTTTTGGAGCAGGTGCGTCCAGCTTTATTGCTGGTGATGCTTACCATAAGTTCCTGCAGCTTGGTTTTGAAGTGAGCCTCTGCAGTGATCCGCATATGATGAATATGATTGCAACACACGCCACGGAACACGATTTTATCGTCGCAATCTCCCATTCAGGAGAAAGCAGAGAAATTCTTGACGCCGTACAGTTTGCAAAAGAAAAGGGGGCAAGGGTTGCTTCTATTACCAGCTATCCGAAATCTGAGCTCGCAAAACGGTCTGATTTTCATCTGCTTAGCTCTTCCAGAGAGACAACCTATCGATCGGACTCCATGATCTCCCGTATCAACCAGCTTGTGATCATTGATGTACTATACGTCGCCGCTGTTTTAGAGCTAGGATCAAATGCCATTGAAAACGTGAAACGATCTAGATTAGCCGTAGCTAAAAATAAAACATAAACGCTAAAGACCGGAGCTGATTCCGGTCTTTTTTTGTGACTTTTTTCATATTTTCCGTTGACACGTTCCTATCACGTCATGTACATTAAGTGAACAATAGTTTATTTCCTACTATTAAATTTAAAAGATAGTATATATACTAACATAATGAAAAGAAAGCGCTTTTTGTAAGGGTTTTCTATATAGGAGGCGGACAACGTGACAAAGAAGATTGGATTTATTGGACTAGGTATTATGGGAAAACCTATGGCACTCAATCTATTAAAAGCCGGTCATACTTTAACGGTTTTTGACCTAAATGAGGAAGCGATTCGATCGTTACAGAAAGCCGGAGCAAAAGGTGCTGTTTCAGCAGCTGAGGCAGCTTCTGAAAGCGATATCATCTTCACAATGCTTCCTAAAGGAGAGCATGTAGAGGCAGTCGTTTCAGGTGATCAAGGCATTTTAACGACAGCCGCACCTGGCACTGTCATCGTAGATATGAGCTCAATTTCTCCTGTAACCTCTAGGGCTTTAGCTGCTCTTGCCAAACAGCATCAGGTGGAATTTATCGATGCACCTGTCAGCGGCGGAGAACCGAAGGCAATAGACGGAACACTAGCCATCATGGCTGGCGGCGAAGAATCCATCTTTGAGCAAGTGAAGGATGTCCTGCTTGCGATGGGCACTGAGGTCGTATTAGTCGGGACAAATGGAAGCGGGACAACAGCTAAGCTTGCCAATCAAATCATCGTCAACTTAAATATTGCGGCCATGTCCGAGGCGCTCGTTCTAGCCGCTAAATCAGGCATTGCCATTGATAAGATGTATGAAGCCATCCGCGGCGGACTGGCAGGAAGTGCCGTTCTCGATGCAAAAGTTCCTCTCATCTTAGAACGAAATTTTGAACCTGGCGGACGCATCGACATCAACTTAAAGGATTTAACCAATGTCATGGAAACTGCTCATGATATCGGTGTTCCTCTTCCGCTTTCTAGCCAGCTGCTTGAAATCTTCCACGCCCTCAAAGCAGACGGAAAATCCGGGCTTGATCATGGCGGCATCGTTCAATATTACGAAAAAATGGCTCATGTCGAAGTAAAGAAAGGGTGAGATGGTCATGAAGCAAAGCACTGACATATTGAATGCCATTCCGAAAGCAGATTCAAAGGCCATTCAATCAGCATACGAACAAGCACTCAGCAGCTTTCAGCATAAAGTCATTGTTTTAGATGATGATCCAACAGGGATTCAAACCGTACATGGCGTCTCTGTTTTCACCAATTGGTCAGAAGAAAGCATTGAGGCTGGTTTTCTTGAAGAGAGCCGCATGTTCTTTATTTTGACTAATTCTCGCAGTATGACTGAGAAAGAAACTACCGCTGCACACGAAACAATTGCTGCAACCATTGTAAAGGTGGCTGAACGGCTTAAACAGGAATTCATCATTGTCAGCCGAGGAGATTCTACTCTTCGCGGACACTTTCCGCTTGAAACTGAGGTACTCAAAACGACCATTGAACAGCAAAGCTCCCGCCAGTTCGATGGAGAAATCCTTCTTCCCTTTTTCCAAGAAGGCGGACGCTTTACGATCGACAATATTCATTACGTACAGGAAGGACACAAATTAATTCCTGCTGGTGCCACAGAATTTGCAAGAGACCGTACATTCGGCTTTCAATCCTCTCATCTAGGAGAATGGATTGAAGAAAAGTCAGAGGGATTGTTCACAAAAGAGAACACGACCTACATTTCGTTAGCTGATCTGCGGGCTTTACGCATCGATCAAATCAAACAACAGCTCATGGGTGTGAAAGATTTCAAAAAGGTGGTTGTAAACGCAGTGGACTATGACGATGTCAAAGTCTTTGTCACCGCTCTCATTGAAGCCATTCAAGCAGGACAGCAGCTGATGTTCAGAAGTGCGGCGGCGCTCACAAAAGTACTTGGCGGTATAGGGGATCAAGCCTTATTAACAAGAGGTGACTTGATACAAGAAGAAAGCCCGCATGGTGGTCTCATTATGATCGGTTCTCATGTAAAAAAAACAACAGAACAATTAAAAGCGCTTGAGCAAAATAAAGAGATGGCTTTTATTGAATTTAATACCCACCTCGTGTTAGAGTCCGATGCCTTTCGCAAAGAAATTGATCGCGTCATCCAGCAAACTGAAGCACTGTTGGCAGCAGGTCAATCTGTGGCTGTTTATACAAGAAGAGAACGGCTTGATCTTGGGGATGATCGCCAAGAGGAAGAATTAAAGCTCTCTGTACAGATTAGTGATGCTGTGACAAGTATTGTCCAGCGCCTCACCATTCGTCCTAAGTATCTCATTGCCAAAGGCGGAATTACTTCCAGCGATATTGGGACAAGAGGACTTAGCGTAAGACGTGCGACCGTGGCAGGTCAAATCAAACCAGGGATCCCTGTTTGGCAAACAGGAGAAGAAAGTAAATTCCCTTTCATGTCTTATGTGATTTTCCCGGGAAATGTTGGGTCAAAGGATACGTTAAAAGAAGCTGTAGACATACTTGAAGGATAAGGCATAGGGGTGTTTGCGCCCCCTTATGCACCACAAAGGAGGAAAGATCATGTCGTTAGTGTTTATTGGACTTGGCGTTTTGTTATTACTTTTACTCATGGTTGTCTTTAAGTTAAACGCTTTCATTTCTTTGATTATTGTCTCTTTAATTGTTGCTGTGTTAGAAGGAATGACACCGCTAGAAGCGATTGCTTCCGTCGAAAAAGGACTTGGCAGTACGCTCGGACACCTGGCACTCGTTCTCGGTTTTGGAGCGATGCTTGGGAAATTGATGGCTGATTCTGGCGGTGCTCAGCGTATCGCGATGACACTCATTGACCGATTTGGCATCGGAAAAATCCAATGGGCGACAATGCTGACTGGATTTGTGATTGGAATTGCTCTATTTTATGAAACCGGATTCATTATTTTAATTCCATTAGTCTTTACGATCGCTCAGGCTGCAAGACTTCCTGTGCTGTATGTGGGCATGCCGCTTGTCGCTGCTCTCATCACCACACACGGCTTCCTCCCTCCTCACCCAGGGCCGACTGCCATTGCGAATGTCTTTCAAGCAAACATGGGACAAACCTTATTGGTTGGGATTATTTTAGCGATTCCTGCTGTTTTAGTAGGTGGACTTCTGTTTACAAAACTATTTAAAAAAGACCAGTTGCACGCACATATCCCAAAGAACCTATTTAATCCAAAGGAATTCACAGAAGAAGAAATGCCTAGCTTCGGCATTAGCATTTTCACCGCTGTTTTGCCTGTATTGCTTATGACATTCAGAGCATTTTTAGAAATTTTCTTCCCTTCCTCCCTATTGCTGCCTACCGCTGAGTTTTTAGGCGAACCGGCGATTGCACTATTAATCTCAGTGCTGCTTGCCATCTACACGTTTGGGCTTGGAAGAGGAAAGAGCATGCAGGACGTGATGAAGTCCATCACGGATTCTATCGGCTCTATTGCCATGATTTTATTAATTATTGCGGGCGGCGGAGCCTTTAAACAGGTGCTCATTGATAGCGGCGTCGATCAATACATTGCAGGGATCATGCAAGGAAGCACACTTTCTCCCCTGCTTCTGACTTGGCTCATTGCTGCTGTCCTTCGTGTCTCTTTAGGATCAGCGACTGTCGCCGGTCTCACGGCGGCTGGCATTTCTGCACCACTGATTGGCCTGACGGGTGTCAGCCCTGAATTAATGGTGATCGCAACAGGTGCCGGCAGTATCACGTTCTCTCATGTGAATGATGCAGGTTTCTGGATTTATAAAGAATACTTTAACCTATCGATGGCTCAAACCTTTAAAACGTGGACATTGATGGTCACCGTGCTTTCACTTGTCGGACTTGCTGGTGTTCTTGTTGCTGACTTGTTCATGTAGGAAATTAAATTGTAAAAACCATTGACTTTTCCCTGAAAACGTTGAATAATTGTGTTTATTAAGAAAATTTAATCAAAAGGTAACCTTATTAAGAGTGGTGGAGGGACTGGCCCTGTGAAACCCGGCAACCGCTGTTCCTAGGAACAGAATGGTGCTAATTCCTTAAGCAAGCAGATGCTTGTTTGAAGATAAGGCAGAGTTCTCACAGTATATGATGCTCTTCCTTATCCAAGGAAGAGCTTTTTTATTTGATTTTTTAACCTGAAGAAAGAAGGGATTCAGCATGACACAAGTACAAACCATTGGAAAGAAAACAACGAAACCGCCATTCCGCGCAGATCAAGTAGGAAGCTTACTTCGTTCAGAACGCATCAAGGAAGCACGCAAGCAAAAGGCAGAAGGTACGCTGACAGCAGAGCAGCTCCGACAAATTGAAAACGAAGAAATTACACGTATTGTAGAGAAGCAAAAAGAAATTGGGTTAGAGGTTGTCACAGATGGTGAGTTCAGACGTGCATGGTGGCATTTTGACTTTCTGGAAGGACTCGATGGGGTTGAAGGATTTGAAGCAGATCAGGGCATTCAATTCCATAACACGACGACAAAAGCAAGAGGGATCAAGGTAACAGGCAAGATCGATTTTTCAGATCATCCAATGCTGGAGGATTATCGTTTCCTTCACAGCATCGCTGGTGATCATACGGCTAAAATGACGATTCCAAGTCCGAATATGCTCTTTTTCCGTGGAAGGCTTGAAGAAGGAGTGTATGACAGCTTAGAGGAATTCCACCATGATGTGGCACAGGCGTATAAGAAAGCCATCCGTGCTTTTTATGATGCAGGCTGCCGCTACTTGCAACTGGATGATACGGCATGGGCGGTGTTCTTTTCTGAAAAAGGCCACGAACAAATCAAAGCCTTTGGCCGTGAAGAAGATGAACTTCGTGAGTCGTTTGCGAAAACAATCAATGAAGCTGTTGCTGATCGCCCAGAGGATTTGGTGATTACTATGCACATTTGCCGCGGTAACTTTAAATCGACATGGGCAGCTGAAGGTGGTTACGAAGCAGCGGCAGAAACAATTTTCGCCGGCTTAGATCTTGATGGTCTCTTTTTAGAATTCGACGACGATCGTTCTGGCGGATTTGAGCCTCTTCGATATGTGAAGAACCCAAACCTTCAAATCGTACTAGGCCTTGTCACTTCAAAATACGGAGAGCTTGAGCCAGTTGAACAGATTAAAAAACGCATTGAGGAAGCGGCTCAATATGTGGATATTAACCAAATTTGTTTGAGTCCACAATGCGGATTCGCCTCAACAGAGGAAGGCAACCTGTTAACAGAAGAGCAGCAATGGGAAAAGCTGCGTCATGTGATTGAGATTGCTGATCAAGTGTGGACTGCGTAGTCCCTCAGAGACGAAAAAAAGACAAACCGCAGTATGAGCGGTTTGTCTTTTTCTTTTATGCATCCAAATGTTCACCATTTGTCGCAATCACTTGTTTATACCAATCGAAGCTTTTCTTTTTCTTTCTATCTAATGTACCGTTTCCTTCATTATCACGGTCAACATAAATGAAGCCGTAGCGTTTTTTCATTTCAGCCGTTGATGCGCTGACAAGATCAATTGGGCCCCAGCTTGTATAACCGATCAGGTCTACTCCGTCTGCGATGGCTTCTCTCGCCTCTAGCAAATGGCTTCTGAGGTAATCAATTCGGTAATCGTCTTGAATTGATCCGTCTTCTTCTACTTGATCGACAGCACCCAATCCATTTTCTACGATAAACAATGGTTTTTGATAGCGGTCATACAGCTGATTCAGTGTTGTACGAAGTCCTTTCGGATCAATTTGCCAGCCCCAATCACTTGCTTCCAGATATGGGTTCTTCACACCTTCAAATAAGTTACCACCAGTCACTTGTTCAAGGACCTTTGGATCTGTACTCGTCACAAAACTCATATAATAACTGAAGCCAATATAGTCAACTGTATGGTTTCTTAAAATGTCTTCGTCCCCGTCTTGGAACTCAATGTTGATGTCATTTTCAAGGAAATAACGTTTCATGTAACCTGGGTAATAGCCTCTTGCCTGTACATCTGAGAAGAACAATGTTTTACGATCTTGCTCAATTGCAGCAAACATATCTTCAGGTCTTGAGCTGTACGGATAAGTTGTCATTGCTGCAATCATACAGCCGATTTTCGCATCAGGAATGATTTCGTGTCCTGCTTTGACAGCTAAAGCACTTGCAACAAATTGGTGATGCGCTGCTTGATATTGAATGCTTTTCTCGTCATCACCCTCTTCAAATACAAGTCCGCCGCCAGTGAAAGGCGCATGTAATACAACATTGATTTCATTGAAGGTCATCCAATATTTCACTTTATCTTTAAAGCGAGTAAACAATGTTTTAGCGTATGTTTCATAAAGATCCACAAGCTTACGGTTTCTCCATCCGCCGTAGTTTTTCACAAGTGCGAGCGGCATTTCATAGTGAGAGATGGTGACAACTGGCTCAATTCCATGCTTATGCAGTTCATCAAATACTTTTTCATAAAAAGCGAGGCCTGCTTCATTCGGTTCCGCATCGTCGCCATTTGGGAAAATACGCGGCCAAGAAATGGATAATCTGAAGCACTTGAATCCCATTTCTGCAAAGAGTGCAATATCTTCTTTATAGCGATGGTAGAAATCGATGGCATCATGATATAAGTTAAGGTCTTTCATTGATTCATCGAATGGGTGCATAATACCATTTGGCGATACATCAGCTGTCGATAAGCCTTTTCCATCTTTATTATATGCGCCTTCAATTTGGTTGGCTGCAACAGCGCCGCCCCATAAGAAACCTTTAGGAAATGTTTTTTCTAACTTGTTCATGTTGAATACCCTCCTCTTTATCTTCTACACTGACTGTAAGCAGTGTCTCTTTCCCTGTAATCGCTCCATCTGTTTTCGCATCAACTTGAGCATAATCATTCGTGTTGGTAACAATAACAGGTGTGGTCACATCATAGCCTTCTTTCTGAATACCCTTGATATCAAATTCAACCAGCACATCCCCTGCTTGTACAAGATCACCGGACTGCACATGACTTGTGAAATACTTTCCGTCAAGCTTTACCGTGTCAATCCCGACATGAATAAGAAGTTCTGTGCCTTGGTCGCTCTTCAAGCCAATGGCATGTTTTGTGTGAAAAATGGTTTCAACCTTGCCGTTGAACGGTGCAACAACTCGTCCAACAGTTGGTACAATGGCTGCACCTTTACCCATGATTTCATTAGAGAATGTTGCATCATTTACTTGATTGAGCGGCTTTAGTTGACCTTCAAGCGGGCTTTGTACCACTTCATTTTGAAGCGCTTCTGTGTCTTTTTTTTCTTCTGGTTTGTCTGCTTTTTTATCATCTTTTACTGGTACATCTTTGAATCCTAGAACAAGTGTCATGATCGTTGCTACGACAAAACCGATCACTAAGCCTATGATAGAGTAGACAAATGTTGGTCCAATGAATGTTGGGAGACCTGGAATACCTGCTGACCCAGACACCACATATGATTTTACTTTGAAGATCGACATGAACACGCCGCCTGCTGCTGCACCAATGAGCGCTGCAAAGAACGGTTTTTTCAATCGCATGTTCACACCATACATAGCAGGTTCAGTAATACCCATTAAAGCTGTAATACTTGTAGACATCGCCAATGATTTGAATGTTTTGTTTTTTGATCTTAAGAAGACACCGAATGCTGCGCCTGCTTGTGCCATATTCGCTACAAACATCATTGGAAGAATGTAGTCAAAACCGTTTAACGTAATGTTGTTGATCATGATTGGAAGCAGTGCATAGTGCATGCCCGTAATGATCAATGGTGACATGAATCCGCCGATCAAGAGTCCGGCCAAAATACCTGCATGTTTAAACAATAAATCAATTCCACCTGAAAGGCCATTTCCGATAATTCCACCAAGCGGTCCAACCGCGATGAGCATAATTGGTACAACGACAAGAAGTGTGACCGTTGGAACAAGGATGATCTTTAATGATTTCGGACTATATTTTTCTGCGAATCTTTCAACATATGAGCCGAGCCAGATAGTGAGTAGAATTGGAATCACTGATGAAGAGTACACAACGGCAACCACTGGCAAGCCGAGAAATTCTGTATTTCCTGCGCCCAGTAAAGCGGTTAACTGCGGATGCAGTGCTGCTGCTGCAATGGCAGCTGCGATATACTGATTTGTGCCAATTTTTTTGGCTACGCTTACAGCTAGTAAAATCGGTAAGAAGTAAAAGGCTCCGTCTCCGATGGCTGTTAAAATTATATACGTACTGCTTTTATCTGATATCCACTGGAATGTGAGCAGTAGTGCCAATATTCCTTTGATCATACCAGCTCCAGCGATCGCTGGAAGAATCGGCGTGAAGACACCAGAGATAAAATCGAATAGCTTTGATATCACATTTTGTTTTGACGATTCTTCTGTACCGCCTGATTTTACATCTGCTGATAGGCCAGAGTCAGCAATCATCGCTTGATAGACATTTGAGACATCATTGCCGATAATGACATGATATTGACCTCCGCTTTGATTCACGCCCATGACGCCGTCTGTTGATTGCAGCTTTTCTTTATCTGCCTTGCTTTCATCGTATAAGTTGAAGCGAAGTCTTGTCATACAATGTGTAACTTGCTTAACATTTTTTTCACCGCCGACAAGTTCTAGCACTTCTTTTGCTGTTTGTTTGTGGTTCATTGTGTTACCCTCCAATCGTCGATTTCATCTTGATATAGAAAAAACCTAAACATCCATTAATGTCCGAGAAATAGCGATTCAGACATTAATCGATATTTAGGTTTTGCCTGCTTAACCAGTAACAATCCTTCATAGCGATTGATCGTTATTTAATTTTTATAAGTCTTTAGATATAAAAAAACCTAAATCATGCCTTATCAAAGATAGGGACAATGATTTAGGTTTTGCCTGCTTGACCAGTAACAATCCTAAAAGATTGTGGGTTATTTAGTTTATAGTTATAAATTATCATGTTAATTTTGTGATGTCAACGCTTTCTTTTTGAATTTATTTTCTTTTTATTACTCTGTCTATATGCAAAGTTAAATATAGCATTTCATCTTCTATGAGACTTCGGTTGTATTCTTTTTGAACATACTCGTTAATTTTTTCTGCGCATTGAAAAGCTGCAGTGTTTTTCTCTTTTACCACTTCATACAGAAACTCATTTTGATTTTCCATTTGTGTTTCGTTAAACAGACGCTGCCCAAAAAACTTCAAATGCGTGACAAAACGGAAATAATTTAATGATTCCTCGTCCAAATCAATTTGAAAGTGATACTTAACAATGTTTAAAATATCTTGAATGAGTTTGGTGATTTGAATAACATTTGGCATTTCCTCATTGAGCTCTGCATTGACAATATGCATGGCAATAAAGCCGGCTTCATCCTCAGGAAGATGGATGCTCAGCTTGTCCTCAATGATCCGAATAGCTTCTAAACCACATCTGAACTCATCTTTATACAGCCGTTTGATTTCCCAAAGCAAGGCATTTTTGATGTCCATTCCTTTTTGATGACGTTCAATGGCAAAGGTGATATGATCCGTCAGCGTCACATAGATGCTGTCATTTAAATTTTTGTTAAGGGTTGTTTTCGCATGCTCAATAATTGCCTCACACACTTGCATATACTCGATTGGAATATCATAAAGCAGGGTTTTGAATTTTTCTGATATATCTTTATTTTGAATAGAAAATACTTTTTCGATACGTTCTTCGTCAATTAGGTCTCCGCTTTTCTTTTGAAACGCGATCCCTCTGCCCATAATGACCAGCTCATGCTGCTCGTCATCATATGCACTGACAACATTATTATTAATTACTTTCGAAATAATCAATTGATACCCCCCAGTACATTCCACTTTTCCGAGCATTTTATCGTTGATTCATATGTCTTGTTATTATTATTTTCAAAAAAGAGGACTTTAAGATGATTTTACATTTTTTTTTGATCCGGTCAACTAGAAAGAATGACAAATTACCTCTCAAAAATGACGAAATAGAGGCAAAAAAGTCTAAAAACATACACAAAAAAACACTCTATAAAGAGTGTTTTTTACAAAATCAGGAGCAATCCCAATTATAGACGACATTCTCGAAATTTTTTCGTTTGAGGTCTTCTGGTTTGATAAAGAAGTTGGCAATACCACAATCTCCCCACATCAAATCTACTTCGTCATCTGAGTCAATTTGTAATAACAAAACGGTATGTTCTTGATCTACATAGGTACGCGGGTCTTCTTGTGTAAACCCTGGGTACCCGCCCAATTTGTGACCAAAGCCACTCGCTGTTTCATAAAATTCATCCAGCAGGGCATCTGCTTCATCGCCATTAACGCCATCTGCATCTTCGAATAGGTCCCAGCTGTTTTTTCCTGTGACTTTTTCAAAGCGGAAATCTCCTACACTGATCGTTTCGCTTGCTAATTCACCTGTAATTGCGCCTTCCTTCGTTACAGGAAAATAAAAATCGTCTGGAATTTTCACAAAAGAAAAATCAGTCAATAACTCTTCTTCTGCCAAGAAAGGTTCCTCAATAAATTTAATTCGAAAATCTTTTTGCTCTGTTTTATGGTCGATATTCATTCCATAAAGATCATCATGCACAGAAATAAAGACTTGCAAAATCCCTGTTTCTGGATAATCCTTCAGCTTTGGCAGCTGGCCGAAATTAATTTGTGCCAAAAGTTTCATAGGATGTCCTTCGCCGTCAACAGGATATTCGTCATTTTTGGGGAAGTAAGGATCACCAGCTATTTTGCTGTCGTATGGTCCTATTTTTCCTTGTTTCATCTGCAATCGTATCATTGGTTTTTCCGTTTCATCTAACAACGGACGGTAGGGTGCAAGTATTTCTTGCAGCTTCGCTGATTGTGTCACGATGATCTTCCTCCTTATGAATAGGTCTAATGACAAAACTAGTCTCTCTTTTTCTATCATACAGAAGTGTATCCTGCCTGTCAGCGATAAAACGGTCATAATCCTAACAAGTTTCTCACCTTGAAATGATAAAAAAACCTCCAATTCAGCTGGAGGTTTTGTCGTTCTTTTATTTCACTTGATAGTTTACTAAGTCGTTTGCTAATGCTTTCATCGTTTCGTTTGTTTCGTGAAGGCCTTCAATAATTTTTGTAAAAGTGCCTACAAGTTCTGCCTGATGCTCAGAGGAAGCGACAATTTGCGCAATTTCTTCTTCCATTCCTTTGATTGAGCCCTGCACATCTTTTAGGGCTGTTTCAATGTCAGTCGTCGCCTGTTTCGCATGAGTTGACAGCTTTCTCACTTCTGTTGCGACCACTCCAAAGCCTGCTCCTGCTTCTCCTACTCTTGCTGCTTCTATTGATGCGTTAAGTCCAAGTAAGTTCGTTTGATCAGAGATACCTTTAATGAGATTAGACACTTGATTGATTTTAGAGGAATTTTCGACAGTGGTTTTCGTATTTTGAAGAATTTGTTCACTTGTCGCTTGTAGTTCCTCTGAATGTGCGGCAACCTGCTGTACCATTGCGACTAGTTTTTCGGAAGCTTCGTTGCTCTCCGTCATGATGTGCTCTAATCGTTGTTGATTGGTTTGGTCATAGGCCACACAGAAGGCAGCAACCACTTGACCTGATTCATCAGTAATTGGAACGGCTACGATATCCATTGGAATCCCGTATACTTCTTTCGGAATTTGGATAAACGATGGTTCTCTCCCATTTTTCAGCATCGCAAAGTTTTGGAATCCAGCATCTACTGTATCACCAGCTTTAAATCCTAAATCAATATTCCCATGCTGCTGATAATAAAGAACCTTCTCTTTCCCTAAAACAGAAAAGGTTAGCTGTTCTCTCATAGCAAGTCCAATGATTGGTAAAGCGTCTATTATGTTATCAATTCTCTGTGACATTCGCTTACGTTCATCCTCTCTTTTTCTCAGTACACCTTCTTTATCGGTTCGTTATATGATCTATTACAGCCTGTAATGTGCACTAATATCAATCTAATGACCTAAGACATATAAAAAGCCCACATTCTATCAAGAGAATGTGGGTGTTTTTTAAACAAAGTAAATGCACATGAAGACACTAATACCGATGAGAAAAAGATACATATAGTCAATCCATGAGGTGCTGATGATATGATAATACGTTCGCTCTCTCGTCCCTGTGAAGCCCCTGGCTTCCATTGCAATCGCTAAGCGTTCTGATTTTCGTACGCCTTGCGTAAAAAGGGGCAATGCATAACGCATAAACGCTTTCCAGCTGTTTTTTTGCTTGTAGCCTCTGATTTTATGTGCAGCTTTCATTTGTTTTAATTCACTTTGAAATAACGGAATAAACCGGAAGCCGGCAAGCATTCCATACGCCCATTTTGGAGACATTCGGCATTGATGAATCAAACTCATCATAAATGCCGTCAAATCTGTTGTGGACGTAAAAAGGAGGCCAAATGTTACAAATCCAAGCATTCTGAAAGCGATGGTGAGACCATTTCTTAAACTCTCCTCCGTGATATGAAACCACGCCCACTTCCAAACAGTATGATCCCCCTTGCCGAAGGCCGCCATCATCCAAAAGACGAGAATAAAAAAGAGCAGATAAGGGACAAGCCTTGTGATGAGATACTTCATATTCCATCCACCTAAAACAAGTCCAATGCCAAGAGCAAACAGCCAGATGATAAAGGTTGTTTTAGGATCAGATATCGCCATGAGGCAGCCCATCGCAAGCAGGTGAGCGAGTAATTTCATGACTGGATTCACAGTAGAAAGAAAGGAATGATTACTTTGCAATCGTCAGCACGTCCTTTCTTTCTGCCACATAGCGATAATGTAAAGGAGCTCTCAGCTGATAAGCATCGACAAGTTCCTGATTTGAAAATAAATCATAAGGGGTGCCATCATACACATGCTTCCCTTGATGAAAAAGAAGCACTTGATCGGCACACTCATCGACAAGCTCCATATCATGTGTGACCATCACAATGGTTGTGCCTTGGCGCTGACGCTCTTTTAAACGTCTCATTAATTCCTTCGCTGTTTTTTCATCCTGCCCGAAAGTCGGTTCATCTAACAGCAATACATCTTGATCAAAAAGGAGCATCGTGGCAACACTCAATCTTCTTTTTTGCCCTAAACTTAAGGTGAAGGGATGTGCTTTTGCATGCTTCTCTAAACCGAACTCTTTCAGCAGCTGAACCGTTTTTTCTTGTACTACTGATTCTGGCCAGTTTCGCTGTCTGCCGCCAAATGCAATTTCATCGAATACTGTGTCTTGTATAAATTGAAGCTCCGGATTTTGAAACACAAAGCCTGCTTTTTCATAGAGTAGTCGGTCAGACCATTTTTTAAGGTCTGTTTCTTTTAAGAAAATATGACCTTTTTTAGCTGGCTCTAAGCGGATCAAATGTTTGAGAAACGTACTTTTTCCGCTCCCATTTTCTCCAATAATCGCCACCCAATCTCCTGCTTTGATATCAAGCTGAAGATTACTCATAATCCTTTTTTTCCCGTAGCTTAATTGAAGATTTTCTGTACGAATCATTGTCTCTCGTTCGAATGATGCCACTTTTTCATGCTGCGCTTTTCTTGCTTCATAGGTTTGCATAAAGGTTTGACTCAGTGGATGAAATGGATCTTGAATAATCGTGGACCATTTCTCGGGAAATAATTTTGGCCGCCAAATTCCTGCCTCTTTCATTTCTTTCTCATATGTTACGAGCACATTTTTTGGAGCTCCATCTGCTAAAATGCTACCTTGGTCATCTAATAAAATCACCCGATCCATCCATTCGATGACTCCGTCAAGTACATGCTCTACAAAAATCATGGTTTGCTGCTGATCGGCTGCAAGCTGCTGCAACAGTTGAAATATGTCCAATCTACCTGCTGGGTCAAGCTGTGCGGTTGGTTCATCAAAGAATAGAACATCCGGCTGTAATGCTAGTAAACAGGCAAGTGCCAATCGCTGCTTCATGCCGCCAGATAAAGTGTGAATCTCTGTATGCGGATCAACATTCAGCTGGACTTTTTGCATGATCTGCTGAATGATATCATCCATCTCTTCACGAGGGACGGAACGGTTCTCTAAGCTAAAGGCAATTTCTTCATTGACGCGGTGCATACAAAACTGAGAGTCTGGATCTTGAAACATGACGCCTGTATGTCTTTGTAATACCACTTCACCCTGCATGTCTGCTTCCACATGCTCTGGAATGATTCCAGCCAGAACCGAAATGAGCGTGGATTTCCCGCTTCCGCTCGGCCCTAAAATAAGCACCTTTTCCCCTTTTTGAATCGTCAGGGAGACTTGATTTAAAATAGGCTTAGGCTGTTCATAAAAACGGACAGTCAGATCATTGCACGCGAGAAATGAATTCATGCTGTTCACCTTTGTTTCGTTTTTCTTTCATGATGGCATATTGATTCAGTACACCTGTTTTGGATAGTGCGTCCACCACCACTTTCGCAAGGCAGCCGCCAAGTATCATTCCGCTAATAATTTGAGTCACAAGGGTCATAAGTAAAACTTGAGGTGTGTAATAACTAAAGCCATTTGCCACGAGACTGTACGCCATCGCTCCGATAGCGGCAAAGGCACCAGACAGCATCAGTGTCCACATGCGGTATCGTTTATACCCAAAAAGAGCGAAGGCGATTTCTGCCCCAAGCCCTTGGCATACACCAATCAGCAGAGCTGAAAGTCCGAAGTGGCTGCCTGTCAATAATTCCACAGCCGCGGCAGCTGTTTCCGCAATCAGGGCAGCCCCCGGCTTTTGAATGATATACGCAACGATTGGACTGGCAATGACCCATATTCCAAACATGATATTGCCTCCTGCTGGGCCCACAAGTGCTGTAATTGGTAAGTAAAGTGTGGACCACCCTAAATAGATCACACCGCACGCAACGGATAAAATCACGGCAAGGACGACTTCTTTCATCTTCCATGTCATGATGAATGCACCTCCAGTTGAACTGGCCACTCTTCAACAGTAAAGGCCATTTCCCAAAACTTGTACTCGAGCTGGCAGCTTAAGATAAAATGCTGTTTCATTTTTTCCTTTTCCTTCTCACTTGCTGCTTCCGCCAATTGATCGAGCCGCTTGCAAAGCTCACCTGTGACAGAATCGGTTAATCCTCCATAAAACGTGATCCACTCATAAAACGGATGTGACGGGTCTGGCTGCACATCTGTGAGCATTCGTTTCCCTATTTCCCAATATGTCCAAGGACATGGAAGGAGGACAGCGATGATTTCACCAAGTGTACCTTCCTGTGCGACTTGCAGCATGTGATGAATATAGTGATGAGCACTCGGAGCCAAAGAAGCACCTTGAAGCTCATCATATGCTACTCCTGCCACTCGGCAAAGGTTTTGATGAGGGTGCGTTTCACTATCTAGTACAAACGCAATCTGCTGATGAAAAAACGCAATATCCTCTCTGCCTGTACATCTGCTGAGCGCTGCTGCATAAATTTTAATGAATGCTTGTAAGTATTCTGCATCCTGTTTGACATAATGAATGATCTGTTCCTTTTCCAGCTTTCCTGCTGCCAGGCCTCTGACGAACGGATGCTGATAAATAGCTTCAAATAACGAATCTGCTTCTTTCCTTAATTGCGTAGAAAATGTCATAAAAAAAGCCTCCTCTTTTTCAGTTGAATAAATGAAAAAGCCACCCCAAATGGAGCGGCCTTCTTATCGATTCAATCATGAATAAGACAAGGTCCAGCTCCACTTCCCTCCGCTAGTACGAACTAGATCAGGTTCAAAGGGTCCAAGATTTTCTCTTGTCTCAGTCATACATGACTCCCCTAGTGGACTTTTGTCATTTAATTATCTTTACTCTACACATGTGGCGATTTGATGTCAACCGCCTTTCTTAATTCAACGTTCTGATTGTTGGCAGCTTCTCGATCCCTGCAGCATAGTAGAAATTCAGCACGCTGAAGAAATCAATCGGCTTTCCTGTTTTTAAATCTACAGCTAAAATATGATCACCGTAATTTGTCATATCATCAATATCTAAGCGTCTTGGTGTTGTCTTCCCGAGTGTATCTACAAAGGTATCATGGTAATATTGCCCGCTTGCATAAGACGATTGATGGTACATAAACAATGTCTCCACATCTAAGTAGACGAGAATGGCCTCTGAGGAACTTGCGTATGGAGCAGAGTACGACACTGGTGCTGAAATACTTTTCACCTTCACACTTTCAACAGAATGAGTTCTCTGTTCATATTTTCCATCATATGAGAAGTAAAACACACGCTCCCATTTATAATCAGCGGTCTTAGATTGTTTGTTATACACTTTTGTACCGTTTGCGAAAACATCCCCATTGGCATACGTAGCGACAAAGTATTGCAATGTTGATGACAGGGATTCAGCACCTGTGAAATTTGGTGGGTTTTTTGCATTCACCTGTAATGTATATGAGTCTCCAAATTCTCCACCGCTGGTAATACCAAACGCATAATCACCCGCTGGTAAATTGCTTAACGCAAGCAGACTGCCTGCCGGTTGAATAAGATCCGTTGGATAGGCTTGTCCTGTTTCATAATCAACAACAAACAATTGAACGAAATAATCAGGGTTTGAAGAGGTAATCCGGCTGATGAGTGCCTGAGGTGAAGATGTGCTTAAAAACCATAGATCAACTGGGTCGTCCTCTGTTAAGACAGCCGATTGATTTATGGCTAGTCCATCAATGGAGCGAACGGCAGACGTGCGCATTTTACCATCTTTAGCAGCTTTTCGTTTGATACTGATTCCTTTCTTCTTATTCACTTTAAATGATTTTTTCACTTGCTTCTGTTGGATAGCGGTTCCTTCATCCTGCTTCAAAAACGACTCTTGCACTTGCTGAATCGCTTTTTCTGTCAGTGGTGATCGTTTCCCACTTGATTTTGGTGCTTCTTCTGCTTTTAATGCTGGTGAAAACAAACCTGTTGCAACGAGTAAAACAGACAGTAAAGCTGCAGTGATTTTGACATAAAATGCTCTCACAGGAACATCCCCTTTTCTTCATTTGGGTTTTTTAACCTGTGATAATTTTACCATTATTCCATTCATTGTTTTGGTCTTTTTTGGGACATTTTTATAACAAAAAACCAGCCGCATGAGTAACGGCTGGTTTTTGATCGTTTTATGCAATGGTTTTGACAAACAAACGTGCTGTTTCTGCACTTGATCCTGGGTTTTGTCCAGTAATGATTTGTCCGTCAACGACAGCAAATGGCGCAAAAGCATCGCCTTTTTCAAACGCTGCCCCCTGCTCACGAAGTTTTGTTTCCAATAAAAATGGAACCTTTGATGTCAGCTGCACGGCTTCCTCTTCTTCGTTGGTGAAGCCTGTGATTTTTTTGCCTTCGATAAATGATTTGCCATTTTCGTCCTTCACATCAACGAATGCTGAAACACCATGACAAACGGCTCCGATCGCACCATTTTTATCTGAAACCGCTAAGATCGCATCCGCTACCAATTGATTAGACGCAAAGTCGATCATAGGGCCGTGTCCCCCAGCAAAGAAAATGCCGTCATAATCAGCTGGATTCACATCTGTAAGCGCCTTTGTATCTTGAAGTAGTTCATACACATCTTTATATTGCGCTGGGACACCTTCAGGAATTGAATTTTTGTCAATTGGTACAGTGCCACCTAGAATAGAGACAATTTGTACTTCTAGTTCATTTTCTTTAAAAATATGAAATGGCTCTGCTAACTCTTCTAGCCATAAGCCTGTTGGATGTCCATTCATTTCTGGGCTGCTTGTCGATACTAATAACACTTTCTTACTCATATTGATCATCCTTTCGATTTATCATGTGGTTATTTTATATTTTGCACAATTAAACATCAAGCAATATGACTTCATCAGGTCAGCTCTTTATGTTATACCCGATTTTCTAAAAAATATGGTATGACTCCAAATCTAATCAATATGTCACATTCTATTGGTAGGGAATTTCATGTAAAATTGTCATTGAGTGATATAATATGAGGAAAGATTGACAGACCTCTCGTCACAAGAGGAGATTTTTAAAGGAGTGGAAAAGAGTGAAAACCTATTCGATTGTGATGATCATCATCACGCTCTGTATTATATTGGCCGTCTTTTTGATGAACCTAACGGGGGTCATGTACGGAAAAATCATTTTGGCCGTTGCCGTTGCCCTTTGTCTAACTTCCATTATTCGTTTAATGGGTCTTCGAAAAAGATAAAGCCGCCCTCACTAGAGGCGGCTTTATTTAAGGTTAGATCGCCAGCATCAGTGCAATGAGTGCAAGCAGCGCTGGTACTCCTTGTTTGATGATAATTGATTTATTGGATGTTACACCGCCAAATACTGCTGCGATGAGTACACAAAGAATGAAAAACAGCTGAATCATATATCCAACGGTATTCGATCCAAGAATGAGCCCCCAAATGAGTCCTGCAGCTAAAAACCCGTTATAAAGCCCCTGATTGGCAAACATTACTTTGACATTTGGATCTTTTTGCAAGTGTTCTGGCAGCTTAAAAGATCGCTTCGCCATCTTTGATTCCATAAAAAACATTTCTAATAACATGATGACAATGTGTTCTAATGCGACAATTCCTACTAAAATCATTGCTAAAATATTCAATTTAGTTAATTCCTTTCTGATAGACGGTCACGAATCTCTATTTTGTCCGTGTATAAATCAAAGTCTTGTATTAATTCTAGCGCTTCTGTAAAGCGACTTTGTGGAATGTCTTTCATTTTTCTCACGCCGAATTCCTTTTTAATAAAAGCCATGATGGTATTGATATGAAGCTTACCGTGGCCATCATACTCCAAATGGCTGCAAAAAGTCTGCATCGTCCCTCGAATCACCTTTAATTGCTTGGCAGTGACACAACTCATTGGTAACGCTCATCCTTTCCTTTGTTTTAACAGCTAAAAAGAATCATGGTTGAAAGAAAAACCTTCCAGTCTCTATTATATAATGGTTTCATTCGGATATCAAAATAAAAAAGAACAGACATTCGATTTAAAAAAACAATCGTGCCCTCACATTCCTTTTCTCACATATCAAAAAGCCGGATTCAATAGTAGAATCCGGCTTTCTATTTAGTTACTTTTCGAAATTAACACCTTTCCAACAGAACGATCCTTACTTTGTCCAACGACTTTAAAGGATAACCCATATGTCGGTACATCGCGTCCTGCATCTGGGTTGTTTGGATTCACATAGTTCTTTTTATCACTAAATGTACGAGCCGGGCGAATGTAGCGATCTTGCAAAGTTAAGCCCGTTGTTGCTGTATAATCTATATTCAGCTTCGTACTTGGATTCAAAGAGAATGCTGCATCATGTACTTGGAACCCTGTTGCGGCAATGGAACCGTCACTCCATTTTAATACTTTCTGATCTGCATCTACTACGCCAAGGAAGCCGTTCCCCGGATGTTTTCCTACCCAGTTATCACTGTATGATTGATCGACATACCAAACGACCAACCCGTTATTATAGCTCATCAGACTTGCCCCGCGTTTAATATGCTTTAAGCCTTTATCGACATCAGCATAAGAGCGCCACTCTAGTAAATAGTATTGTGCTGCATATTGTTTTCCATTAGATTTTGAGAATCCATTAAAGGTAAAAGTAGATGTATCCTCGGCATCATCTGACCATACGTTCGTTCCATCTGCTTTGACGTTCAGATCATCTACGAATAAACCTGGAAGTGAATAGCCTGCATCGGTTGTGTAACGGAATTGCAGGTCGATTTTCTTCCCTGCATAAGCAGACAGGTCAAAGTTAGCATCTACCCAGCCGTCTGATTTTCCGTCGATGCCATTGCCTTCGTTTGCACCTGCTTCATTTCGATCATTCGTGATGTTACCCGCGATGGTCTTCCATTGATCAGTCCCTGATTCACGCACTTCGACATACGCATAATCATAATCTTCTTCAATATCGTACCATGCTTTAAATGTCAGCTCTGCTTTGCTTCCTTTTGACAAATCAATACCTGTTGTCGTCATGGTTGCATTCAAATTGTCACCCGTTCCGCTGAAGTACGAATATTTTCCTTGAGCAGGTGTCGTGACGACAATCTCTTTATCTGGTAAATCGACTCGAACGGCATCATGGTTTGTTCCTTTTGTTGCTGCTTCATCAATTAAGACGGTTTTGCTTTTCTTTAATGTTTTACCATCGATGGTTTGTCCAGAAAGCCAGTTGCCCCCATGCAGATTTTGAAGCATTTCTTTCGCATATGGGCTAAAGCCTGTTGGTTCCGTACCAGGCACTTTACCTGCCCAGCTTCCGCTTGACATGATCGACCAGTAAGAAACGGGCTCTCCGTTGCCTGTGTACTGTGTATCGTACTCGTCAGGAAGACCAAGATCATGTCCGAATTCATGTGTAAACACACCTGCTGCGCCATCTTCAGGCTCAATAGTGTAATCCAAAGCGCCTATTTTCCCGCCTTGTCCGACTTCAGATTCAGTATCCGGAATTTCAAATACATCACCAAGTGACCAGCGGTGTGACCAAATCGCATCAGCGCCAAGTTGTCCGCCGCCTGCTTCTTCACCTACACCGGCATGAACGACCATCAGATGGTCAATGATGCCGTCTGGCTCGTTATAAACACCGTCGCCATCAATATCATAGCGGTCCCATTGATCATATTCGCCGAGATCAACATTTGGATCTTTTGCTGCTGCTTCGAGTGCTTCTTTTACCAATTCGCGCGGTCTGCCGTCACTGCCTGAATCGTCAGGTACGTTCCCGCCATAATAAGCAGCTTCATGCTTCGCTGTATACCATCCTGCAACTGTTCCACTGACTGTGTAACTGCCGCCGGACTGCTTTTCATAATATTGCTTCATGGATACTTTTCGTTTCCCATCTGGACCGATGTAGCCATTTTTTCCGAAAAGCATATCTTGATAATGCTGTTGATCAAACTTGTCATAATACATATCAGTCTCTTCTTTTTTGATACTATTATGCTTATAATCTTTAAAATCTACTAATAAAACCAATACCTTATCATTGCGGACGTCACCTTTATACTTTTCCTTTTTGACCGGTTTTACTTGATTGCCTTCTTTTCCTTTATGCTTCTTTAACTTTTTCTTTTTGGCAAGTTTGTTATGTACCTCTTGTTTGTATTCTTTGAGGAATTCAGGCTCTTCTGTTAAAGTGCTGGCACTTTGTTTCATTGCCGATTCTTCTTTTTTCTTTAGATAGTTCTTTAATGCTTTTTGGGTTTCTGCCTCATTGGCATTCTTTTTGATCTTTCCTTGTTTTTTCAAGGCTTTGACGAGACGGTCTTCATTTACGACGCTTGAGTCAAATGGAATACCTGAATAATGACCGCCGTCAGAGGATGTTGATTTTTCTGTGGTGTGGGCAGATAGAGGGGTGCTGAAAGCTGTCAATGTGCCTAAACTTAGCACAGCGGTTAGTGCAATTTTCGTCCATTTCCCTTTTTTCATATTGGTTCCTCCCTATTTTGGTAATAAATAATATCTAATTCTAGCATATTCCAATATAGTTAAGTCGAAAAACATTTTATTTTCAGAAATTTTGTGGAAAATGCACAATACGTGAACGAAATAGGTGGAACCATATGTCGAAAATAAAAGAACCCTAGGCGATAACCGCCTAGGGTGTTTGTTGTTTTTCTATGAAAGCTGCTGGCCTTGAAAGGCAACCACGTCAAGTGGAGCGGCTAAGAATTCTTTTGCCTTCGCTACGAAAGCCTGAAAATGAGCACTTGCATTATGGCTTTGAACCGCAGCGTCATCTTTCCACACTTCTACCATTAAAAAGGTATTTTCCTTATCTGTATCCTTGAACAGCTTGTAGGAAACATTGCCTTCTTCAGCCTGTGAAGCTTTCATTAATTCGTTGATTTCTTCTAAAAATACGTTTTCTTTTTCTGGATGAATGGTCATCCCTGCATGAATAATAATCATTTGATCGTCTCCTTTTGAAAAGATATTATTTCCACTCAGCAATACGATCAACCGGTAAACGGTAAGATGCATAGCCTTCGTCAGCTGCTTTCCCAATTGATAGCAGCATGACTGGTACATAACGTTCTTTATCCCAGCCAAATGTTTCAGCAATGACTTCTTTATCATATCCGCCAATTGGATTTGTATCATAACCGTGTGCACGTGCAGCAAGCATAAGCTGCATAGACACAATCCCACCGTCAATTAAAATTGTTTCGCGGTTCACTTGCTCGGGAAGAACCTCAAAATGTGCAGTTAATGCTGCAATTTGTCTTTCTTTCACTTCTTGCGGCATGTAGCCATGCTCTACTGCTTTTGAATAAATTTCTTCTAAGTATTCATCGCTTTTCATATCTGCAAAAACTGCAATGACAGCTGCTGATGTTGACACTTGTGTTTGGTTGAATTTTGCAAGTGGTGCAAGCTTTTCTTTTCCTTCTGGGCTGTCAATCACCATGAAGCGCCAAGGTTGTGCATTCACTGATGATGGTGCAGTTGTTGCTTCTTCTAAAATCTCTGTCATTTCTTCTTTGCTGATTTTCACAGATGGATCATAGTTACGAATAGAGCGGCGCCCTTTCATAATTTCCATAAAATCGTTTGTTTTTAATGTTGTAGCCATGTGTAACACTCCTTTAGGTTGTTTGAATCTTTTCGATGTTTTGTTGTATACGGATGAGCACATCAGTGAGAAGCCTTCGTTCTTCTTCACTTACGTTTTCAAGCATTTCTGAGATAAATCGTTCTTTTTCTATTTTAGAAGCTTCGATTCTTGTTCTGCCTTCGTCTGTTAAGCGAACAAGTGTGACTCGATTGTCTTCTGGTTTTCTTCTGCGTGTGACCATTCCTTTTGTTTCTAACTGTTTTAAATGACGGGTCACAGCTGCACTATCAATATTTACTTTTTTCTGCAAATCTGTTTGGCTGATTTCATCGGCTTGGAATAACAGCGATAGCAACTCAAGTCTTGATTGGCTGATGCCCGTGCATGCTTCGAACTTCACGCCCATCATACGGTTCACGCACTGCAAACGATATAATACCTCTGCCTCTTCAGAGCAAAATGCAGTCAATGCCATCCCCTCTTTTCTATTCAGAAATCAATTACTTGATATATCAATCATTGACTCGTCAATTAATATACACCCATTGTTTGATGATTGCAAGAGGTTTGTTTCATAAAGTGAATTTTTTTATTTCAATAGAAAATGACGAGCATAAAAAAAGACAAAAGCGACGAATCACTTTTGTCCTTTTTCTTTATTCAGTAATGACTGTGTGGATCAATGTTGGTGCATCGGCATGATCAGCGATGCGGATGTTGTCATAAATTTTCTCCATGACATTTGCAACATCTTCTCGATTCGCATGCAGAGTCACAAGTGAATCTCCTTTTTCAACACGATCGCCCACTTTTTTGTTCAGCATGATGCCGACAGATAGGTCGATATCGTCCTCTTTTGTTGCGCGTCCTGCTCCAAGAATCATCGCTGCAACACCGATTTCGTCCGCGACAATTTCAGCTACGACACCTGATTCTTTGGCAGGTACTTCGATTTTGTAAGGTGCTTGCGGCAGTTTTTCAGGCTGATCTACAATGGAGCTGTCTCCACCTTGGTTTTCTAAGAATTCCTTGAATTTCTCAAGTGCTTTGCCGTTTTTCATCACTTCAATCAGCTTTTCTCTTGCTTCATCAAGTGTGTCTGCTTTTTTCGCAAGAACGACCATTTGACTACCTAATGTGAGCACAAGCTCGTTTAAGTCTTCAGGACCTTCGCCTCGAAGCGTATCAATCGCTTCTTTCACTTCAAGGGAATTTCCAATCGCTAATCCTAGCGGCTGAGACATGTCAGAGATGACCGCCATCGTTTGTCTGCCAACGTTGTTTCCGATGCGCACCATGGCTTTTGCAAGCTTCTCTGAGTCTTCTGGTGTTTTCATGAAAGCACCTGCGCCTGTTTTCACATCGAGTACAATCGCATCTGCACCAGCAGCAATTTTCTTACTCATAATGGAGCTTGCAATAAGCGGGATTGAGTTAACAGTTCCTGTCACATCACGAAGAGCATACAGCTTTTTATCAGCTGGTGTCAGGTTGCCTGATTGGCCAATGACCGCTACTTTATGACGGTTCACGAGCTCGATGAATTCGTCTTTTGTAATTTCTACGTGGAAGCCTTTGACCGCTTCAAGCTTGTCCACTGTACCGCCTGTATGCCCAAGGCCGCGCCCAGACATTTTCGCAACAGGTACATCTAGTGCCGCAACAAGAGGAGCGAGTACAAGCGTAGTTGTATCACCTACACCGCCTGTTGAGTGCTTGTCTACTTTAATACCGTCAATGGCAGACAGGTCAATTGTATCTCCTGAGTTCGCCATAGCGAGTGTTAAGTCTGCACGTTCTTGATCCGTCATATCTTGGAAGAAAATTGCCATAGCCAAGGCACTTGCTTGGTAGTCAGGAATTGTTCCGTCCGTATAACCTTTGACAAAGAAAGAAATTTCCTCTGAAGATAATTCTTTTCCGTCACGTTTTTTCGCAATGATATCTACCATTCTCATTGTTTTCACCATTCCTTTTTTTAAATTAGTAAATCAAACCGACAACGCCTGCTGTTAAGAAACTGACAAGAGTTGCACCGAATAACAGCTTTAATCCAAAGCGTGCGACTACGTTTCCTTGCTTTTCGTTTAAGCCTTTGACTGCTCCAGCAATGATACCGATAGAAGAGAAGTTCGCAAATGATACAAGGAATACAGAAATGATCGCTTCTGTACGAGCACTGAATTGGAAAGCATCACCGGATAGAATTTGCATTGCCACAAATTCGTTCGATACCATTTTGGTCGCCATAATGCTTCCTGCTTGTACCGCTTCGCTCCAAGGAACACCAACAATGAACGCAAATGGAGCAAAGACATATCCAAGTACATCTTGGAAAGAAACACCGATGACTGCTGTAAAGATACCGTTAATCATCGCAATTAATGCAACGAATCCAATCAACATTGCAGCAACAACAATCGCTACTTTGAAGCCATCCATAATGTATTCGCCAAGCATTTCGAAGAAGGATTGTCTTTCTTCCTCAACGACTTCAAGCATGTCTTCGTCCTTAGACACTTCATATGGATTGATGATCGATGCGATAATAAATCCACCAAATAGGTTCAGCACAAGTGCTGTAACCACGTACTCTGGTTTAATCATTTGCATGTACGCACCAACAATCGACATCGATACCGTCGACATTGCAGATGCACATAATGTATAAAGACGCTGCTGAGGTAATAATCCAAGTTGTTTCTTAATAGAAATAAAGACTTCTGATTGACCTAAAATCGCAGACGCTACTGCGTTGTAAGATTCTAGTTTCCCCATACCGTTTACTTTACTAAGCAAATATCCAATTCCGCGTACGATAAGCGGAAGAATACGCCAATGCTGCAGGATACCGATTAACGCCGAGATAAAGACGATCGGCAGTAAGACATTGATGAAGAAAGTGGACGCTTTATCATTCATTAACCCGCCAAATACAAAGTTGATTCCTTCGCCGGCATAGCCTAGAAGCATTTGGAATCCTTTTGCAAAGCCTCCGACTAGGAAGTTTCCAACACCTGTATTGAGCAGAATATAACCTAAAATAAATTGCAGTACAATCATGACAATTACTGGACGGAATTTCACTCGTTTTTTTCCATTACTAGCCAGCCATGCAATGGCGAGAATCACTAGCAAACCGATGATACCAATCACATATTTCATGTTTTTCCTCCTTGAATGAATTCGTTTACATTAATGCGCTTGTATGGAACAAACCCTATTTCGTAAACAAAACGCGGAAGAAATTCCCAGAAGTGAGTTCCTTCCGCATATGACTTTTTCATCATTTATGAGTCATGAATGTTATCCTACCATAGGATCGTATGAATTAATAGTCTTTCGAAGGAGCTGATTGATCCCCTTTGATAATGGAAACGCCTGCACTAGCTCCAATACGAGTAGCACCTGCAGCTGTCATTGCCTCAACGTCTTCTTTTGTTCTCACGCCACCTGATGCTTTCACACCGATGTCAGGTCCTACTGTTTTACGCATTAATGCGATGTCCTCAGCCGTTGCACCGCCTGTACTAAATCCAGTCGATGTTTTCACAAAATCAGCGCCCGCTTTCACTGAAAGCTCACAAGCTTTGACTTTTTCTTCATCAGTAAGTAAACATGTTTCAATGATGACTTTCACTAATGCTTTTCCTTTTGCTGCGTCTACAACTGCACGAATATCTTGTTCAACCACATCATATTCGCCGTCTTTCAATGCGGCAACATTGATGACCATGTCCACTTCTGTTGCACCGTTTTCAATCGCATCCTTTGTTTCGAATGCTTTCACCGCTGTTGTGTTCGCACCTAACGGGAAACCGATGACTGTACATACATCAACACCTGTTCCTGCTAGTTCTTTTGACGCAAGAGATACCCAAGTTGGGTTCACGCAAACAGATGCAAATTGATGAGTCTTTGCTTCTTCAAGTAACTGCATAATGGCAGCTCTAGTTGTATCTGGTTTTAGTGCTGTATGATCAATGAGCTTTGCTATCGTCATGCTTCACACTTCCTTTTAATTATGATACTTTCATCATATATGACGAATGAACAATTGTAAACACGGTTATGAAATTTTGTTCATCTATTTTGTGACATTTAAAAGAGCCCTCGCTGTGTGCTGATCGATGATCAATACATTCGCATATTTTCCTCTTAGTGCGCCGTGTATAGAAGCCACCTTTCGATGACCGCCAGCGACAAGAATGGATCGTTCTTTTGTCCTTAAATCATCTAGCTCCACGCCAATTGTGCGATTGTTAATGGCTTGACTGCAAATGCGTCCATCTTGATCATAAAAACGCGAGCAAATGTCTCCGACACTGGATGCCTTGAGTAGCGCTTTTTCTTCTTCACGGAAATAACCTAGTCTAAACAAAAGTGCCTCATCTCTTACCGTTCCAACAGTAAACACAGCGATATTTGCCTGCTTGCCCATTTCAATAATTCGCTGAATGTGTCTGTCCTGCTCAACCATTTCCTTGACAGCAGCACTATCAAATACAACAGGAAGCGGCAAATAGCGCGGTGCTGTTTGAAAGGCCTCAGCAAACAACTGAATGGTTTCCGCAGAATATGTATTCACATGAGAATGGCTGATTCCGCCCTTGAGCTGGACAACCTCTACACCTTTTACCTGTTTAGATTGCATCTTTTGTGCAATCTGATACATAGTCGTTCCCCAGCTCACGCCAACGATATCACCGTCTTTCACCGTCTCTTGCAAGTAATCTGCACCAAATCGGCTCAAATAATCGGTGATGGTTGGATAGTCGTCCTTTGGCGAAAACACTACATGAGCTTCGAGCAGGTCATACTTTTCCTTGAGCAATGAAGAAAGCTCATTTAAATCCTCAAACGGATCCATCACAGTAATCTGGACATACCCCTTCTCTTTCGCATATTGAAGCAGCCGAGATACAGTCGGTCTGGACAAGTCCAGCTGCTTGGCAATTTCCTGCTGGCTGTAATCAGACAAATAGTAAAGCCTTGCCGCTTCAATACTCAGCTGTTGTTTCTCTCGATCCATTCATAAGCCCCCTTTTTTCTTCTATCATAACAAATTGTTCAACTCATCATGCACAAATGTTCATTTGAAGAAAATTGTATAAGCAGCATGAAAGGTCTCATTCTTTTTTAATGTTTGAATGCCAAACTTCTCTTTATACTGCCCATTCGTCCCTTCCATATCGGCGATGCCATACCACGGCTCAATACAAACAAAAGGAGCCATCGTTCCTTTTTCTTGATCATAAGGCGACCAAATGCCCACGAACGGAAAGCCAGTGAGATCGACCTCAACTCCGTGACCTGCATTGGAAGTCAATGACACTCGATTGATATGGCTCAAGATCATCGCATCATGCTGAAAAAGCTCTGGCCGAAGCTGGATCGGCTCAAGCTCAATTCCTTTTCCTTTCTCTCTGACAAGTGAATTCCGCAGTTCATATTGCACAGGGAGATGTTCAGTGGAAGGTGTCAATGTGAGTGAATAATCTGCTGCTTGCTCGCCTTCAACGAGAGGAACACGAAATGCTGGGTGCCCTCCAATGGAGAAATACATCGTATCATCTCCGTCATGATCAATTTCCCAGGAAATCTTCAGTCCATTTTCCAGTAGTTCATAACGAATTCGTGCTGTAAATTCATATGGGTATTGCTTCACGTGCCGGCCTCTTGATTCATATTGAAAGGTCACCGTATGATCCGTTTCTTCATATAAATCAAAATTGACATCACGCAAAAATCCATGCTGCGTGAGCTCAAAGGTTTGATCGTCAATCTTGTATTGATCATTCATTAATCGCCCAACAATCGGAAACAAGACAGGCGACACCCTGCCCCAATAAGCTGGATCTCCAGACCACATATAGTGACGCCCGCTTTCCTTGTCAAGCACCTCCCTGACTTCCGCTCCCTTTTCATGAATCTGAACCAATAACTGATCATTTTCGATCGTTCTCATTCAACACATCCCCTTTCCTTCTTCTTTTATTATGACAGGGATTTTGGTTTTGAGTATCAAATTCGACATCTCTTCACCCACCAATTCTTTTTTCGTATGAAAAAAATTTAAAAAAAGACAGAAATTCGCCAACAAAATGTAATGCTGATTCGTCTAATCTTATATAAAATAAAAGAATCGTTGCTCTTTTGAATGAACAACAAAAAGAAGCGTTTGACATTGATGGGGGATTCATTTTCATGAACAGCAAGGAAAATCGTTTTCGTTATATTTTAGGATTAGATGGACTAAGAGCCGTTGCTGTATTGGCAGTCATTGCTTATCACTTACATATCGGACCCGCAAGTGGCGGGTTTCTTGGCGTTGATTTATTTTTTGTCATTTCTGGTTACTTGATTACAACGATCTTGTTACATAAGCAGGATTTAGGCTATCAAGAGCTTTTGCCATTTTGGATGGGACGGATCAGGAGGCTTCTTCCAGCTGCTTACATCATGATTTTTATAACCGTCAGCTGGTGCGCGATTGCTGGTTCAAACGCATTATTGTCCATTCGTGGCGATGCCCTATCGTCCTTTTTTTATGTCAGTAACTGGTGGTATATTTTTCACCAGCTTTCATATTTTGATAGCTTCAATGCCCTATCTCCACTGAAAAATTTGTGGTCTTTGGCAATTGAAGAGCAATTTTATATCGTTTGGCCGGTACTGTTGATTGCAGGGCTGAAATGGATAAAAAACAGATCCCATCTGCCTATGATCACCTTTGGCCTAGCACTTGTCTCCGCCTTATGGATGGCGATTCTTTATTCACCAGATACCGATCCAAGCAGGGTTTATTATGGAACAGATACTCGTGCATTTGCGCTCCTGATTGGTTGCAGTCTGGCATTTGTGTGGCCTATGCAAAGACTATCCAGCAAGAAATTACTTCCTGTTGGCAGACGTATTTTACATATTGCCGGGTTCGGTTCGTTTGCGATTTTCCTTCTTTGTGTTTATGCAGTGGACGATTTCGATGCCTTTCTCTATCAGGGCGGCATGCTTTTATTCTGTCTGAATGCTGCCATTTTAATTGCGTGCGTCTGCCACCCTGCAAGTCTTATAGGGAAATGGCTGTCCTTTCAGCCGCTCGTCTGGCTTGGTAAGCGGTCTTATGGTATTTATCTGTGGCATTATCCCATTATCGTACTGACCACACCGGTCATTGAAATTGGACAGCCTTCCATCGCGCGTGTCACAATGCAGTTCATCGCCATTTTACTAGTTGCTGAGGCTTCCTATCGCTTCATCGAACAGCCAATCCGCCAGCATGGCTTCAGACAATATTTTGCCTCTTGGTCTATTTGGAAAAAAGGAATCAAACAATGGTCTACATCTAATAAGGTGTTCCTTGGAATCACCGCAGCTCTTTTGATCTTATTTATCATTGGCATGTCTAATTCGTCCACTTCATCCCCACATGTGAAGGAAGTGACGCAAATTAAGACAGCACCGAAAAAAACAGCCGAACCTTCGGAATCAAAAGCGAAGAAAAAGAAAGAAAAGCACGAGAAAAAAGCAGCTGATCAAAAACAATTTCACCAAATTCTTGCCATTGGTGATTCTGTCATGTTAGACATTGCGCCGAATCTTGAAAAAGCATATAAACAGATCACTATCGATGGGAAGGTTGGCAGACAGATGAACGAAGCCATCAGCATCGCCCCTCAATACAAATCATTTAATCAATCTGATGCCGCTGTTATCATTGAACTTGGCACAAATGGTTATTTTACTGAGGACACGCTGAAAGCATTCATTCAAAACTTTTCAAAGGCACATATTTTCCTAGTGAATACGAGGGTCCCGAGGTCATGGGAAAATGATGTGAATGCGGTAATTCAGCGAGTGGCCGATCAAGATCAAAATGTCACCTTGGTTGATTGGCATTCAGCCGCTACTGGACAGCCATCCTATTTCCAGCCTGATGGTGTTCACCTTTCAAAAAAAGGTTCTGACACATTGACACAGCTCATCACAGGGAGCATCAAGAAAAAAGGGGATGTGTCGACATCATCATAAAAAAACTAAAACTAGCATCCGGCTTGTTAATGTGAAGAAATTTATGCAGGTGCTCTACTATGAAGCAAAACGTATTTTTATGGAGGATTAAAAAAGACATGCTCTCCCATGATGGGGGTCATGTCTTTTTTTGTGATGCAGCACGGAGCTGCATTATGTTTTACTTTTAAATGACCAAACTATTACAGGTATGAGAAATAAAGATAAAATTCCTCCGCTTAAAGATAATGTAGCATAACTCGTATTCGCAGCTACCATTCCTGAAAGAGCACCGCCAGCAGCACCTGCTAACGCAATAAAAACATCGAGTGTTCCTTGGGTTTTGGCCCGGGTTGATGGTTCTGTAGAATCAACTATTTGAGCAGTACCACTAATTAAACCAAAGTTCCAACCCAATCCAAGTAAAGACAGAGCAATGATTAATAGAATCATTGAATCACTTGGTGCGAATGCTGCTAATAAACCAGCAAGTAACAATGTTATGCCCGACGCTATGCTCATAGTTGTTCGTCCTAATTTATCTACAAGTACACCCGTGATAGGTGAAGGAAGATACATTGCACCAATATGAAAACCAATAACAATTCCCACTTCGGCTAATCCATAACCATGATGCTGCATATGTACCGGTGTCATGGTCATGAGTGCAACCATGACAATTTGAGTTAAGATCATAACCGTGGCACCTACTGTAATCCCTTTTTTATCTATTTTTTTATCAACAGAATCTGGTTGATTTCCATGCTCATGTTTTGCTTTGTAAGCTGCTATTCTTTGAGCAATAACTAACGGATCAGGACGCAGCAGAATAAAAAGGACAAGACCTGCTACAATAAATGCTGCGGCTGATAAAATAAAGGGACCCGCAAGTGATGGAACACCAATTGATACGGCGAATTTACCCATCATTTCAACTAAATTCGGACCTGCTACAGCCCCAAATGTTGTCATGACCATTGTCATACTAATGGCCGTTGCACGTTGTTTAGAGTTCGCTAAGTCAGTCCCAGCATAACGAGCTTGTAAATTTGTGGCTGTTCCCGCACCGTAAATGAAGAGCGATGCAAATAATAAAATGACACTATTCATCATAGCTGCAATCACAACGCCAATTGCTCCGATTCCTCCAATTACAAAACCTGTCGATAAACCGATGCGTCGTCCATAACGTTGTGAAAGTTTTCCTACAATGAAAGCTGCCCAAGCCGACCCCAAAGTAAATAAAGCCATTGGAACTCCTGCATAGGCTTCAGTTCCAAGCATTTGTTGAGCTAAAAGGGCACCTACCGTAATCCCTGCGGCTAGTCCAGCCCCTCCAAATATTTGCGATAGACTAACAACGAACAATACTCGTTTATATAATTTTTGGGGTGAATCTATATAATTTTTAATTATATCTTGTTCTGTATTTAACACTTGTAAACACCACCCACTTGAAATTTATTTGCAAAACGTAACCTTTTTATCACTCCCGTCTACAACCCTCCATTTGAATCACCCTATGTTCGTATTCTTTTATGCGGTTAAAAGGTTGGCTTTCAGCGCTAAAACACGCTTTTCCTTCGTGTTTTGATCCACCAACGCAAATTCTCCATTCTCATACGCTAATGAAAATAATTGTTCGATATGAAACACACCTGTCTGAAACCGCCTGCTCAATAAATGTAGTGCTGCAGCAGAGGCGACTTGAGCTGTTGCTTGAGACTCATCATGCCCTTTTATTCCAAGCGCTGCTTGATGAATCTTGTTCCTCTCCATTCCTGTCGCCTCCACTTTCACTGCATATTGATCTGTTCCCATTTGAGCCGATTGAATCATGGAAATGGCTCTTCCCTTGATTTTCGGAACAGTGAGAAGTGACGTCATTCCAAGGCTCCTTGTGAAGGCAAATGCCCGCGTTGCCGCGCGAGAATCAAAACAAAGTCTTGTTGTCACAGAAGGCACACTGAGTGTCAAAGGCAATGTCTGCTGATCAGAGAAGGGGAACTGATAGGCTTTCCTCTTTCCAAGTTTCACCCCAAAATCTATACGCTTGCCTCCAGTAAAGCTTTTGACTCTTTTACGTTGATGATGCTCAGTAAGCACATAGTCAGTATGGACATTGTCAAGCGTCCATTCAATGGCGGCTTTTCCATGCTGATCACCCAACCCAAGCATAATCCCTATATCTATTTGATTCACTGATGAGAGCATAGATGATGCTTTCGCAGCTAATAAATTCGTAAGGCCGGGTGCGAGACCTACACTGAGCAAAGCCGTCGCACCGATTTGCTGCTGATCCAGCTGTGCCATCTGCTCCATATACGCCCCCTTTGCAGAAATATCGATATAATCAATGCCTGCCCGCAGAACGGTTTCAGCAAATGTCGTGTCTTCTTGATCGAGACACATGATCACCAGCTTTGTTTGATCCACCCAGTCCGAAAATAACGGCTCACTGACATCAAGTTGATAGGGAAGAACCTTCCCTTTTGTCTGGCGTGAAAATTTCTTTGCCTTCTCATAGCTTCTGCCTGCTGCAACAATTTGACCGGGATACACTTCACTTAGCTGAAGACATATTTGCTGTCCAACATGTCCATAGCCGCCTATCACCATCACCTGTGTTCTCATTTCTCATCCGCCTCTCTACGATTCCGCTTGCAAACAAGCCCTTTGATCATTCCTGCCTGAAAATAGGGTCTGATGTCTTCAAATCCTGCTTTGATTAAATGCTCTTTTATTTCTTTCTCAGGAACAGGGTGTGTCGTGTGTCCCAGCCTGTTTTTAAAGGACGTAAACACCTCTTTTTCCAGGCCTTGCCGCTGCATGAAAAGAGAAAGCATGTGAAGCTCCTGTTGAAACGCATGGGACTTCATCTCGCCTTGTATAAAGGCCAACATAAACGGTGCTTCTGGTTGAAGCCTGCGGGCAACCTCGTCTAAAAAGAGCTGGCGCTTTTCTATAAAATGAATGACAAGCAAGCTCACTGCCGCATCGTAAACAGGTTCAGCTGATACCGTATCTAATGAGGCCTCATGCCATGTGACACGCGCCTCCATTTCTAGCTTTGCAACTCGCTGTTTCGCCATGTCCAGCATAGAAGGTGACGGATCAACCCCTGTGATGAGCCAGTCTTCTTTTCTTTGTAACATGTTGATGATCTCTTCGCCCCCACCCGCTCCAACAGTCAGGATGCGGGGAACCGCTCCCTTTAATTCAGTTTCTAATACATCTATTGTCAACTCATGCAATAGCTGATAGCCGGGTACTTTATAGGCAATCGTCGCTGCATATGACTCAGCAACGGGATCGTGCCAATGCTGGTTTTCTTTCATGTCCTTCTCCTCCAGTTCCTTTCCGCTTTCCATCGTTTCCTGTACACTAACGATATGACATCTTTATTGTAAAAAGAGACACCATAAAACACGATCCCTAAAAGTGGGGATTTTTGAGGAGGAGATCATGTGACCAATCCAGCCACTCATTTTCAGCAGCTGAGACAACACATTCGGGACGAACTTGCTGCCGTCCTTGATTTTGATGCCGCCTGTATCACGACCATTGATCCAGCCACTCTCCTCTCGACAGGTTCCTTCACAGATGAACCGATTGAAGAAATTCATGACCAGCTGTTTCAAAATGAGTTTTTAAAAAGGGACGTACATCAGCATGAGTTTCTAGCCAAAGGCCCAGTTCATGCTGCGAGCCTAGTCCAAAGCGGAGAATACCTTAGCAGTGAGCGCTACCAAAACATTTTGTTACCTAAAGGATGGTCTGATGAATTGCGGGCAGCTCTTGTGATTCAAGGGGAATGCTGGGGGATGGCCAGCCTCTATCGTCTAAAGGACAAGGAACCTTTTCAAGAAAATGATATCCAAGCGGTCATCGAACAAACGCCCAGACTCGCAGCCAAGCTAAGAGATGAACTTTTCAAGAAAAGAGATACTGAAGAAGACGCGGCGGCGGAGCAACAAGGCTTCCTTATTCTTTCGCACGACTACAAGCTTCTTTATGGAAATGAGACAGGTCTTCATTGGCTTCAGACGTTTCAAGCCTTTGAACAAATCCATGACAGGGCGACCATGCCACGCCCGTTTAGAGCATTAGGGGCAAAACTTTTATATGGCGGTATTGAGCAAACAACGGCAAGCATGACGAGATTGCCTACGGGGTTGTTCCTCTCTCTTCAAGCCTTTCGATTAGCGCAGGCTGATAGGCAGGAGGAGGCTATCATGATTCACATCAAACGAGCCCAAACAAATGATATCCTTCCTTATGCGGCGAAAACGTACAGACTGACAGAAAGAGAGATGAACGTCCTCGACTGCTTATTAAAGGGCCAGTCGACAAAGGAAATTGCGAGCACGTTATTTATTTCCCCCCATACCGTTCATGATCATGTGAAAGCGATGCTGCAAAAGACGAATTTAAGCAGCAGACGTATGCTTGTTTACTTTTTCTCCAATATATAAAAAAGCGGCTACCGTACTGGTAGACCGCTCTTTTCTTATTTTCCTAAAACCAGCTCATGCAGCACATGTGCTACTCCGGCTTCATTATTAGATTTTGTTACAACATCTGCTACGGCTTTGACATCATCAATGGCATTTCCCATAGCGACGCCGCAGCCCGCAAACTCTAGCATTGATACGTCGTTCCCATTGTCACCAATAGCCATGACTTCTTCACGAGGAATTCCCAGCTCCTTCGCTAGAAGCTTCACAGCATTTCCCTTACTCACTTCAGGATGCAGGATTTCAAGGAAGAAATCTGTACTTTTCACCATCATATACTTTTCCTTCACTTCAGATGGGATGGCTTGTATCGTTTTTTCCAAACGTTCTGGCTGATCAATATACATCATTTTCGGAAGTCTCATCGATGAATCTGCCTCTTCAACAGGCATATATTTCAGCGGCAGTTTTGTTAAGTAGGATTCAAGCACTGTGTATTCACTAATATCGCGATTCGGTGTGTATAAATTGGCTGAATCGAAATAATGCATCGGTGTATCCAGCTGACGGCTCAATTCATATAAAGAAGTTAAGTCATCATAGGATAATGTCAGCTCTGACACCACTTCATTTGTATGGCTGCTTTGAACAAGCGCTCCATTATAGGCGATCACATAATCTCCCTCTTGATCAAGGTGAAGATCAGCTAAATAACGATTTACCCCGCCAATTGGCCGGCCTGTACATAAAACAATTTTAATTCCTTCTGCCTTTGCCTGTTGAATGGCTTCAAACACTTCATCCGGCACTATATGTTGATCATTTAATAACGTACCATCCATATCAATTGCAACTAATTTATACATTCACTGGTCCCCTTTTCTCAGCAAAAACGTGCTGTCACTATTTTGAGCCACCATTACCATGATGACAGGTTATTTCATTACTATTTACCTATTTTAGCCTATCGTTTTTTCTTCACGCTGTCTACTTGTTCACATCTGTAACAAATATCACATGAGTCTACTCTATTATAACGTATTCTATTCATCGTGCTGATCCCCCATTTACAACAAGTAAAATAGTACAATTGTTCCCCACTATAGAATGTTTTGAAACTAGCAAATCTAATTGTATGATGGATAGCAAAGAAAGGAGGTGCAGGGAATGATTACGTTTACGAGAGGTAAATTGTCAAAAATGTCTGGAGTACATATTGAAACCATTCGTTTTTACGAAAATGAGGGGGTGCTCCCAGAACCAAAGAGAGCACATAACGGCTATCGTCTATATGATAAAAAATATGTACTCATGCTATCATTTATCACCGAAGCGAGAAAGCTAGATTTCTCGCTTAAAGAAATTCGTGAAATTATCAAATCACTTTTCGAAAAACAGTCAAAAACAGAAGCTGAACAGCTGCTTGAACAAAAAGTCGAAGATATCCAACACTCTATTCAAGAGTTAAAAAAGCGGAAGGCTGCCATTCAATTGTTAACAAAGCAAACATTAGCAAACATCAGCTGATTGTAACGGCTGCCAAAGGTGTGCCGGTGTTGGTCACTGGCACACCTTCGCTCAGGTATCTCATTACACGTCCAATGAAAACATCGGTTATACTAGAGACAGCTTAAACGAGTGGAAGGGGTTTTGGAGAATGAACATCGCAACCATTGGAACAGGTATCATTGTGGAAGGCTTCCTGCAAGCGATTGAACAGCTCGAAGGTGCTTCTTGTCACGCTGTCTATTCAAGAAAGGAAGCAACGGCAAAGAAGCTCGCAGACAAATTTGGAGTGCAGACAACTTATACGGATCTAACCGCTATGCTAGAAGATCCTCACGTAGAAGCTGTTTACATCGCATCACCGAATCGTTTACATAGCGAGCATGCAACGGCTGCATTGAAACACGGAAAACATGTGATATGCGAAAAGCCTTTCACATCAAATGTTAAAGAACTGCAAGCCTTAATCGCTCTCGCAAAGGAAAAGCAGCTTCTCCTATTTGAAGCCATTACGACCGTTCATATGCCAAATTATCATTTAATCAAAAAGCATCTTCTTCAATTAGGTAAAATCAAACTGGTTCAATGCAACTATAGTCAATATTCAAGCAAATATAATCAGCTGCTAGCCGGCGAAACGCCAAATGTCTTTAACCCTGAGTTCTCTGGAGGAGCGCTGATGGATATTAATATCTATAATGTCCATTTCATCATGAACCTCTTTGGATCACCAGAGCAGGTACGGTATCAGGCAAATCGCCATCCAAACGGTATTGACACATCTGGTGTTTTAACGTTCACTTACAATGATTTCATTGCGACAAGTGTCGGCAGTAAGGATACAAACAGCATGAACTTTGCATTGATTCAAGGAGAAAAAGGCTTTATTCATGTGAAAAATGGGGCGAATGGGTGCGAGGAAGTGCTGCTGCATGTTGATGACAGGGTCATCTCACTCAATGCACAAACGAATCCAAACCGTCTGTATTATGAGGCAGAAGCTTTCCAGCATATCATTGAAACAAAAAATCATGAACAGTGCTATGCATGGCTTGATGAAAGTCTATCCGTGATGAAAGTCCTTGACGCTGCAAGAAAAGATGCAGGTATTGTTTTCCCAGCAGATCAATTTTAATGAAAAACCGCCTTCTTCGAGAAGGCGGTTTTTGACGACTAAATACTCTTTGAATACGCCACAAGACGCTGAGACATGTGATTCACTTCATCAACTGCAGCATTCACCTGCTCTGTTAAAGCAGCCTGTGTTTGCGTCAGAGCTGTCATATTCGAAATATTATCAAGAATTTCATCAATTTGTGTTTTCATTTCCGCTAAACTAGATTCAATATTTTCAGTTGCATTGGCACTATGCAGCGCCAGCTTTCGTACTTCATCAGCAACGACAGAGAATCCGCGGCCCTGTTCTCCAGCTCTAGCTGCTTCAATTGCAGCATTTAGACCAAGCAGGTTCGTTTGGTTCGCCACTTCTTTGATTAAGTCAGAAATATTTTTCGTCTCATCAGCACTGTTTTTAGCTAGATTTGCAGCAGACGTTGACTGCTCTTGAGCAACAGCAAGCTCCTGTGCTTGATTTGTCACAGAACTAATGCCCGAGACCATCTCGCTAATAGAGCTTGAAAGCTGTTCTACTTGTGAAGCCATTTCATTCGCTGTTTTTTCTTTGTTTTTTTCTAACGTGATATCACGAATAGTTCCTGCCACACGAAGAGGAACACCTTTTTCATCACGAATGGTTTCACCACCCGCATGATACCAGCGGTACTCACCATTTTTACTCTGTAATCTGTAATCAATGTCGAATGGTGTGCGGCCAGAGTGGTCATTTAAATGATCCGCAAAAGCTTGGAGAGCCATTTCTTGATCCTCAGGATGCAGGCGGTCGCTCCAGCTGCTCAGAACATTTGGGAAATCTTTTTCATCCGTAAAGCCAAGAGTTGATCTGAACTGCGGAGACCACCAGAATTCGTTATTTGGATTGACTGGATCACCGGCCTCTACCACCATGTCCCAAGGAGCTTCAACAAGCGCACGGTTGATTAAGTCATATCTTGTGACGAATGCTTGCAGCTCTTCTTCTTTCAATTTCTGATCATGAATATCAAAAAGAGCTCCCGCCACACGAAGAGGGACACCATTTCGATCACGAACGGTCGTTCCAGTTGCTTTGAACCAGCGATAATCTCCGTTTTTTAACTTTAAGCGATATTCGATATCATACGGCGTACGCCCTGAATGATCCAATAAATGCGAAGAAAATGCGTCTAATGTATATTCTTGTTCATCCGGATGTATTCGAGATGCCCAGCTATCTAATAGATTTGGAAAATCGTGCTCATTTTGAAAGCCGAGCATTTTGCGGAATTCATCTGTCCATGTGAATTCATTTTTTGGATTGACCGGGTCTCCAGCGATGACGACCATATCCCATAAGCCAACTTTAATGGCTTTTGTCACTAATTCCACCCGCATTTGAATATTTTCATTTGCTTCTTGCATCTTTTGCAAAGCTTCATTAATTTGCGCTACCGCTTCTATCGTTTGGCTTGAAGAGAATGCAGCAGTGTCTAGTCTTGCTGAAAGGTCTCCTTTTTCGATTCTTTCTATTAATTGGCTGCTTTCACTCAGAAGGATTTCAGACGATGAATCATTTCCTTTTCTCTTAAACATCTTTCATATCTCCTTTCAACTTTAACGTTTTTGAAATATTTTACAGTTATAAATAATTCTCTATTAGGACTTTAGTAATACAAATGATATATCGACAAAAACTGAAAATTGTTTATGTCATAAATAAGGCAATTGTTCATTTATTTGAAGTTTCATTTTTAGAATATGGATGAAATAAGGTAATTATGGATATAAATATATATTTTGATAGAATTAACCTCTATTTTTGTCTGAAAAATCTCTTTTTTTATATTGACACTGACGTCTTGAAAAAAGAAAATGGAACATAAGCATTTTTAAAAAAGGAGAACGTCATGAGCGCGAATCAGGAGCAACAAGAATTAAAAAAGCTTTTATCACCGCGTCACATCCGCATGATTGCGATGGGCGGGGTCATTGGTACAGGAATCTTTAAAGGAAGTGCCGATACAATTGGTTTAGCGGGTCCTGGGGTCATCTTTTCCTATGTATTTGCCGGATTGCTGCTCCTCATTGTGATGGCAGCATTAGCCGAAATGGCCATTGTGTATCCGGGAAATAATCTTCGCGACCTTATACAAATTGCGCTTGGTCAACGTTTTTCATTTGTCGTCGGCTGGGTTTACTGTTTTATGTGGCTCACTGTATGTGTCATTGAGATTATTGCAGCTGGTAGCCTGCTTCAATACTGGCTGCCGAACGTACCTCTATGGTCTCTATGTTTACTTTGCTCACTCTTAGTCATCGGAATTAACTTAAATAATGTAAAATACTTTGGTGAAATTGAATTTTGGTTCGCTGGAATGAAGATTTTCGTTATTATTGTCTTTATTATTCTCGGTGCAGCATTATTATTTGGGATCATTCCAAACGAACAAAGCTCACCAGCGCTTACCAACTATCAAAACTTCGTCCCGAACGGATGGGGTGCGATTTTTGCATCACTTTTAGTGGTTATTTTCTCTTATGGAGGCTCTGAATTGATCGGGCTGACCATTACTGAAACAAAGGATGCAGAGAAGGTCTTGCCTGGAGTAGTCAAAAGTATGATGTGGCGGATTATTTTATTTTACACATTGCCGATTTTGATCATCTGCGGACTCATTCCTTGGAATCAAATTGACCCAAATAACAGTCCTTTTGTCCAAGTCTTCTCTGCTGCTGGTATGCAAGGCGCCTCTCACTTCATTAATTTCGTCTTGATTACAGCCGTTCTATCTGCGGCCAATTCTGGAATTTATGGAACGACGAGAATGATTCATTCTCTTTCTAAATCAGATGGCGGTCCGAAAAAGCTGGCACAGGTCAACAAAAGAGGCGTACCCATTTTGAGTTTATGGGTCACCGTTCTATTTCTTCTCATTGGAACATTCTTTGCTTACTTATATCCAGAGCAAATTTTCAGCTATATGCTGGCTATTCCTGGTTTTGCGGTTTCACTCATTTGGATCAGCATTTGTATGGCTCATCTAAAGCTGCGTCCAAAATATCCACAGGAGCCGTATTTCAAGGTATGGCTGTTTCCGTATTTGACTTTATTTGCAGGTCTTGTACTCAGTTTGAGCTTTGTTTTGTTCCTATTCAGACAAGAAAACCTGCCTAGCTCCATTATCAGCATCGGCTTCTTAGTCGCTGCCATCATCGCTTCATTCTTAATGAAAAAGAAGGCTTAAACACCAAAACCCGCCGAAATGGCGGGTTTTTTCATGAGCTGCTATCTTCTGTTACCTCAAAATCAACCGATGCTTTTGGGATGCCGTTGATGATAATCGTTAAAGTATGGACTCCCTCATAGTGCTTTCTCGTCGTCATATTTTGAAAGGACTGTGACCTGACGAATTCTCTATGTAACGCTGCACTTGTTTCAAACTCTGTGATTTTAAATACCTTTTGATTGCGGGTACCCCGGGCTTTGACATAGTCTATGGCATACTCTACACGCAGCTTTAGGGGCTTAACAGCTTGAAGTATAAATTGAAAGGTCATTTTCTCTCCAATACGAATGGGATTTTGCACTACCTTCAAATCCGTTACTTGAACAGATGGATCGTCCCCATAACCAAACAAAGCCATGATATCTGGATCGCCTTTTTTTAGTAATGTACGGGATGCATGTTTGATGATCCAGTTCGTATGTTCATTCGTTCCATACCATTTTTTAGCCATCTTTTTCATCAGATCAGGCTGAATTGCAGAAATATCATTTAAGTGGTTCGCTACACTTTTTTGCACATACCGCGCTGGGTCCGACTTCAAGTTTTCTAATATAGGCAGCGTAACCGAAGGATCCTTTTTAAGCGCAGGAACAGTTAATCCCCATGGCAAACGTGGTCTGCATCCTTCACTAGCAAGCCGCCGGATATGCTCATTTTGATTCTGTGACCAGACGAGCATTTGCGCCAGCATTTTATCTTGATCCTGAATCAGAAAAGGCCGAACAGCAAATTCAGAAGTGGAAAAAGGTGTAAAGAATTCGAGCGCCTTGATCGAGATATCCCAATGTGCTAGACCGTACGTCTCGACGTAGTCTGGAAATACAAGCGCACTAAGTCCTGAAAAATGCGGGGCTGTCTGACGCAGCACCTCAATTGCCTGCTCATAATCCTTAGGTAGACAGGCATGCATTGATTCAGTGACTCTTCTCATTCTGCCTTTTAACTCCAGCTGCTCCCAATCCTTTTGGAGCACAAGCCGCTGGAATTCTTCAGCATCAAATCCAGTCGACGCTTGTGCAAGTTTCTCCGCTAATTCTTCAATAAATAATTTATGATAAACATGTTTTAATGGTTCGATCGTGTCCGCCTCCCGCTTTTCAATATCTTCATTTTACCCCAATCTGAAAAAGGAGGTATGGATAAAAGTAAAAACAGCCCAATTCCGTAGAACCAGGCTGTTGTGTTTCGCTATATAAACATATTAATGATCATAATAAATGCAATAGCACTAACAGAAATGATCGTCTCCATAGCCGTCCATGTCAAAAAAGTTTCTTTAATGGTCATACCAAAATACTCTTTAATCAGCCAAAAACCAGAATCATTGACGTGAGACAAAATCAATGAACCCGCCCCTGTAGCTAACACTAGAAGCTCTCTGCTCACATCCGGCATAGATGCAGCAATCGGTGCGACAATACCAGCTGCGGTCATCATGGAGACCGTAGCAGATCCTGTTGCCACACGAATAACCGCAGCGATCAGCCAGCTAAGCAAAATTGGCGAGATCGGCGAGTGTTTGGCTAAATCTGCAATATAATCACCGACACCTGAATCGATAAGCACATTATTGAAAGCCCCGCCTGCTCCAATGACAAGCAGAATGGAAGCGATCGGACCTAAGCACTCATTACTAAAGGAAAGCACCCGGTCACGGCTCATCCCTTGCACAAAGCCAAGACTGAAGAAAGAATACACGGTTGCAATCAGCAGTGCTGTAATTGGATCTCCAATGTACTTGAATATCTGAAACCATAAACTGTCCTCTGGTAAAATAATATCTGCCAGTGTGGCAAGGAGCATTAGAATCACGGGCACTAAAATCGTCAACATCGTATTTGCAAAGCCGGGAAGTTTTCGATCTTCATTGCGTTCAGTAAATTGCTTTCTCAGCAGCTCTGGAACTGGTTTATGAATCCGTTTTCCAATCCATTTCCCATACAGCGGCCCAGCAATAATAGCTGTCGGTAAACCGACAATAATGGAAAAGAAAATGGTTTTCCCCACGTTGGCATGATAGATGCCGACAGCCGCCATGGCAGCTGGATGAGGCGGCACAAGACCATGAACGACAGACAAGCCAGCAATGAGCGAAATCCCAATTGTCACGAGCGAGATGCCCGTTTCAATCGCAATCGTAAACAATAAAGGAATGAGAAGAACGAATCCGACCTGGAAAAAGACAGGTATCCCCACAATAAAGGCAACAAACATCATAGCCCAATGCACATTTTTTGTCCCAAACCGCCCGATTAATGTGTGAGCGATCCGCTCAGCTCCACCTGATTCAGCCATCATTTTCCCAAGCATGGTGCCAAGCGCTAGAACTATGGCCAATAATGATAACGTATTGCCTAACCCCGTTTTAATGGATTGAATGATTTCCTGCAGGTCCATCCCTGTGGCAAAGCCGACTAACATAGAAGTAATAATTAAACTCACAAACGGATTCAACTTAGCAACTGTTATGAGGATGAGTAAAAGGACAATTGCTGCAATCACGATGAATAAAAGCATGCTCTCCCACCTTTTCCCTGATGTTTAATGATTTTGTTTTAATTGAAGCGCACTGATGACATTAAATTCATCCTTGAGTTTGTCATAGAGGCGCTCATATAAGTAAAACAGTTCTATGTATGTTTCATTGTTCTCCATATTTGGTTCATGACGGGCAGAGATTCGAATCCAATCTTGAACCTCTTCTATCTCTTCCATATAACCTAAACTATGAAGTGCGAGGACAGCTGCCCCAAGTGCTGACGCCTCGTAGCTTTCTGGGACAAGTACTTCCCTGCCCATCGTATCCGCTAAAATCTGCCGCCACAGCGGAGATCGTGCAAATCCACCCGAAGCCCTGACATCCTTTGCTGAACCGGTTAAATCCCTTAAGGCAACACCGATTGAGAAAACACTCATAATGACGCCTTCTAACACAGCTCTTATAAAATGCTCCCGCTTATGCTGGAGACCGATCCCAAAGAAAGTGCCTCTCGCATTTGGATTCCAATAAGGTGCACGTTCACCTGTTAAAAATGGCAGAAACAGCAGTCCCTCTGAGCCGGCTGGAACTTTTTTCGCAATATCAATCATCAGATCGTAAGGGTCCACTCCAAGGCGCTTTGCTACCTCCACCTCTGAGGAACCAAATTCATCCTTCAGCCATCTCAGCATGATTCCGCCATTATTTGTCGGTCCTCCAACCACCCAATGCTTTTCAGTCAACGCATAGCAGAACGTTCTTGATTGTTCATCTGTGATTGGTTTGTCCACGACCGTACGGACTGCACCGCTTGTCCCAATCGTGACAGCCACCTCACCTTTTCCAATCGCTCCCACACCTAAATTCGCGAGAACCCCATCATTCGCACCAACCACAAATGGTGTATCTTCCGCAATACCCATTCGCAGGGCGATCTCTGGCTGAAGACCTCTGAGCTGATGCGTCGTCGGAACAAGTTCAGACAATTGATTGGCTTTAATTCCAGTAATACGAAGCGCCTCTTCATCCCATTGAAGCGTTTCCAATCGGAACAGCCCTGTTGCAGAAGCAATTGAATAATCGACCACATACTGGCCAAAGAAATGATAAAGAATATATTCTTTAATGGAAATAAATTTCGCTGCCTTCTTGAAGACATCAGGTGCCATTTCCTTGAACCACCTTATTTTTGAAAGCGGTGACATTGGATGGATCGGTGTACCGGTTCTTTTATAAACTTGGAAGCCATCCATGTCCGAAATGATTCGCTTCGCTTGTTCTGCACTTCTGTTATCTGCCCAAATGATACTGTTTGTTAACGCCTTGCCATCCTTATCCATCACAATCAAGGAATGCATCGCTGTACTAATTCCGATGCCTATGAGACGTTTTGCATCAAATGCTGCTTTCGTCAACACACCTCTTACACTTGAAATGACAGCTTCTAATATATGTTCAGGGTCCTGTTCAACCCATGCTGGCTGGGGCTGAATGAGATCGTAAGGAACCGAATGCTTTGCTATCACTTTCCCCTGTGGTCCAAATAGAACCGCCTTTGTACTTGTTGTTCCAATATCCAAACCAATTACCGCCTGGTTTCCCTTCATCTGTATCACGCCCAATCATTGATTTGAAATCATATTTATTGTTTTCTTATACCTGTTAAATCCCATTATAGGAATAATTTTTTCGACATTCAACGACTGAAAAGAAAATTTTTTTCACTTAAAAGCTCACAATCGTTACCACAACAGCATTTTTCATTAATAGAAAAATTTATTTTTGAAACCATTACACCCTTTTTTGTGAAATGGTTTCTCTCATTTGTTTTAAATTCGATAAAGTTTCCTGCTGCCTTAAGTGAGCAAGTGCAAAGTATAGTACGTCAATGACAGTGAGCTGAGCAAGTCTTGCAGACATCGCTTCTGTTCGAAAGGCCGTTTCTTGCGTCGATGTATACAACGTGACATCAGCAAGCTGGCTCAATGGAGAACGCTGATAGCTTGTAATACCGATGGTTTTCGCGCCTTTTTCCTTTGCTGTTTTCATCGCATCGAGTAAATCTTTATTCCGGCCAGAATGAGATATACCGATCACTGTACTGTGCTGGTCTAGAAGACCGGCAGACATCGCTTGAAAATGAGAATCCGTATGAACAATACAGTTGATGCCTGTCCTCATAAATTTATGAAAAGCGTCTGTTGCAATGAGGCCAGACCCGCCACTCCCATAAAACTCTAAGCGCTGTGCTTCATGAATGATTTGTATGGCTTTTTCTACATCCTCTGGATTCAACAATTGAAAGCTATCCTTTAATGCGGATATATTCGCCTGAAAAACCTTTTGCATAAAAACGGCCGTATCATCATCAAGACTCATTTCTTCGTCTACATAATCAGGCTTTGTTTGATCTATTTCCTGGGCAATTGCAATTTTCAAGTCTTGAAAGCCCTCAAATCCAAGCCTTTTACAAAGACGAAAAATCGTTGCCTCTGAGCTAGCTGTCTTTTTGGCAAGCTCGACAATAGACAAATGAATAATGTCGCCAGGTTCACTCGTAATATGTTCTGCAATTCCTTTCAGCTTTGGCGGCAATCCTCTGCTTGCTGCTCGTATTTTTTCAATACTACTTAAACTGACAGAAGCCAATTGACTTCACTCCTTCCTTAATCATGTGAGCGCATACATTTCCTCATGTTCCCATCTTATAAAAAAGAAGCCTGTTTGCACAGACTTCTTTTTTATGAATTCATCGTTTTGATCAATAAATCAAAAAAAGCTTCAGCATCTACATCCATACACACTTGGACATTGCGCTCTTTCTCCCATTGGTGCTGAAAATCACAGATCATTTGACCGTCACAAAACTCACTCTTCGTCTCCACTTCTACATGATAAGCCTGTGTGCTTACAAGCTTCTTGTTAATGGCAAGACTTACAGCAAGCGGATCATGCATGGCACACGCCCACACACCATTGCGCTCAAAATAGCGCTGGCGGTAAATGCTTGTACTCTCTCTGATGTAAGCTGCCAACGTTTCATTTTGAATGGCATCGATTCTCTCATCCGTTAACAAGACCTGTCTCGTGACATCCAGTCCCACTTGAGTCAATGAAGGGAACCCAGCATCCAGCACCAATTTTGCCGCTTCTGGATCTGCATATGTATTAAATTCCGCAACCGGTGTGACATTCCCCTGTCCCTGCACGACTCCCCCCATAAAAATGACCTCTTTCACATGATGAATCAGCTCAGGGCATTTTTTTACCGCAAGGGCTAAATTCGTTAAAGGCCCTGTCAACACAAGCGTGACCTGCTTCGAATACTTCAGCACTTGTTCAATGATAAAATCAGGCGCAAAACCAGCATCTGCGGTCTTCTTAGGCCGGGCGTCCTTTAAAGCGCCGCCAATTCCATCCTCACCGTGTACCCGATGTTCATAATGAGGTGCTCTTAAAAGAGGGGTTGCTGAACCTTTGATGACAGGAATGTTATCTGCCTCAACCAGCTCAAGCACTTTACACGTATTCAAAGCAGCGGTATCGACAGACACATTCCCGCACACCGTTGTAATCCCCAACATATCAAACTGCTTACTTTTCACTGCCAGCAAAATCCCAATCGCATCATCAATTCCAGTATCTACATCCAAGATCAATTTCTTTGTATTTGCCATGGGTGAAATCTCTCCCTTGTTTGTAAGTGTTGTTAGGTGAATGATAGCATATGCCTGCTTCAACTATTTGGGGAATATTAGCAGGTTGATCTTATTACTCTTTTTCTCCAATGTCTTTGAGATACTGTTCGCGTTCTTTTTCGGTGAAACTTTTAAGATAATCCTCTTTAACTTTAGGTTCATCTTTATATTCATCCCAGTCTATAAAGCGATCTGATAAATCAGGGGAATGACTCATCGAACCTATTTCATTAGATTTGTATATTAATGATGCAGAAAAATGGTATTTATCAGGCTCATTATTTATATATCCATCAACTGTGACATAACCCATTGGGCTTATAGATACATTTTTTTTAAATGTGATGGTTTTGATAAAATTGTGAATATCTTCTTCGTGTAAACGTTCTTCAATTTTTGGTTTCATCTTTTCTGCGAATTCTTCGGCCTTTTCTTGATCGCTCTTCTCTTGCACGGTACTCTTACCTCCTGAATCACTTGATTTTTTTTCCTTAACTTGTTGTAGTATAAGTACCATTACCAAAATGATAACGATAGTAAATAAAATAAATACAATTTTCAATGTGTTTTTCATTAAAAAATATCCACCTTTAAATATTTTAATTGATAGATTCGCTCTTCTTATAGATATTTATTATATTTTAACTTATAATATTTAAGATAAATATTACAGGAGTGACAATTTTGTCTAAAAACACATCCCGCTTTCAGCTTAATGACAAAGACTATAATTTTATTTCGAATGCATCTTATAAAATAGATAATTACAAGAAGTCTAGTGACATAGTTATAAGCAATGGTAGAAAAATGTATGTCGTTGACTATAAAGAAACAGAAAAAGGGCTTAACTCACTAACTCTAGTCTCAAAAGATGACTTTATCCGTTCAGCTAAAGGCAAAGACCTCACCAAAATCAAAAACGCAGTCATCGCATACCGTGGCTCAGAACCGATTGGTGCAGGCCAATATAAAGATACCATTAAAAAACATGGAAAAAAAGAGTCAGATGATCTTCTTTCTACCATTTTGACGAAGCTGCCTCCTTTTAGTCGGTCGAAGGGTTCACAGGAAGTGACGACTAAGTTGACAACAGGCACAACCGCCTATACAAATGAAATTGTTCAAGATTGGATGGTTTCGGATACAAAGTATCTGATTAAAAATATCCCATTTGAGCATGGTGCAGAGAATCAAATGGTTCAAGCGGATCGATATGCGAAAGAAATCCATAAGAAAATGCCGAATGCGAAGATGTATGTGACAGGGCATTCACTCGGCGGGTCAAATGCTTCCTATGTTCTTGTCAAAAATGATTTTATTCAAGGAGGGGTCACCTTTGAGAATCCGAATATTTACCCAAATCTATCGGATGGCCTACAGGCTAAAGCATTAAAAGGCGATTACCGCAGTAGATTAACAGAATATATCAATCTCAATGACGGGCTTTCTCTTTTAAATCGGCATACGACAGAAATCGGCCGAGTGAAAGTGATGTATGATGCCGCTCTCCCTGAAGGCGTCGATTACTCCGAGGACTCCTCAAAAGCCGTCCAATTCATAAAAGACCTCCTCAATCGGGCAATGAGTGTGAATCCTTCACTGGATGCGAATTTATTTCTTGAAGCACTCGCTGGCAGCCATGGATTAGATCGTTATACCTTTTCGCCAGATGGCTCCGTTCAAACCATTGATGATATGTTGAGAAAAAATCCTTCTCTTACCACGGCCATGTTACAACAGTTGGGTCAATCTAATGTTGATCCGCATAGTGTAGTGGCGATTTTAATTAAGTCCCACGTTCTCATGAACACAGGGCGTAAATTCTCGACATATGCCGATCACCATATGCAGCAAATCATTCGCAAAATTGAGAAACTCGATGACAAAGTAGATCAATCGGTAGAACGAGTTCGTTCGAGATACAAACAAATTGTCGGTTTCGGTTCGTATGATCAGCTAACGGCTTCAGATGTAGATGCCGTGATTCGACACTTAAAAACAGAGGGTCTTGAAAATGAGTTCTATTCGGTCAAAAAGTATGATACAGCGATTGATAGCGCTATGAATATGAAAAGGTGGATGGTCTCAATATCAGATGATATGAGCGATCTTGGAAAACAATACCACGATGCAGATACAGCCCTGGCAAAGAACATGGGTATTTCTTAAGGAGTACGATAAATGGAATTTTCAAAGAAACAACCAACAGATGCAGATCGTTTTTTGCAAAGAATGACAGATACGCATACATCAAGCTCCATCTTCTCAAAAGCAAACTTTGACACGGAAGACATGACACCAGCAGAGCTGGCAGCTTTGAAAGCAAAGATTAAAGAAGAACAGAAAACAGCACTTATCAGAGCCATCCGGCATCAGCTTCAAAATGAATTTGCAGATGACCGTCAAGAAGCGGAAAAAATTTTAAAGCTAATCGATGAACTTCAGATCAAAGTGTATACACATCAAAATCGCATCCAAACACATATGTCAGGTCAAGCCATTGATGCCTTAATAGAAAAAATTGAACAAAGACTCAAGTTTTACGAACTGAAAGAAGATGTTCGTTCCGCCATCAACTCGATTGGCATTTAGATGAACCTTCCATCCGATGAATCTTTTCCCTGCCTCACTCGTATATACTAAAAGAGTGATTGATTTGAAAGGAGATCTGTTTGTGGGATATATTCTGTTATTTTCGGTTGTGATCGGTCTTGTCCTGACCCTTTTGCTCACACCAATTAGGTTGATTATAAGAAAGAAAGGAACAGAACAGCAGGTGCCGTTCATGTGGATTGCAGGCCTTGCTTTGCTGTTTATGATCGGTATTTTTGTTTTCTATTACATCACCAATTTAGATCGGAATCCTTCCTCCCTATGGCTGATTGGTCTTGTTGTGACAGCAGCAGGCGCCTTTTTGTCAGTTGGATTGGAGCGTAAAATCAAAGGCGTGCTGTTTCTTATTCTATTGCTGCTCGGTGTTTACATGGCGACAGCTTTTCTATTCAATGCGAATGAGAAATTCGATGTCTCCAAAATGGAGCAAAAAGTAGAAATCAAGGCGTTTGAAGAGACAGAAACACCTGCGAGTGTACCGCCTCAATTTGCCCGTAATAAAATGAAGAAATCGTTCGGACAGGTTCCAAATACAAGCTACTATGAGCTTGGCAGCTTGCAAATTCAGAAGGTCAACGGTGAGTATGTTTACATCGCTCCGGTGGAATTCTCGGACTTCTTTAAATGGATTCGTGCAGGCAGCACGCCGGGTTACTTTACATTAAGCGCGACCGACTCATCTGCTAATCCAAAGTTCGTGAAGACGGAGATGGTTTATACGCCTTCCTCCTATTTCAACAAAGAAATTGAGCGGCATATCCGTCTCCAGTACCCAGATTTGATTTTCTACGGCGGCACACAGCTGGAAATCAATGATGACGGCAAGCCTTATTACATTCAAACGTATGGCGATTTCATTTCTGCCCGAAACGGCTTTAAAGCTTCCGGTGTGGTCGTTGTTGATGCCAAAACGGGTGCAACAAAGAAATATGCTCTAGATCAAGTACCTGCCTTTATCGACGGTGCTGTTTCACCAGAAGCGGTCAGTCTGCAAAACAGCTATTTCGGAAACTATATTCACGGGTTCTGGAACAGTATGTTTGGGAAGTCAGATGTAAAGCTGCCTTCCGATGAAGGAACGGAAGCCAATGTGAGCCCGGTGTTTGATTCAAAAGGAGATATGTATTACTTTACAGATTTCACAAGTCCGAAAGAGGGCGTTGATTCCATGCTCGGATATGCCCTGACAAATGCCCGGACAGGAAAAGCGACTTATTATACCGGAAATCTTGAAGAATCCTATATGGATTCTCAGGGCGCTCTGCAAATTATTGAGAAACGATTCATCGAGAAGAAATGGAAAGGCCGCATGCCGATTCTCTATAATTTCTATGGTGAAGCCAGCTGGCTCACACCGGTTCTCGATTCAAATGGATTCCTGCAAAACTACTTTATTGTTTCTGCAGCCAATCCAGAAATCGCTGCGTACGCGTCTACACCAAACGAAGCACTGAGAGCCTATAAAACAGCTCTGCAAAAAGGCGGCGGTACCGTTAACAGTTCCTCTAAGCAAGAAAAGAAAGAAGCAGCAGGGAAGGTCAAACGAGTCTACAAAGAAAAGACCGGTGATTATACAACCGTCACCTTCCTGCTAGACGATGGAAAAAGCTACACTATGTCATCTGAAAAAGAACCTCTCGTCATCTATTTAAAAGAGGGCGATCAGGTCACCATGAAATATACAGATACAGGTGAAATCTTCCTTCCAGTCGATGAAATCAAAATCAAAGGGTTATAAAAAAAGGAGCTTCTCCTATTGTGGAGAAGCTCCTTTTTTCTCTTTCCTTAACAATTCAACGAGCAATTCCTTATTTTTATTTCCCCCAGTCATCGGTGACTCGACATAGGAGAATTTTCGTTTGAAATCCATGCCTCTCACAGAAATAACAGCCAATTCACCGCCAATGCTGCCTCGCTGGAGGACATATTTAGATAAAACAGAAAGACCCATTCCGTGGATCACAGCTTCTTTAATGGCTTGATTGCTGCTAAAGGTCACAAAGGTTCGTGCTTTCAGTCCATTTGATTTCAGGACATGCTGTAAATATTCTCCTGTCCCTGATCCCTCTTCTCTCGTGATCCATGTTTCGTTTTGTAATTGATCAATGGTGACATCTTTTTTCTTGGCAAAAGGATGATCTAATGGCGCCACAATATACAGCTCGTCCTCTAGAAAAGTTTCTACAGAAAGCTCTTTGTCATTGGTTTGTCCTTCGATCAAACCGATATCGACATGGAATAAACGGACATGTCCGGCGATCGCCTCTGTATTATCAATGACCACCTCAATATCAACATGCGGATAGAGCTGATGAAACTCCGCCAATATTTGCGGCAGCACATACTCACCAATTGTGAAGCTCGCCCCAATGGTCAGCTTTCCTCTTGCCAAATGATGATGCTCATAAATGTCCTGCTTCGCCTGTTCATAGAGACGAATGATTTGTTTTGATCGATGGTACAGCATATCCCCAGTTGGTGTAACGGTTAATTGCTTCGGCGAACGATTCAGCAGAACGGTCTGGAATTCCTGCTCCAAGTTCTTAATATGAAGACTGACACTTGGCTGAGAAATCCGCAGCTTTTGGGCTGCTTTTGTAAAGTTCTTCTCCTCCACCACTGTCACAAAAGTCTTCAGTGCATCGTAATACATCGGTCCCTCTCCTATCAGAAATCTTAATCCAACACCTTACATATATATATCTTACTAATTCCTTTCCAGCACGTAAAGAACCGCCTAAACAAAAACAATTTAATAAAAATATTTACTAATTTTTTTAAAGACTCTATACTAAGAGGAGATATTTTCTATAGGAGGTGCTGATTTGGCAGCTAAAATAAAGGACATTGCAGAAAAAGCAGGCTTATCCATTGCAACGGTATCTCGCGTACTGAATCAAGATCCCAACCTATCTGTCACCGATCAAACACGCGAAAAAGTATATGCCGCCGCAGAAGCTTTGTCCTACCAAAAGAAGACATTCAAACATTCATTAAAAAAAATCGCCTTTCTCTATTGGATGACCGAAAAGGAAGAGCTTGAAGATATTTATTTTAAATCCATTCGACTAGGCATTGAGGAACTAACTAACACTCGGAGTTTAAATGTTACCGCTTACAATCCGTCTGATGGCCTTCATTCCATTGATCCTGCTACAGAAGGGATCATCGCCATCGGCCGATTTAAAACGTCAGAGCTTGACCAATTATATGCAATTACTCAGCATATTGTCTTTATTGATACAACGCCAGATGAAGACCGTTTTGATTCTGTAAAGCCGAACCTGAAACGAATTGTAGAAAAGATCATCGATTCTTTTATCGAAAAAGAACACCAATCCATCGGATTCATAGGAGGCACAGACCTTGATCTAAATACGAACGTGCACATTCCAGATATTCGTGAAACGACTTTCCGTGAATACATGCTTGCCCGCCATATGCTTGATGAGCGATTGGTCTATATCGGCCACCATTTCTCAGTCGATGAAGGCTATGCGCTCATGATGAAGGCAATTGATGAGCTTGGTGATGATCTGCCCACCGCTTTTTGTGTCGCTAGTGACCCTCTTGCCATCGGCTGCTTACAAGCATTAAATGAGCGTGGATTTTCTCTGCCGAATCGCGTCAGCGTTTTTAGTATCAACGATATTCATGTATCTCAATATGTGTCGCCACCGCTCACCACGTATCATATCCATACGTCATTACTTTGTGAGACAGCGATCGATTTACTTTTAGAAAGACTTGTGGACGGCAGAACATTGCCTAAAACTGTTCTGATTGCCTCAGAGCCTGTTTTTCGAAAAAGCACCATATAATCAACTGGAAGCCCCTCCTAATATGGAGGGCTTCTTTTCTCTCTATATGAGTAAAAAATTTTACTTAATAAATTTAATAAAATATGTTTACTTTTTTTACTTAAGTTGATATTCTCACATTAAGAAAGCGTTTTCTTATCATCTGTGAAAAAAGAACGAGAGGGGATTACCAATGAAAAAGGGAAAATGGGCGACATTATCAGCAGTCGTTGGTACTGCTGTGCTTCTGCTTTCAGCATGCGGGCCAGGAGATGACAATTCAAGCGGGACTCAGCCAGCATCTACAGGTACAAAGACCTTACTAGTATGGGAGGATGTCAAAAAGTCTGATGGGATTCAAGACGCTGTAAAAGAATTCGAAAAACAAAACGATGTGAAAATCAAAGTAGTCGAAAAAGCGTATGCCGACCAAATCGAAGCTCTCCGTCTTGATGGAGCAGCCGGGACAGGTCCAGACGTCATTACGATGCCTCACGATCAAATTGGATCAGCTGTCACTGAGGGGCTGTTACAGGAAATCAAGCCTGATCAAAAAGTGATCAATTCCTTCACAGACGAATCCATTCAATCACAAACGGTAGACGGCAAGCTGTATGGACTTCCTAAATCCGTTGAAACAACCGTGCTTTTCTATAACAAAGACCTTGTCAAAAAGGCACCAACTACACTTGATGGCTGGTATGACCTTTCGAAAAAGCTGACAAAAGACGGGAAATACGGTTTTGTTGCGAAATGGGATGAAATTTACTATGCACAAAGTGTGTTAGGCGGATCAGGGGGCTATATTTTCAAACAAAAAAACAATGGCTCCTATGATGTGAATGATATTGGCCTTAACAACGATGGCGCCATCGAAGGCGGAGCATACATTCAAAAATTCTTCAGCGAAGGACTTTTCCCGAAAGGCATCATTGGTGAACAAGGAATCAATGTCCTCAACTCCTTATTCACAGAGAAAAAGGCGGCAGCTGTCATTTCTGGTCCATGGTCATTTGGTCCATATAAAGAAGCTGGAATTGACTATGGCGTAACAGAGCTGCCAACACTCCCTAACGGAAAGCATATGAGCTCATTCTTAGGTGTAAAGAGCTACAACGTCTCCTCTTATTCTAAAAATAAAGAACTTGCTGAGAAATTTGTTGAGTTTATCACGAATGAAAAAAATTCGAAGAAACGATTCGAAGTGACAGAGGAAATTCCACCAGTGAAAAAGCTGATGAAGGATCCAATTATTACTGAAAACGCAAATGCAGATGCTGTTTCAAAACAAACGAAATATGCCACGCTGACACCGAATACCCCTGAAATGGCAGAGGTGTGGAAGCCGATTGACAGTGCATTAGGTCTCATTGCAACCGGACGAACAGATGTGAAAAAGGCATTTGATGATGCGGTCAATCAAATCGACTCTCAAATTAAAGCAAATCACTCTAAATAATCATCAAACACGGGTAGCCTTTAAGTCTATCGAGCTGCCCGTATTTGATCTAATTTCATATGAAGTAGGTGTTAGACGTGACGGGTAACCTTGAACTAGACCGCACACACATAATGGAATCAAAGACACACCGGAGACGGGCGCTAATGTTCTCCTTAATACCCGGGATGGGGCAGATATACAATAAACAGTACGGTAAAGGGGCACTTTTTTTCCTATTCGGCGTCTCTTTTTTCATCGTATTTTATGATTTATTCAATATTGGCTTCTGGGGGCTGTTCACACTAGGTACGATGCTGCCTCGTGACAACTCTGTTTTCCTTTTGGCAAAAGGGATTATTGCGCTGTTAACAGCTGGTTTTGGTATCGGCTTTTACGTACTCATGATGCGTGACGCTTTTATAAACGGAAAAAAACGTGATCAAGGGGTTCCGCTCCATTCCATCCGAGCTCAATATCATCAGCTTATCGACCAAGGCTTTCCTTACTTAATGAGCACTCCTGCTTTCTTTTTACTTCTATTCTCTGTTGTCTTTCCTATTATGTTCAGCTTTGCGCTGGCATTTACGAACTACGATCTATACCACTCACCTCCTGCCAATCTGATTGATTGGGTTGGGATCAAGAACTTTCAAAATATCTTTTCAATTGATATTTGGAGAGACACTTTCATTGATGTACTTGGCTGGACCGTCGTATGGACGTTGGCTGCGTCGACCCTTCAATGTGCCATTGGCATCTTTCTAGCAGTTCTGCTCAACCAGAAGGATTTAAAGGGAAAACGGTTTTTTAGAACGATTTTGATTCTTCCTTGGGCTGTTCCAGGTTTTGTGACCATTTTGGTGTTTGCCGGACTGTTCAACGATACATTTGGAGCCATTAACAACACACTTTTTGCATCGATTGGGATTGATCCAAAACCATGGCTGACAGATCCATTTTGGAGCAAAATTGCCCTCATCGCGATGCAGACTTGGCTTGGATTCCCTTTTGTTTTCATTATGACAACCGGTGTTTTGCAGGCGATTCCAGAGGATCTATACGAAGCTGCGACCATCGATGGGGCAAACTTCTTTCAGAAATTCCGGTCCATCACGTTACCGCTTGTCCTTTATTCCATTGCGCCTATATTAATCACGCAATATACGTTTAACTTTAACAACTTTAATATCATCTACTTATTTAATGGCGGAGGACCGCCTGTGGCTGGCTCAACTGCTGGGGGAACTGACATCTTGGTTTCTTGGATTTACAAACTCACGATGCAGTCTTCTCAATATGCACTTGCTGCCGCAGTCACGATCTTACTTTCAATCTTTGTCATCGCCATTGCACTCTGGCAGTTTAAGAGAACGAATTCATTCAAAGAGGAGGACATGATGTGATATGGGATCAAAACAAAACAAGCTCATTCGCCTGAGCATCACTTATTTTATCCTTTTCATTGCCTCCATTTGTATTCTATATCCACTGCTTTGGACGATCGGTGCTTCCTTTAATCCTGGGAACAGCCTGATGAGTACCAGTATGTTTCCGAAGAATCCAACGTTCAGCCATTTCACCGAGCTGTTCTTCGGTCAGGGAGCACTTTATGCAAAATGGTATTGGAACTCAATGAAGATCAGTATTGCCACAATGGTTTTAACGCTGATTCTTGTTAGTTTTACAGGCTATGCCTTTTCCAGATTCCGCTTCAAAGGACGGAAAAATGGGCTGATGCTCTTTTTGCTGCTGCAAATGATTCCTCAATTTTCAGCGCTGATTGCGATTTTTGTTCTTGCTCAAATGCTTGGACTCATTAACAGCCACCTTGCCCTGATTTTGATTTATGCAGGTGGACAAATTCCGATGAATACGTATTTAATGAAAGGCTATCTTGATGCGATTCCGAAGGATCTCGACGAATCAGCCAGAATGGATGGTGCAGGGCATTTCCGGATTTTCATCCAAATTATTATGCCGCTCGCTAAGCCCATCTTAGCTGTTGTCGCAATCAACTCATTTACAGGTCCACTGGGTGATTTCATCATCTCCAGTGTCATTGTCCGCTCACCCGAAATGTATACGCTCCCAATCGGTCTGTACAATCTTGTGTCAGATAAAATGGGTGCCAGCTACACGACCTTTGCAGCCGGGGCTTTACTCATTGCAATTCCAGTTGCTTTATTGTTTCTTGTTTTACAAAAACAATTTGTATCCGGTCTTACACAAGGCGGGACAAAAGGATAAGGGGAGATTTGATGAAGAAATGGTTGCTTGTCACTGTTGTCGTTTTCTTTCTGATAGGGTTAGGTGTTTTGCCTGAAGCTAAGGCAGATGCGATTTCTGTTCAGCCGATCAATGGATTGCAAGGTGATTTCATCAAAGGAGCCGATATCTCTATGCTTGCAGAAGTAGAGAAAAGCGGAGGCAAATACTACAACCAGAACGGACAGCAGGTTGATCCGCTCAAGCTATTAAAGGATAAAGGCGTCAACTATGTGCGTATCAGACTGTGGAACCATCCATATGACAATCAAGGTCGTGCCTATAACGGCGGGACAAATGATCTCAATACAGCCATCGCTTTATCGAAACGTGCAAAAGCACAAAATATGAAAGTGCTGCTTGATTTTCACTACAGTGATTTCTGGACCGATCCTGGTAAACAATTCAAACCGAAAGCGTGGGCGTCCCTCTCACAAAGTGATTTAGAAAAAGCAGTCGGCACTTACACAGGCGATGTGCTCAAAGCGATGAGAGCGCAAAATGCTCTGCCGAACATGGTTCAGGTCGGGAATGAGTTGAACTCAGGTATGCTGTGGCCAAACGGAAAAAGCTGGGGTGAAGGCGGTGGTGAATTTGACCGGCTCGCTGCTTTGCTAAAGGCTGGCACAAATGCCGTCCGCTCTGTTGATTCAAACATCAAAATCATGCTTCACCTTGCACATGGCGGGGACAATGGTGCATCCCGCTGGTGGTTTGATGAAATCACAAAACGAGGCGTCTCATTCGATACGATCGGTTTATCTTATTACCCGTATTGGGACGGCGGCTTTAGCGGTCTGACCTCCAATATGAATGATATTAGCGCCCGCTATAACAAAGACGTCATCGTGGTGGAAACTGCTTACGGCTTTACGACAGCAAACGGTGACAACCTAGATAACTCATTTAATCAAGACTCTGTCAACACAGCCGGCTATCCAGCCTCACCTCAAGGCCAGGCATCTTTTATACGAGATCTATCCGAAAAGATTTCAAAAGTAAACAACAACCGCGGAAAAGGGTTCTTTTATTGGGAGCCGCTTTGGATTCCAGCGAAAGGTGCTCCGTGGTCTAGTCAATACGGGCTCGCTTATATCCAAACCACCGGTACTGTCGGAAATGCGTGGGAAAATCAAGCGATGTTTGATTTCAACGGAAAAGCACTGCCTTCTCTTGATGTATTTAAACAAATGACACCGTAACTAAAAGGATAGGACGTGACAAAATGGGAAAGCGTTACCCACTCGTTCACCCAAATGTGAAAGGCTTTTTGCATGGTGGCGATTACAATCCAGATCAATGGCTCCATATGCCAGAGATCATAGACGAAGATTTTCGATTAATGAAGCTTGCACACTGTCAAACATTCTCCATCAACATTTTCGCATGGAGTAAGCTAGAACCAGCAGAAGGTCAGTATGACTTTGCATGGCTGGATGACATCATGGACCGCTTGGCAGCGCAGGGGGCACACGCCATTCTCGCAACGCCAAGCGGAGCAAGACCTGCTTGGCTGTCACAAACATATCCAGAAGTATTGCGCGTCGAAGCGAATCGTCAACGTAACTTACATGGACTGCGCCATAATCATTGCTTCACCTCTCCTGTTTATCGAGAAAAAACGAATACACTCAACCGGCTACTTGCGGAACGCTACAAGGATCATCCAGCACTGATCATGTGGCACATTTCGAATGAGTACGGCGGCGAGTGTCATTGCGACCTTTGCCAGGAAGCATTTCGAGACTATTTAAAAGACAAATACAATCATGATCTTGAAGCTTTGAATCAAGCATGGTGGACAGGATTTTGGAGCCACACGTATAGTGATTGGTCACAAATCGAGTCACCTGCACCACACGGGGAGCATATGATTCACGGCATGAACTTGGATTGGAAGCGCTTTGTTACAGCACAAACGATTAATTTTTATCAAAATGAAATTGAACCGCTGCGAGAATTGACGCCTCATATCCCAGTAACCACGAATTTTATGGGCGACTATCCGCATATGCGTCCATTCCTTGGGCTGGATTATCATCAATTTGCTAAAGAGGTCGATGTGATCTCATGGGATAGCTATCCTGCTTGGCATAGCGGCAGAGAAACAACTGCTGAATTAGCATCAAACGTTGCCTTTGTACATGATTTGTATCGTTCCTTAAAGGACGGACAGCCGTTTCTCGTCATGGAGAGTACGCCGAGCCTTGTGAACTGGCATGAAGTGAACAAGGTGAAACATAAAGGCATGGCACACCTTTCTGCCATGCAGGCAATTGCCCACGGATCAGACTCCGTACTTTATTTCCAGTGGCGGCAAGGCCGAGGCGCCTCCGAGAAATTCCACGGTGCCGTTGTCGATCATTCTGGTCATGAACATACGCGCGTGTTTCAAGAGGTTGCTGATCTAGGGAAACAACTGGAGCAGCTGCAGCCAATTGCGGGCACATCCGTTCAGCCAGAGGTTGCCATCATTTATGATTGGGAAAACCACTGGGCCATTGATGATGCGCAAGGCTTAAATAATACAAACAAACGCTATGTAGAAGCTTGTCAAACTCACTATCGAAGCTTTTGGAAAAAAGGCATCCCTGTTGACATTGTCGGAATGGAAAAGGATTTCTCATCCTATCGTGTGCTCATTGGGCCAATGCTCTACATGATCAAACCAGGCGTTGCAGAAAAAATTGAAGCCTTTGTCAAAGCGGGCGGCATTTTTATTGCGACTTACTGGAGCGGCATGGTCGATGAAAATGATCTCTGTTTCCTCGGAGGTTTCCCTGGTCCTCTCCGCCATGTACTTGGCATTTGGGCAGAGGAAATCAACACGTTGATGCCAGATGAACATGTGTTAATGACGACAGGAAATGGACGCACCTATCATGTCGGACAATATTGCGAATCCATACATCCTGAAACGGCCTCTGTGCTAGGGCATTTTGAGAATGGCTGCTACGAAGGACAGCCAGCCCTGACTGTCCGTTCATTAGAAAAAGGGAAGGCATACTATATGGCCTCAGAAAATGAACAGGCTTTTTATGATGAGTTTTACGAAGACCTTATCGCAGGCATTGGCATACAGCCCGTCCTATCCACTGCAATTCCAGAAGGAGTAAGCGTACAAAAACGAACAGACGGTACGCAGGACTATGTGTTTTTGATGAATTTTTCAGAAGAGCAGCAGAACATGTCACTAGATTCAGAGGCAAGCTATGAGAATATACTGACTGGCCAGCAAGTGCCTGAGCAGCTTCAACTTGATCCTTACGAGTACGTCATCTTGAAAAAATAATTGAAAGAAGCGTCCATTTATTGGGCGTTTTTTGATTTAAACAAGTCTAAATACCCATATTAAATATGATAAAATTTAATCGTTATTTTTTATATAAATTTTTTACAAGATTTGATACCGCACCACGACTGGTCTCTCCATCCTTTTTTACCATTGTATAGGTATGAAAGCGGTTGCTTCATACTCATAAATTTGATACTCTTTTTTTTCAATGCACCTGTGGGAATGCATTGGATGGAAAGTATAGATAAATGTAAACGGTTTATTTGCAGGGGGAGGGGCTTATGTTAACGTTTGTTGGCTTGATGATTATTTTAACGATTGTTGTGCTGCTGATTTGGGGGAAAGCAAGTCCAATTGTCGCCATGGTCATGGTGCCTTTAATTGGGGCATTCATTGCAGGCTTTGGGATTAATGACATTCAATCATTCTTTGAAGAAGGGATTATCAAAGTACTGCCAGTGGCGACCATGTTCATCTTCGCCATTTTATTTTTTGGCATTTTACAAGATACAGGGTTTTTTGAACCTGTAATAAAAACGCTGATTAAACTGACAAAGGGAAATGTTGTCACGGTTGCGATGGGGACAGCTCTAATAGGAGTCATCGCTCATTTAGACGGAGCAGGAGCGACTACATTTTTATTAACTGTACCTGCACTACTTCCACTTTACAAAAAATTACATATGAGTCCGTACTTATTGCTGTTATTGATCGGGACAAGTGCTGGCTTAACGAATATGGTGCCGTGGGCTGGACCCACAGGACGGGCAGCGAGTGTCCTTAATATGGACCCATCTGAACTTTGGGTGCCGCTCATTCCCATTCAGCTCATTGGGGTCGTTCTCGTATTAGGAATGGCATTTATTTTAGGAAAAAGAGAAGAAAAACGCATTCGGGTCAAAATCGCCGCAAATGAAATCGCTGCTGTTCAATTAGAAGGCGCAGATTGGGACCGGGCTATTCAATCCATTAGCGAGACAGGTGATGCTGCTTTAAAACGCTATCACTTGATTTGGGTGAATTTCATTCTGTTTATAGCTGTTGTTGTCCTTCTTGTACTCAACGTGATTCCGGCTAGTTATATGTTTATGATTGGTCTTTCTCTCGCACTATTAATTAACTATCCGAAAGTGGATGTACAAATGGAGAGAATCAAGGCGCATGCACCTAGTGCACTCATGATGGCCGCTGTTATTTTCTCCGCAGGTTCGTTTCTAGGAATTCTCGAAGGAACGGGAATGCTAAAAGCTATCGCTGTGGACAGCATTCAGATTCTACCTGCTTTCCTGCTTCCATTTTTACATATCATTGTCGGGATGTTTGGGGTACCACTGGATATGCTGACAAGTACAGACGCCTATTATTACGCCCTTCTGCCAATTGTTGAATCCATTACATCTGAAGTTGGCGTACCAGGTACTTCTGCGGCATATGCCATGATGATTGGGAACATTATCGGAACCTTTGTCAGCCCGCTTGCTCCCGCTGTTTGGCTCGCTGTAGGTCTTGCAGGGGTTGATATGGGGAAACACATCCGCTACTCTTTCTTTTGGATGTGGGGATTCAGTATTATCCTTCTGTTCGCGGCGATGCTGATTGGCATCATTTAAAAAGAAAGACATGCGCTGATATGCGCATGTCTTTTCAATCATTATGAAGGATATTCACTTGTGTGAATGTCTGTATTCGGCTTTCTAATAAGAGACATTAATCCAATGATAAACAATAGAACCATTGGAGCAAATGCAAGGCCAACTGTTCCAATTAAAAGAGTCACAGCAGAAACCAAGAAAAGAATACCTGATAGCACGGCACGGCGGTCAGTTTTCAAGAAAATCACACCGACAATCGACAGCACAGCAGCAATTGCGGAAACGACCATGAACTGAGTACCAAATGCATGAACCGAAGCCTGAAGCGTTTCGATCGGCAATGTTTCTCCTTCCTCTTTTAACACTTCATTGATTTCATCATAAAAAGATGGACCCACGGAGAGGATTAATGCCCCAAACCCAACACCAATGGCATTGAGGACAATACTAATAATCCCCATAATTTTTTCACCTTTACGTTTAATCATGTGTAAACCTCCTAAATAGTTAAATTAACCTGTTTTCACTTCTCGCTTTTGGAAGACGATTAAGGCAATGGCTAAGAAAATAGCCCAATAGATGACTAGGACGATTAAAGAGAATCCTAGAGACATACCTTCGATAAAAGTAGGTGTTTCCGCGAAATATTGTGCAGGATCGTTGGCAAACAATAAGTATTTTGCCCAATCAAAGAAGAACATCAAAATGCTTGTGATGGATGCTCCAACAATATAAGCTAACACACTAATCGCAATAGAAAGGGCCTCACTTCTAAATACCGTTGAAATGGCAAAAGAAAGTGTCCCTAATACAACAAACATAGCACAATGTGCCAAATAATATGACACCATATTTGCAAGCTGAGATTGTTCAATGACTTTACCATTTTGATAGGACAAGTACACATAATCATGATTGAGTCCAAAGAAGATCGCACCTAGAATAAATGACAGGATAAATAGGACCGCGATCAGAAATAGAGAGTAAAGTTGAACGGTAAAGTATTTAGATAAAAGAATTTTCATTCTTGATGGTGGACGGATGAGTAATAATTTAATTGTACCATGCTTATATTCAGCCGAGACAATTGTCGCTGCAATGATAATCACAAATACACCGACCAGCTGAAGCAAATCAGCATTGATCTTCACATAAGTCCATGCATTTTTACCGAATTGATCTACAGGAGGTAAATTATGCTTGATTCGATACTCATTGATTGCTATTTCGCTTTCAAGGGATCTCTTATAAAATCCTATATTATCCTCTTTCAATTCTTCCTTATTTGCTTTATTGATCGCTTGCAGTTCAGTCTTCCAATCACCTGAAGCTTGATTTTTGTCATTTGTTTTCACTGCAAAGATCAGCGTGGCAACCATACCTAATACAAGAAGCCCAACCATAATCCAAGTACCAACACGATAACTGATCTTCATCCACTCGTTTTGAATGAGGCGAATCATACGTCTGCCTCCTTTTTACCTGTTAAGCTTAAGAACTTATCTTCTAAGGTTTGTTTTTCGATTTTGATTTCGTACAAATGAATAGACGCGCTGCTCAAATGACGAATTAATTCTGGCATTTTTTCTTCTAGCACAGAGAAGAATAAGTACTGCTCCTCGTCTCTAACAGTGACGCCTTCCTCAAATGCACCAATGAGCTTCTTTGCTTCTTCAAGCTCCCCAGCTGCTACCTTCATTCGATAATTAACCAAATCATCCTGCTTCGTCTCAGCACGCTGATCCTCAATGGCAACTAGCTTTCCTGTTTGGATAATCGCAAAGCGATCACACATCAATTCCATCTCTGACATGAGGTGACTTGAAACAATAACTGCCAGCCCTTCTTCCTTTGCGAGCCTTCTTAAGTAATCTCGTATCATTCGAATCCCCTCAGGATCAAGTCCATTGGTTGGTTCATCTAAGATTAGCAGTTTCGGTCTATGTATGAGTGCCTGCGCAATGCCCAATCGCTGTTTCATTCCTAATGAAAATGTACTCACACGTTTATGTTTAACATGCTGTAAGCTGACTAGCTCTAACAGCTCATCAATTCGCGCTTCATCCACTTTCCCATTCATTCTGGCAAAGTGAACAAGATTTTGTCTTGCCGTTAAGTGATTATACATTTCTGGGTTTTCAATAATGGCACCGACATCTTGGATGGCATGCTGATAGGAGGTTTGAATACTATGACCATTAATCAGAATGTCACCAGATGTAATGGGAGAAAGACCGACCATCATACGAATGGTTGTGGTTTTCCCTGCACCATTTGGTCCTAAGAAGCCAAAGACTTCGCCCGCTTGGACAGAAAAGCTCAAGTCTTGAACAATCTTTTTCCCGCGAATATGCCTAGATACATTATGCAGTTCTAAAACGTTCGTCACGTTACCTCTCCTTCTTTGTCTAAGTATCATCTATCATTCTATTTCCTGATAAACACCATGATCCGTCAAAAATAGAAGAATACTTCCATATGGTACAGCAATGCCCAAAAGTTGTGAAGGGGATTAGCCAAAATTTAGCGAATCATCTGCCTTTTTTAAGGTAGAGTTAAGGTAATGATTTAAAATACTCTAATTCTATATTGCTTAAAGACCGTGGGATTCAAAATGGGAGCCCGCTCAATCTCTTAACATAAATATATAATAGAGGCATGCAATAAGATGTAAAGATAAGTCACCTTCCTTTTTTTCAATACTAACTGTTGCAGGAGGCAATATTTTATCGTATGTAATTTCAGCTATCGTCTGCTCTAAGTTTTCTACTCTAACACGTTTATTCGCAAAATCCTTCTTTAGATAATATATAGTATCATTTATTATGAATTTCATCGTTGGATTTATTTTGGTTTTAGTTCTATCTTCTAATAATAACTTTCCATTATCTCTACATTCTATCACCCAGTTTGCACGAAACATTGAATGGAGGGATTTATTTTCAATAGCCTTTACAATTATATTAGCATTCGAATCCATTACCTCAACATTCACAAAAAACTCATCAAATATATGATCAATCAACTTTTCAACTTTATTTGTATAAAATCTTTTTATAAATCCAATGTTGATATCATCTTTATTAATAATTGGTATACATTTAGTCGTTTTTTTGATTACTGGCTTCTTAAAATATCCAATTTCCATACATATCTCCCATTTATATTTTAGGCTCAATTAATTTATGAAGTTATAAATTTAAATTATTCCAATAACATCTACGGATATTCCTTTATATAGTTTCTCATTATTTTAAAAACTGCATAAAAATATAAAACACCTAATTTATTAAGGGATATGTTTTCCTTTAACAATTTAGGTGTTTTTTGCGCAACAGCAACATTCTTATACTTATTTCTTGCTCAGATTTAGCCTACATCGGCTAGTTCTAATGCTTTATTATATCTTTTTCACAAACTCTGATTTTAATTTCATTGCGCCGAAGCTAGGAATTTTACAATCAATGTTATGATCGCCTTCAACTAAACGAATGCCTTTGACCTTCGTTCCTATTTTCAAAACGGATGAAGAACCTTTTACTTTTAGGTCTTTAATGACAGAGACCGTGTCCCCATCACTTAACAAGTTCCCATTCGCATCTTTGACCACAAGCTGTTCCTCTGCCGCTTGTTCTTGTTCAAGTGACCATTCATGCGCACACTCAGGACAAACCAGCAGACTGCCGTCCTCGTATGTATAAGGTGAGCTGCACGAAGGACAATTCGGTAGATTAGACATTTTTTGTTTCCTCCAACTTTCTACATCATTTATATCGATTTTACCACATTTCTATAGAAAGAATGTGATAGAAAAGGAAACATTTTTCATCGTTTACTTTTTTATTCCAAATTCTAACACAGCTGCGATATTCCGAGCCGTTCTTTCTACATGAATTTCCGCATCGCGTATCGCCTCAGAAAGAGAGGTAATACCTGGAACGATACTAAAAAGTGCATCAATTCCATGATCATGTACGACTGCACTGTCTTTTGAAAGAGAGCCTGCAATGCCAATCACGGGCAGATTATACTGCTTCGCTGCTTTGGCTACACCGATTGGCGTTTTTCCATAAATGGTCTGCCGGTCAATTCGGCCTTCTCCCGTAATGACAAGGTCTGCCCCCTTGATAACGTCATCAAAATGAACAGCCTTCAGCATAATATCGATTCCTCTTTGCAAATCGGCTTGTAAAAAGCCTAATAAACTTGCGCCAAGTCCTCCTGCCGCTCCCGCCCCTGCTGCTTCTCTAAAGGATACATTGAACTGCTTTTCAGCTACTCGTGCAAAATGAGCAAGGTTCTTGTCTAATACTTGAATCATTTCTTCATCTGCTCCCTTTTGAGGGCCGAAAACAGCAGACGCTCCTCTCTCACCTGTTAAAGGATTATCCACATCACAAGCCGCCTCCAGACGGACGGATTGCAGTCTTGGATCGAGTCCAGATAAATCAATTGAAGCTAATTGATGAAGTGCCCCGCCGCCTGACGTCAGGGAATGTCCTGTGTTATCTAGGAAAGCTGCACCTAATCCTTGCATCATTCCAACGCCGCCATCATTTGTTGCACTTCCGCCAAGCCCAATGATCACATGCTTCGCTCCTTTATCCAGCGCTGCAAGTATTAATTCACCAGTTCCTCTCGAAGTCGTCCATAACGGATTACGTTTTTCTCGCGGCACAAGATGTAATCCAGAGGCTGCAGCCATCTCAATGACAGCAGTCTGACTGTCTCCTAACATGCCAAAAAAAGCATCCACAGGCTCACCAAGCGGGCCCGTCACCACTTGATGAACAATGTGCCCGCCCGTCGCATCAACCAACGATTGAACAGTCCCCTCTCCGCCATCTGCCATTGGCAGTTTGATATACTCTGCGTTTGGAAAAATAGAACGAAATCCTCGCTCAATGGCACATGCTGTCTCATAAGCAGATAAACTTTCTTTAAATGAATCTGGTGCGATCACAATTTTCATCCTATCAGCCCCTCATTTCTTATCATGTCCTCAGCCAAACAGCTGGAAAACGCCAAAAATAATGGTCGATATAACGGTTAACGTCAAACCGATTAACGATTCAAAAGGCATGAGCTTCAAACGCTCTTTAATATCCATTTGAACACTTCCTGCTGTTGCATGGAAAAAGCTTCCGTGCGGCATATGGTCAAGCACTGTTGCGCCGGCATGAATCATGGCTGCCCCTGAAAGAGCAGACACACCAAGCCCAATCAGTGTTCCACTAAACACACCACTCGCTACCGCCGTTCCTGCTGTTGTCGAAGCAGTAGCGGCTGACATAAATATCCCTGAAGTTGGTGCAAGTAAATATGGAGGTAAACCCGATGCATCCAGTGCCTGAATAAACACATCTTTTAAGGAAGAATTCGATACGATTCCTGCTAATGTACCTGTCCCTAATAACATGATCGCGACACCTGACATTTTATGAAGCCCCGACATCGCATAATCATTGAGAAATTTCCCTTTTTTCATGAAAAGAGCGCCCACAATCCCTCCAATCGGTAAGGCGATCATTGGATCTATATTGATTTGAAAAAGCGGCCTTAAAGTCAACAATAAAATGGTAACCAGCGGACCAGCCAGTGCTTGAAAAAAAGCAGGTATTTGAACTTTACTTTGCCCGGTTTCCTCTTCAAGAACGGGTGTCCCCTTGTTTGCAAGCTTTTTAGCTAATACATATGTAACCGCCAGCCCGAACACAGCTGGAATGACACCCGCAGCCATCATTGAAGTCAGAGGTACACCAAAAGCATCTGAAGCGGCAATGGCATTCGGATTCGGTGACATGATATTTCCTGCCTTCCCGCCTCCAATCATAGCAAGAAGAATTCCTGTTTTTGAGAGCGTTGCGCGTTTGGCAATGGCAAGTGCGATGGGCGCTACCGTAATAACCGCAACATCTACAAAAACGCCCACTGTTGTTAAAATCATCGTTGCAAGTGCGAGTGCTAATAGTGCCCTCGCCTCACCAAGCCTTCTCACGATGGCCTCAGCGATCGATAACGCTGCACCCGACTCAATGAGAACACCAGCCAGTACACCTGCCGCCATAATTCTAAGGACAGCCGGAATCATGTCCTTAGCACCTTCCATCATGACGTTGACGGTCTGAACAATATCTACACCGCCAACCAAGCCGCCTATAAATGCACCTGCCAGCATGCCATAAGCAGGTGATACTTTTTTTAGAATGAGAACAATCGCGATCAAAAGCGCCGCCATAGCTCCCAGAGTACTTACCGTTACATCTCCACTCATCCTCAATCCCCCCAAAAATATCTTTCTCCAATTGTAAGCGTTTACCCAAAGGGATTGTGTTGTGAATCTGGATGAACTTTTTGCATTTATCGCTCTACTCAATTGTGCATTTGCACAATCAAGATAATTGATTCATTAACTGCGCCATATAAAGCTCGATTAACTGTTTTACATGACGAGGGTCTTTTCCGGTCAATTCTTGAATTTTGTCTAAACGATAACGCAATGTATTCCGATGAATAAATAAACGATCAACAATGCTCTGCAAATCACCGCCCTCTTGAATGTAAACCCTTAATGTATGGGCGAGCTCTGCTTCTTGTGTCAGCGGCTTGTAAAAGTCAGTCCATCGACTTTTCTTTTCAGCAATTCCCGCAATCATAAATACGCTTTCCAGCTGATAAGACTCAAAGAAATACATGCTTTCTTCCGGATCAAGAGCCTTCCCTAATCTCAGAGCTTCTCTCGCATGCTGAAAAGAAATTGGCAGCTGGCTGATGTCGTCAGCGACAGTCCCTATCCCCACTAACACTTGGCCTCCTATTGCTCTTTGCATTGTTCTTTGCAGGTGACCTGCCACCTGCTTTAATTGATGTTCAGGTATGGAATGACTTAAAAGAATCAATTCATGACAAAAGGTCATACCAAGTAAATCATCCGCCTTCTTATCATATTGAATCGCATGCATCAATTTATGAACAGCATCCTCTGAGGATGGAACTGGCTGAAAAACAATAGCCCTTCGGCGCTTGTCTAAATCCATTCCCAGCCAAGCAGCTCGATTTTTCAGCTGATGATCCCCAACATCAGAATATGAAATCAACTGATTGACAATTTCACTCTCTATTCGATGACGCCATTGAACCCGTTCGAGCAGAAAAGATTGCTCTAACACCAGTTCAGCTGCCATCTTCACCAGCTCGGCATGATGCCGAATGTCCTCTGGCTCACCAGTAATCCCAATCACACCAACTACTTGTTCATGAAAGCAAATAGGCAGGTTGATCCCCGGTCTCACTCCTTCTAAGCGCAAGGAGGTCTCCTGGTCAATTTCCACACTGTTCCCGCTTGTCAGCACAAGTCGTGCACCATCATGTTTCTGGCCGATCCTGTTTCGTTCACCAGAACCAATAATGACACCAGCTGCATTCATCACATTGATGTTTTTATGTAAAATATGCATCGTACGTTCAACCATTTCTTGAGCCAATTCACTGGTTAAAAATTGCATGAGGCATCTCTCCTGAAGGTGTTTTTCATTCAATGTATCATAGTGTCTTCGAACAATAAATGCAAAGTGTTTAACCAGCCCATTGACAAAGACACCCTAAAAAGTGTTTAATCAAATCAAAGACCGACCGACAGTCTAGTTAAAAGAAAGGATGGCTTTATGAGAACCGTTAAACATCCTGAGGAACGTAAAAATGACATATTAAACGCAGCAGAAGCGCTTTTTTCAACCAAAGGCTATCAGAAAACAACGATTATTGACATATTAAAAGCCGTTGGCATTGCCAAAGGCACCTTTTATTACTACTTTGCATCCAAAGAAGAAGTAATGGATGCCATTATTGACAGGATCATCAAAGAAGATATCATCGTGGCAAAGCGTATTGCCGCTAATCCAGACCTTCCAGTCGTTGACAAACTATTTCGTATCATCATGGCGCAATCACCTCAGCAAGGAAGCCATAAACAGGGGATGATCGATCAGTTCCATCAGCCTTCTAATGCAGAAATGCATCAAAAAAGCTTAATCAAAGCCATTAAAGAACTATCACCAGTGTTGGCAGATGTCATTCAGCAAGGTGTAGAGGAAGGGACATTCAAAACGAAGTATCCGCAAGAGACGGTTGAATTCCTTCTTGCTTCTGCACAGGTCATATTTGATGAAGGCCTCTTTCAATGGTCAGCCGAAGAAAGTATACAACGCGCTTTAGCTTTTATCGATATACTCGAATCCTCATTGCATGCAGAAAAGGGAAGCTTTTCCTTCCTGCTGAAGCGATTATCTGGAGAGCCGGATGAAAATAATCAGTGATTGGTCACTTCAATACCAATCCTGCATACATTATAGACTGACGGTCGGTCTAAAAGGAGAGTGATATTTATGAATGTATTATTCAAAAGAGATTCATCCCACTTTATCTACCTCGTCCTCGGACAGATTATTTCCGTTTTCGGATCTTCTCTCATTCGGTTTGTTCTATCTTTACATGTGCTGGATATGACACAACGAGTTGATTTATTTGCCTTACTTTTCGCTTTATCCAATATCCCGTTTCTCCTTTCTCCATTATCTGGTGCAGTCGCTGACCGGTTTAACAGAAGGAACTTGATGATTTTATTTGATGTCCTCACCGGTATCATGATTCTGGCTTTTTATTTCTGGTTATTATCTGGAAATGATTCACTCTACATGATAGGAGCTGTCATGATACTTCTTGGTGTGATGAGTACGTTTTATGCACCTACTGTGATGTCCAGCATTCCACAGCTAGTGAAAGAAGATCAATTAGAACAAGCCAACGGCATCGTCAATGGCGTTCAGGCACTTTCTGGTGTTCTCGCACCTGTTATCGGCGGAGTTCTATACGGAATGATTGGAAGTCAATTCATTATAGGTGCCAGTGCCATCGTATTTTTCCTATCTGCGTGCATGCTCTTACGTTTAAAAATACCCTTCTCCTCTAGTCCGCTGACAGATTCTATGGGCAAAGTGCTCATAAAAGATATGAAACAAGGATTTTCTTATATCGGCAGCCAGCCGTTTCTAAAAAGAACCATGCTGCTTGCTGCAATGTTAAATTTCATCCTTACACCATTTTTTATCGTAGGTGGCCCAATCATTTTAAGGATCACAATGAAAACCAGTGACATCATGTATGGAGTAGGAATGGGCTTGATTGAGTTCGCTGTCATCGCAGGTGCTCTGCTAGTTGGACTTGTAGCGAAGCATTGGCGCATTCCTACTTTATATCGCTGGATGCTTGTCATCGCCATCATCCTGCTGCCTGTGGCGTTCTCAACATCGACTATGGCTCTACAATTTGGCACTTATCCAGCTTATTTCCTCTTTTTGGCAGGATGTGTTCCAATTGCTGTGCTGCTTACAATGATCTCGGTCGTTGTGATATCACATATTCAAAAGAAAACACCAAATCACCAATTAGGAAAAGTGATGGCCAACCTAACAATGGTTTCTCAATGTGCAGTTCCTCTTGGTCAAATGATGTATGGGTTCTTGTTCAATACGTTTTCAGCCAACATGTATGTGACTGTGTTAATCGTCAGTATTTTCATGTTTGCCCTAGCCTATCTAACAAAAAATATGCTTCAACATGAAGGGGAATCAGCCTCATGAGATTCGCCTTTATAAAGAAAGACTTAACCCGCCACCGTCTTATTTCAATTGGTTTAACTATTTGTATCATGATGACTTCATTTCTCGCAGCAAGTGCAGCTCAAATGACAGTACAGCTGAATGGGTCCATTTCTGGCCTGCTCCATTCTGCTAAAGCGCCAGACTTTGTCCAAATGCATGACGGCGACCTAAATGAAAAAGACATTGAAGCATTTTCAAGGAAGCAGTCCATGGTAAAAGCTCATCAAATCGTCCCAATGATACCAATTGAACATGCAAACATCAGGTTCGGACATGAGCCTGCCAAAGCAGGTGTGATGGATCTTTTATTTGTGAAGCAAAATCGCAATTTTGATTTTCTTTTAAATCACCAAAACGAAAAGCTCACTGTCAATAAAGGTGAAGTGGCTGTCCCAATTTATTTCCAACAAAAGTATCATCTCAACATAGGTGAAACGTTACTGATTGAGAAAGGGGCGAATCAATTCACCTTTCGCATCAAAGCGTTCTTGCGAGATGCACAAATGAACCCCAGTCTTGTCAGTTCAAAAAGATTTCTTCTTCATAACGAGGATTGGGATGCAATAAATCAAGTGTTTCAACAAAAAGAGTACTTAATCGAATTTTTACTGCATGATGCCGCGCAGACAGATGCTTTTCAAGCAATCTACCAATCATCACAGCTGCCACAACAAGGCCCAGTTGTCACACTGCCTTTGCTGCGTATGCTGAATGCATTAACAGATGGAATGGTGATTGCCATTCTCCTGCTTGTTTGCCTGCTGCTCATTAGTATAGCCCTTCTCTCACTCCATCTTGCTATGACAGCTTCTATAGAAGAAGATGAACGTGAAATTGGCATACTGAAGGTAATTGGGATTCCTTTAACAAAAATTAAGCAATTATACGTTGGAAAGTATGCCGTGCTTGCTTGTGCAGGATGTATAGCAGGCTATGTGTTAACACTTATATTTGGTGATATGTTTACGGCCAATATTCAGCAATACATGGGGAATCAGCCTTCTTTTATTCATTTGTTAATCCCGCTTTTTGTTTCTATTATGACGGCAATGATCGTCATCTCTTGCAGCTATGCTGTCCTAAGAAAGTTTGGTCAAATATCAGCTGCTCAAGCCCTTCAAGGTGGTATCAATTCACCGAATCATAAGAAGAAAACACCTATGCACCTCAAGAAAAGCAGGTTTATACCGATCCATATTTGGCTTGGTTTAAAAGACCTGATATCACGAAAGAAGTTGTACACAACGATTACTTGTATTATTGCACTTTGTACATTTTTAATGCTGATGCCTATTCAGCTATGGCATACCTTACAATCACCGAATTTCATCACCTACCTTGGCTCTGGTAAAAGTGACCTTCGAATTGATATACGCCAAGGAAATCATCTAGCGAAAAATACAAACGAAATAGAATCAATGATTCGTGAGGATCAGAGCATTCAAACAGCAGCCATCTATGAAACTACTTCTCTTCAGGCGAAATCAAAGGAGAACACATTAGAAACGCTCTACTTAGAAACAGGTGAGCTCTCAGCATTTCCACTAACCTATTTACAAGGGCGGCAGCCTTTTAAGAATGATGAAATTGCCTTATCCGTGTTAAATGCGGATTCACTTCAGAAAAAGATAGGAGAAAGAATCACTCTCGTAACTAACGGGCATGAAACGCAAAGAACGGTGACAGGTATTTATCAGGACGTCACCAATGGAGGCAAAACAGCAAAAGCAATATCACAGCCATTTCCTCAATCAGCTCTTTGGAAAACCATTCAAATCCAACTAAAACCAAGAGTAAATATTGCAGATAAAAAGGTAATATTTAAAAAAAAGGCATCTCCTGCAAAAGTGACAGATATGAAAGAATACGTTCATCAAACGATCGGCAGCACAGCAGCTATCGTAAAAGTCGTTGCATTTTTTGCTGCATTAGCTGCCTTTGGAACCGCCAGCTTAATGCTTTTCATGTTTCTGCACATGTTAAAGGCGAAAGATTCAAGCCGGAACAACATGTTAAGAACAATTGGATTTTCTATAACAGATATAACAGCACAATATATAACAAGTTTTATCGTTGTTCTCTCTTTTGGCGCCTTTATTGGAACAATCGCGGTCAATACAATTGGTCCTGCTTTGATGAGTGTCGGTGGAGCTTCATTAGGGGCGTCGAGCCTTCAGTGGCTCTCACCGCAATGGGTGTCGGTTGTGTATCCACTCACACTATTTATTGTCAATTTAGCTTTGATCACCTGGTTATTGAAGACGTTTTTTTCTAGTCAAACGACAAGGCATACACTTTTATAAGGAGATGTTTCACATGGAACACTTGATTGAAACGAAGCGATTGTCATTGCATATCAATTCATTAAAAGGACAGAAACAAACGATTCTTAAGGATATTCATTTATCGATAAAGCGCGGGGAATTCGTGACCATTATGGGACCTTCTGGATGTGGAAAAACATCCTTACTTTATCAGCTTAGCGGCATAGAAACAGCTTCAACAGGAGAGATCAAATATAAAGGCCGATCACTATCAGAAATGACAGAAAAACAGTTAAGTGCTCTGCGCTTAACTGAGATGGGATTTGTCTTTCAGCACAGCCACTTATTAAAAAATCTTAATCTATTTGACAACATCATTGCAGCAGCTTATTTAGCAAAGAAAAAGCCAAGACAAGAAGTGAATGAACGAGCTCAATATTTAATGGAAAAACTTGAAATTGATCATTTGGCAAATAGATATTTGACAGAAGTATCGGGAGGACAGCTTCAAAGAGCCGCTATCTGCCGAGCGCTCATGAATGAACCAGACATACTTTTCGCTGATGAACCAACAGGTGCTCTTAATTCCAGTACAACAAAGGAAGTGATGAATATTTTTTCAAGAATCCACTTTGAAGGAGCAACACTGCTACTTGTCACACATGACCCCAAGGTGGCTCTTCGTTCTGAAAGAATCATGTTTATGAATGACGGAGAAATGGCAGACAGTTTACAATTAGGAAGATATGATCGTTCAACTGCCGAGAACCGAGAAATGAGATTAAATCAATGGCTGCAAAATTTAGGTTTTTAATTTGAGTAAAACCAGGCAGGAAACTGCCTGTTCTACTTTTTCTGACACTCAAACGAGTAATCCATAGACAAACTATTTGTTTCTAAGATAATTTTGCCGCCAGCTTGTTGACAAGATTCTGTCATCAGCTCAATTTCTTTGCTATAAAAGTATCTCTTTGACATATATAGAGTCACTAAAACAAATAATAGAGTCGTGATAATGACTGTGATTTGTCTGTTTAAGCTTTGAAATCTTTTTTTCATTTCAACATCCTTTCTAAAAGGTCGGATTTTGTGTTTAATACTTACTTTTGTCGTCATCTATCAGTTTCTTATCTCATGATCTAGCAACATCATACCTGATTTTCTTTCCTAGATCGACCTTTCATTTTCCCTCTGAAATAGCTAAAACTTCTTTATTCCAAATATATGAGTGATATTTCCGTTCATTATCATAAAATCCATTGTATATATCCCTTTTTTAGATTTCCAAAAAGAGATTTTATTCATTTGTGTTAACAAGCAATCACCCTTACAATGTCGTACATGGCATGACCTTAGGTCCTTTTTATTACCTCTTGTCAATCACCTCACCGAAACGATTATATTTTACCAAAAATTGTGATATCGTTTTTTATGAAACAGGTGAAAGGAACTTAAAGAGGTGAAATTTCCATGGCTATCATTTCTGCTGAACAGGTGGGGAATCGTTTAAATGATTGGAGAATTGCAATTCGCAAGCATGATGTACACAGTGCAAAAGCAATGTATTCAGAAGTAAAGGAATTACTTCAAAAAATGGAAGAGAATCAGGAGGTCTTGACCTATTACTCATTGCTAGAAGGCAAGTATAAGCTCATGTTATATGAACGAAGAGGTACAAAACTGAAGGAACAGACAGAACCAGATTGCCTCTCTAAAACAAACGACTTAATTGAATACTATTTTTACCTATACAAAGCCCTTTACGCGTCATATAAAAGAGACTATGCATCAGCCATTGGACTGTTTAAAATTGCTGAGAAAAAACTACAACACATTCCTGATGAAATAGAAGTAGCAGAATTCCATACGAAAATCGCCAACTTATATATGCTGCTTCGTCAAAGCCTAATTTCTCTACACTATATTCAGAATGCTATTGATATTTTCAAAAGCCATGAAGGATATGAAAGAAGACTAGCTGCAGCCTTTGTCATCGCCGCTGCTAATCATATGGACATTGGCGACTTTATAAGGGCAGAAAATTACTACAAAAAAGCATTACACATCGCAGACAGTCTAAACGATCATTTTCTAACATCACAGCTTTATCATAATATCAGTATTTTGTACGCCGAAGCTGGCGAATCAAAAAAATGTATCGATGCCCTAGAAAAGGCTCTTAGTGACGAAGACTATCTCTCATCGTGCTACTTCCATCACTCCATGTACATGTTAATGAAAGAGCTGCTTTCTATCGATGAAAGAACACAAGCTCTCTATTACTTCGAATTGGTTAACCAAAAACATGAATCAGAGAAATGCCCCATCTATACAGCAAAAATGAATTTGCTTTACCATCTATATTTCACTGAAGATATGGCTCAAAAAGCTCAAGCCTGTTTCGATGAAATCAGCATTCTTAAAAAATTAAAAGATGCTGAAGGAGTCTGTGAATTAAGTGCATTAGCAGCAAAACACTTTGAAGAGCTGGGAGCAATTCATCAAGCCTATCTCTTTCTAAAGGAAGCTGATCGCATGAAACATCCTATCATTGACTGGGGGAATTCTAATGAAAAAAATGAGTTTATTGATTATCACTTTGACCATCGTTGTTTTAGGACACACAGGGACTTTCAATTCATTAAATGATGAAAATGGTACTACAGAACGACCTATCGGAACTTAATATAAACATTTGCCAAATAAAGAACCACTCGCCTCATCAAGGCAAGTGGTTCCACATTTATTTTAGTTGCTGATAAGAAATGAGGCGGTGTATATGTACCGCAAGATAAGTAAGCTCATCATTAGGAATGACGATACTATGCACCTGTTTAATATAGTCTTTGATCTTAAAAGCAACATCCATCGCTTGAGGATATAAATGTGCAATTTGTTCAAATAACTCATTTTCTTGATCTGATAATAATTTATCAGCATAAAATCTTTCTACAAAGAATTTCACATGTGTAATGAACCGGCTGTAATGAATATTCTCTTGATCCATTTTCATATTCAACGTATAGCGCACAAGATTAACAATACTTCCGATCATCTTGGCGTATTTCATACCATCTTTCGACTCGGACTCTTCACCTAATGCATTAATTAAGTGAAAAGCAATATTGGCAGCTTCTTCTTTTGGTAATTGTATGCCCAATGTGTCATTGACTAACTCAAGTGCGTAATTCCCTACTTCAAATTCTTCTGTATAGTAATTTTTGATTTCCCAATACACACGATTTGTAATATTAATATTCTTTTTATGACGTTCCACTGCAAAATTCAAATGATCCATTAAGGTAAAATAAACACCTGAATTTAAAGTTGAGTTTAAACGTTTTTCTGCATATTTGACAATTTGCTGAGTTAAATCGATAAACTCCTGAGGCATTGAATCTAACAATTGAAGAAATTCTTTTGCTCTCATGTTATCGACTGACATAAAGACTTGGTCCGCTTTTTTCTCTTCTATCATTTGACCTGGTTTCTGGCCATAGCCAATTCCACGGCCGAACAAAACCACCTCCTGTTGGTTCTGATCTTCAGCCAGGACCACGCTCGAGTTTAAAACTTTTTTGATTTTAAACATCGTCATCACCTGTTTTCATGATTGTGGTGTTCAATCAAGCGATTCACCATTTGTCTCAATGACTTTTTGGTACCAATAAAATGAATCTTTTCGAGATCGTTTTAATGTCCCGTTCCCGTCATCATCTTGATCTACGTGAATGAAGCCGTAACGTTTTGACATTTGCGATGTACCTGCACTAATAATATCAATAGAGCCCCAGCTCGTATATCCAAAGAGATCGACGCCTTCTTCAATGGCTTCTCTCATTTGACGGAAATGCTCTTTGAAATAGTTAATACGATAGTCGTCATGGATTGAGCCATCACTTTCAACTACATCCTTTGCACCCATGCCGTTCTCGACAATGATAAGAGGTTTTTGATAGCGATCATACAGTTCGATCAAAGAAATTTTCAGACCAACCGGATCAATTTGCCAGCCCCATTCCGTTGAAGGAAGATAAGGGTTTTTGACTCCACGAATGGTATTCCCTTCTGTCTCTTCTAATCCATCTTGGGCTGATTCCGTTAAAGACATATAGTAGCTAAATGAGATAAAATCTACTGTGTTTTCTTTTAAAATGGTAAGGTCATCTGCTTCCATTTGAATATGAATATCTTTTCTCTCAAGCATGCGCTTGATCAGCGGCGGATACTCACCAAACACCTGCACATCTGCATAGAAATAGTTTTCTAAGTTTTGTTTCAAAGCTTGTTCTACATCATTCGGGTGGCACGTATGCGGATACGTTGTCAATTTTGTCAGCATACATCCTACCTGGCTGCCTGGGATGATACGATGGCAATCTGCTGTTACGAGAGCAGATGCGACAAATTGATGATGAAGTGCTTGGTACACCGTCTCTTCTACTTTTCCTTCTGGGCAGCGATCAGGGATAATTCCCGCTGTAATGAAAGAGTGGCGGTGAATACTATCAATTTCATTAAAGGTAAGCCAATATTTCACATCATCTTTATAACGTTCGAAACAAACATTGGCGAATTTCACAAAGAGGTCGATTACTTTTCTTTCAACCCAGCCGTTATATTTCACACTAAGGGCTAAAGGCATTTCATAATGAGAGAGAGTCACGATCGGTTCTATGTTGTGTTTTTTCATTTCTGCAAAGACACGATCATAAAATTGCAGCCCTTTTTCATTCGGTTCAGCTTCTTCCCCAGTAGGGAAGATACGACTCCATGCAATAGAAATTCGAAGTGTTTGAAATCCCATTTCAGCAAAGAGAGCCAAATCCTCTTTATAGTGATGATAAAAATCGATCCCTCTGCGTTTTGGGTATTTTTTATCGTCTGGATCTTTCATCGCACGATCTATATTTTCAGTGGTAACAGCAAGATGACCTTCATAATCTTCTACACTCAAGTTGGAACGGTACATTGCAATATCTGCAACAGACGGTCCCTTCCCATCTATATTCCAGGCGCCTTCTGCCTGGTTAGCAGCAATGGCGCCGCCCCATAAAAATCCTTTTGGAAAACCTTTGATTTTTGTCATATGATTAGCCTCCTAATTGTGTAACAACCATCAATGTATCTTGACGATTGACCTCTTGTAATGGCTGTACCTTAATATCATATTGATCTGTATTTGTGACTACAGCAAGTGTTACTGGATCATATCCTGCTTCCATGATTTTTTCTAGATCAAATTCAATCAATAAATCACCCGCTTGAACACGATCACCAGCCTGTACTTTTGGATGGAAATACTGCCCTTCCAACTGAACGGTGTCAATGCCGATGTGGAATAATACTTCAACTCCATGGTCCGTTTTCATACCAAGTGCATGGTTTGTTTCGAACAGCAAGGTTACCTCCCCATCTACAGGTGCATAAAGTGCTCCTTTTGAAGGTACAATGGCAATTCCTTCTCCCATGACCTTTGAAGAGAAAATATCATCTTTCACTTCGGATAGAGAGATCATTTGGCCAATCACAGGGCTCTTGAATGTTTCTCCTGCTCCAATTTTTTCAGCAAACCCAGCTTGGTCCTTTGTCTTTTCTTCTATTGTTCGATCTTTACCTAATACAAAAGCAGCGATAAAGGCGACAATAAACGAAATCACTGCTCCAATGATAGCAAACATCAGATTTCGCGGGAGCTCATCTGATATAAACATCGACATGCTTGCTAAACCAGGACCAACAAGCACAAAGGCTTGTATACCAACTAATCCAATGAAAATTCCGCCAACAAACGAACCAATCATGACACTTCCTAGAACTCGCTTATTTTGCAGTGTCACACCATACAGCGCTGGCTCTGTGATGCCAAAAAAGGCTGATATCCCTGCCGAAATGGCTGTTGATCTAAGTACCTTGTCTTTTGTTCGAAGTGCCACAGCGAAACACGCTCCACTTTCCGCAATATTATGCGCAAGTGATGCCGGTAAGTAAAGTGCTTCTTTCCCAAGGGTTCCCATCGTTGTGACTGCATAAGGAACCATTGCTTTATGCATGCCCGATGCAACCATGAATGGGAGGACCGCTGCTAAAATGGCGACAGCTACCCAGCCTACCGTATTAAACATCGCAAGAATAATAGATGAAAAACCTTGCCCCGCTGTAAAACCAATCGGTCCTAACAGAAGTAGCGTAACTGGTACAGTAATGACCAATGACATCATCGGAACGAAGAAAATCCGAATTGGTTTTGGTGAAAACCGTGTAAAGAATTTTTCCATTTGCGCGTAAAGCAATACAGAAAGGATTGCCGGAAACACTTGATACGCATAAGCTATATTTTTTACATCGAATGAGAGTAATTGTGCACCTTCTGTAAGCATCGCCGTCATGTTCGGCAGAAGAAGCGCACCGACTGCTGATAGTGCGACCAGTGGGTTTACTTTTAGTTTATTCGCCGTCGTTACAGCAACTAGTAAAGGCAGAAAGTAAAGTGGTGCGTCACCTACCATGTTCAGTATTTGATAGGTTTGTCCCTTTGCATCCATCCAGCCTAATAAAGAGAAAAGGAGAAGAAATGATTTTAAAATTCCTCCGCCTGCGATAGCTGGTACAAGCGGCTGGAAGACACCGACAATGAAATCTAACAAAACTGTGCCTGCATTTCTTTTTTCTTTTGGCTGATTGGATGGCACGTCTTGGCTTGATGAGCTGCTGCCTATTAAACTTGTTACCTTTTGATACACTTCAATGACGTCATTCCCAATGACTACTTGGCATTGTCCTGTCATTCTAACAGCTATGACACCCGGTGTTTTTTCCAGTGCTGGTACATCTGCTTTTTGCTGATCAATTAGTGTGAAGCGAAGTCTTGTTGAACAATGCTCAAGGTGCGCAATGTTTTCTTTGCCACCTACATGCTGTAAAACGTCTTTGGCAACTTGTGTGTAATTCATTTCTTCTCCCCCTTTTCTCATACACGAGACCTATATTTCGGCAATAAAAAAAGGACCTAAAACGACAAATAAAAGAAAAATTCATCGTTTTTAGATCCTGCCTGCATGACCAGTCACATGTCTAATTTATTCATATTGGATTTGTTTTTAGTATATATGTATTATATGAAAGCGTCAACATTTATTTTTCTAAAAATTATAAAGGTCTATATACCTAAATTGCTCTTCTTTCATAGTTGAAGTAACCTCCCACTTTTCTATACAATAAATTTCCTTTTGTCATCACCAAAAACTATTTTCGTTTAAAAAACAGATAAGTTTAAAATGACCCATCTGGTTATCATCATCTATTTTTTCTTCAGCCTGCTTTTTGAATGCTTCCGTTTGTTCTTTGATATTCCTCTTTCGTGATAGCTTTAAATTCTATTGTACCGCCTGCCATTTTAAAAGAACATTTAATTGATGTTGCATCTCGGTCAATATCTTTCGTTTGAGGAGAAACTAGCGCTTTTACAGGATTATGAGAGGCAGCTCCGTATTCGTTATGAGACATATGTTGCGATTGAACAAAACATTCAAGAGCTTTACCAAATGAAGCGGATGCGAAGTATTGGCTGTTTACTTTAGATTATGGGAAAAGAGTGGCTCAAGCAGGAATTGATTGCTGCGTGGAGACATTCCATTCGATGAAGAAGGAAGGGTAAATAATGAAAAAAGACATACGTGCTGGCAGATTTACAACGGACAATTCTGATCCGATTGTTGTGTTCATTATCGGAATGAGAATCAACAAACGCTGGGCCATTCATCAATGGATGCCTGTGTTCATGGCGATGCCTGGCATGATCAAGGAGCTGTATACCCATCAAGAGGAGCTAGGTTTTCTTGGGACAGAAAATTACTTTGGATTACGTACGACAGCAATGATTCAATATTGGAAATCAACAGATGACCTCCTTGCCTATGCCAAGATGGAGAAGCATTTGGCTGCTTGGAAAAGATTTAACCAAATGGCACGAAATAATGATGCAGTCGGCATTTATCATGAAACATACCAAATTCAAGCCGGCTCGTATGAATCCGTCTACGTGAACATGCCTTCCTACGGACTGAGCCAAGCGAGAGCGCCTATTCCAATTGGTAAAGAAAAACAAACAGCGAAGGAACGTCTGAATACAACAAATTCCTAGAGAACGATTCTCTAGGAATTTCCTTTTGCAACGGTCACAAAATGCTTTAATATGCGGGCTGTTAATCCCCATATGGTGTAGTTTTCGTAATCATAAAACCATTCCTCAATCGAACGGCTCCCCCAGCTGTATTTTTCACCATTCATGATTTTTTCATAAGGGAAGTCCTCTCCTGGTGTTGGCTGAACGGATACATGATGTAGGTACGGCTCATATTGGCTGAGCCATGATAGAGGCACGGTAAAGGTTTCTTCTACTTCTTCTTGATTATAGGAGTGTTTCACTTTTTGCTCATCAATGATACCGACATATGGGTATACGACAAAGGATGGAGAAGCGATATAAGGACTGAGCTGTCCAAGGATTTCGACCGATTCTGGCGGGATGCCCAGCTCTTCATGTGTTTCTCGCAGTGCAGCTTCCTGTGCTGTTTCGCTGCCGTCGAGCTTGCCCCCAGGAAAGCTAATATCCCCCGGCTGTTTTCTCATCGACAGTGATCGTACCTCAAATAATATATGCCATTCTCCATTTACTTGTACTAAAGGGATAAGGACTGCTGCTTTGAACGCTGTCTCTTCTCCAATGAACAACGGTTGTGATTGATGTAAGTCATTTTTTAATTGATCAATGAACACGGCCATCACCTGTTTTCTGTTTCTCTTTCCTTTAGCGTATCATGGTTCACCTTTTGAATAAAGATGATCTTTCTGACAATTATTTTTATCATTTTGACAACTTTACTTGTCAAAATGAATATAATGCTTTACAATCAAGGAAAGATTTCAATCAAAACTTGAGGTGACAGAATGAAAAATCGGTTAAAAGAGCTTCGTGCGCGTGATGGTTTAAACCAAACTGAGCTTGCAAAGCGTGCAAAGGTCTCTCGTCAAACCATCAGCTTAATGGAACGAGATGAATTAATGCCGTCTCTCTTGCTCGCTGTTAAGCTTTCACGAATTTTTCAGGAACCCATTGAACGTATTTTTCTATTCGAGGAGGATGAACTATCATGAAAACTGTATACAAAATGCTCTTAGGTGCTCTCCTTGGCTTTCTCGGTGCTTACTGTCTGCTGGCAGCCGAATTTGAGATGACACTTCTTGATATTGCATTTGAAGCAACTCTTGTCATCAGTGGATTGACGATTTTATTGATTATTTATTGTTTTTCAGGGATTTCACGTATGAAAAAAAGAGTGTCTCTTTCGGTCTCTGGAGATGAGGAAGATGAACTGGAGGCAAAGCAATATCGGACCTTTACTGATTCGACATTAGCCAATACGGTGAGTACGATTTTGTCCATTATTGCCATCGGTATAACCATCGTCACCGAGCAGCCACTCTGGTTGATTCTGGTCAATGCTGCTTTATTTATCGTCACCATTATCAGTTCTTATGCAGCGATATCCGTCCTCAAACTTGTCTATCCTAATCGCAATCTGCCAAATCCGTCCGACAAAGACTATAGTAAAAAGCTGCTCGCCATTTCAGACGAAGGGGAAAAGCATGTCATGCTTGGCGGACTGTTTCACACGTATCAAATGATGAATATCCTATTGACCAGTGCCATGTTTATTTTGATTGTGTATTCCCTCGGAGCCAATCACTCTCAACTCTTCTCGATCGTGGTCATTGGGGTTGTTTTGATCATTTTGAATGCAAATTATGTGTTGAGGATTAGAAATCGTTAAATGATAAAAAGCACAGCTCTGTCAAAAGGCTGTGCTTTTTCCGTACGTTACGATGCACGGCGTTTCTTTCGTGCATAAATCAAAAATAAGAAACCAAACCATACCGGTGTCAATAGCAGCGCTGGACGTGTTGCATCTGCGAAGAGCATGATCACGAGAATGGCAGCAAAGAGCGCAAGAACGCAAACATTCACAAAAGGTGTGAACGGTGCTTTAAAGGTAGATGCTGCATGCAGTTCAGGCCGTGTTTTTTTATATTTCAAATGACAAATTAAAATAATACTCCATACCCAAATGAAACAAATGGCACTGATCGTGGTAACAATCCCAAAGGCTTGTTCGGGAATCAGCTTGCTTAAAAGAGCACCGACCGATACTACAATCGTTGAAACGAATAGCGCATTACTAGGGACAGCGTGCTTGTTCAAACGTCCAAAGGAAGCTGGCCCCTGCTTTTGATGACTGAGATTATACAGAATACGGCTTGTCGAGAACATGCCGCTATTACAAGCTGATGCCGCAGACGTCAACACAACAAAATTGATAAGCCCCGCTGCTACTGGTATCCCAATGAGTCCAAAGGTTTTCACAAAAGGACTTTCTGATGCACTGAGCTCAGTCCATGGGTTGATACATAGTAAAACAAAGATCGCACCTACATAGAAAAATAGAATTCTTAATGGAATCTTATTAATCGCAGAGGGGATGTTTTTTTGCGGATTGGCTGTTTCTGCTGCGGATACACCAACCAGTTCAACTCCCACATACGCAAAAATCACCATCTGGAATGACAGCAAGAAGCCTGTGACACCATTCGGGAAAAACCCACCATGAAACCATAAATTCGTTACTGTCACCGGTCCGGCATCTGTTTGAAAACCAATGATTAAAAGAACAATTCCAACACCGATCAATAATAGAATCGTAATCACTTTAATGAGTGCAAACCAAAATTCCATTTCTCCAAAAAGCTTCACTGTTAACAAATTAAATCCTAGTAAAATCAACAAACAAATGATGGCAGGAATCCACTGCGGGATGTCAAACCAATACTGCACATACACCCCGACCGCAATGACATCCGCCATCGCTGTCATAATCCAGCAAAACCAATATGTCCACCCTGTCACAAAGGATGCCCACGGGCCGAGATAGTCCTCCGCAATATCGGTTAATGACTGATAACCCGCCTTCGATAAAAGCAATTCTCCAAGTGCCCTCATGACAAAAAAGATGGCCATTCCGACAATTAAATAAGCAAAAATAATTGATGGACCTGCCAATTGAATGGCTTTTCCAGAGCCTAGAAACAGGCCTGTTCCGATGGTTCCGCCAATGGCAATCAATTGCACATGACGGTTTGATAAATCTCGTTTTAATTCTTGTTGAGCCAATGCTAACGACCTCCTACGACACGATCTTATACTGAAATAATGAACCCCTCAAAAAGTCCATAAAAAAAGAGATTGGATGCGCTCCAATCTCATGGTCATAAAAGAATAGCAAAATAGAGAAAAGTAATACACGGCATCATCCATGCACCACAAATACAATATTTCGTACTCTTCTGTCCTTTTGCCTGAGATTGTGAACCCTTCGGCGCCGCACATACATGCGGTCTCTCCAGAAGCTGCTCCTGCTATAGTGTGACCCACAGCAATCATAGCCTTCGTTATTTAATTAAAATGTTGCTATTTCTGAATAATTTTATATTTTACGCCTCAATCAGAAAGCTGTCAATGGTAATCTTTTATGATTTACGGCGTTACTCATATGTCTTCACTTCATCAATCCCCCCTGATTCATGTATAATAAATCAAAAGATGTTCGGCTCGTCTGATGGAGAAATCCCTCTTGATCATGAACAAAGTTAGGCAATCCATTGAAGTTGGTGAAGACAAATGAAAAAAATGAACAAACAGCGTGTCACATTACAGGAAGTCGCCAAGCATGCCGGTGTCTCGACTTCAACGGCATCACTCGTTGTTCGAAATAATCCTAGAATCTCTGAAGCCACTCGAAACAAAGTACTGCAAGCCATGGAGGACTTAGGATACGTATACGACCGCGTTGCTGCCAACATGCGGTCAAAAAGCTCAAATATCGTGGGTGTGATTGTTACGGATATTTCTAACACCTTTATTTCGGAGTTTTTAATTGGCGTACAAACCACGCTTGAATCTCTAGGCTATACCGTTTTACTTGGTACGACCTTTGACAGTGTCGATAAACAGGAGCGCCTCATTTCCACCATGGTAGAGCACCGAGTTGGCGGAATCATTTTGAACCTAGCTTCGAAAAGCTCGGCTCGAACGGCCAAACAATTAAATCAAATTCGCACCCCAAAAGTACTGGCAAATCGCGAACTATCAGATGTGCAATGTGATTATGTCGGTGTTGATTATGAACAAGGTACTTGGATGGCGGTTCATCATCTTCTTCAAAAGGGACATCGGCGCATTGCCTTTTTAGGCGGCATCAAGACCTCTTCGACTTGGATTGAACGAATGAAAGGTTTCAAAAGAGCTCATGACGAAGAAAATGTGACGATTGATGATTCTCTTATTATTGATATAGAACCTACTCGTGAAGGCGGTAAAGAAGCACTCGCCCAAGTGATGGATCAGCCCGAGCCCCCTACTGCTATTTTTTGTTTTAGTGACTTAGTCGCTTTTGGAGTCATTCAAGCACTGTCAGCACGGGGCATCCAGCCTGGTGAAGATATTGATGTGGTTGGATTCGATAATGTTCCCGAGGCGGAGATGTACCATCCACCGCTCACCACTGTTTCCTCCTTCCCCCGATCCATCGGGGTAAAAGCAGCGAACCTTTTATATCATAAAATGAACGAACAGGATGAAGAGCTGCAGCGGTTGATTTTAAAGCCTCAACTTCATATTAGAGAAACCTCTCCATCATGATGAAAAAGAGAATTGTGTGCAGCAATTCTCTTTTTTTATTGGTCAAGTCAACAATTTCTTTGTTTCATTTTTCTTTTTTTAAATCACAAAGTCATAAACTTGACACATTTAAAATGCAGGAGTATATTTATCTCGTTGCTTCTTTTAGTATATCGTTATACCTATTTCGTCATATCGTTATTTCTATCAAAAAACAGTTAAAAGTGATTTTTCATGATTCTGATCAAATCATGAAGTCTCACTTCCTATATAAGGCTGTTATTATTTTTTACATTTTAGTAGAACGATATACTTAATTGGAGAACAGATGAATATTCATTATTTTTTCATCAATAAGGGGTGTTGTGATGGGCTTCGTATTCTTAATTTTGAAGGAAACAATAACAAAGGGTATACAAAGAATTTGACCTTAAAGGGGTTTCAAATATAGGAGTGGGAACATGAAAAATCCTTATATAAAATCGTCACTTGGCATGTATTTAAATTACTTCATGCTTGGCATGATCAATATTATTGTAGCTTCCAACATGGACAGCTTATCTGAACGCTACCAGGTAGATATTCCGAAAATCAGCTTGCTTGTATCGGCGATCGGAATTGGTAAACTCATTGCGCTCTTTTTCTCAGGCCGGTTAGCCGACAGCTGGGGACGTAAGCCTGTCATTATTACAGGAAATTTTCTTTACTTATTATTCTTAATCGGTATTCCAACGACAACAAGTTATACACTGGCATTTATCTTTGCGATTTCAGCAGGTATTGCCAACTCACTGCTTGATTCAGGAACCTATCCTGCTTTGTCAGAGTCATTTCCTAAAAAAGCAAGTTCGGCTTCTGTTTTAGTAAAAGCGTCTGTATCCATTGGGGCGACTGTTCTTCCATTTATCTTGGCGTTCCTAGTGGCACATGACATCTTCTGGGGCTGGGCGTTCTTTGGACTAGGGCTTCTTTATTTACTTGTAGGAATTTACTTAATCTTTATGCCATTCCCGAACCATAAGCAAGTTTCTTCACAAGACGCTCTTCCAGTACAGGATCAGCTTAAGGAAGAACCAAAAATGCTTGGCGAAGGTTTAGCTGTTGTACTGATGGGATTCACATCGACTGCATTGTTTGTCGTATGGCAGACATGGCTTCCGCAGCTCGGGTTGAAATTAATCGGACTTGGCACAGAACAAGCCACACAGCTTCTATCTTATTTTAGTATTGGTGCACTGGTATCTGTTCTCTTGCTTTCGATCGTCTTAGATAAATTCATTTCACCGATTATGGTGGCAATCATTTATCCAATCGGGGCGTTCCTTGCAATGCTTTCACTTTTCCAAATCGAAACGTACAGCATTGTCATTGTCAGCACGTTTTTCTTAGGACTATTTACAGCAGGGATCTTCCAGCTTGCGATGAGTATCATGATGAAATTGTTCCCGACAAACAAAGCAACGGCTTCATCCTATGTCAACATTGCGGCAAGCTCAGCGTTTATTCTAGTGCCGCTCATTACAAGTGGGTTGGTCAGCACGTACGATATTAAAATGACGTTATTCTTCGATATGATCATTGCGGTTATTAGCGTATTACTAGCGGTCTTTGTTCTTGGACGCATGAAAAAATTATTTAGATAATTAAAGGAGATGTCAATCATGACAAACATACATGAACGAAATATTGATGGAAAAACAAAATTAGTCGGTCTTCTTGCTACACCAATCGGACACAGCCTTTCACCACGTATGCATAACCTTGGCTATACACTAACAGGTATCAACTATGCTTACCTCGCATTTGAAGTAGGGAATGATGAACTAGAAGCAGCCGTAAGCGGTATGAAAGCAATGGGTGCAGCTGGATTTAACGTTTCTATGCCGAACAAAATGAAAGTACTAGATTACTTAGACGAACTAGATGATTCTGCAAGATATACACGTGCTAGTAACACTGTAGTAAACAAAGATGGTAAGCTCATCGGCTACAACACAGACGGTCTTGGATATGTGAGAAACTTGATTGAGCATGGCGTTGAATTAGCCGGCAAAAAAGTCACACTCGTTGGCTCTGGCGGCGCGGCAACTCCGATTGCGATTCAGCTTGCACAGTCCGGCATTCGTGAAATTAGTATTTTTGCTCGTAATGACCAATACTTTGTTCAAGCAGAAGAAAATGTAAATTACATCAACAACGAAATGAAATCTTTCGGTGTCAAAGCAAACATTTTCCCACTTGAAGACAAAGACGCGTTCCGCCGTGAAGTAGCAGAAAGTGCGATCCTAGCAAACGGGACAAGCCTTGGCATGAAACCACTAGATCAGCTCAGTATTATCGATGATACACTTGATGTACTTCGTAAAGATTTGATCGTGACAGATGTCGTATACAACCCGCAAAAAACAAAGCTTCTTGCACAAGCACAAGAAGCTGGTGCCAAAACGATTAACGGTCTTGGAATGATGCTATGGCAAGGAGCACTTGCTTACAAACTCTTTACTGGTGAAGATATGCCAGTTGATCAAGTAAAACAAATTCTTTTTGAAAATGACCGTTTCTAAAACAAAAGAAAGACGACTTCCTAAGCGGAGGTCGTCTTTTTTTTAATCATGTACCATAACTTGGCGGTAGCGATACAGGATATACAGTGCGCCGATAATGGCCGCAACAGCCACCACTGCATCGAACATAAAGATTTGTAAAATGGACGCGTGACTCTGAATTAAACCTGTTACGACCGGGATGACGATAGCCGACACGCCGCCCGCTGTAGAGATAATCCCAGTCATCGTCCCTTTGTTTTTCCAGAAGAATTCAGCCATCACAGTTAACGTCAGCTGAAAAACTCCTGCTGTTGAAAATCCCAATACAAAAGCATTGACGGTTCCTATGACTGGCGATTTCACGACCAAGAGCACACAAATAGAAACAAGTGTAATGATTGGATAGATCAGCAGCACAGTGACCGGACGGACAAAACGGCGCAGCAGAAATGCGAGCATCACAACAGACAGCAGCCCGCCCATGCTATAGTAACTGAGTAGTTTCACAGCACTGCCCGATGCCATCCCCAAGATGGCCTCACCGTATGTAGGAAGCCAAATTTGCGGCAGTGCATACAGCCCATTTGACGTAAAGCTGATCAATATGAGTGCGATCCCTTCCCTCCAAAATGTAGGCTCTGTCGAGAAGCGCGGAAGTCCATCATGCTCCGTTACCTGGACTTGCTCCACCTTGCGATGATTCGGAAATGGCAAGGTCCACAGCATCACGACATTCACAAGATAGATCAGAGCAGGAACAAAAAATGCTATTCCATAAAACAAATCATGCTCTGCTAAAAAGAAAATCGCCAGTGGCAAAATGGTGGCCCCAATGGAGATAAAGGCCTTCACCATCACATTCGCAGATCCCGAGTTTTGCGGAAAAGCCTCCATTAACGCAGGATATGTTCCTGCATCCATTGCCGAATTCGCGACCCCTGCCAAAATCGCAAACGCAAACGCGATTTGATAATTCGGAGACAATGGGATTCCGATGAGGAACACCGCCATCAGCACACCAGAAACCAAAATGACCGGCTTCCGCCCAAAACGATCTGACAGTACGCCTGATAAACCATACGTGAGCACCCTGCCAATGCCAAGCGCCGAAATCATATAACTAATTCCCGCACTATTGGTATCTAATTGTTCGATTAAAAATGGCATATTTGAAGCCAAAATAATATTGACCATACCTAATAAAAAGTAATTAATATACAGACTAGAAGCCGTTCTCACATACGGATTCCTCATCCTGACACACCCCTCAACACCATCGCAATGAAGTGACAAATAATGGTTACGCTTACAAGATCTCATATGTGAGGAAGAACAGCTTTGCAGCCTTCACGTTCATACATCTCATCATGTCATGCAGCTCACAGCTTACACGCCCTTCATGTATCAAGCATTTCTTCAATTTTTCACTGCTCTTATTTTATACGAATGCGAAAGGTAAAGATAGTGAATTGCTTAAATTTGAGGGGAATTCATCGATCAAGCGTATGACACCATCGATAGAAAAAAGGAGTGGTTCATTCCACTCCTTAAGTGATGTCTCAATTCTGTTCATCGCAGCCCCCAAATACTTAGCTCATAAAAATATTCCGTTCTCTCGATGCATAATCCAAAACGGAAATATTCTGCCAAAAATAAAATCCCCATACCCACTTGAAAATTTTGTTTGCTCAAGAAGGTGATTTAAATGAATAAAGACTTCATTCACATTCACTTTAAGTGCTTCAATTTCATGCTCTCGAAAAAACATTAATCGCGCTTGTGCAGGAGTTACTTTCACCTAGCTGATCCATTCCTTTAACATTGTACAGACTTTTCAATATGCTCTCGATAGTGTTCTCCATGTATTGCAATTTTATGTTCTCTCGATTGAAGGAAAGCAAACACCTTCTGACAAAACAATTGATTTTCCTCGATATCTAAAAAGGGGTTTTCTGGAAGTGTCATATAGCTTAATTCGTTCATTAAGTGTTTTCTTCTGCTTTTTCTTTTTAAGGTTTTGATTTTTGGGTTTCTGTTGTTATTCATAGAAATCACCATTTTAGAGTTACCGTACTTTTTGTATTCAAACATCTTCAGATTTCTAATTAAACAAAAGCACTTGTAGCCTGAAGGACTAATCAAGTGCCTGAATCATTATTTTTCTACTCGTCAATAATAATATTTAATCTTCAAATATTTCTGGTATTTTTTCTTTCCAAATCAACAACAGCTCTATGAATTCCTGGTTCTTCAATCCTATAATGATGTTCAACTGTTGTTTCATTTTTTTTGATAATTACACTTGTAGCATTCAATGTAATTTCAAAGTTTACGTATTCTCCATCTATAACATTTTGAATATATCCTAAATACTCATCAACTTCTTCTGTTGTTGAAATATCTTGTATAAAATCTGCGAAAATACTTATTTCTTCTGGGAGTATTATTGCTAAGTTACCAAATTGATCTTCCTTAAATTCATATGAATACTCCATATAAGTTAATCACCTTCATACTTAAGGTTTATAGTGACTAATTTATACAGTCCAACTCATCATCTGTTTCAAAGCCACAAAATTTAATCATCATTTATTTGCTCGTCAACTTCTTCTAGATACTTTTCTGTATCCAAATAAGATTCAATAAGATTATCTAAAAATTCAACACTAACCTCTCGACTATCTTCATAAATATGCATTTTAGCTCCGGCTTTTTCTAGTAAACTGATAATTTTTTTCATCTCTTTCAATTCATCAATATCTAATAAATTATAAGATAAAATAAAATCATTTTTATTTATTGCTTCTTTTATTTCAGAAATACTTTTATCTGTAAGTTTTCTTAGAATCGAGATATATTTGATTTGATTATCATCTTTCTCTATTCGCATTTTTATTTTAGGCATTTATTTTCTCCTCCATAGTTTAGAAATCGTCAATAGGTTTAATTCTTTCTCCAGGCAGACTGTTCTTCCAATTACCTCCATGCCAACCATTAAAATGTTCATTTGGTGTGGCTGGATATATAATTTCACCTTTGTTCGCTAAATGTGGATATTGTGATGCACTGTAAGAATGGTGACCTTGCACAGTTTTTCCATCTACTTTAGGCTTCTTACCATTTAGAATATCACTTAATTGCTGCTTATCCCAGTTTCTGGTTGGACCCTCTTTATTCAAAATCCTTTGACGTTCCTGATACCAAAACTCATTCACACCAGTGTTTCTATGTTTGGCAAACTTTTTATTCCATCTATAATTTTCGTATTCTAATTTCGTAATCGTCCTATTCTCAAATTTGTCTTTCAACTCTTTCATCTTCTTAGCGCTTAACTGCTTTCTTTGTATAGGGTGCTTCTTTAAATCTAATCCCTTGGTTCTTTCTGCTATAATATTCTCAGCAACTTTTTGTTCACCGATCCTCAGACTACCATTGAAGCTCTTTTTACCAAACGGCAAAAGCATCCCCAGAGCCGTGTTCATACTCGCTTCCTGCTGTTCTTTAGAAATTTTATTTCCAAACATATCTCGGCCAGTGATCGCTTCGCTGAAGCCGTTGGTGGCGGTGAGGCCATATAAGCCTTTTTGAGATGTTTTCAAGGCGTCAAAGGATTTTTGTGATGTCTTGTAGATGTCAACTGCCCTGACTGCGGCTGATGTGGCTTGGGTGGTTTTATAGACAGCTTTTCCGCCTTTGAAAATGCGGCCTGCCCAGCCGACGATTGGGATGTAGCCTGCTGCTGCCATGCCTCCTGCCGCGACTCGCTGGCCTGCGGTGAGTTCCTCACCTGTGATTGGATCAACACCTGTTGCGGCACGTTTTGCATCGTTCACACCAGTCAGTTCATTGACGATATTTCCACCGTAATCGAGCGCTTTTTCATACCAAGGACGGTTGGCGAGGGCTTCTTGTTCCTTTGCGATCTCGCGGGCTTCTTCTTGTTCTTTTTTGATTTTCAGATATTCAGAAGTTTGCTTTTCAATATCACTTTTTGCCTTGTAGATTTCGCTATTTTGATACGCTTTCTTGTCAAAATTCATAGGCGAAATCGCTTTTCCGTCATTTGTCGCATTCATCATTTCAGCGTACAATGCCATTGTAGCTTGCTGCTCCGTCTCTGACAAAGCATATTCATCTTTTAAATTTTGATCAAGCTCTCTTAGATCTTTGACTGTCTTTTTTCGTTCATCTTCCGCATCTTCTATTTTTTCGTCAAAGTTTTGGCTATCAAATACCTCTAGTGAAATGAGATCATCAATGTCTTGAAAAATCGTTTTGAGTGCCTTTTTTTGATCCTTTACAATGCTTTTGGCATTTTTAATGCCCATATGTACTGCGTTGTCTAAAAAGTGTTCTTCTACAAAGGTATCGCCACCAAAGCTCGTATCATCAAGTGCCCCAGAAACACCTTCATGAAAGGCTTTTTGCTTATCGATGAAGCTGATAAACATGTCTACATTTCCGGCGAGCTCTTTATAAAAGCTTTTAATGTTATCGGCACCTTTCCCAGTAAAATCATCACCGAGGTTGGCCACACCTTGTAATGCCTTTTTTAAATCTACCATTTGTTCGCGGAGTTCCTGATAGTGTTTTGCCCTTGTGTCCATGGCACTTGTTAGTGCTTTTGCATCAAGTATCTTGCCCAGAAGAAGTCACTCCCTCCATTATTGATCATAAAGTCTATTTTACCGTGCCCCTCAAAACGGAAAAATAGGCTAAATAACATAAATAATGGAATAGGCTCTCTATTTAAAAGTTAAATAAAATAAGCTAGACAATGGACTTTGCTCTGTCTAGCCATACATTCGTTTTATTTATAATCATTGATTGGTCCTTTATCCATCAAAACATCAATTTCATTAGAAGACTTCATTTTTAATTTAGGTCTGCGCTCGGAATTTGGTTTGCTGTAAAGCTCTAGCGGACGGATGATCACACCATCATTTGTATTTTGAAGCATACCCGGCACACAAGAATAAATCCGATCATTATCATTCGCATGTTTGGCATGAATTGTCACAGATGTTCCTTGGTGATTATCGATACTCATAGATACCCTATATCTATAAAAGGAACCTGTTCCGTTTGATTGAGCAGAATAAACAACCGGAACGATAGCAAGGATATCGTCATTTAACCGTAATTTAATGACTTCTGTTTTCATCAATTCACGGTCTCTACCGACATCTCCCATATGCTCTACAGCTCCGTTACCGTAACTTTTGAGAGCAGGAACACCTTTTGCGCCAAACATGGCCACATCTATTTGTTTTCCTGACTTCGTATAGACCAATGCATAAATATCATAATCAGTTCCAGACTCCCAGGATACTGTAGCTGTAATCTCAGGCGTTTTTTCAATGATGATTGGTTTATGACCTTTGTCTAGACTAATTTTACCTTGAACTTTCTCTAAGCTAATTGGTGCAGCGACTTTCTCTTTAGCAGCTGGCTTCATTGGAGCAGGCTCATCAATTAGTTTTTCAGAAGTCATTTGAGGAGGTGTAGAAACATCCTGTTCATAAGGTTCAACCTCTACCCCAAAAAGCTTGCATAGCCCTTCTAATCCAGAATCGAAGCCACGCCAGATGGATCGTGCTTTCGTTTCACCATTTCTGATATATAGCTCTACTAAGACAATACCCTTTTCATTTGTAAAGCTTACTGGTGTAAGGTATAGTACCTCATCGCCTGTTTGAATTTCTGCTTGCAGATTCTTCACTTGAGAAAAACCAATGCCTTGATCCTCTGTTAGTGTAATCGCCACCTTTGTGATTCCAGCAGGCACTTTGCTCATATCAAAATTCAATTGATGCCTTTTCAACTGACCTGATATCTCTGCTGGTAAAAGTGTCGCGACACCCGTGGCACTCTCCGGCTGATTGTAAAAAATAATGCCATTATCTCCTTGAACTAGATCTGAATCTGTTAAGAGAAACGCTGTTAAAGAAATATCAATTGCAGATGATACTTCATAACTGATAGATACTTGTCCCTTTGGAGAGTTTAGTACGGTATTGGCACCCATTTGCAGAGTTTGATTCATTTCAACAGCTCCTATTCTTTATCTACCATTTATCGCTTTTATAGATCAATTATACCAAATGGTGTAATAGAGCCTATTAATATCTTTATCTCATTTTCAATCTCTGCAATGATATGAGACAATGCCAATTAAAAACAAACTACTCTCGAAAGGAGAATCAATGTGTATAAAAAAATCATTCCTGCTGTTATGGTGATATTCGGCTTTTGGATTCTTCTTCAAATATCCTTGAACATTAAGATCTTTCTCAATCCAATGAACTATTTTGTCGCTATTACTCTCTTTTTTCTTTGTATTCAGGCATTAATAAAACATAAACAATGAAAAACCCGAACAAGCATATACCACGCTCGTCCGGGCTTCTATTTTCCTTTATTACACTTCTTCACCGTTCGTTGCGATGACGTTTTGATACCAAGTAAACGAATCTTTTTTGAGGCGCTTCATTGAGCCGTTTCCTTCGTTGTCGCGGTCAACGTAGATCATGCCGTAGCGTTTTTTCATTTCTCCTGTTGTGAATGACACGATATCAATGATGCCCCAAGGTGTGTAGCCAATAAGGTCGACACCGTCGTATTCAATGGCTTTTTTCAGTGCTTCGATATGAGAAGCGAGATATTGAATTCTTTCTGGATCGTGAATAGAACCGTCTTCTTCCACTTGATCTATTGCACCAAATCCATTCTCTACGATGAATAACGGGATTTGATAGCGATCGTAAAAACGATTCAATGTATATCTTAAGCCTGTCGGGTCAATGGACCAGCCCCAGTCACTTGATTTGATATAAGGGTTATCTACACCATGCGGCAGGGCTCCGTTGACAATGTCTCCGTTGTGATCAGACACCGTATCACTTTTAACCGTTGTCGACATGTAGTAGCTAAAGCCTAGATAATCCACTTTCCCTTTTCTTAAGCTTTCTTCATCGCCTTCTTCAAATGGAATGTGATAGCCTTCGCGTTCGAATTCTTTTAATGCATAGCTCGGATAGTAGCCGCGCACCTGTACATCTGGGAAGAAATAGCGCTGTCTCATATATTCCTCTGCCAGCATGACATCCTCAGGGTTTGAGGAATATGGATAGATTGGCACGTGAGACACCATCGCTCCAATTTGGAAAGCAGGATTGATTTCTTTTCCTTTGGCTACTGCCCATGCACTTGCAAGTAATTCATGGTGTCCTGCTTGATACATGACTTCTTTGGCATTTTCGCCTGCTTTGACTGATACCCCTGAATTTGTCCAAAGGAACAGCGGGTTGTTGACATCCATTTTGTTATTGATTTCATTAAATGTCATCCAGTATGTGACCTTGTCCTTGTATCGATTGAAGCATACTTCTGCGAATTTCGCGAAATACTCAGCGACTTTTCGGCTGCGGAACCCGCCGTACTCTCTTGCTAAATGGAGCGGCATCTCAAAGTGAGATAGCGTAATCACAGGCTCGATGCCGTGCTTGAGCAGTTCATCGAATACATCATCATAGAATTGTAAACCTGCTTCATTCGGCTCTTCTTCATCTCCCTTAGGGAAAATCCGGCTCCAGCCAATCGATGTACGTAAGCATTTCAAACCCATTTCGGCAAACATCGCGATATCTTCCTTATATCGATGATAGAAATCGATTGCTTCATGATTCGGATAAAATTTATCTTCTTCTATCGTTTCAGTTATTTGTCTCGGTACTCCATGAGCACCTGCTGTCATCACATCTACAACACTTGGGCCTTTTCCAGCTTCATTCCATCCACCTTCAAATTGATGTGCAGCTAATGCTCCGCCCCATAGAAAATCTTTTGGTAATGTCATTATTCATTCCTCCTATTTAACAATTGTGATCATGACGTCTGTTGGCTGACATGTCTCACGTTTCTCTACAATCACATCTTCGTACGCTTGTGTATTGGTGATGATGACTGGTGTGATTGTTTTTAATCCTTTGCTTTCAATGGCTTCTTGATCAAATGTCATCAACAAGTCACCCTTCTTCACCTTGCTGCCTTCTTTGATATGCAGAGTAAATGCTGAGCCATCTAGGGAAACCGTATCAATTCCTACATGAACTAGTAACTCCACCCCGAATTCTGAACGCAGTCCAATCGCATGCTTTGTTGGCGCAAGCATGACGACACTGCCGTCAAACGGTGCATACAGCTTGTTGTCTGTCGGTTCAATCGCAAACCCTTTGCCCATCGCCCCCGAGCTAAATACGGCATCTGGCACTTCAGATAACGGGATCACTTTCCCTGCAAGCGGTGCAGGAATGGTTTCTTCATTATTCATCGAAGCATTCATTTTTTCTCCAACTTGCTCTTTATCAGACGTTGCACCGGCTGTCTGTTCCACTGTATCTTCCCCATAACCAAACATTTGAATAAGCACAACTGGTAAGATCAGCGCAATTGCGACACCAATCAATATGCCGATGATCGATGTTGGATAATCTGAACTAATTCCGTTTACAATCGTCAGTGGACCAGGCAAACCTGCATACGCAAAGTAATAAGGCGTAAAGAAGCTGGCAGCAATGGCACCGACCGCTCCAGATATACATCCGAAAATAAATGGTTTTTTGAAACGCAGGGTAACCCCATAAATCGCAGGCTCAGTAATTCCAAAGAGACCCGTGATTCCCGCTGAAACCCCGACTTTTCGTGTTTCGCGGTTTCTTGCTTTTAAAATAACCCCTAACACTGCGCCGACCTGAGCGATAACAGCGATGGTTTGATATGCCTGGAAGGAGTCACGTCCATATTGTTCAAAGTTGGCGAGCACCATTGGTGTAATGCCCCAGTGAACACCGAAAATGACAAGCACTTGCCAGAATCCTCCGATAATAGCACCTGCTAAAGCTGGTACATTTTCCGCTAAGACATTGTATCCGTTTGCAATCCCATTTGCACCGGCTGTCGAAAGAGGACCAATTAATAGAATCGTTAACGGAACCATGACAACCATACAGATAAATGGCACAAATAACGGTTTGACCACTTCGTGAATGCGTTTGTTTAAAAATCTCTCTACATATGAAAGGATCCATACCAAGAATAGCGGCGGCAAAACAGATGACGTATAAACTGTTTCAGATAACGCTATGCCTAAAAAAGTAACGCCTTCCCCTGATGCCACGCGTCCAGCAATCTCCGTCCAAGCTGGACTGACAAGCGCTGCTGTACACGCTACGGCGATATACATATTCGTTTTAAAATGCTTGGCTGCTGTGATGGCGATAAAGATAGGCAAGAACGTAAACGGTGCCCATGAAATAAAGCTAAAGACTTCATACGTTCCCGTTTTCGAGAAGCTTGGAAATAATAAATTAATGAGGATAAGTGCACCTTGTAAAATACCTGCTGCTGCCAAAATATACACAAATGGCGCAAACACAGCAGACATGGTCGCGATGACACGGTTCAGCACCGTTCCCTTGTTTTCATTTGGCTGATCATCATCAGACGGCTGCAGCTGAACAAGGCTTGAAAAATGCCCATATACCTCACCAACATGCTGACCGATAACGACCTGAAATTGACCGCCATTTTCCACCACGGTAATGACGCCAGGCATCGCATTGACTGCTTCCTTTGCCTTTGGATTCGAACGTTTTAAGACCAAACGCAGCCGCGTGGCGCATCTTGTAGCACTCACCACATTTTCTTCTCCGCCAACTGCCTCTAAGAGGTCTTCTGCAAGCTTTTGATAGTCCCTCACTTTTGACATATAAAACCCCCCCTTTATCACTACTAGTATATGTACATTATAATTATACCGGTACAATTTATCAATACATATATAATTTTAAATAGCATATCAAAGGAAATTTGGTATGTGCTATAATACAAAGACAATAAATCGTGAAAACAAAGAGGAATAGCCATGTTAAAGTATCAACAAATTGCGAGCGATATTGAAAAATATATTGTCACCCATGAGATGCAACAAGGGGATAAGCTCCCTGTACTCGAAACACTCATGAGCCAATTTGCTGTGAGCAAGAGTACCATTATCAAATCGTTAGAATTACTCGAAAAAAAAGGAATTATCTATCAAGTGAGGGGCAGCGGCATCTTTGTTCGAAGACACCGGCGCAAGGGCTACATCAGCCTTTTATCCAACCAAGGGTTTAAAAAAGACTTAGAGGAATTTCAACTGACATCAGAGGTTTTAATGCTAGACACCATCAAGCCGTCCGAAGAAGCTGCACTTAATTTGAACATTGAACAAGATGAAGATGTTTTTTACCTTAAACGCATTCGTTACATCAACGGACAAACCTTATGTTTAGAAGACTCCTATTACCGAAAAACGATTATTCCTTATCTCAACACAGAAATTGCCGCCGATTCTGTTTTTAAATTCGTCAGTGAAGGTTTGGGGCTCAAAGTCGGTTTCTCCGATATGTACTTACAAGTAGGCAAATTGAATGAAACCGAAGCGACGCACCTCGGCCTCAAACAAGACGATCCCGCTCTCCGCGTCGAGACGGTCTTTCACCTCACAAACGGCCAGCCCTTCGACTTTTCGAAGATCACATATAACTACACACAATCCCAATTTTTTATTCAAGCGAATAATTATTATGGGTGATGGACGGAAAAAGCCTCCTGAGAGTATCAGGAGGCTTTTTTACTATTAGCTTTTAACCTTTAAACATTCTATCCTTCTTTCTTGAGAAGAAAGATCATCAATCGCCACATCACCATAATAAATATCTATGTGCTTTCCTTTCCCAATTAGAGCAACTGGAAAAGCATGCTGGCCTTGCAGGCACTTTTCAAACTTATCTGGATGAATCTCGACTTCAATTTCATGTCCAATGAACGCATATTCAAACGTTCTCGTATGATAAAGATCCACAAGACAGCGTATGATCTCCTGCTGAAGATGAATGACATCATGAGAAACAACCTCTGTCCACTTTAAACAGATAACGAACCCTACATAACCTGCTTCTTTTTGTATGTTAATGGTCATATCATTTAGCTTCGACCCCGACAATTCAAATTCTATATAATAACCTGAAAAGTCATCATCTTTGATGGTATTCTCTTTAACAACGTGTTCAATCCATCTTTCTCCGTCAGGGTCCTGACTAAACTTTACTTTTGTAATAGACATGTCTTTTTGAGCTAGATAATCAATCAATTGACGAAAAGTATTTGGTATATGAATGGTCTCATAAAAAACAAGTCCGATATTGATGTATCCACCCAGAGCTATGTCGCATCCCTCACTTCATTTTTTCTTTCATTATACTTTATTCAAACTATTATTCTGCGAAAACTCCCTCTATTACATGAACATTTCCGATTTAAAACATCAAAAAGATTCATTTTACGAATGCACAAGGCAAACTTATGATTAACGTTACAAGAATGTATAGGAGGGTTCGTCAGATGAGAGACATTAGAGTATATCATGTTGATGCGTTTACAACTGAGAAATTTGGAGGAAATGCCGCTGGGGTGGTGTTGGATGGTGAGTTTTTAACAGAAGATGACATGCAGAGCATCGCCAAGGAGTTGAATTTACCGGAATCCGTCTTCTTGCTGCCTGCCCATGATCAGGAAGCCGATTATCGGGTCAAATACTTCACGCCGACAGAAGAGGTCAATTTCTGCGGGCATGCGACTGTTGGATTGACTTGGCTTCTGGCGACGGAGATAGGGCTGGCTAAAGAGAGATCAGGGGTCGTGTTAGAAACAAAGATCGGCAATGTTCCTGTCGGATGGCACGAAGAAAATGGCAAGGTCGTTGATGTGGAAATGACTCAGGTGAAACCGAAGACGCGAGATTTTGTCATTGATTTAGAAGAGCTTAGTGACATGCTTGGTGTGAGCATTGACCGCATTGATCCATCCTTTCCTATCAAATTAGCAAACACCGGTAACTGGCATCTTCTTGTTCCGATGAAGGACCAACAGGACATTGATCAAGCGGCACCGAACTTAGCGGCTTTAGCTAGAATGAATAAAGAGCATGGCATCTCGACAACCCACCTTTATACGTTCCACACCTCAAAAGAATGCGAACTTTATACGAGAGATTTTGCACCTGGGATTGGTATACCCGAAGATCCTGTGACAGGGGCAGCAAACGGGGCATTGGCTGGATATCTTTATTTGGAGGGCATCATTTCTCAGCAAGAAATCACTCACCTGAACATTGCCCAAGGCGATGCCATCGGTAGACCTGGCTTGCTTCGTATCACAGTCATTCCAAATGAATCAAAGCCGGTGATCAAAGTGGCAGGCGCAGCTGTCATCACGATCCGAGGCGTGTTGACTTTATAAAACACCAGCTTGAATGGGAGACCTCCTGTTCAAGCTGATTCTATTTAAAATGACTTTTGACCGTTTCAATCCATCTTTTCGCCGATGGGGAAGCTGCTTTGAATGATTTGAGCGCCAGGTTGACCTCACGATAGACGTTCGTCTCTAGTGGAATGACTTTCGTATGAGGTATGTGCGGCGGCAAAATTAATTTTGGAATGATTGTGACCCCAAGCCCTTCTTGAACCATAGAAATAAGCGTATTGTTGTCTTCAATTTCAAACAAAACATGAGGCTTCACGCTGCCTCTTTCTTTTAACAGCTTCTTAACGAGTATGTCACAGCCCGCTTTCGGCATGATAAAGGCTTCATCATGTAACGAGTCAACTTCAATCACTTTCTTCGTATGAAAGCGATGATTCTCTTGTATGAGCACCACCAATTCATCCTGAAAAAGTGGAACAGTCTCGAATTCCCTCGATGACTGCGTTAAAAAACCAACATCAACCGTGCCTGAAGCGATCCATTCCTCGATCTCCTCATAACCGCCTTCATATAACTCCAGCTTGATATGCGGATAGCTTTGCGTAAAACGATGAATAAGGCGTGGAAGGACATTTGAAGAAAAACTAGGGAATGTCCCAATCTTGATGCCCCCCACTTCCATCCCTTGAATTAGCGCCGCCTCCTGCTCAAGCAATGCCGCATGATGCATGATTTGCCGGATATGCGGTATCACCCGCTCTCCTGCGTCTGTCAACGACAGCCCGTTTCGATTCCGTCGAAGCAGCACAATCCCGAGTTCCGACTCAAGCTTCGCAATATTATGACTCACCCCAGACTGCGTCAGCCCAAGCTTTTCCCCGGCTTTTGTAAAACTCCCGCATTCGACGACTGTTAGAAATACTTTGTATTGGAATGTGATCAGTGTGCTCACCTCGTTGTTCATATGATAAATCTCATTTGGGTTTTCCCACAATTACAAGTAAATCAAAGGCTTCTATCTCTCTATGAAAATCGAGTAATTCAATATTCACTTATGATCACTGAGATATTTTGCTAAATTTATGATACGATAATAGGTAAAAAGACTACAGGGGCTAGCTAAATGAGTGAACTTTTTATTGAAAAACGCGATTTTAATACAAATCACATTCTTTCTTTACGAACAACCTTATTCCATAATCAACCTATTGTCTACATTCTCTATGATGAAAAGAAGAAACCATCTGCTTATATTGGCCAGTCAGTCCAAGCTAGCAGACGTTTGAAGCAGCATTTAAAAGACCCAAAAAAGAACAAATTAACTAAAACAATTCTGATTGGACATGAACGATTTCATCAATCCGCCTCTTACAATATTGAGACAAATCTCATAAACTACTTTATTGCAGAAAATCGTTTCCAATTAAAAAATGTTAGTCAGACACGATCGAGGGAAATGCATCATTATTATCAAAAAGATTTTTACAATGAAACTGTTTTTAAAGAGATATGGGAGCAACTTCAAAAAGAAAAGATCGTTAGTAATTCAATTGAAACCTTAAAAAATAGAGATATTTATAAACTTTCTCCCTATAAAGAATTATCACCTCAACAAGTAGAAATTAAGCATGAAATCTTATCCTTTTGTAAAGAGCATATCAAACAGTCAGGTCACCATGTGATTTCGATAGAAGGTGATGCAGGAACTGGGAAAAGTGTTTTACTGAGTTCTCTTTTTAATACAATTCAAGATTTATCAAATGATATGGACTCTGTTTTAAACAAAAAGAACAATTATTTACTTGTAAATCATGCGGAAATGCTTAAAACATATCAAAACATCGCAAAGAGTCTGCCAAACCTGAAAAAGAAACAAATTATGAGACCAACCTCGTTTATCAATCAGATGACAAAGTCAGGTGAAATGGCTGACATCGTGTTAATTGATGAAGCCCATCTTTTATTAACAAAAGATGATAAGTACAATAACTTCCATTACCAAAACCAACTAGAAGAAATTATCAAACGAAGTAAAATAACAATTGTCATTTTTGATCCAAAGCAGGTACTCAAAATTAAAAGCTACTGGAATGAAAAATTACTCGAGGAAATTACAAATAGATATCATGCCAAGACTGTAAAACTCACAGAACAGATGCGTATGCATGCTGATACTGATACGTTGAAATGGATTGACCAATTTGTGTCAAAACAATTGTTACCTCTGCCTATAAAACAGGATTCTTTCGAACTTAAAATTTTTGAGGAGCCGGAGGAATTTAAAACTGCCATTAAGCAGAAAGATGATGAAGTAGGCCTATCCCGCATTGTATCTACCTTTGACTTTTTACATAAAAAAGATGGAGCTTCCTATATCGTAGATGAAGCTGGTATTAATATGCCTTGGAATTTTACAAATGATAAATGGACATGGGCTGAACATGCAGATTCAATTAGAGAAGTCGGCTCAATCTATACGGTTCAAGGATTTGATTTAAATTATGTCGGTGTCATACTTGGTCCTTCTATCAGTTATGATGAAGACAAGGATGAACTTCTCATAGACACGTCAAGTTATAAAGACACAGGTGCATTCACATCAAGAAGTGACATGTCTCCAGAGGAAATCAAACAGGCAAAAGAAAAGATTATACTAAACTCGATTAACGTTCTGATGAAGCGAGGCATTCATGGGCTTTATATTTATGCAACAGATGAAAAATTGAGAAGGAAATTACAAGAGATAAAAGAGGGAGGCAAATATGACGGAGATCAAAGATTTAATACATTCAATTAACCAATTTAGAGATGATCGAAACTGGAGACAATATCATAACCCAAAAGACTTGGCCATCTCAATCTCGATAGAAGCAGCTGAACTGCTTGAAGACTTCCAATGGAAAAGTAATGAAGAAGCTCTTGAGGCGAACGAAGAAAACATCCGAGAGGAAATAGCCGATATCTTAATATATTCACTAATGCTTTGCTCAGATCTTCATCTAAATGTGAAAGAAATAATTGAAGAAAAATTAATAAAAAATGGAGAGAAATATCCCATTGATAAGTAATGAAACATGATTCGTCTTTTTAATGAAGAAGAGTAATGTCCTATCACTCTTCTTCATTTCATTATACTTTAAGAATATATTTAACTAATTCGTCGTCGACGACGATGAAGACCTAGACGCTGCTTCATCAGCTTTCACACAATCAATCGCAACAACGAGCGCAATCATCACAGGCTCCATTTCTTCTTTCAGAATATCAACCTTATAGCTGTCACCCCAAGTAAACCATTCCTTCTTCACCTGACCGATCACTTCGCCGTTCTGGAGCACCTGGAAATTCATATCCCACCAGTTACCTTGCACTTCGATCCCAGCAGCATCAATGGAATATTTTGCTTTAAAGAACGTAAACTCTTTTTTGATCGTCAATATCTCTTGACCACCAACTTCTACTAAAAACGTCGGTAAAAAGCTAAATATTTTCTTCGTAATCACAGCAATTTCTTCTCGTTCTGTATTCAGAATGGTAAACGTCTTCGGCATCTTCATAAAGCTGCCTTCGACCACATATACATCATTCTCCTGTTGATCCTTTACCATAAACCTGCCGCTAAGACTAAGTACTTTTTGCTTCATGTAAAGCTGTTTCATATGTACCTCCCTCTACTCAAATGACAACTTCATTAAAGTTTATCATACAGAAAAAGACACAGGTAACCCAGCTGTAAATTTCTTCACCAAAAACTGTACCAAACTAATCGTTTTCCCCATTCATTTTCTTTTTAAAAGCAAAAATGGCGATAGCTACAATAATACCTGTATATCCTATCACCCACCAAAAATGCAGTAAAATTGATGCATAGTCTCCAGATAAGGCAGCTCTGCTAGCGTCTACTGCGTGAGCAAATGGTAGTGCGTATGCAATATTTTTGAACCAGCCTCCAACTAAATTCAAATCAAACCATGTACCACTTAACCATGCGCTCATATTCGTTAGTAGCGCTCCACAAATACCACCAACTTGCTTATCGTTAAATATACTCCCTACTAAGAGCCCTATGCCGATAAATAGTAAAGATGTTGGTAAAAGGACAAGAATAGATAACAAAACATTGGCATTAAAAGGTAAACCTAAGAAAAAAGCTGTGATAAAACTAATGATAACTTGAACAATCGCAATAGGTAGGAGTGGCACAATATACCCTACAATGTAGTCTGAGGCAGAAAGGGGTGTAGTAAACAATCTCATCAAGAATGAGGTACTTCGATCTTTAGCTATTAACATTCCAGCGAATAGTGAGATAAAAGAAAGACCAAAAACAGCTATGCCAGGAATAAGTTGATCAATAGCAAATACATCAGATGGAATATTCGTTTGAATAGCATGAAGCAATAATAAGATAACTAACGGAAAGCCTATACCAAAAGCTACGTTTAAAGGATCTCTTAAAATCTCTTTACCATTACGTGAAGCAAAAGCGAGTGATTTCATCTTACGACCTCCTCTTTAGCAGCTAATGACACAAACGCATCCTCAAGTGATTTGGTGTTGGTGCTTTCCTTCAATTCGGCTGCTGTTCCAACTGCCTTTAATTTTCCTTTCGCCATCGTGCCTATTCGATCCGAAAGGGCTTCTGCTTCCTCCATATAATGTGTCGTGAGAATGATGGTCATGCTCCCCTTTAATTTCTCAATAGCACTCCATAGCTCACGCCTTGCGATGACATCAAGACCAAGAGTAGGTTCATCAAGGAAAAGGATTTTGGGGTCTGTAATGAGTGCCATTGCAATACTGAGTCTTCTTTGCATCCCTCCGGATAGGGTTTTAGCCTTCATTTTAGATACTTCCGTCAGACTAAACGTACCGAGCATTTCTTCGACTTTTATATCGATCTTTGTTTTATGGAACCCGTATATTTGAGCGATTAATTCAAGATTCTCTTTCACGGATAAATTAGGAGCTACTGCCGTTTCCTGTGGTGAAACATTAATCTGTTCTTTTACTGCGTAGGGATTAGAAACAATACTGTTACCCAGAATCGACGCATCACCGGTTGTAGGGGTGCTAAGACAGGTCAACATCTTAATCGTTGTCGTTTTACCTGCACCATTCACTCCAAGTAACGTAAAAAGTTCGCCTTGTTCAATTGAAAGATTAAGAGAATCGACTGCAATCTTTTCTTCGAATTTCTTGGTTAGATTCTTTGTTTGAATCGCAATCATTCTTCATCCTCCTGACCTTCCTGTGCCTTATATATCTCGTCAGCAAACTGCAGGAAGTCCTCATTTCTTACAATGGCAATTCCTTGAGCTTCATCGCCCAACATCAACAAGCTGTCTCCAGGACAGATACTGAATACCTCCCTCGCTTTTTTAGGGATGACAATTTGCCCGCGTTCGCCAACCTTTACAAGTCCAAATATGTGTTTTCCTTTTGGTTTCACCCCTGCCATTTCTGTACCATCCAAATTATTCACGAGATCATCCAAAGCAATGCCATATAATTCAGCCAAAGCCTTGCAATTATTGATATCCGGCACAGTTTCCCCCGATTCCCATTTCGCAACAGCTTGCCTTGAAACACCAATTTTCTCAGCCACTTCTTCTTGTGTAAATCTGTGTATTTTTCGCATTTTTTTCAAATTCATATTGATCATACTTTTCACACCCTTCATCATTATTATATTAAATTTATTCCATTTATCTACCAACTAAACATGACATCAAAAGTTATCTTCAACTTACATTTGATTAAATGCCTAAGTTTAACAAAAAGCCCCTCAAACTTAGTGGAGGGGACTAGTTGTAGTATTTATAATCATGTTTTCTTCTGCTACAATACCTTCTGCTAAGGCTAAAAGGGAAAGAAGAGAGATTTTGTTGCTTAACTATAGCTGGCTTAGAAAATAGGTAATGTTATCAGTGAATAACCGGAATCACTTAATAACCATTTACAAAATAAGCAATCGTCTCTAATTCATCTTCTTTCAGTTCTCTGTTCACGTAATGTTGATATTCTTTCGTGATTTTCTGCTTATCTCCACCACATTGATCAGTGAATTTCGCTATCATCCGAAGTTTGTCTGTTTCCTGACGAAACTCCTCTTTTCTCCACGGTCTTTGGTGTGAAGGAATATACGTATCGGCATCAAAAGCTTCTAACTCATCTAAAAGACGCAATATTTCTTTCACTGTATAATGTACTCTCTCAGCATACATTTTCGGATAAATGCAATCACCAAGAAACAGGATTTTCTCTTCTTTCACATACACGATCACTGAATCAGCCGCATGATCGCCTCCAACATGCTGCACGATGCAAGTGACGCCGCCAAGATCAATATCTATCCGACGGTCAAACGTGACATCCGGTAAAGCCACCTGAATATCTCGATGACCCTGATATTCTTCCTTAATGGCCTTCGCGCAGAACTCAATCTCCGTTCCTTCCCTCACCCGCTCATCAATCGCCTCATCTGACCACGAAAACGGAACAAGCTTCTCCATTTCCTTTCTTGTCTTTGCAGAAGCAATCGAAAGCGAATCAGGCAGCGCAGGCAGACCAAAAATATGATCCCAATGCCAATGCGTGAGGACAACGAGATCGGGCTTGGTGTTCTCGTGTTTTAAAGTTCTTTGGATGAAATAGTTCGCATGATCTTCTGAGTTACCCGCATCGATCATTAATGTTTTGTTAGTGCCTGCGACCATACCTAGGATGGGGCGGTCGGTAAGTGATACCGGTGTGATGTACCAAAAACTCTGACCTATTTTTTTAATTGAGTGCAAAGGTGCTTCCTACTTTCTGTCATTATTTTTTAAATTGAATCACGTTTTTTCCCATCGTTCTACTGTTTAAGTATATCGAATTTCATTACTCGAAGTAGCACGCGAAGCCAATATTGTGACAATGATCGCTATTGCAACGCCTAAAGCACCTGCCCAAGTAACAGAAGATAGAGAAACCCTCTCTACAAAGATACCTCCAATAGCTGCACCTGCGGCCATCGCCAATTGCATCATTGACTGATTGAGACCTAATAGTATACCTGATGACTCTGGCTCCATTGTAGCTAAGTGATATTGTTGAGTCGGGCCAGAAGACCATGCAGCAAATGACCATAATATTAAAATGAGCAATACTCCAACATAAGAATGCGTAACTAGTGAGAGCAATATGAGCATGATGACATGTAATGTCATTCCACTAATCAGAGTAAAATTCACACCCCATCGATCGGTACTAAATCCACCAAACTTTGACCCAACTAGACTAGCAATCCCGAATACAAGGAGAACTCCACTCAGCAATTTGCTGCTTACACCGGATATATTTAAAAGGTAAGGGGATAGGTAGGTATAGGCAATTGAATAACCACCAAGCCAGAAAAAGGTGATGGCTAATCCCAACACTACTTTTGGTTTTTTAAAAAGAGCGAGTTGTTGAATTAAAGGTACAGGTTTATCCCCTTGGATTTTTGGAATCGTAAGAGAAATGATCACCATGGCTAATAATCCGAGTAAGGCTATTCCTCCAAATACAGCCTTCCAACCAAAGAAATCACTAGTCATTCTGCCAAGTGGGACTCCAATGATCAATGATGCTGTAAATCCCATTACTACTGTAGCAATAGCTGTACCTTGCTTACCTTTTGGTGCAATTTTTTCAGCAATTGTTAATGCAGTAACTACGACCATCCCCGCTCCAAGAGCCATAATAATTCTTGACACAATAAATAATTGATACCCAGGGAGGACGAATGCAAGAATATTACCTAGAATAAAAACGCTAAGTGAAAATAACATTAACTTGCGTTTATTCATTCCCGATGTTAAAGCCATTAATACTGGGGTGAAGATGGCATACACAAGAGAAAAAATCGTAATTAACTGGCCAGCTGCAGCTATCGTAATCCCTAATGATTCAGAAATATTATCCAAAATACCAGAGATGATATACTCTGATGTACCAACTAAAAAACTGACAATAGCTAAAATGTAAATCTTTACAGTGTTTGACAATGTAGATCACTCCTTATATATAATGCATTTACATATCTAGAATTGTTAATATGTATGGACAAAAAAACATATTACGATAAGTCGATTTGTATTTAATAAATGAAACTGAATTCTGATGTATGAATTCAGTTCATTTATTAAATATTTTTTTCTAGAATCTCAGCAATTTGTTTTATGGCATTTTCATCTCTTTTATAATACGTGTATTTACCTATACGCTCTGTCGTAATTAATCCAGCTCGTAGTAAAATTGAAAGGTATTGAGATGCGGTTGATTGCGTCATTTTCAATTTATCTGTTATTTGACTAACACATACCCCTGTAGTATTCATATCAATCCCTTCATGGGGTGTAAAATGACGATCAGGTTCCTTTAACCATTGTAAAATTTGCAATCTGGATTCATTGGATAAGGCTTTGAAAACTTCTATTGGCTCCATACACCCCATTATATCGATAAATAACGATATGTCAACATGTGTTGTTGGAGATCTTCTCACCCCTCACTAACTTATGATAAGGCTCACCGTGATGCCTTTAAATGATTAGTTGCTCTTCTTTTATTTGGCTTGTAATTTCTATAGAATGCCCTTTGTAATCAATTTTCCACGTTTTATGTATTTCCTTTTTTACGTCTTGTACTACGTTACGCATTTCACGTTTATAGTCAGCTTTAAAACCCATGGAAGTCTCCTTAAGTAATTTATTGCTAAGAATATGATCAGTGAATGTTGTTACTACTATGTTTTTAATATTTGCTTTCATTTTATATAATACGATATTTAATAAAGAAAATCTTTAAATAATAAACTTATAAAAATAGGAAAAAAGTCATTATTAAATTTCATTTAAAACATTATTATTTACTTAATTTATCTTTTCATCATTTAACAACGTGTATAGCTATGTTAGTATGACATCCAAAGGAGGATGATAAGTGATGAATATTAAATTAAGAAGCACCCTAATCAAATTGGCAGCCTCTCTATTTCTGTTGAGCGCCGTGGCTTTACCAATTTCACCTACAGATGCAAATGCCACAAAGTCACAAGCCACATATAAAGTGGAGAACCTTAATGATAGTGAATTAAAGATGACGTTCGATCATGCTGATGTTCATATCGATTCTAAAGGAAATGCGATATTGGAAGATCAAATAACGAATGAAAAACAAGTTCTTCCTAAAACATCGACCGATAAAAACGATCATCCTGCAACTTTGCATTATGAAAAAATTAAAAATGGGATTTTGATTAAAGTTGTGAGTGAAAAAACAAGCGGGAAAATCAGTACTCACTCTGTTGGAAAATGTATTCTTGGTACTAGTGGTGGGGCAGTAACCGGAGGTGGTACACTTGGTCTTGCTGGTGCTGCTGTAGGGACTGTCACGATACCTGGTATCGGAACTGTAGGCGCTGGTGCAGTTGGTGCAATCACAGGTACTGTTGGTGGAGCAATGACAGGAGCTGCTGCTTCTTGTTTTTAATGAAGAGCAAAAAGGGTACTCTCTTTTTATCCTAAAGGGAAGGTGATCATGGTGTATAAAATCATCATTCCATCTATACTAATCATTTTTTTTCTCTGGATTCTATTACAGATTTCACTAGAGATGAGCATATTTAAAAATCCAATGAATTATTTTATCTTATTCATTCTTTTCTTTCTTACCATCAAGCTGGTAAAAGAGAAACAATAGGAACCTTTTGGGATGTGCTAGAGGAGATGAATAAATTCATCTCCTCATATTTAAAAACTCCTAGACACACCACTTCAATAAACAAAAATCTCTTAATAAGCTTCGAATTTTATTTATAGTCTAATATCGGCTCTTTACCCTTTACATCTTCAAAATACTTAGTAAACGATGAAACACCTGAATAAGATATTGATAAATACTCTTTAGCACGATACTTCTTCTTTCGTGTTTGATATGGATTTAAATTAATTTCCAACTGATTGAATTGATTCTTCAATAATTTTATCAAAAACATATTCTAAATAAATATTAAGGTTGGTAAACATAATTTGTATATCTTCATTAGATATTGATACATCAAAATAATGGATACTCTTTTGTAAAAGTTCAATTTTACTTGTTGCATCTCTACGACCACGCTGGATATGTTTTATGAATTTTTTAGGTTCTACTTGTTCAATCTTATTGCAACAATAATCAATAAATCCTTGTAAAGATTTGCTTTTATTGTCAATAGATTGGTTATCTTCTTTTAAAACTTTTGATGCATACATTCGAAATGTATATTCTAGGAACATGCGACTCACAATATTAAGTAGATATGAGTATTTACCATATTTACTTTCGTTACTCAAAAAGAGCATCAGTGATTTAAGCTTTTCACCATGTTCGATTTGTAGTTTTTCTATGTACTTGATGGAAAATGTATTATTTAGGACGGTTTGTTGTTTTTGGACTGAATAGGAAACTTTTTTTGCCTTTATATTAAAAGACAAACTATCTTGCCAAAGGATTGTAGTTTTAGAAGAATCCTTATAATATTTATAGACTACTTTATAATCACCCGGCAAGTTATTCGGTTGAATTATACCCTCCACTACCTTCAATCCCTTACAATCCATTTCCAATAAGTTAGAATCGTAATATGAATTAATTTCCAATTTATCTAAAAGGTTTATAGTTTGGTCAGTATAATAAGTAACATTTGTAGCATCTTTAATTAAATTAAACCTCATTGCATCTTCTTCTTTTGTATCATTGGTTTCGTCTTTCTCTAAAATTTTATTGTTTGTCATCTGTTTTTCATTTATATTACTAATGTTTTCGCCAATATTCTTAGTAATGCTTTCAGGAAGATTTTTGTTATCCAAATCTTCCTGGTAATATCTCTTAATAAGGGGTACAAAAAAATCCTCAATTTCTCTTGCTCTATTAAATAAGCGAGTTACAGCCATATTTTCCATTGTACTCTTATTAATAGCCTTATCTATTAAAAACTTGATAAGTATTATTTTGTCTTTAGTAATATTAGAAAAATCCGAATTGATATTTAGTGCTTTTTTCACTTCTCTATTGTTAAAGAACCTCCGAATTGTAGTATATCCTATTTTGTTGGTGATATCTTCCTTGAAATATTTATTAAAAAGTTCAGCTATAACTAATTCAATAGTAACTTTATTCTTCAACCTACTATCAAAAACACCTTTTTCTTTAGGTGTCCATGCTTTAAGTCCTCTCCCTTTATCTTCGCCTGAGTGTATCCTCTCCATAATAGTATAGGCTTCCTCTTCGCTAGTTATTAAGCAAAAGATATCACTGGAGTATTTTGGTTTCTCTGTTTTTATTAATCTTTCAATTCTCTGCTTTAAAGCTTTGTCTATAGATTCTAAGATAGTAGGATCTTTTAAGAATTTAATGCAAGCCACCCTTCTATTTCCTTCATATACAATATATTTTTCTTTCTTTGAATTATATACAAGTGTGGGTAAGTTAGCACCTAGTAATCCATTTTTATAGATATCATCAGCAAGATTATACATATACTGAGAACCTACTTTATTAATCAACTTTTTTAGAGTATCAAGCTCATTTGTTCCTATATCATGTCTAGGATTCTCTGAATAATTTAAAATCTCAGATACATTCACTATTTTATATTCCTTATTCGTACTCATACTAAACACCCCTGATTTCATTGACTAGACTTCATTTATTGGATATTAAGTACATCATTTTCATTATTAAAACGTTGGACTTTCTTTGAGAAAAACATAAATTCTGATCCATTCTTTTTTTCCTGAAGAGTATAAGAAAGATTGAAAGTGATATAATTAAAATTTGAATAAAATCCTCTAATTTCCTCTGCTGTATCATAAGTAACAATCCATTTTCTATTTTTCATAAATTGGGAAATTGTTTTTGCTAAATTTTCATGATCGCCATGAGTATAGAAATTGGTATAAAGTCCTTTCCCCTTGTTGTAGTATGGAGGATCAAAAAATGTAAAAGAATTTCTAGTCTTAATTATCTCAGATTCTATAAAGTCCATAGCATCCATATTTGATAATTTAATAGCATTTCTATATTTTGATATTTTATATATTTTACTAATAAGATCATTTTTATTAAATCTACAATCTATTAAATAATTTCCATTTTGATTCATGCCACCAATTGGCCCAGCTTTATCTATTATCCCAGATCTATTAACCCTATTTAAATAAAAGGTTGAAAAACCTACTTTTAAGGGATCATATTCATATATATTTTCCCTAATCCTTTTTTGATTATACCATTCGTCTATGGTTACTGAAGTATCTTCAACTAACTTGATAAATGACTCTGTATTATTCAAGATACTTTTCCAAAAGCAATAAATTGAATAGTCGTAATCATTTATCATTATTCGATTAACTACTCCATTAAATAATAAGGCAAGTGAAATTGCTGAACCACCTGCAAAGGGCTCAATATAAGTATAACAATTATTATGTTTTACTAACCTACTTACAAAATTATAAATTTTATATTTTCCTCCAGGGTATCTTAAAGGAGAAGGGTTTAACATCTATTTTCACTTCTTTCCAACTATAAAGGCTCTTCAAATTAGTATACCATTTGATAATTAAGTAATGTATAATATTTGGTGATTTTATTTAAGTTCTCCTCTAAAAAATCAAACTATTCTCTTACCATTTTAATTACGCTTTAAATCGACTATTATTCTAATCTTACCCATTTCAATAGTAAATTCTATCGCCCTGATAAATCTCACTTATGATAAGGCTCCCCCCGAACAATCCGAAACGCCCGATAAATCTGCTCCACAAGCACCAATCTCATCAACTGATGCGGAAACGTCATCCTCGAAAATGACAGTTTCTCATTCGCACGCTGCATGACAGCATCACTTAGTCCGAGGGATCCGCCTATGACGAAACATACTTTGCTTTTTCCGTATGTTGCTAGCTTATCTATTGTATCAGCTAATTCTTCGGAACTTTTCATTTTTCCTTCGATGGCGAGGGCGATGACGTGGGCGTCTGGGTTGATTTTGCTTAGGATGCGTTCGCCTTCTTTGTCTTTAATGATTTTCATGTCTTGATCGCTGAGATTCTCGGGTGCTTTTTCGTCCGCGAGCTCAATGATCTCAATTTTTGCGTAAGCCTGTAATCGTTTTGTGTATTCGGCTATGCCTTGCTTTAAATATTTCTCTTTTAATTTTCCTACTGTGATAATTGATATATTCACAGGTCATCCCCACCTTAAGAACAAGTTATTCATATAAGTTATCAACAATTGTGGATAAAATTTGTGTATTTTGTGTCCGATCATTCGTTCCCCACTATATATATTGCAGGTTTATCGCACAATTCACAGGTTGTGGATAAACTGTGTGTATGTTCGATTTTTCTGAATTCTGGCGGCGTTTCGTGATCATCTATGTACATGTCTAATACGGTTTCTATGTGTTCTGCACAAGCATAAAGTGATTTGTTCATAAGTTTCTAATTCCTCCAATAGGTTGTTTCGTTATTCACAAGTGTTTCGCTCATTGTTCAATATAACCGATTTATTCACATGTTAATAGTCTTTTACCATTTTCCACACCTTTTATCCACAAACCAAATAAAAAAGCCTCCACTCCTGTGAAGGCTTCCTTCTATAGAAACGGATTATAAAATCTCGTTCCTCTAACAAATGTAATCACTAACGAAACAATCAGTACCACACCAACAAATATGAACGCCACATAATCTGCTTTTTGAAAGTCTTTCGCCGTAAACCATGTACGCTTTTTATGTTTCCCAAACCCCCGCAGCTCCATCGCATTGCTGATCGTCTCTATCCGCTCTAGGCTGGAAAAAATCAGCGGCATCACAATCGACAGCGCATTTTTGATCCGTTTTCCCAGCTTTTCATTCTTCGATAAATCAATCCCTCTTGCTTGCTGAGAAATCGCGATCGTGCGAAAATCCCGCTGAATATCTGGAATATAGCGCAAGGCAATCGCTACCGCATAGGAAATCCGGTAGCTGACCCCAATTCTGCTGAGCGATGAGGCGAATTCACTTGGATTTGTTGTCACAATAAATAAAAGCGCTGCTGGCATCACGGTCACGTATTTTAGCGTAATGTTCAACTGATAGAAAAGCTGTTCAAGTGTGACGTTGTACCAGCCGGCAATATGAAACAGCTCATGCTTTGCTCCGTAGATGGCGACACCTTGCTGAGGCGCAAAGATGTAAATGGCGATGTTATTAATCGCTAGGAAAATCGCCAGGACGATCACTACGAAGGAAATATCACGAAATCGTACGTTTGATAGCTGAAAGAACACGATACTGGCGGCTAACATAAACACTAAAACGCCTGTATCATACGTGAGCATCGCTGCGGATGACCAGAGGATAAAGCAAATGAGTTTGGTTGCACCTGTCAGCCGGTGAATCGGCGACGGGCGGTCGATATAGGACAGCATGTCTACAGCCATGTCATTCGTTCCTTTCTGTCAACCTCAATGAAGCGATCCACGAGTTCATTTGGATTCGGCCAATCTGCTTTCAGCGCCAGTTCATACAGCGATGTTTCCTTTAAGCTCGCCTTTTGGACAAGCAGCTGATCTGTCAGCACTTTGGCTGGTGTATCATCTGCGATTTTTTCTCCATCTGAAATGACAATGGTTCTTGTTGTGTATTCGAGCATTAAGTGCATATCATGGGTGATCATGAAAATCGTGACACCCTGCTGATTTAATTGCTCTAAAAACGTCATCATCTCTGTGTAATGTTTAAAGTCCTGTCCTGCGGTTGGTTCATCTAGGATGAGGATTTCTGGCTCTAATACAAGAATTGACGCAATGGTGACGCGTTTTTTCTGTCCAAAGCTGAGCGCTGAGACCGGCCAGTTCCGAAATGGGTACAGCCCACACACTTTCAGGACCCGCTCCACCCGTTCCTTGATCTCTTCTTCCTTTACCCCTCTTAAAACGAGACCGAGTGCGACTTCATCAAAGATCATTTGTTTTGAAATCATTTGATTGGGGTTTTGCATGACGACGCCGATTCGTTCGGAGCGCTGTTTGATCGTATCTCCTGTGATGTCATCACCATTTAAAAGAATTGACCCTTTCGTTGGCTTTTCAAATGCACAAAGCACCTTAGATAATGTCGTCTTGCCTGCGCCATTGGCTCCTGCGATGCTGATCATTTCTCCTTTTTTGACGGTAAAAGAGATGTTGCTCAGCGTGTTTGGTCTTGTTGGATAGTCAAAGCTCAGCTCGCGCACTTCTAGTAAATCCTGTGCTGCAATCTGCTCTACTGATGGTTCAGATGCTTCCATCCATTGCTCGATTTTCTCTTTTGCTTCGTCGTTTAGAGTGAGACGCTGTAAATCAGCGATCTGATCCCCCGGTGCAACCGGAATGCCTGCGTATTTCATCGCCTTTACATATAAAGGCTCACGCAAATACGCCGCTTCTAGAACATTTGAGGCGAGCAATTCATCTGGTGTCATATCCGCTACAATCGTTCCTTCATTGACAACGATGATGCGGTCCACATGACGGAAGAGGACGTCTTCTAATCGGTGCTCAACCATCACAATGGTTTTTTTCGTTTGTTTTTGCAGCCGGTCAATGAGGTCGATGACTTCTTTACCTGTTGCGGGATCAAGGCTTGCAAGTGGTTCATCAAACAGCAAAATGTCGACATCGTTGACCAGTACGCCCGCAATGGCGACACGTTGTTTTTGTCCACCTGACAGCTCATGCACGGACGATGCCAGCTTGCCGTCTACCTCTGTTAATCTTGCCGCTTTCTCGACACGTGTTTTCATTTCTTCGCGTATGACTTGATCATTTTCAAGCGTGAACGCGATATCTTCTCCAACGGTCAACCCGATGAATTGTCCATCGGGGTCCTGAAGCACCGTTCCAACAAGCTGGGAGAGGGAGAAAATGTTCTCTTTCTCTGCATTTTTCCCGCCGATGTGAAGACTTCCTTCCATAGAACCTTTATAAGACGCAGGAACTAGCCCATTGATACAATGGGCTAGTGTGCTTTTTCCCGATCCAGACGGGCCTGCGATGAGAACTTTTTCTCCTTCATAGATGGTCAGGTTGATATCCTTTAATGTTGGTTCTGCCTGACTGCGATACTTGAATCCGAAATGTTCGAATTGAATCATCGGTTTCTTCATTTATGTGTTCCACCTTGCTTCATGATGTTTCTTTCGATAGGCTGCCGCTTTTGCTTCTCGTTTTTGCATAGGCTGCAATGATGATGGTTCCTAGTACACCAACTGTGATGATGTTCGAAATTCCTGCCACAATGCCTTGAACAAATACTTTGTTCGCAGGTTCTGCATAGATCACAATGTCGAGCACAGGAGCAATGATAAACCAGCCTAATGCCTGTGCGCCTGCTTGTACGGCGTTGAAAAGCGTGATTTTCTTCCAGCCAAAGTCTCCCTCTTCTACTTTTAAACGGTTAGAAATGAAGCCGATCAATAAACCAACTACACCCGAAACAATAATCCAGCTCCACCAAGGGCCAAATGTGGTCGCATCTTTAATGAGATGGCCAATAAAACCAATCAGTGCGCCTGCAACAGGACCAAATAGCACGGCCATTAATGCAAGGAATGCGTATGAGGTTTCAATTTGTGTATTCGGAATTCCAGTTGGAATGGAGACAAATCGTCCTAAAATCACAAAGACGGCTGCGCCAATTCCAATAGCAACGACAGTTTTCGTTGAAAGTTGTTTTCCTGCCATGATGTATCCTCCTCTTATTCGTATATAATGCGCGGAGCTTTGCGAATCGAAAGGCGCCAGCCTGTGCCTGTACCGATGTTATAAGCCTTTGCAAATGACCCTTGATTGATCGCCACGCCTAAATGGTCTAGTGAATTGACATATACGAGTGGTTCGCCTACCTTTAAGTCGGCAAAAGATCGTCCATAGGTCATGATATTTTTATACACATTTTTCGGCCCGTTGGCAATGGTAACTTCTATTGCATCCCCATAATTAATTGAAAGCTGTTCAAACAGCGTGTGATGAATGTTTGTCCATAGGTTTCCGAATCTCACATCTAAAATATCAATCGTCCCTGTGATCACATCTTCTTCCGCATATGCCTGTACGACTGGAAGATGGATAATATCATCAATATTCGCCTTTGGCCCAACCTCTTCAAAAGAAATCACACCTGATGCAATTCTCGCCCCTGTATAAGCGTATATGTCTCTCCCGTGGAAAGTATGTGATTTTCCCGACTTTGGCAGCCGGTTAATGGTTTCATCTAAATAACGGGCTTCCACAATGCCAATATCCTGCGCGACGTGTGTGATTGTGCCGTTATCTGGGGTAATGATATAGTGTGAGCTTGTCGTTTTGACAACAAGACTTTTTCTCTCTGACCCAACACCTGGGTCAACGACAGAAACGAATACCGTCTCTTCCGGCCAGTATGTGACGGTTTGAAGCAGGCGATAAGATGCCTCCCAAATGTCATACTGCGGAATATTGTGTGTTAAATCAAAAATGCGGATCCTGCTGCTGACCGTATTTGCCACTCCGTACATTGCACTGACAGCTCCATCATCAATGCCGAAATCTGATTGTAAAACCAATGCATGTTCACTCATGTCAATCTCCCTTTCATTTGAAAAAATGGATGTGGTGTTTCACGTGGAACATTTGAACAATTGTATGAAAAAAAGTGGACAATAAAAAATACCCCATCCTTATCTTTGAATCATAAGGACGAGGTATTTGTCTCGTGGTACCACCTTTATTTACTGTTTGCTCGCGCTAAACAGCCTCTACAAGTACAAAGCTCCAATCTGGCTCATATACTGTGGTTTTGATAACGAGTACCAACTCTCGTCGTCACCTACTAATATCATAGATATGTTCAGCACGAGGCTCAGAGACCATTTTTCGAATCATTATTTTTGCTTCTTTTCAGCTGCCGAAGCTCTCTGTGGAAAAATTGATGATTGTACTTTCTCTCGTCATTGCCTGTATAATTATCTTGAATTAAAGCTATCATACATGATGTTTTTTCATAAATCAAGATATTTTTCTGAACATTTTTAAAAATGAGTCAACTGGTGCTGGAAGAGTCTTCTTTTTATGAAATTTAAACAAATGTTAAAGAGCAAGATATGGTGTCTTTCTATTCTAAGGGTATAATAAAGGTGAAGGGAGGTACAGCGTGTGTGGACCATCTGTATGAATGAGTTTAAGCAGCTCTTCAAAAGCACAAAATCTATTTTAACAATTGTTATTATTTTCATTTTATCTACTTTTGTTTCAAGTCTTCCGTTTATCGCTGCTCATCAGGAACAATGGGAACTGGCAAAGGATCCTTATTCTATTGGGAATGAACTGGTGATTTCTTTATTTGGTTTCTTCCTTATTTTTTTGTTGTCTCATGATATTTTAAGCCGTGAAATTCATTTGAAAACCATTCGTTTTCTCGTCAGTAAAACAACTCGTTTGAACATCATCATCGGGAAATATCTTGGACTGATGCTGTTTTGGCTTAGCTGTATTATGACGACATATGTACTGAATATGGTGATTTCACACCGTTTTCTGTTCTCTGATGCGTTAAAAATCTTAACCTTTATCAGTGTCGGTATCTCATGTGCTTTATTTTTGTCCATGCTCTTTCCAACACCGCAGAAATCAATGTTTGTCGGCATGTTATTTTCCTTTCTTTTCCCAATCGTCAGTATGATTTCTGTTCTTTCTTCAGAACGAATGATTCATTGGTTCCAATATATGACGCCTTATTATTATGCGCGCTGGAGTGAACCGCTGACCTACGTCCTAATGAACACGGCATTGACCGTTATCTTACTCATTGGAACTGCACTGCTGTTTCAAAGGAGGGATGTGTAGATGCTTCATACAAAAGGGCTTACAAAAAAATATCGTACAAAAGTCGCAATAGATGATATTAATCTTGATGTCAATCAAGGCGATATCTTCGGTCTCATTGGACCAAAGGGATCTGGTAAGACGACGTTTTTCAATATTATTACCGGAATCTCCCGCCCTACCTCTGGTACGTTTACAGTGATGAATAAGCCTTCGCTAAAAAAAGTGAGGCAGCATATCGGTGTTCTGCCTGAATATACGGATTTATATGAAGGTCTTACGGCTCTTGAGCATATTGCCTATTTATCAAAAATCACCGGAACACGCCAGAAAACGAGTGATTATGAAGAACTGCTCGAATTTGTCGGCTTACATCACGATCATCAGGAGAAGGTCGGTGCCTTCACACCTGGTATGAAAAAGCGGCTTGGAATGGCGCAGGCCATCGCCCATCAGCCGGAATTTATTTTACTCGACGAGCCTTTTGCCGATATTGATGCCGATTCGATTTTCCACATTCAGCGGGTCATTGAAGCATTAAAGGATGAAGGAAAAACCGTATTTTTAACAGCTGACCGCCCAAGGTTCACCAATAGTATTTGTACCAAAACTGCATTCATTTCTGAAGGAAAATTAGTGTCCCCACATACTCATCCTCAAGAGAAAACCATCACATCCTCAAACATACGTGCAACCTTCAAGCATGCATGGATTGATGATGAGGTGAAACCTGTTCTCATGCAGTACCTACAAACTGTCGGAACAGATCTTGTGATCAGTGATGACGAGACCTCATTGTTAATTCGTTCAGAAGCTCAAGTTCCAGCGATCATTCGCGCTTTCGTGAAGTGCAAAGTCGATTTATACAGAGTCACGGCTCAGGATGCCATGATGTCCTCATAAAAAAGTACCGTACGCTTTCTGCACGGTACTTCTTCTTTTTTATAAAGGTTTACTCATATAAATACCGGTTTCTGCAAATCCCGTTTTCTCGTACAGCGAACGGGCGATTTGATTGTGAGCAAAGACATGGAGCGAGAGTTTTTGCACACCTAATGACTTTGCCTGCTCCTCTAATGCAGCAATGGCCTGCTTTGCAAAGCCTTTTCCTCGATAAGCTTCAAACAAAATAAAGTTATAAATAAATCCTTCGTGTTGCGGGTGATTCGGATCATAGCAAAGCCAAACCCAGCCAATCGCTTCTTCCCCATTTAAGAAATTCCACAGCTCATGATGCTCCGTCTGAAGTCCTTCTGGAAGGAGTCTGTCAAATTGTTCTTCTGCGTTCGCAAGTGATTCTTCCTTTTCCCATGTCCCTGCGAGTACCTTTTCTTCAGCGTACCGCTGAATGGCCTTCTCCATCAATACATCGTAATCGGTTTGTGACATCCGTTGTAGTGTAACCAATCGTACCGCCCCCTTTCCTTTATCATATGATGTGCATGCAAAAAAAACCAGTCCCTTGCTGGAACTGGTTAGCCGCCATATTGGTCGGTTTGAGAAAGTTTAATCTCTGCTGATTTTTTCTTTCCGCTTCGATAAAACTGCACCTTCACCTTGTCGCCGACCTTCTTTTGATATAAATACTTACGAAGATCCACGATATTCTGTACACTCTTGCCATCAAAAGAAGTCACGACATCCAGCTCTTTTAGTCCTGCTTTTCCTGCTGGAGATAACGGCTCAACACTCATGACGACAACTCCTGATGTGACCTTGGATGGCAATTTCAATGTTTCCTGCCAGTGGTAACTCGCAATATCCGCTAATGATTTCATGCCGACGCCAAGATACGGACGCTTTACCTCTCCGTAGCGCTCTAAATCCTCTATGACAGGGATGACCAGATTCGCTGGAATAGACAGCCCGATTCCTTCTACCTCTGATTCAGCAATCTTCATTGAGTTGATGCCGATCACCTTTCCGTCCATGTTGATCAAAGCACCTCCGCTGTTTCCAGGATTGATAGCGGCGTCTGTTTGCAGTACTTCTGCATTCCAATCTGTTTGTCCGTCTCCATTTGAGTCGACAGGGATGGCTCGCTCCGTGCCCGAAATGACCCCTTGTGTGACAGAGCCTGCGAATTCAAGCCCTAATGGATTTCCAATGGCGATGACTGGCTCACCCGGCTTCACATGATCTGAGTTACCGAAGGCTGCCGTTTTCTTGATTTTATCACTTTTGACAGTGAGAACTGCTAAATCCATAAGCTGATCACTGCCGACAAGATTGGCACCAATTCTTGTCCCATCATGAAGGCTCACTTCAAGCTGGTTGGCGCCTTTGATGACGTGATGGTTTGTGACAATATAAAACGTGTCACCCTTTTTTTTATAAATCACACCTGACCCGCTGCCTGCTTCTCCGCCTTCCTCCCAAAAGCTCGACTTTTGGATATTAATGACGCCGACCACCGTATCTGACATATTAGACACCACTTTCGTGACAGCATCATTGACGTTTACATTCACAGTTTTTAAAGGGCCCTGAGATGTTTGTCCATCACCGTTTTGCTGCCATCCAAAAGGACTGCCGCTCTGTCCAGATACATAGGGGAAAAAGAATCCCATTAAAAAAGCTCCTACCAATACACCGATCAAACCAGAAAGAAAATATCCTTTTCTGCTTCGTCTCGGCTTCCACTCTACATCGCGATAATCCACTATGTTTCCTTCCTTTCAGTGAATAGATGATGTATATAGTGTTGGTAAGAAGCTCTTATCTTAATCATACGATTGTAAAAATCATACGGCGCAAAGCGGGGTTGCTTTTTTCGGGTCCGTATCAAATAAATCAAAGCCGTCCCCAACAACAAAGCCCTTCATTTCAAGCGTCTGCTGGACCGCCATACGGGCTAAATCCTTCATGTTGTTGTCTTGACTCAAGTGAGCCAAATAAATGCGTGAGGTGGCATCTCCAATGACATCTGTCATCGCAAGAGCCGCATCTTCATTTGATACATGTCCGACATCGCTCAGAATTCTACGCTTAATGCTCCATGGGTATCGGCCCATTTGCAGCATACCGACATCATGATTGCTCTCAAACACAAACGTATTGGCTGACTTAATAATGCCTTTCATGCGGTCACTCACATAGCCTGTATCAGTCATGAGCGCAAGTTTGCGCCCTCCATAATGGAATACGTAAAACATGGGCTCTGCCGCATCGTGTGAAACGCCAAATGACTCGACATCAAGACCGCCAAAGGATTGAACGGTCTCCATATCAAAATGGAATTTCTGCTCTGTATCAATTTTTCCGATATGAGACTCCATTGCCTTCCATGTTTTCGCATTTGCATAGACAGGAAGCTTGTACTTTCTTGCCATGACACCAAGCCCTTTAATATGATCGGAGTGCTCGTGTGTCACAAAAATGCCGTCCAAGTCTTCAGGCTTGCGGTCGATTTGGCCAAGCAGCTCGACCATCTGTTTGCCGCTTAAACCAGCATCGACCAAAAAGGCATGCTCGTCTGTTTCTAAATAAAAAGCGTTCCCCGTACTTCCGCTCGCTAGTACACTGAACTGCAAGCTCATGTTCTCTCACTCCATTGAAGATTTGTCATCTTTCTCTATATGATCAAGTGTTGAGCCATCGATGGCATTGATCAAATATTCTTCCTCTGTCTTTTTCTTTGAACCTGCTGATACGCCTTCAAGCTCCACACGCCACACAGGAACCATGACTTGCGTGCTTGCCCCCGGGTATTGCGTATAGTAACCAAGCTCTACCTTTTTCACGGTCGTGTTTTGGCTCAGCATATTTTGCGTATATAAGTCCTTCACGGTTTCAAGTGCTGGGACAAGTGTTTCTTTTCTCACTTCATTAATCGACGTCACCATTGACTGCTGATAAGAAACAACTTCGTTTTGCTCGTTGAGATTTAAGGTGATTTTCCCGATGGTTTCGGTGTCATCCAGGCCTTCTTGGAAGATGTATTTCCCTTTATACGTTTGGAAAAAGACAATTTTCCCTGTCTCTTCATCTATATTCCACAGCTTATAATTCTTCCCATCCAGCAATCGCTGGTTCACAAGGTTCGTCGCCGCTGTTTTGATATCCTTTTTCGGCAAGGCAACTGGTTTATTGAAGGTCATTTCAAGCAGCGTGACAGGATCATCTTTGTCTGTTTTCGGGAATGTGCTTTTCGCCTTTTGATCAGCTAATCCGTCGACATCCTTTTTTGTATATTGCTTCTTTTCAGCTGTAATGCGGTATCCAATCTTCGCTTCATCTGATAGATTGCCATATTTGATCCCGTCTGCCTTCATTTCTTCCAGCGTATCCGTTTTTTCGATAATCGCAAAATGATCGGTTGACCGTTTTTCAAAGTATTGAAAACCTAGAAAGATATCGAGAACGAGAAAGGCTAGGATAAAGATCGTTTTGGTCTTATTCCACTCCATGATTCTCGCTCCCCTCTGTCAAAAGATCATTCGATAGAATCACGGTTTTGCCGTTATACTTCATACACCATACAGGCTCCAGCCAGACAAACATCCCTTGATCTTGATCTGATGCAGTTGAAACAGCTTGATATGCCGGGAAAATCTGTTCAATTTTCTCCAAGTCATCATATTTCGTCTGCTTGATGATCAAGTCCTTCAGCTCTGTCCCGTTCATCAGCTTGACCTGTTCACTTTGACTCGCTTTATTGCCAAGAATATAGTTTGGACGCTTGTAATTCAAAATGTCATCATTCGCCCATTGGACTTCAAGGGAGGTCATCCCAAATGGATGCTTTGTACTGTTCACAATCGGCAGACCGTCCATAAACATATTGAAGGACAGCTGCTGGTTGCTGTTGATGCCAAAGTATTGGTAGTCATCAGTAAAGCTTCCCGTATCATTGAAATATTTCACGCTTCGCTTGATCAAATCCCCCGTTTGGAAAACAGTGCTGGAATTGATATTGCGATGCTGATATTGAATGCGGTGGTCTTTTTGATTGGCTTCAAGGCGGCTTGTGCCATCTGTGTACACCGTCCGGTTTAAATTAGATTCCTCACCGACAAGACTCGGGTCCGTAAACAAAGCGTCTTTGAACTTGTTTGTCTTAATCGTTTCGATAAAGAACATTTTCGCTTCAAGCTGCTTTTGCTTTCTCGGAAGAAGGAAATCTCGTTTAGAATTCGTAGAGAATGTATAAAGATCATAGCGCGGCATCTCGTTTTGAGCGGCAGCGATACTGTCCATTAGATTACGGTAGTTGGCGGACTCAATTGTCAGCTCCAGCACCGTTTCCTTGCTGTATGAGACCAGGTAAACTTTCTTATTGGCCTTATCCTGCTGAGCGAACGGCACGATCATCCGATCAAACGAGTTGTATTCAATGGACTTGTTCGGCCATTTAAAGAGCGCTTGGAAAATATCAATCGGAATCGGATCATTGAATACAAGATCCAATGTCTTCCCTTGTCCTTCACGTCCATAGAAGAAATTCTTAAATTTCTGCTCGGAATATTGATCCGACACATCATTAACCTCTTTGACATCCCAAAGGCTCACATCATTCCAAAAGTTTTGAAAGAGTTCCTTTTGATCCACTTTAAAATGCTCTCCATTTGAATGGATAAACATCTCGCGCGGCTTCACGACATCAATGAGACTTCTAGGCTCGTCGCTTGAAATCTTCTTCGTTTCAACGACCTGTGTGCCGGTTTCAGCCTGATCCTGCATGACGGGCTGGAACATCCAGATATTCCACGTAAATACAAGACTGATCGCAATTAGGATTGTCAATATTATGGTTTTAAAGGTCTCACGCTTCATCCCAATCATCCTCTTGTTCTTCATTGTACGGAAGGGTAAAGGTCACCGTTGTTCCTTTTCCTTCAATGCTGTCAGCCCAAATATCTCCGCCATGAGCCTGAACCATTTCTTTTGCAATTGCAAGACCAAGGCCGGTTCCGCCCAGCTTCCTTGTTCTTGCTTTATCCACTCGATAAAAACGTTCAAAGATTTTATCCATATCCTTCTTCGGAATACCGATTCCTTCATCTTTCACGCTGAATAACACAAGGCCTTTCTCCTCATCCAAATCGACGGTAAACGTGATGTGTCCACCCTCTGGTGAGTATTTCATGGCATTGGAAATGATATTATCGAGCACCTGTGTAATTTTATCTTGATCGATTTCCACATATACTTCACGCTGCGGCAGGTTACGGATAAAATCGACATGCTGCTCCTTCGTCATTTCAAAACGATCAATGACGAGAGAGATAAACCTGATAAAGTTCGTCCACTCACGGTTGAATTGATAATCCTTGCTGTCGAACTTAGACAGCTGCAGCAGGTCATTGACAAGCCGGATCATGCGCTCAGTTTCATTTTGTGTGACACTAAGGAATCTTGGCGCAAGCTCCTTATCACCAATCGCACCTTCAGCCAGCGCCTCAAGGTAGCTTCGCATCGTTGTCAGCGGTGTGCGTAGCTCATGCGATACGTTTGCGACGAATTCACGGCGTTCAGCATCAATTTTCTCCTGCTCTGTGACGTCATAAATGACCGCAATTAAACCGTCAATCTTCCCATGCTCTTTCTGAATGACAGAGAAATTCACACGCAAAACAGCCAGCTGATCTTCGCGTTCAATTTCTATCAGCATGGAATCTTGATTTTCGACTAAATCTTCAAATGTATGAGTTTCCTCTAAGCCAAGTAAAGACGTAATCGGCATCTCTAATGCTGTTTCACGTGAAACATTCAACAGCTCTAATGCGGGGCTGTTTAATAGAATAATTGCACCGTTTTGATTCGTTGCGATGACGCCGTCCGTCATATAGGCAATAACAGAAGAAAGCTTTTTCCGCTCACCCTCCGTCATCAGCTGAGCTTCCTCCAGCTCTCTCGTCAGATGGTTAAAGGTTGTCGCAAGCTGGCCAATCTCGTCATGCCCATACTTCCGGACCTTCCTGGAGAAGTTCCCTTTGGCAAGCTCAATCGCTTGCTTTCTCATATCTGAAATAGGATGAGTGATCGTTCTGAAGATGAAAATACCAAGTAGAGCAGTCGTCCCGAGTGCAATCAGTGTCCCAGTTGCCAAAATGGTGTTAATGGTTCGCATTTGGTTAAACACACTTTCCATTGAAGACACAACATAAATCACGCCAACGGTCTCTTGGTTCTCATTTTTTACGGCTGTCGCAGAAATACGCACCCTTTTATTTGATTCAGGGTCATAGAATTTCTTCTCATAGTCTTTGCCAACCGCGAAAATACGGCTAATGATTTGATCAGTGATTTTCTTGCCGGCAATCTCTTGGCTGCCGTTATTGACAGAGGCAATGACCTCTCTGCTTTCGTCAATATAGCTGACTTCAGAGATTTCATTAGACTCATCTTTGTTGTTAAAATCGTTCAATATCTTTTGAGCATCCTCTTTTAATTCTGCCTTGCTTTTCGATGAATCTTGTTCTAAGTAATACGATAACGAGTAGATTCGCTGATTCAAGGAATTATCATATGAATTAATTAAGGACTGCTCTAGCTGCTTCACAAAGTACACGCCAATGATCTGCATGGCGACAATGATCAGCAGCACGTAAATCAAGGTCAATTTGAAGTGAATCGAGCGAAAAAAACCTACTTTACTCATAAGAATCTTAGTCCTGCTCTGGGTTTCTTAAATAGTAGCCGACGCCTCGTCTTGTCACGATCCAGCTCGGATGGCTAGGGTTGTCTTCAATCTTTTCACGAAGACGGCGGACTGTGACGTCTACTGTACGGACATCTCCGAAGTAATCGTAGCCCCATACGGTTTGCAGTAAGTGCTCACGTGTCATGACTTGTCCAATATGTTTCGCTAAGTAATGAAGCAGTTCGAACTCACGGTGCGTCAATTCAATCGTTTCCTCACGCTTAGACACTACATACGCATCCGGATAAATGACGAGTGATCCCACCTCAATATCATTTGATTCAGATTCTTCCTCCGTCTGCGGAGCAGCGGTTTGTCTTCTCAAATTCGCTTTCACGCGGGCAAGAAGCTCACGCGTGCTGAAAGGCTTTGTCACGTAATCATCTGCGCCAAGCTCAAGGCCGATGACTTTATCAATTTCAGAGTCTTTTGCTGTCAGCATGATAATTGGCATGTCGTATTTCTTTCTCACTTCACGGCATACTTCAACACCATCTTTATTCGGCAGCATAATGTCGAGCAGAATAATGTCCGGCTTAATTTCTTCTACCATTTCAAGGGCTTCGTTTCCATCATATGCACAATGAACCTCATAGCCCTCTTTCCTTAAATTAAATTCCAATATATCAGCAATCGGTTTTTCATCATCTACGACAAGAATCTTTTTTTCCATTGTGATTTCCTCCTGCATTTTTAGCATCTATGTCATTCCATTTTGCATGTATCATTACGCCTTTTCCGTTTACGAAAAAAAGGCTCACTGTCTATTATAACGTTTTACGAGGCAAAGATAAAAATAATAACGGCTTTCTTTTCTAGTAAACGTTGGATAGGAATGCGCCGCTCGAAAAAATTGATAACTTTTTCCTTTTTTATTGAAACTTTTCCAATCATCAACCGTCTATAAAGATGTAACGTCTTCTTCTTATGGAGCCGGGCCCTACCTAGGTCCGGCTTCTCCCTTTTTATGCCTTCTTTTCATAATAAAAACGCACCTGCGATTGCAGATGCGTTTGGAAGTGGCTCGGGACGGAATCGAACCGCCGACACACGGATTTTCAGTCCGTTGCTCTACCAACTGAGCTACCGAGCCATCATCAAAAAGATGAATATGTATTAAATGGCGGTCCGGACGGGACTCGAACCCGCGACCTCCTGCGTGACAGGCAGGCATTCTAACCAACTGAACTACCGGACCTCAGTAACTTGCCCGAAAAAGCAATCGTGGTGCTCCTTCAAGCAAGTGAGGAAAAAATTAGCTTAACGCTAAAGTAAATCAATGACCCGTACGGGATTCGAACCCGTGTTACCGCCGTGAAAGGGCGGTGTCTTAACCGCTTGACCAACGGGCCAATACATGGTGAGCCATGAAGGACTCGAACCTTCGACCCTCTGATTAAAAGTCAGATGCTCTACCAACTGAGCTAATGGCTCTCGGTTTGTGAAAAGTAAATCTGAAGAAGTTGTATTGCGTCAAACCAATCGCTTTAAAAAAGCTGGAACATCGCATCCTAACAAGTTTCAGAGACCTTTGCAACAACGAGATTTATAATATCATAGAATAATTACATATGGCAATACGTTTTTCGACATTTTTTTAAAAAAAGTGTCGGATGTCAAATCTGCTTTCAAAGCCTCCACTTCTGCAACCGCCTTCATTTCACACGTCTTTCCGCATGATCTCTGCCTATTCAAACACATAGACACGTTTCAGGCCGCTCAAAAATGGCTATACATGAAACAAGTGACATTGTCATTGAAAAAGGAGGAAGCAGTATGAGTTCATTCAAATTAGGAGATAAAATGCCCAACTTTTCACTTCCAACAATACAGGGCGATCACATTGATTTCGACAAACATTTAGAGGAGCATCAAAGCTGGCACCTGATCGTTTTCTTTAGAGGATCTTGGTGTCCGGTATGTGTAGAAGAATTAAAAGAGCTCGAACAGCAGCAGTCATATTTTCAGGACAAGGATATTCACTTAATGGCGATTTCAACCGATAACCCTGATGACTTGAAGGCATTTGCGGATAAAGAGGGACTATCCTTCCCGATCATGTATGACCATGACCTCACGTCATTAAAAGCATATGAAGTCCACTATCACGGGGAGGATGCCCCATATGAAGACCACGGGGTGCACGGTGAACCCGCCTATTTCTTATTAAATGAAAAAGGGCAAGTGCTCTATCAGCAAAGACAAACAAGTCCGTTTGGCAGACCGCATGCCAACGAACTACGCAAAATCATTCAGTACATCCGTAAAAACTTAAGAGGCCAATATAAAAGCCTGAAGTAAGGAAAAAGCCCTCGTGATGAGGGCTTCTTTATGAATGTTTTTTGTTAAATAGCCAGTCAGCGGAGAAAAAAACAAGGAGTCCCGCCATTAAAATGACAAAAGTAACCGGTGGCCTGTCACCTTGGAAATACGCGTACAACGCATGCCCTCCTAATGCCAGAAGATAAAAGACAAATGCCGGCACAGCCGCTTGATGTGCATTCGCTTGTTCTTTTTTCGTCATTTTTTTAAAAAACATATTGTCTATCCCCTTTATGATGCTTTTTTCATCGTCACCCTGCGAAGTGCCCGTGAACGGATATATTCCATTGGTCCAATTCTCCAAACCTTTAGGCAAACTGCTGAAATCGCGATTTGCAGAAGTGAAATCAACAGCCATGCCAATACAATAAGGGGCGCATTGATTTGACCGCCAAGACCCAATCCCCAGCTATAAAAAAGAATGGAGCAGATGACATTTTGCAGGATGTAGCAGCTAAGCGCCATTTTCCCTACATATTCAAACCAATTCCACATGAACCATGACTCCGTGCGTGCGAGGAGCTTCGCAATGACAGCTATATAGAAAATAGAGAGGAATGGTGAAAAGGCGTAGCGCACCACAAATTCCACTAGATCGTTCGGAACGAAGACTAGTGCATTCAGCGGCAGACCAACCCACAGTCCGATTCGGAACAATATTTTCCGGAGAGATTGTCCGCGTTCATTTGCATAAAATACACCGGCTCTCATCATCCGCACACCTAATAAAAACAGAAATGTGTTCATTGGAATGATAAAGATCGCTTCTTCTCGGTACATGAAAAAGTATTGTAACCGTTCTTGAACCTGCGAGATCCATGTCTCTGGCAGCTGCTCTTCCAGCGCCGGTTCAACGCTTTGATCATCGGCCGCTGACTCCATTTCAGAGAGGGAGTACACCATCAAACTTGACATAACAAGTAGATGAATCACACCTGAGACCATCATGCCCTTTTTGATACGCCTGCTGCCTCCCCGTACAATGTAAGCCACAAGCAGCCCAGTAACGGCATAACTCATAAGCACATCATATTCCATCACGAGCGCAAAATGGACAAAGCCTTCGATAAATAAAAATAAAAGAATCCATAAATAAGTACCCGGCCAAGGCGTGTTTTTCCTTTTTGCCTGCTGGTATTTCAGCTCCAATCCAACACCAAACATGATCGTGAGCAGCGAGAGCATTTTTCCATAAACGAACATGGAGACAAGACTTTCAAGAAAACTGCCATTTTCATATTCATCCGCTATCTGATCTGTCGCAAAGGTATCCCCTGCGTACGCAAAAAACCAGACGTTCGTTCCCAATGTGCCTAGTATGGCAAAACCTCGTAAAATATCTAATAATCGTATTCTTTCTTTCACTAGAACGCTCCTTCCCTCTATACAGTTATCATATTTTGGTAATGATCGGAAGTCCGTTCTACTGAAATTAAGGAATATTTAAACAAAAAAACACCAGTAAAATGCAAGATTTTACTGGTGTCTCATCAATCTATTCTTATGGACGGTACACGCTGCGGACAACGTTCGTTTGTGAACGATCTGGCCCGACTGAAAAAATGGAAAGTGGAATACCTGTTAATTGTGAAATGCGTTCTAAATAATGGCGAGCATTTGCAGGCAGTTCACTTAAGTTCTTCACACCTGTAATATCCTCTGTCCATCCAGGCATTTCTTCGTAGACAGGCTCACATTTCGCTAATTCATTTAGGCTTGCTGGGAATTCCTCTGTGATTTCTCCGTTCAATTTATAAGCAACACAGATTTTCAACTTTTCAATCCCTGTTAGTACATCAATTGAGTTAAGAGATAAATCTGTAATTCCGCTCACACGGCGTGCATGACGGACAACAACGCTGTCAAACCAGCCGACACGGCGCGGGCGTCCAGTTGTCGTACCGTATTCACGGCCAACCTCACGAATTTGATCGCCAATTTCATCATGGAGTTCTGTCGGGAATGGGCCATCTCCAACACGTGTTGTGTACGCTTTTGACACGCCGACCACATGTTGAATTTTCGTTGGTCCTACACCAGAACCAATCGTCACTCCTCCAGCTACTGGGTTAGATGACGTCACAAATGGGTATGTCCCTTGATCGATATCAAGCATGACTCCTTGTGCTCCTTCAAATAGCACGCGGCGGCCTTCATCTAGTGCATCATTCAGAACAACAGATGTGTCTACGACATATTTTTTCACTTGCTGGCCATATTCATAATACTCGTCTAAAATATCTTCAATCTTGAAGCCTTCTGTGTCGTACATTTTCTCTAAAAGACGATTTTTCTCTTCTAGATTACGTGCAAGCTTCTCTTCAAATACTTCACGATCTAATAGATCTGCGACACGGATACCGACGCGAGCTGCTTTGTCCATATAAGCTGGTCCGATTCCTTTTTTCGTCGTGCCGATCTTGTTAGCCCCTTTCCGCTCCTCTTCTACCTCGTCCAATTTTAAATGGTAAGGCAGAATAACATGGGCTCTATTGCTGATTCTGAGGTTATCTGTACTCACATTCCGTTCGTGAAGATACGCAAGCTCAGTGACCAACGCTTTAGGATCAACCACCATTCCATTACCGATGACACAAGTTTTCTCTTTATAAAAAATACCGGATGGAATGAGGTGTAGCTTGTATGTCACTCCATCAAATTTGATCGTGTGACCTGCATTGTTTCCCCCTTGATAACGGGCAATCACCTCTGCATTTTCTGAAAGGAAATCGGTAATTTTCCCTTTCCCTTCGTCACCCCACTGCGTACCTACTACGACTACTGAAGACATATCGTGCACCTCCGTTAACCTTTCAAAACGTTATCTCTTTCAAACACATTTATTTTATCAATGCACAACGAAAAAGTCAACGCGAAATCCGAACATTAATATCTCGAAATCAAATTTTGTTCGCTTTAAATATAAAGAAAAGCGCTTTAATCACTTCTTTAGCGCTTGGAAATGGAGATTTTGATAAAAAACAACTTTTTATCGTTTCCAGCTGTTCATCAACATAAAAAAGACCCCCAGCAATGGGCGTCTTTTTTAAACCGGTGTAATACCATCTGTGTTCATCAGCACAACCCGGTACCCATCTGGGTCTTCAATGGTTGCTCCTCCCCGGTCCCAGTATGGATTCGTTGAGGTGACATGCCGTCCGCCAAATGAAATCAATCTCTCTTTCATTTGCTGAAATTCCTCTGCATCCGGAATATAGAAAACAAGCAGCTGTTCTGGATGCGGGACGGGCAGGCTTTCTTCTTCTTCATGTTTGGTGATTTCTAAATGAACATGCTGGTGAGGCAGCCCGAGCATCACACCATCGTACCCTTCATGCTGATCAAATGAGCCTATTCGTTTGAGCCCTAAGCCTTCTTCATAAAAGGAAACAACCTCTTTCATGTTGACGGTTGGGCGTGCGATACGTAATTGAGCGGCTTCAAACTGTTGAAATTTCATCAGTCTTCACTCCTTTTCTCCTTTTAGTATACGCTTTCTCTTTTTCTCTCTCCTCCTCATATTGACTGTTTTTTCAATCATTCTTTCGATGTAGATCAATCAAAAAAAGCCCAGCTTCTTGAGCTGGGCTTTAAGCACCGGGCGGAACACCCGCATCATCAAATCTTCTTTCCAGGTTGACGAATTTGTTATATTCTTTGACGAACGCCAGTGATACTGTACCAACTGGACCGTTACGCTGTTTGGCAATGATGATTTCAATAATGTTCTTATTCTCTGATTCTTTGTCATAGTAATCATCACGATAAAGGAATGCCACGATATCGGCATCCTGCTCGATACTTCCTGATTCACGAATATCAGACATCATCGGACGTTTGTCCTGACGCTGCTCTACCCCACGGGAAAGCTGAGACAAAGCAATAACCGGAACTTCAAGCTCCCTTGCCAGCGATTTTAAGGCCCTAGAAATTTCAGAAACCTCCTGCTGACGGTTATCACTTGATCGTCCGCTTCCTTGAATGAGTTGCAAGTAGTCAATCAGGATCATGCCAAGACCATTTTCTTGCTTCAAGCGGCGGCATTTCGAACGAATTTCACTTACTCTGATCCCAGGTGTATCGTCAATGAAAATTCCGCTGTTTGACAGCGAGCCCATCGCCATTGTCAGCTTGCCCCAGTCCTCTTCTGTCAGATTACCGGTTCTTAGGTTCTGTGCATTGATATTCCCCTCTGCACAAAGCATACGCATGACGAGCTGCTCCGCACCCATCTCTAAACTAAAGATGGCGACACTTTCGTCCGTTTTGGTCGCGACATTTTGGGCGATGTTCAATGCGAAGGCGGTTTTCCCTACTGATGGACGAGCCGCTACAATGATTAAATCATTTCGCTGGAATCCAGCTGTCATCCGGTCAAGCTCAGAGAAACCCGTTGGAATCCCTGTGATATCGCCTTTGCGGTTATGAAGCTGTTCAATATTATCGTATGTTTGAACAAGAACGTCCTTAATGTTTTGAAAGGCTCCTGAGTTTTTACGCTGAGCCACTTCCATAATGGTCTTTTCAGCATCACTCAACAAGTCTTCTACTTCATCCTCACGCGTGTACCCATCCTGTGCAATGGTTGTCGCCGTACGGATCAGACGTCTTAAAATGGATTTCTCTTCTACAATTTTTGCATAGTATTCAATGTTTGCGGCAGTTGGGACCGAGTTCGCAATATCGGTTAAATACGAAATCCCGCCTACCTCTTCTAGTAAATCTGTATTAGCAAGCTCAGATGTCACCGTGACAAGATCGACCGGTTCTCCTCTATCGCCAAGGATAAGCATCGCATTGTAAATCTTTTGATGCGACATTCTATAGAAATCCTCTGGAATTAATACCTCAGAAGCGAGCGTTAGCGCAGATGGTTCTAAAAAAACAGCACCTAATACGGCCTGCTCGGCTTCTATATTTTGCGGCGGCAGCCGGTCATCGAGAAGTTCCGTCATGCCAAGCACCGTCCTTTCATAAAAAAATACGCTACTCATCATTTTAACATTTTCATCAATAAAAAAGTGAAAAACATCGACTATAGTCAAAATTACCATGAGGATGTTTCGTTGAACAGCAAAACAACGCACTTCAATAGAAAAGACTCTGTAACATAAATTGTTATAGAGTCCTTTATTAACAGTATCTGGTTTTGCACCTGTTGTCGTCCACGTTTTGTTAATCTATTGTTCTCTTAATCCCATAATTCTCTTTTTGTCCAATGTCTTGTAAAGAGCCATTTTGATAACCAATAGATAGCACCAAATCTGGAATAGAATCAAACCCATCTTTGGCTAGATCAAAGAGCTGCGCACCATAATGTGAAGCGGCAATGCGCGCATTTTCTGCTGTGTATGGATTTTTCAGGAGTTCTTCTTTGTATAGATCAAAAATATTCGCTCCGTTATCCGTTACAAATTGACCATTTACAATGCTTAAATCCTTTAAATTGTAGCCTGTCACCGTTTTGATTTGATTGACAAGATGGAATTTTGCTAGAGAATCAGGTGTGAATTGAGTAGAATCATCATTTCTGCTTTTCATGATATGGAAAAATAATTCTCTTGTATTGTTGGTTGTATTTAATAAGTCTTCTATTTGTTTCATCAGCGATTCGTCTGTTGATCCACTCACCACTAATTTGAAATTGTTTGGATCAATGGTAAAAGTTAAATTTGTGTTTTTAGGAATGGTTATACCGTTTTTAGAGAATAAATCTTGTAACTGTTCGTTGACCTTTTGACGATTGAGTATTTTCTTTTCTACACTTTCTTGTGTAGGGTCGTACCGTTTTTCATTACGGAAGATGGCGTCATTAAAGTCATATTGACCTCCTTTATTATTCCTTGCCCAACTCATTTCCATAATGTAAGCAGCTTCTCTTTCCGGTTTTGTTAAATCACTTCTGAAATAAGAAGAATAAGGGTTTCTATACTTATTATATATATGGTCTTGAGGATCTTTGAATCGTTTATTTTGTTCATTTATTTTTTCGTATTTTTCATCTAATATTTTCATCCGTCTATCAGATTCGGTCATCACCTCATTTGTACTTTTAATAGCTGAATGGCTATTGAAGTCCGGAAGGTTCTGCTTATTTAGAATGGCTGTCGTGTTAGATGTATTTATCTTCACTTTGATACTCCGTAATTCACCTTTTGTCCAATGTCATATAAGGAGCCGTTTTGGTAACCAATAGATAGCACCAAATCAGGAATAGAATCAAACCCATTTTTGGCTAGATCAAAGAGCTGTGCACCATAATGTGAAGCGGCAATACGTGCATTTTCAGCTGTATATGGATTTTTCAGGAGTTCTTCTTTGTATAGATCAAAAATATTCGCTCCGTTATCCGTTACAAATTGACCGTTTACAATGCTTAAATCTTTTAAATTGTAGCCTGTCACCGTTTTGATTTGATTGACAAGATGGAACTTTGCTAGAGAATCAGGTGTGAATTGAGTAGAATCATCATTTCTGCTTTTCATGATATGGAAAAATAATTCTCTTGTATTGTTGGTTGTATTTAATAGGTCTTCTATCTGTTTCATCAACGATTCGTCTTTTGAACCACTTACCACTAATTTAAAATTGTTCGGGTCAATGGTAAAAGTTAAATTTGTGTTTTTAGGAATGGTTATACCGTTTTTAGAGAATAAATCTTGTAATTGTTCGTTGACCTTTTGACGATTGAGTATTTTCTTTTCTACACTTTCTTGCGTAGGATCGTACCGTTTTTCATTACGGAAGGCGGCATCATTAGAATTATAATGCCCTCCTGTTCCACTATTAGCCCATCCAATTTCAATAGAGTAAGCCGCCTCTCTTTCCGGTTTGGTTAAGTCATTTCTGAAATAAGGGGAGTTTGGATTTCGATACTTATCAAATATATGGCCATGAGGATCTTTGAAACGTTTATTTTGTTCATTTATTTTTTGATATTTTTCATCTAGTATTTTCATTCGTCTATCAGCTTCGGTCATCACCTCATTTGTACTTTTAATAGCTGATTGACCTTTATAGTCTATTCGGTTCTGACTGTTTGAAGCACCTGCCGTGTACGACGTATTAATATTCATTTTGATTCTCCTTTTTTAAAAAATAGTGATTATTAAATATATCGGCAATTCAGTTAAAATTTGTTAGTTTTGATCCGATATAGTAATTATTACAAGGAGGGTTAAAATATGACAAATACTATTTTCAAACGTTTTTTATTACCTGCATTATTGTTAGTGCTTATTACTAGTTTTTTTGCACCTCATTCAGCAGAAGCAGCGATTACGGGGAATAACAGTCCTAACACAGCAAGCTCAATGGGATATTGGAAATATAGTCGTCCAGATACGACAATCTTACCTGAAGGTGAAAATGAAGCGTATTATCAGTTCACGATCAATAAGGGTGAAAGGGTTTATGTACGAAGTTCATATGATAAGCAATATACGGGGATGAAAATCGAGGTGTATAATTCGAAATATTCTGATGGGAGATCTAGAGTCATTAACCCTGATTCAATTACACCCTTCATTTTTGCTAATACTGATGAAGTTACTTCAACTTCAGAAACTTACTTTGTGAAAGTGACCCGTGGTACATATACAGGGAATATGTACTTTACTGTTTCTATCCAAGATCGTATCAAATCTGGAAATGGGACATTCAATTTTACGGGGACTGCTACCAACTTGGGGAATTCTTCTTTAAATTTTTTAGGAGTTGATTCTTCTATCATTACTATGGATTTAACGAACAATTCTTCTATACCTAAAAATGCAATCGTTAAATCGATTTCAACAACTAGTACCCAATCGCCTAACCAAGGAAATGTCACACACAAACTGATGGCTGATGAAAACAAGATTTGGAACCAATCACTTTTTTCATCTGCAACAAGTGGTTCTTACCATATTTCTCTGGATGATCAATTAAAAGTTGCGCAAAAATGGAGCTTTAAGTACAACGCAAAGGCTACTGCGAGATCTACTATGAGCAATGTCAAAGCCGATATTCGTTACGAATATGATGTCACAGATGGATTTTAATTGAATGGTGTTTGCAGAAAAAAAGTAAGGGGACATCCCTTACTTTTTTAATTGCCGCATTTTTGATGCTATATGATCTTTTGCCACTCTTAAAACAGCACCGTCCTTTCATAAGAAATTATTGGGGTTTTTGCTTGAGGGCGTGTTGAAAGAGGAGGACGGTGATCATATCGGTGGCCCGCTGGTATAAATCCCATTGTTCATAGGCCGCAAATGACATCCGTATTTCATGTAATGACTGTTTCATTTCATGATATTCTTCCACTGTAAACGTATTTGTCAGTTTGAGCTGATTTTCATGCAGTTTTAGCCTCAGCTTTCCTAATGAAGTTTTCATTCTGCCCACATTCCCTTCGATCTTGTCTTCCTTAGTAAATTGTATATGAATTTACGTATAATATTGAATAAGTTGTGAGATATGATCACCAGCTTTTCGAAAAATTCTCCTCTTTTTTCCTAAAAATACAAGAAGGTCTATAGACTTATTTTTCCTCAAAATGATTTCAAGAAGAAAAACCTATATATATTCCTGAATCAAACAGAAGAAAATGGTAAATATCCCGAGACGGTCAAGGTCTTTTGGCATTTCTCCTCTTTTTAAATGACTCAGTCCGGCATTCCCTATTTCCATTCATTTGGTAGTTATTTAGTCCTTTATTTTCATAATATTTAGATTAAATGATCAACTACACGACTTAATGAACATTTGACTTCATAATTGATAACCATTATCATTTGATTTGCTTGCGTGATAATTGAGAATCATTTTCATTTCAATTCTATTACTACACTCATCCTATATCCGCAAGCCTGCTTTTATCATCGTATGAGAGTCATTTTGAGGAAGGGGATTTTTACACATGTCCAAACGCCCTGAAGGAATGGGTACTGAGGATTCACTTTTCGGAGAAAGCCGGCCTTTTTTTATACCGGGGACGGAGCAACTGGATATCACAGCACACCCATACAGACTTTTTATATTTAAACCGAATACTACTCCTCCAGCGGCTGGTTTTCCAGTCATGTACGTGCTTGATGGGAATTCACTTTTTGGCACAATGGTCGAAGCACTTCGTTTACAGTCGAGAAGACCTGAAAAAACAGGTGTCGTACCTGCCATCATTGTTGGAATTGGCTATCAGACAGAAGCACCCTATCATCCGCTCAGGCATTATGATCTCACTCTAACCGGCCCTGATGCTTCCATTGGTGGCAAAAGACAGGACTTCTCCACCCATACATATGGCGGCGCCTCTGCGTTCTTTTCTTTTTTAGAAAAGATTGTAAAGCCTTATATCGAGCAGCGCTTTCCGATCAACCAGAGTCGTCAAACACTGTTTGGGCACTCTCTTGGCGGTCTTTTTGTATTACACACACTATTTGAGCACCCTGATGCTTATCAGACATATATTGCGGGCAGTCCTTCTATCCACTGGAACAAAGATTTATTTCTAGAAAAAGAACACCAATTCACCAATCATATACGTCAGCTGTCTATGGATGCCAGGCTGCTTGTAGGTGTAGGTGAATTAGAAAAACATCATCCATGTCAAATGAATGATCATGCACATGCACTAGCAAATCGGATGCTGCCTTTATCTTCATATGGCTTGCATACGACCTATCACGAGTTCCCTGAAGAAGGACATACGTCCGTTTTACCAGTGCTAATGAATTACGCTTTTCGTTTTGCACTCTATCATGATGATCCTTTCACAACCACAGACATGAAGGAAAGGCAGTGAACACATGAAACATAGTGGTCTATCTCAAAAAATTGCCCTTATTACAGGCGCAGGACAAGGTATTGGACAAGCAGTCGCTAAAAGACTAGCCGAGGAAGGTGCGATTATTGCAGCAGTTGACGCAAATGAAAAGCAGCTGCAAAGCACCGTCAGGCAAATGAATGATGATGGCATACGCGCCTTTGCCTATCCAGGGGACATCACCGATCAAGCTTCTGTTCAGCACATTGTCGATCAAATTGAAAAGCAGCTTGGACCCATTTATTTACTGGTCAATGTAGCAGGCATTCTTCGAATCAGTTCTATTGACCAGCTTAGTGCAGATGACTGGCAACAAACTTTCGCAGTCAACACACATGGTGTCTTTTACGTATCTCAAGCTGTCTCCAAATACATGATGAAAAGATCAGAAGGGGTCATTGTGACTGTCAGCTCTAACGCAGGTGCCATTCCTAGAATGAATATGGCTGCCTATGCCGCTTCAAAAGCAGCAGCTACTTCCTTTACAAAAACGCTTGGATTAGAGCTGGCAGCCTACGGGATCAGATGCAACGTCGTCTCTCCCGGCTCTACCGCAACACCTATGCAATGGGCTTTATGGGCTGATGAACAAGGAGAAAATCAGGTGATTAAAGGCTCATTAGAGACGTATAAAACCGGTATTCCTTTACAAAAAATCGCTGATCCTCAAAACATCGCTGATGCAGTCATTTTCTTTGCATCTGAGCAATCCAATCATATTACGATGCAGAATCTCACAATTGATGGTGGCGCAACACTCGGAATCTAGCATTTCAATCAAAAGGAGGCCTTTTCATGAAACATTCATTATTGTCGTCAGAAGAAAAAGTACAGTTGCTTCAAGACTATCAGCCAGGCGCTTTTTTCCTTGCTTCCCCTAAACGCACGATACTTGCCGAAGGGATATTCAAGCATATTGAAACCAATCAACTAAATGAACTATCCACAAAGGTAGCGCACGTATTTGACGCTGCCAAACAAGCTGGTATTCAAGCACCGATTGTGGCTGGTGCTGTCCCATTTGATCCGGCGCAGCCCGTTCGTTTAAATGTTCCAGTCCATGTACAGTTTAGTGATCCACTCGAATTTCAACAAGGTGATGAGGAGTCAGAAGCGGTATCGCCATCCTATGAGGTGACACCTGTCCCTGCTCCAGATGTCTACATGGAAGGTGTGAACGAAGGATTAGCTAAAATTGAGAACGGAGAGCTTAGCAAAATCGTACTCTCTCGATCTCTCCATCTCAAAGCAAATCGAGATATTCATACGAAAACAATACTCGAACGACTGGCTCGTCATAATACGACTGGCTATACGTTTGCTGCAAATATAGCTGACCCGAAGGCTTCCCAAAAGCGCACACTTCTTGGGGCAAGCCCTGAGCTGCTACTTTCAAAAACTGGTTCATCTGTGATTTCCAATCCACTCGCTGGTTCTCGGCCGCGCAGTTCAGATCCAGTAGAAGACCAGCGCCGCCGCGATGAACTTCTTACTTCAGCGAAGGATTTACACGAGCACGCAGTGGTTGTCGAAGCTGTCACTAAAGCGCTTACTCCTTACTGTCACACATTAGATGTGCCTGCATCACCATCCGTCATACAAACAGAAACGATGTGGCATTTGTCTACTGTGGTCAAAGGTGAATTAACAGATTCTAGTGTGTCCTCAATTGATTTAGCGCTTAGCCTTCATCCAACACCTGCAGTATGCGGAACACCTACAGCAGATGCACGTGAAGCCATTCAAGCGATTGAACCCTTCGATCGAGGATTTTTTACAGGAATGATCGGCTGGGCAGATACAAATGGTGATGGTGATTGGATTGTCACCATTCGTTGTGCAGAAGCTGAGGGTCACTCCCTTCGCCTCTTTGCTGGTGCAGGAGTGGTCAAAGGATCAAAAGCAGAGGATGAGCTAGCTGAAACATCTGCAAAATTCAACACGATGCTTCATGCGATGGGCATCCATCAGCTATAAAAGTAAATAGGAGATGACAAAAACATGTTCGTTCAACCACCTACATGGCCAGAAGAATTTGCAAAACGCTACCGTGAAAACGGCTGTTGGCGTGGGGAAACCTTTGGCGGTATGCTTCGTGCACGCGCCGCATCGTTAGGAAATAAAACAGCGATTACATACGCTGATACGCATATGAGCTACCAAGAACTTGATGAGCGTGTCAGCAGTCTTGCTGCCGGTTTTCATCAGCTTGGCATTCAAAAAGGAAGTCGAGTTGTCGTGCAGCTTCCGAACATTCCTGCTTTTTTTGAAGTCATTTTCGCTTTATTTCGAATCGGTGCTTTACCCGTCTTCTCGCTGCCATCTCATAGAAGCAGTGAAATCACTTATTTTATTGAATTTGCCGAAGCAGACGCATATGTCATACCAGATATCGCTGACGGCTTTGATTATCGATCACTCGCGCGTCAAGTGAAAGAAAAGCTTCCCTCATTATCTCATGTCATTGTTGCAGGGGAAGCTGAGGAATTCCTTGGCTTAGATGATCTGCGCAAGGACCCAGCACTTGATCCCCAAATTCATGTAGAGGCAAGCGATATTGCATTTCTTCAGTTATCTGGAGGCAGCACAGGCCTTTCTAAGCTTATCCCTCGCACGCATGATGACTATATTTATAGTCTTTGGAAAAGCAATGAGGTGTGCGAGCTCACACAAGAAAGTGTGTATCTAGCTACACTTCCAGTTGCGCACAACTATCCATTAAGCTCGCCTGGAGTCCTTGGGACGTTATACGCAGGCGGAAGAGTCGTTCTTGCACCTGGATCAAGTCCTGATGTCGTCTTTCCACTCATTGAAAAAGAACGGACGACCATTACCGCTGTCGTTCCACCTATCGCATTGATTTGGCTAGAGGCCGCTCCTCATCGATCAGATGACATATCGAGTCTTGAAGTCTTACAAGTCGGCGGTGCTAAATTCAGTGCTGAGGCAGCAAAACGAGTGATGCCTGCCCTTGGATGTAAGTTACAGCAAGTTTTTGGTATGGCAGAAGGTCTGGTCAACTATACCAGATTAGATGATCCTGAACATGTCATTATTCATACACAAGGACGCCCGATGTCTGAATATGATGAGGTACTAGTGGTTGATGATGAGGACAAGCCCGTCCCGCATGAAGTGGCTGGACATCTTTTAACAAGAGGACCTTATACGATTCGTGGCTACTATAAAGCCGATGAACAAAACAAAAAAGCATTTACACCCGATGGCTTTTACAGAACAGGTGACATCGTGCGATTAACCAAAGAAGGAAATGTTGTTGTAGAAGGCAGAGACAAGGATCAAATCAATCGTGGCGGCGAAAAGGTTGCCGCTGAAGAAGTTGAAAACCATTTACTTGCGCATGCTGACATTCATGATGCCGCCATGGTGTCCATGCCAGATCCATTTCTTGGCGAACGCTCATGTGCCTTTGTCATTGCAAAAGGAAACAACAAACCAGCACCGCACGTCTTAAAATCATTTCTAAGAGAACGCGGGCTCGCAGCCTATAAAATTCCTGACCGCATTGAATGGATCGATGCGTTCCCACAAACAGGTGTAGGCAAAGTCAGTAAAAAAGCATTAAGAGAACTAGCTGCAACCCATACTGCCAACGTATAAAAAAGAGGAGTGAAAACCATGGCAATCCCTACTATTCCTGCATATCCAATGCCAAGCACACAAGATTTACCCGAAAATAAAGTGAACTGGATACCAGATCCGAAACGTGCTGTTCTGCTGATACATGACATGCAGCAATATTTTTTAAATGCATTTCAACAAGATACATCACCGATCACAGAGTTAGTTCAGCATATTGAACAATTACGTGATACATGCAATGAACTTGGCATTCCAGTCGTTTATACAGCACAGCCTGGCGACCAAGACCCGAAGGATCGTGCCCTATTAACAGATTTTTGGGGACCTGGACTTGGTGATGATGAAGCATTGACAAAAATCATTGATCAGCTTGCTCCATCTGAAACAGATACAATGCTGACAAAATGGCGTTATAGCGCATTTAAAAAATCTAATTTTTTGGATATTCTTCAAGAAGGCGGGCGTGATCAACTGATCATTACTGGCGTATATGCACATATTGGCTGTATGCTGACAGCCGCAGAAGCATTCATGCTCGATATTGAAACCTTCTTTGTCGCAGATGCCGTCGCTGACTTTTCATTGAAACATCACAAAATGGCCATGACCTATGCAGCTGAACGCTGTGCGGTCACCACAACAACAAATCAAATCATTGGTCGTTTAACAGGACAGGAAGCAGAAAGTGATGACCTATCCTTTGAGGCCATTCTTCAGCAAGTAGCTGAGTATCTCCAAATGGAGCCGAATGAAATACCGCTTGACGAGAATCTCGTCTACCTTGGACTTGATTCTATTAGAATGATGAGCCTAGCGGAAAAGTGGAGACAGCAAGGAGCGACAGTCAATTTCGTTGAGCTTGCAGCAAATCCAACACTCGCTCATTGGCGGACTCTTCTTTTCCCAGACAAACAGCCATCTATTCCAAATATCGATTACTTGTAAAGGAGGTATAGACCCTTGTCGATCCAGTCAGTCGATTCATTTCCACTAACCGGTGCCCAATCAGGCATTTGGTATGCGCAGCAGCTTGATCCATCTAATCCTATTTTCAATACAGCTGAGTATATAGATATTAAAGGTCCTATTGACCCCATACACTTTGAAGCAGCCATTAGAAAAACTGTCTTAGAAGCAGATTCTTTGTATATGCGATTCGTTGAGGATACTGACGGTCCAAAGCAATGGTTCTCATCTAAGAACGAGATTCCATTCCAATTGATCAATTTACAAAATGAAAAACAGCCGCTTGATGCGGCTAAAGCATGGATGAAGGCAGATCTTTCAACGCCAGTCTCTTTAGAGAAAGATGTATTATTCCGTGAAGTACTTTTTCAACTTGCTGACGATCGATTTATCTGGTATCAGCGCATTCATCACATTGCCATTGATGGATTCGCCTTTTCGCTCATTGCGCGTCGTGTTGCTGAGGTCTATACAGCCCTATCGAAAGGGACACCTATGCCCCCTCAAACATTTGGATCCTTACATGACGTAGTCCAAGAGGAGCTCACCTATCAACAGTCCAATCGATATGAAGATGATCAAGCGTTTTGGAAAAATCGCTTTGCTGATCAACCTGAAATTGTCAGCCTTGCTGAGCTTGCCCCAAGAACGTCGGATCATTTTATACGAAAAACAGCTAGCTACGATGCTGCAAAGGTAAGCAAAATGAAAAAAAATGCTCCAGCCTTCGGTGGTACGTGGCATGAAATGATCCTTGCTACATCCGCTTTATATGTGCATCGTATGACTGGTGCACATGATATTGTTTTAGGATTACCTGTGATGATGCGCCTTGGATCGTGCGCCTTACAAACACCCGGAATGGTCATGAACCTGGTACCGCTTCGTTTAACATGCAAACCAGAAATGACGCTCTCAGCACTTGTTCGCCAAGTATCTGATGAACTAAAAGCCATTCGCCCTCATCAAAGATATCGTCACGAGGACATGCGGAGAGACTTTAAACTTATCGGAAGAAATCAGCGATTATTTGGCCCGCAGATCAATATCATGCCATTTGATTATGATCTCATATTCGATCAGAGCATGGGTCAAGCACATAATCTTTCAGCAGGACCCGTAGATGATATATCGATCAACATATACGACCGCGCGGATGGGAACGGATTTCAAATCGACTTTGATGCAAACCCTGCAGTTTACAAAGAGCAAGCAGTTGACGCTCATCAGCAGCGTTTCCTTCAATTGCTGGAAGAAATAACCGGACTAGAGCAAGATCAGACGATCAGTCAATTCAACCTTCTTTTGTCTGAAGAAAAAGAGACCATTCTCAAGCACTGGAATGATACAAAACGAGAATTACCAAAGGAATCTTTACGGGAACTATTTGAAAAACAGGTGAGCAAAACGCCACAAGCAAAAGCATTACAGTTTGAAGGAATCACTTTGACCTATGAAGAGTTGAATCAGCGGGCTAATCAATTAGCTCATTATTTGAAAAAACATGGTATTGGACCAGAACAATTTGTCGCCATTGCTCTGCCTCGATCCATCGATATGGTCGTAAGTCTATTAGCCGTCGTCAAAACGGGAGCTGCATATCTGCCATTAGACCCTGATTACCCTAACGATCGAGTCGCCTATATGCTAGAAGATGCCAAACCGGCGTGCTTGCTCACAGTCAAAGAGACAGCAGACGGTTTGGACCATCCGCACATTGTTCAACTGGATGATGCAGCTGTTCATCAGGAGATAGCAGGCAGTTCTCATCTCAATCCGACCTGGAGCGAGGGTTCTCCGCATCACCCGGCTTATATCCTCTACACGTCAGGATCGACAGGCAAACCAAAGGGTGTTGTTGTAACAAAGCGAAATGTGATCAACTTTATATTGTCCATGCAAGATTCGTTTTTATTAGATCAAGAAGACCAGCTATTAGCCGTAACGACCATTGCCTTTGATATTTCCGGGCTCGAAATGTTCCTCCCGCTTTTACATGGAGCTGCTATTTTATTGGCAAAAAAAGAAACCATACAAGATCCAGCAAAACTTTCAGATATGATTCGTTCTTATCATGTCACCATCATGCAGGCAACACCAACGTTGTGGCATGCGTTGGCAGATGAATATCCTGACGTGATTACAGGTATGCGAGTTCTTGTTGGAGGAGAAGCACTCCCTGCCTCCCTTTTGCATACCTTGCAATCTCTTCAATGCGACATTACCAATTTGTACGGACCTACAGAAACGACGATCTGGTCTACGATGGAAAATGTCACAGCACATCGAGAGAATAGCGGGCCGGCAATCGGTAAACCCATTTGGAATACGAGCGTTTATATTTTAGATGAAGGACTAAACCCAGTCCCAGCAGGGTCAATCGGTGAACTTTATATTGCTGGTGAAGGAGTATCTAGAGGATATCTTGGACGATATGATTTAACGGCTGAACGTTTTGTCGCTGATCCATTCGGCACAAGCGGCACGAGAATGTATCGTACTGGTGATTTAGCCAGATGGCGTGAAGATGGTTCGATTGATTATATCAGCCGTGCCGATCATCAAATTAAAATCCGCGGCTTCCGTATTGAACTAGGTGAAATCGAAACCGTGATTATGCAGCACCAAGCCATTAAGCATACATCTGTTATCGTTCGTGAAGATCAACCTGGGCAGCAGCTGCTTTGTGCATATGTTGTGCTGACAGATGGCTCTTCTCTACACCCTTCAGAGCTCAGACAGTTTGTGGCTTCATTACTTCCTGATTACATGGTACCTTCTGCTGTTGTCGTTTTGCCAGAACTTCCACTTACGCCAAACGGCAAAATCGATCGCAAAGCATTACCAATACCAAATATGTCTTTAGTTAGTTCTGAGCGGACACCTAGAACACCACAAGAAGACATGTTATGTAGTTTATTTGCAGAAACCCTTGGAGTATCTCAAATTGGCATAGATGATAGTTTCTTTGACTTAGGAGGACATTCCTTACTCGCCGCTCGCCTGCTTAGACGTATACGCGATACACTTGGCGCAGACCTAAGCATGAGTACCATTTTTGAATCGCCTCGGGTTGCTGATCTTGCGCAGCATATTGACAAAGCGAAGGACATTCGGCCGCCGCTTCAGGTTGAAGACAAGCCAGATGAAATTCCATTATCCTTTGCCCAAAAACGGCTCTGGTTCCTTCATTGCCTTGAAGGGCCAAGTCCAACTTACAATATTCCACTTGTCATTCAACTGACAGGTACACTAGATCAAACAGCTCTAATTGGTGCTCTGGCAGATATCACTGAAAAACATGAAACCCTTAGAACCATTTTTCCAGATAAGAACGGCATGCCAAGACAGGTCATTTTACATCCGAAAAGTGTTCAGCCTGAACTCCATGTCACAACTTCAACCGATCAACAAATTGAGAGTCAGTTAAACGAAGCCATTCGCTATAGCTTTAAAATTGAAGAAGAACCTGCACTGCGAGCAGAGTTATTCACGCTTGATGCAAACCGATCCGTCCTGCTTCTATTGCTGCATCATATCGCTGGTGATGGCTGGTCACTTGCACCATTGACGCGAGACTTAGCTGCTGCTTACGAAGCCCGTATACAAGGAAAATCCATCTCCTTGCCAGCAGAACCTGTTCAATATGCTGACTATGCTATTTGGCAGCAGAAGCTGTTGGGTAGTGAAGAAGAGACGGATAGTCTATTTGCCAAGCAGCTCAGCTATTGGAAAGGTGCCTTACATGACTTGCCTGAAGAACTTGAGCTGCCTTATGACTTCCCGCGTCCACAGGAAGGAAGCTTCAACGGTGCGACGATAGACTTTACGATTGAACCCGCTTTACATCAGAACCTCCTTGAGCTTGCCAAGCAGCATCAAGTGAGTTTGTTCATGGTGCTTCAAGCATCACTTGCAGCATTAATGACACGCCTTGGAGCAGGGACAGATATCCCAATCGGCAGTCCGATTGCTGGACGCAATGACGATGCACTTGACGATATTGTGGGCTTGTTTGTGAACACACTAGTATTACGTACCAATACAGATGGTAATCCAACCTTTAGTGAGCTATTGAAGCGAGTGCGAGACGTTGACTTAGCAGCCTATGAGCATCAGGATCTGCCATTTGAACGGCTAGTCGAAATCCTAAATCCTACCCGATCCAGATCACGAAATCCATTGTTCCAAGTCATGCTTGCCTTCCAAAATACACCGAAGGCAGAAATGAAGCTGACACAGCTTGACTCAGACCTTTACGTGAAACCAGTAGGGTCAGCTAAATTTGATCTGACCATCGAATTGACAGAACAAAGAACTGAAACTGGATCAGCAGCAGGATTAACAGGTTTGTTTGAATTCAGTACAGATGTGTTTAAAGAAAGCACCATTCGAGCAATCGCTGACAGAATGAAGCGCTTTTTAACTGAAGTGACTGAGCGCCCACACGTGCCGATTGGCCAAGTGAACATTTTATCAGATAAAGAACGGCAAACATTTCTCCCTGATAAAAAGACATTCGCTCAGTTAGATCAAGCACATAGTCTCCCAGCCTTATTTGAAAAAACGGCACAGCAATATCCTGATCGAGTGGCTGTAACGTATGGCAATAAGCAGCTTACCTATGGTGAGTTAAACTACAAAGCCAATCGTCTTGCTCATTTATTAATACAAAGAGGCGTTGGACCAGAACAGTTCGTTGCACTTGCCCTGCCTAGATCAATCGACATGCTCGTAAGCTTGTTAGCCGTTCATAAAGCAGGCGCAGCCTATGTTCCGCTTGATCCTGACTATCCAGCAGACAGGCTGGCATACATGATACAAGATGCCAAACCAGTTTGCAGCATCACAACAAAAGCAGATGCAGTGCATCTCCCTGCTGATTGCGATTTGATTTTGTTAGACGAAAAAGAAACGAGCGATCAATTGCTGACTATGCCAAATCATAATCCGGCTGATATAGACAGAATTGAACCGCTATCTTCTCTGCATCCGGCCTATATTATTTATACATCCGGTTCTACAGGGAAACCAAAAGGAGTGGTCATCCCACATCAAAATGTCATCCGTCTTCTGACATCTACTGAACATTGGTTCCATTTTGATGAAGAGGATGTTTGGACAATGTTCCATTCATATGCCTTTGATTTTTCAGTATGGGAAATATGGGGACCACTTTTATATGGCGGCAGGCTTGTCATTGTACCTCATACCATCTCTCGCTCTCCTGAAGAGATGCTGCAGCTTCTAGTCGAGGAAGGGGTAACTGTGCTTAATCAAACACCTTCTGCCTTCTATCAGCTCATGCAGATAGACAAGGAACAACAAACACTAGGCCAAGCATTATCACTCCGCTATGTCATCTTTGGCGGTGAAGCATTAGAGCTTAGCAGATTAGAAGATTGGTACAGCCGTCACTCAGACTGTAAGCCAAAGCTAATTAACATGTACGGCATTACAGAAACCACCGTACACGTTACGTACAATGAACTCAATCGAGACATAATCACAAAGAACTCCAGCAGTTTAATCGGCGAACCGATTCCTGATTTACACGTTTACGTACTTGATGAATACCTGCAGCCTGTTCCCCCTGGGACAACAGGTGAAATGTATGTAGCTGGAGCTGGCCTTGCAAGAGGTTATCTAGGCAGACCTGACCTGACATCAGATCGATTCCCTGCTGATCCTTATGGAGCACCTGGCACAAGGATGTATCGTACAGGCGACCTTGCGCGCTGGACAGAAGAAGGGGCGCTTGATTACATTGGCAGAGCTGATCATCAAATTAAAATACGCGGATTCCGTATTGAACTTGGAGAAATCGAAGCCGTTCTGGCACGCCATGATGCAGTTGCACAAGTGGCCGTCATGGTGCGAGAGGATCAGCCTGGCGACAAGCGCTTAGTTGCATATATCGTCACAACGGAAGAAGACTATTTCGATACTGAAGCCCTTCGTCATTTTGCAGCAGCCAGTCTTCCTGATTACATGGTGCCCGCAGCATATGTACAGATTGACGCCATGCCGCTTACAGCAAACGGGAAGCTTGATCAAAAATCACTGCCGGCCCCTCAATTGCATTTACAGCAAGCGGATGGGCGCGGCCCAAGAAATCCGAAAGAGGAAATCCTATGTCATCTCTTTGAAGAGGTGCTTGATTTGCCTAAAATCAGCATAGACGATCGCTTTTTTGACATTGGCGGACATTCACTGCTTGCGGTTCGTTTAATCAGCCGCATTCGTGATGCACTTGGTGTCAAACTAAGTATCGGAACATTGTTTGAAGCACCAAATGTAGCAAGTTTAGCAGAGAAACTAGAAACAGGAAGCGATGAAAATGCACTAGAAATCTTACTGCCGCTGCGAACAAATGGAGAAAGGTATCCTCTCTTCTGTGTTCACCCAGCAGGTGGTCTTAGCTGGTGCTATGCCGGCCTCTTGAATACATTAGAGAAAGACATCCCTATTTATGGATTACAGGCACGAGGAATCGCAAGAAAAGATGACTACCCGCACACACTAGATGATATGGCTGCGGATTACATCAAGCACATCCAAACAATTCAGCCAAAAGGCCCTTATCATCTTCTTGGCTGGTCATTAGGTGGAAACGTTGTACAAGCAATGGCTACACAGCTCCAGCAGCAAGGTGAAGAAATCGCACTCGTTGCGATGCTGGATGCCTATCCGAACCATTTCTTACCGATTAAAGAAGCACCTGATGAAGAAGAAGCACTAATCGCTCTTCTTGCGCTCGGCGGTTATGATCCAGATACCTTAACAGGTGAACCGCTCACGATGAAAAGTGCCGTCGACATTTTGAAAAAAGATGGCAGTGCACTAGCAAGCTTAAGTGAAGATGCCATTAGAAATCTAAAAGAAACCTATGTGAATTCAGTTCGATTGCTCGGAGAATATCAGCCAAAAACTTATCAGGGAGACATATTATTCTTTAGATCTACCATTATCCCAGATTGGTTTACACCAATTGATCCCGAAGCATGGGCACCTTATATCAACGGAACAATCGAACAGCACGACATTCATTGCCGGCACAAAGACATGTGCCAGCCTAAACCCCTAGCAGAAATTGGTGTCATCTTAGACAACGCACTGCATCGGGTCAAACAAAAGCACTAAGAATAAAGGAGAGATGACAAATGACAAATCCCTTTGATCGTGAAGACGGTGTATTTCTTGTGCTGGTCAATGAACAAGGACAGCATTCACTTTGGCCATCATTTGCACCAGTGCCAGATGGATGGGAAAAGGTCTTTGGTGAAGACACTAGAAATGCCTGCATCGATTATATCCAGACACACTGGCAGGACTTGCGGCCATTAAGCTTAACAAAAGAACCTGCACTAGCACATGGAAAAACGGAATAAATCATTGCACCCTGATCTCACTCAGGGTGCGATGATTGTTGACAAAAGGGCTAAAATGATCTTGATTTTAGCCCTTTGTCTTCTTTTCAGCGTGATAGAAAACCTTTGCAGTCTAGGAAGGGCGAGCATCGGAACGGAGCGAATTTGACATTCGTGAGTACCGACGCGCAGACCTGCGGGCGAATGCGAGGGTTTGTCTACACGCTGCGCACCCTGATCTCCATCAGGGTGCTTTTTTGACAGAATAAACATCACCATCTTTCAGCTCTTTCTGCTACAATTTAATTGAGAATGTTTATCAATCAATAAGAGATCAGGTGGTTTTATGGGAAACAACAATCAATTACGTACATTGGCAAATGCCGAACAATTCATCTATCGATTAACATATACTGAAAAAATAAATAATGCAGAGCTTCCACATACAGAGCAGCAGCTATCAGATACATTCTGCCTCCTCTTCAGCATAAGCGGCAGCGGTTTACTCACATTGAACGATCAAAAATGGCGATTGAAACATCTGACACTCTATACGATCATGCCTGGGGAAACATTTATGTTGAAAACAGAGCCTTATCAAAAACACGAGCTCTATCTGTTTCGCTTTCAGCTCTACACGCTGCAAGATCAAAACATAGGAGAAGTATCAACGGAACATGCCTGTTCTTTACTGAATAAATGGCAATTTATCGATATTAGTTCGATTGAACAAATTCATTCTTTACTGTCCGATATGACAGAGGAATGGCAAAGACCTGAATCCATTAGCTTTTTTAGAAGCCAAACTCTTTTTCAGCAGCTCATTATGCAGCTTTTCACACTGCATAAAGAAGATATTTGTGACACGGCACATGCCCTTTTCAAAACAAAACAATATATCGATCAACATTCCGAAGAACCTCTCAGCCTGACAAGTCTATCTCATATGGCTGGCATCAGCTCTAATCATTACAGTGAGCTATTTAAAAAGCATTTTGATGTGAGTGTGACTGATTATATCACCAAGAAAAGGATGGCTAGAGCGAAACAATTAATGGCAAAAGGCAGCGCAAAACTCAAAGACATTGCACTTGAAATCGGCTATCAAGATCCGTATTACTTCAGCCGCATCTTTAAGAAAAAAACGGGAATGACCCCTTCTACTTATATGAGAAGCCGGCATCGGAAAATTGCAGCCTATGGCCATTCCATACTCGGCCAGCTCACACCCATTCATATCATCCCATATGCTGCCCCTCTTCACCCTAAATGGACAGCACATGATTTTGAGCATTATGCAGAAGAAATTCCGATTCACCTGAGTGCACATCGGATCAACGAGCACGCTGAAGCCAATTTACAGCTATTAAAGGAAACAAAACCTGAGCTGATCATTGTCAATGATCATGTGACAGAGGAAGAAAAACAAGTGTTAAAAACCATCTGTCCTGTTCACTTTGTTCCATTCACACAATTGGATTGGCGCACTCAATTCAGACAAACAGCTATGTTCCTAAACGAAGCGAAGGAAGCAGAAGAATGGCTGATTCATTACGAGGAACTCGTCATTCAAGCGAAAAAGGCATGCCTTTTTGATCATCCACCAAAAACCGTCCTGCCTCTTCGTATCTTTCAAGATCAGCTCTATTTGTCTGTGAATCGCACCATGTCAGAAGTGATTTTTCAAGACATTGGTCTTCAGCCAGCTTTTCAGAATGACGGCCAGCTAATAGAAAAAGAAATCAGCATTCGATCTATACAACAGCTAGATCCAGACACCATCTTCCTTTTCCTGCATAAGGAGCCAAAAACCATTGCTTTTTATCAAAAATTAAAGCAGCAGGAGGCTTGGCAAAATCTCAAGGCTGTGACGCAGCAAGCAGTCTATCCACTTACGTCTGACCCTTGGCGTGAATACACAGCAGCCAGTCATCAACGAGTCATTCAGGACCTTTTATCTTTTTTTCCGTAAAAAGTCCATCATATGACAGATCATTGTCTATGGATAAAAGGACGAAAGACTACTACAATCTTTAATTGAGAACAATTATCAGTTAAAGGAGAAAACAAATGAAAAAATGGTTCGCATTGCTTATCCTTTGTATCATGACGATCATCGCATCAGCCTGTGGTGCTGCAGAAAATAAACCTGCTTCAAACACAACCAAAGGCAAGTCAGCTGAAGCAGCTGAAACAAACATCAAATACTTAGATCAAACGTACAAACTCAAAACACCAGTGAAACGAATCGTCATTGCTGGAAGCCTAGAATCAATGGAAGATGCAAAATTACTTGGTATCGAGCCTATTGGTGCTTCTACTGTAGGCGGCACTTTCCCTGAATTATTTAAAGACATCACAGCGAAAACAGAAGGCATCGGGGAAAAAACAGAACCGAACCTAGAAAAAATCCTAAAACTAAAACCAGACGTGATACTCGGATCAACCAAGTTCCCGCCTGCAACAATTAAAAAACTAGATAAAGTCAAAACAACGATCCCAGTATCCCATGTCTCTTCTGACTGGGAAAGCAATCTATTATTACTCGGCGAACTGACTGGAAAAAGTAAAGAAGCCAAAAACATCATCTCTGATTATCAGAAAGATCTCAAACAAGCGAAAGAAACCCTGAAAGACAAAAGCAACAACAAAACAGCTGTCATTTTACGCATTAGACAGGGCGACTTGTACGTGTACCCTGAAGACGTATACTTCAACTCTACCTTATATGGAGACTTAGGTTTTACAGCACCAAGTGATATCAAAAAAGCCAAAGCACAGGCATTGATTTCATTGGAGCGCCTAGGAGAACTCAATCCTGACTATATTTTTGTTCAGTTCTCTAAAGAGGAAAACTCATCGAATCCGAACGCATTGAAGGACTTAGAGAAAAATAAAATTTGGACAAGCCTAAAAGCTGTGAAAAATGGGCACATCAATGAAAATGCCGTTGATCCTATGCTTCAAGGAGGAACAGCACTAAGCAAAACAACCTTCCTTGATAAGGCCGTCAAATGGTTAGATCAAAACAACTAAAAAAGATGTGACGAATGACAAAGGGCTAAAATGATCTTTATTTTTAGCCCTTTGTCTTCTTTTCAGCGGAGCTTGAAAACTTGGAGGAGAGATGACACATGAACGGAACGTTTCTATATGACGAGTTTAACGGGCGTCAGCTTGATATTTACCTACCACCGGACACCTCTATTCATGTTCCAGCTGTCTTTGTACAAGATGGCTCTTCTTTGTTTAGAACACACCTGCTAGAGATCGAAAGAATGATCGAAACCAAAACCATCTCACCAATCATCATTGTCGGCATACACCCCTTCAATCGTCTTGACGAATATACACCATGGAAGGCGTCATCACTGCAATCTGGGTTTCCTGACTTTAAAGGCGAGGCACAGACGTATGTGTCATTTTTAGCGAATGACTTGCTCCCATATATCAAAAGAGAATACCCAGTTCAAGAGACCTGTCATGAGCATAGCCACGTAGGTGCTTCATTAGGCGGGCTATTTGCTATTTATACTTTATTCATGCACCCTGATCTTTTTAAAAACATCGCATCGATCTCAGGGTCATTTTGGTATGAAGATTTTCTACCGTTTGCTAAACAACAAAGCATTCAGTGTGTAGATCATTTTATTTATTTGTCTGTAGGCAGTGAAGAAGGGAAAGGCAAAACATCTGCTCAACAGCACATGCCTTTATTCACCAAACAACTACATGACCTTTTATTACAGAAAGGGATGCAAGAAAGGCAGCTGCAATATCACATCGAACAAGGGGAGGGCCATCATCTGAAACAATTTCAAAAAAATTTCTTATCCGCCCTAAAATGGTTTTATAAAAGAGAACGCTAATTTTTTATCAGCATGGCACAAAGCCGATATGATATATTGGAACGTATAGATTGAAAGAGGAGGGATTTGCGCATGAGACCTTTACAAATCTCAGCCGATACCGCACAAAAGCTTGCTGCATCACTCAATGTACCGTTAGAACAAATTATGCATATGCCGCAGCATATCTTATTAGCTAAATTAGCGGAGCTTGAACAGAAAAAAGATCGTTCTTCTTAAAGAAATAAAGGAGTTTACATTCATGGAACAACAACTAGAAAAATCAACATTACATCCTCGCAGTACAGGACAAACCATCCTGCTGATTGCTGGGATTTTGCTCATTGCATTTAATCTTCGGCCTGCCATTACATCCGTTGGCCCTGTGATCGGCGCGATTCGTTCCGATTTACAGCTTTCAAATGGACTGGCAGGTTTTCTCACGACATTACCACTGCTTTCATTCGCATTGCTTTCTCCAATTGCACCTAAAATCGGAAAACGACTTGGCAATGAACGAACCCTCTGGCTTGGACTTGCTGTCCTTCTCTTTGGGATTGTGATTCGCTCATTTGGCACCATCACCTTCTTAATGATTGGAACGGCACTAGTCGGCGTTGGAATTGCGATCTGTAATGTGCTCTTACCGGGGCTTGTGAAGCATAAATTTCCTGCACATGCTGGATTGATGACAAGTGTTTATACGACTTCAATGTCCGTCTTTGCTGCACTTGCATCAGGTGTCAGTGTTCCGCTCAGTCATACAATGCCTGGCGGCTGGAATACATCATTCCTTGTATGGGCTGGACTTGCCCTTCTCGCCATGATGGTTTGGGCGCCGCAGCTTCTTCATCAGAATACAGTGGCCGTCAAAAGCATCTCGCTCACAGAGCAGCCGATATGGCGTTCACGTGTCGCATGGCAAGTGACCTTTTTTATGGGCCTGCAATCATTCCTTTTTTATAGCAGTATCGCTTGGTTTCCTGATATCTTAACATCACATGGAATGAACCTGTCGACAGCTGGCTGGATGCTGTCCATTATGCAGTTTGCTGGGCTGCCATCCACCTTCTTAACGCCCGTTTTTGCAGAAAAATTAAAAACACAAAGACCGCTTGTCGCCGGCCTTGTCCTTGTGTATTTACTCGGCATGATTGGACTTCTTCTCGGAGGATCGACGCCTATCCTTGTCATCTCTGTTCTATTGATCGGCATTGGACAAGGGGCCAGTATCAGTCTTGCCCTCACATTTATCGGATTACGTACAACCAATATGGAACAAGCAGCTGCCCTCTCTGGAATGGCGCAGTCTCTCGGTTATTTATTAGCTGCCGTTGGGCCGTTCATGATTGGTATTCTTTTTGATTCCACACAGACATGGACACCAGCAATTATCATCTTTATCATCATCCTATTTTTCATGTTTTTATCCGGTATGCGTGCCGGACGCAGTGTCTATATTTCAGATCCTTCATAAAAAAAGAACCCGCCTCTCGTGAGACGGGTTCTTTTCTGCTTATGCCTGCTCTGTCACATGTACCTTTAACGTTGCTTGTACCTCTGGATGAAGCTTCACCGGTACATTTGTGTAACCTAACGCACGGATGGCGTCATTCAGCTCGATTTTGCGCTTATCGAGTTTAATTTGATGATCTTTTTGCAATTTATCAGCGATTTGTTTGCTGGTAATCGAGCCAAACAAACGGCCGCCTTCACCTGATTTTGCAGTGAGTTCCACTGTTAACGCCTCAAGTGTTTCTTTTAGTTGTTTTGCTTGTTCAAGCTCTTGGATGGCATTCTTTTTCTCTTTGTTTTTCTGCCCTTCCAATGCACTTAGGTTCGTTGGAGTTGCTTCAACAGCTAACCCTTGTTTGATGAGAAAGTTGTGAGCGTATCCGTCAGCTACATTCTTGACTTCGCCTTTTTTCCCTTTGCCTTTTACGTCTTTTAGAAAGATGACTTTCATCTTTGAACCCCTCCTTCGAAATATTCGTCTATGGCAGCCTTTAACTTCCCTACCGCTTCTTCAATGGTTATACCATAAATCTGGGTAGCAGCGTTAGTTAAATGACCGCCGCCGTCTAGTGCTTCCATAATAATTTGAACGTTGATATCCCCTAATGATCTGGCACTAATGCATACCGTATCGTCATCTCGTCTAGCGACAGCAAATGACGCTTCTACCTCACTCATTGACAACAGTGAATCAGCCGTCTGGGCAATCGTTATTTGATCATAATACTCCGACCTATCAGACGGTAATGAAGCAATGGCTACCTGATTTTGATACAGCTCTGTATGCTGAATGAGTTTTGCCCGTTTGATGTAATGATCGACTGTTTCTTTTAAAAACTTTTGCACAAGGACAGGATCTGCTCCCTTTGCACGAAGGTAGGATGCTGCATCGAACGTTCTTGACCCCGTTCTCAGAGAGAAACTCTTCGTATCCACGATGATCCCAGCAAGAAGCGCAGTCGCCTCAATCATGTTAATCCGCAATTTCTTCGGCTGATACTCTAAGAGCTCTGTCACAAGCTCTGCTGTAGATGAAGCATACGGCTCCATATAAACAAGTAAAGGATCACGGATAAATTCCTCGCCTCGTCTATGATGGTCAATGACCACGACGTTTTCAATCTTATTCAGTAGTCGTTCCTCCATGACGAGAGACGGTTTATGTGTATCCACGACGACAAGCAATGTGTCATCCTTTGCAAGCTCCATTGCTTCCTCTGGCGTGATAAAACGTGACCAAAGCTCTTCATAATTTTTAATTTCACTAATTAAGCGTTGAACACTGTCGCCAATCTGGTTGGCATCAATGACAATATAGCCTTCTTTTCCATTGGCCTGAGCGACCTTTAAAATCCCGATGGATGCACCGATTGAGTCCATGTCTGGGAACTTATGACCCATGATCATGACATTACCGCTTTCAGATACAATTTCCTTTAAAGCATGAGAAATGACCCGTGCGCGTACGCGTGTCCGTTTCTCCATTGGGTTCGTTTTTCCACCGTAGAATTTCACTTTTCCATTCGGCTGTTTAATGGCGACCTGATCCCCGCCTCGTCCGAGGGCAAGGTCAAGACTCGACTGCGCAAGTGCTCCAAGCTCTTTCAAAGAAGGAACGGACGCACCAATCCCGATACTCAAAGTAAGCGTAGCACTATGTGCCCCTGTTTTCTCACGGACCTCGTCTAAAATGGAGAATTTCGACGCCTCAAGCTCAGCTAAAATGCTCTCATTTAGGACCGCCATAAATCGTTCAGACGAAATTCTCTTCAGGAAAATTCCGTATTCTTGTGCCCAATTGTTTAAAAGAGACGTCACTTCACTATTAATCGCGCTACGCACTTGATCATCAAGGCCCTGCGTGACATCGTCGTAGTTGTCTAAAAAGATATAAGATAAAACCGTTCGTTCATTTTCGTACTGTCGTTCAATCTGCACCTGTTCCGTGACATCAAAGAAATATAAAAGGCGCTCTGATCGTTTAATAATGACTTTGAATTTCCGGTCATTCAGCGTTACATTTTCGGTCTCTACCTCTTGTTTAATAAGAGGCACAATGGACTCAAATGTATCGTACAAGGATCTGCCGACAAGTGTGCTTTCATGAAAGCACGAAGCGAGAAATGGATTCGTCCATTCGATATAATACTGGTCATTAAACAGCATAATACCAATCGGCATCTCCATTAATGCTTCTTCTCCAACCTTTTTGACTCGATAGGATAATGTTGAAATATATGAATCAATCTCTTTCTGCACTTGCGTATCTGCCCACTTTAAGAAGTAGAGCACACCTGCAAGGACGAAAAGACCAACCGCTCCTATGATCCAATTAAAATAAAGGTTGAGGAGGACTGTGACCACCGCAAGGACAATTAACGCGATGATCGGATACTTGATGACAGGTTTTCTATAGAAGCTTGGCACTGATATCAACTCCTCAACATTCAGAGTGAATTATTTGTTTTTTACTTTTTCTCTTAAATCAAAGCCTATGTCAGCAATCCCTATAATTCGCACAATCACACCGACCGGCGGAAAGAAAACCGTTAACACGACAGCGAAAATGGGTACCGCTTTTGAGATGTTTTTTTCGTGGCAATAATAAAAGAGAAAAGAAAATCCCTGAATAAGCACCAGTATAAATAAAATTTGAAACGCACTCGTTTGAACGAGCCATAAAAAGCTGCCTTTTTCCGTCTGAATCAGCATCAAAAGCAATGTGAGTAAATAATACCATACCATGCTTTTTGGCAGCCGCATATCCTTAAATTTCTTCAAAGCCGGCATGTCTGAAACAAACCGTTTGAGCAAAGGCCGCACGAACCAATGATTCACAAAAGCCATCAAAGTAACAGCGATCAAAAGCGCTACAGGTAAAGCACTTAATGCCATATCCTGCATCTCTTTAAACTGTTTGAGCTGTTTGGCTATGTCCTTTTCAGAAGCCCCGGATTGCTTTAAAACACTCTCTACCATCGGCATCATTTGCTCAATCGACTCTTTCGCCATATTCATGATATCGATTTGAAAGAGCTGAACACTGACAACAAAGGAGATGAGAAAACTGAATAAATAAATCAGCGCACCTGTAATGATGGCATTCCTAGGCTGCCTTCTGCTGTAGAAAGAACCCATGCCTAATCCGACAGCAATCAGAATAGGTGCACTCATGAGTCCAGCCATAGACCCAATTAAAAAGCTGATCACTATGCCAATAGCGCCAGCAGCAATTCCTTTTTTCAAGCCGTGCCTGATTGTATAGAGGATGATCGGAATCGGAGCAGCTAGAAAGAAAATAATGGATAATAGCGGCACATACAAATAAAACAGCATCATGACCGAGAAAATACTCATCATGATTGCGCCCTCTACTAACGCTTTTGTTTGTTTCACACCTTCACCTCTATCCAATCCTTTTGTCTATATCTTGCTCAATGTGTACTTCTATGTATACGTACGATGTAAGCTCCATCATGTCTTGCCCCAACCTTTATTTTACCATAGCGGCAAATCTCAAGTAAAATGCAGGCTATTCTGGGAGCGTTTCACGTGGAACACCGATATGGAATCGTACATGCAAGTTTTCAAACAGCATGTTACAATTTTTAAGATAATTCTTAGCTATAAACCCTGAATTCAAGGTCAAAAGCTGTTAGAATAGAAACATCATCAATAAAAGTAAGAAGGAGAATTCACATGGGAAAAACACTCGTATTCGGACACAAAAATCCTGACACAGACACGATTTGTTCTGCTATTGCTTACGCTGATTTGAAAAACAAAATCGGCACTGAGGCAGAAGCCGTCAGACTTGGAGAAATCAATGGAGAAACACAATACGCATTAGATTTCTTTAAACAAGAAGCACCTCGTTTCATTGAAACGGCTGCAAATGAAACAAAGCAAGTCATTCTTGTCGATCATAACGAATTCCAGCAAAGTGTAAGCGATATTGATCAAGTACAAGTAACTGAGGTCATTGACCATCACCGTATTGCCAACTTTGAAACAAGTGAACCTCTTTACTATCGTGCTGAGCCTGTAGGCTGTACAGCAACGATCTTAAACAAAATGTATAAAGAAAACCAAGTGACGATTGAAAAGGAAATCGCTGGTTTGCTTTTATCTGCGATCATTTCTGATTCCTTACTATTCAAATCCCCAACATGCACACAGCAAGATATTGATGCTGCGCATGAGCTTGCAAAAATCGCAGGGGTAGATCCAGAAGTTTATGGCCTAGACATGCTGAAAGCAGGCGCTGATCTAAGCCAAAAAACAGTTCAAGAATTAATTACACTTGATGCAAAAGAATTCGCACTAGGCAAAAGCAAAGTGGAAATTGCGCAAGTCAATACAGTAGATATCGCTGAAGTGACAGCAAGACAGGCTGACATTGAAGCGAAAATCAATGAAGTCATTGCAGCAAAAGGTCTTGATCTATTTGTTTTAGTCATCACAGACATTTTAGAAAATGACTCCCTTGCTCTTGCACTCGGTGCAGAAGCAGCAAAAGTAGAAAAAGCATTTAACGTCACGCTTGAAAACAACACAGCTTTACTAAAAGGTGTTGTATCAAGAAAGAAACAAGTCGTACCTGCATTGACAGACGCACTTTCTTAATAAAACACGACAAGACTGCTGAATCATTCAGCAGTCTTTTTTGTCTGTCTTCTTTTTAATGAATGTACGTATCACTAACGAGAATATCCTTTAGCACGCTTGTTGGAATCGTAAATTCAACAACACCCATGTAGCCAGGCGCCACATCATATTCATTAAAGGAAATCACAAGCTTCCCTTTTGAATTGATATAGAAATTTTGATCCGGCTTAATTTTCTTAAATGGATCCGCCATATCTTGCTTGCCAATCCAATACATTTTGTTTGAATCCTCTTTCATCTGTTTCTTCATTTGTTCTTTAATATTTTCACTAATCACATCAATATAACGTTCATCTTTAAACAGACTTGGTAATGTAATGAGGACATGATTTTTCTTATCCACCGTATCATATGTCATTTCCTCTGCCGCAGAAGCCTGAGTCGTCACCTTGTATCGGCCTAGTGAAAGGATTTGATCATTGTTCGTTCTCACTTCATAACCGCTCTCAACACTTAAATGACCATTTTTATAACCCTTTGTTTCCTTTTCAAAATCTTGATACAGCTTTTTGTTTTCAGCTAAATATTTTTGATTCAGGCTGTCTTGTAATGTTTCGTCCCCAAGTCCTGAAACGTGTGGTGTTTTAAGATCAATATTCGTTCCTTGATCGCTCTTTTTAAATTCTGTAAACGTTACGACTTTCACCAGCTCGCCAATGATAGGTACTTCTGAAATCGCTCTTGCTGCCTGTGGACTGACATTAACAGTTGTGACAAAAAGAGCAGCCGCTGCAACAAGTCCGATGGTCCATTGCTGAAAATGAGGTTTTTTGTTTTTTCTTTTTAACGTTCGTTCAATCATCGCATCATATTCCGGTGGAATAGGGATTTCTAAATATTCATCTTTTAAATGTTCCAAATACTTATCCATTTATATTTCCTCCTGTGATAATTCTACTTTTAAAAGCCGCAGCGCCTTATATAATCTTGTTTTAATGGTGTTTTCATTTTCATCGAGTATCTGGGCGATGTCCTCTAATTTTAAATCTTCAAAGAATCTCAAAATAATGATGACTCGATACATCTCAGGCAAATCCTCTATAGCCCGTTTGACGTCTTGATCCTCGTATACATCTGATTCGCCCTGTGATAAGAATTCAAGCGTATCATCATCTGTCACCTGCACCCGCTTCTTCTTTCGTAAAAAGTCTAGGGCAGCGTTCACCACGATTTTATAAAACCAGCTATGCATCTTGCTCGCATCCTCTAATCGATGAACAGATTTGAGTGCTTTATGAATAGCCTCCTGAACAACATCCATAGCATCTTCCGGGTTTTTGACATAGCTATAGGACAACCGATAAAAACTGTGTTTATGCTCCATGACGTAATCCGCAAATTGATCGTCTATTTTTCGTTTCTTCATTTTACAAAGAGCTCCTTTATCTTAAATGCGCATCTGTTATTTCTTACATTGGATAGACGCGCGCCTTTTAAAAATAGTTTGCGCTCGGTTATTTTTTTAACATGTCATCGCATTTACATTCCTATACAAAAAGAGCGAACCTGATGGGTTCACTCTTTCCAAGCGGATAGTGTTTGATGGACAAACTGTTTTAGTGGAGAAAGCGGATGAATGATAGGAACTCCTGTCTCCCGCTCCATCTGCTGTGCCGCATGAACCATCGAAAGCTGCATCACACAAATATCTCTGCCTTTTTGCTTCATACATTTTCTCAGCTGCTCCATGATTTGTTCATCATAGGCTTGCATATCACCGTTTAGGCAAAGATGAAAGACATCCTCCATCACAACCATTTCTACTTCAACCTGTTTGCCCCGCTCTTTTGCATATGAATCAAGCCGCTGCATCGTTCCCTCCACTGTATCTGGGTTGGAAAACACAAGCTGAAGAGGCCCTTTTTTCTCACAAATCAGCTCAAATAACGGTTCATCGATCGGAACAATCGGTTGTTTAAAGATGTGCTGCTGATCACCTAGAGCAGCAATGTATTGTGTACACGTAAGCAGAATGAGGTCAGCTTCACTTTCTTGTTTTAATCTGTTGATAGCATACGTTTGCTGCTTGTGTTGATCAAATGCAGGATCTTGTGTAGCGCGTTCTATAAATGATGAATCGACTGTGTAATGCAAATCAACATCTGTATCACCAAAAACATCTTCTATATATGACTGATTGGATGGATGGGCGTGAAGGCAGTGTAATCGAATCATCAGGCTCTCTCCTCGTGAAAGTTTTCAATCATTATATCAATCCTTGTATGAAATAGGGAGCAACATGACCATATTGTTAAGGAGATATTGAAGGAGGGATTCGAATTGAAAGAAGATCAACAGCCTAAACCATCTTCAGATTCAGAAGAAACCTTAACGAATCGGCAAGGTCATCCCGTCACAGACAATCAAAATATGAGAACTGTTGGGAATAGGGGACCCACTACGCTTGAAAACTACGATTTCCTAGAGAAAATCAGTCATTTTGATCGTGAACGCATTCCTGAACGTGTTGTGCATGCACGCGGTGCCGGAGCTCACGGTTATTTTGAAGCCTATGGCACATTCGGCGATGAACCGATCTCCACCTATACGAGAGCGAAATTGTTTCAGGAAAAAGGGAAAAAGACGCCTGTTTTCGTACGTTTTTCTTCTGTGATTCACGGCGGGCATTCGCCAGAAACATTACGCGATCCGAGAGGATTTGCGATTAAATTTTACACAGAAGAAGGCAACTGGGATCTCGTTGGAAACAACCTGAAAATTTTCTTTATCAGAGATGCGTTGAAATTCCCTGATTTGGTTCATGCCTTCAAGCCTGACCCCGTCACCAATCGTCAGGACGGCGAGCGCATATTTGATTTTGTCTCACAATCACCTGAAGCGACACACATGGTGACTTTTCTTTTCTCACCTTGGGGCATTCCAGCGACATACCGCCACATGCAAGGCTCAGGTGTCCATGCGTACAAATGGGTAAATCATGAAGGAAAAGCGGTGCTAGTTAAATATCATTTTGAACCGAAACAAGGCATTCGCAATCTGACCCAAGAACAGGCGCAAGCGATTCAGGGAGAAAATTTTAACCATGCCACACAGGATTTATATGAAGCCATTGAGCAAGGAGATTTTCCTGAATGGGAGGTATATGCACAGATCATGGAAGATGATGCCCACCCTCACCTCGACTTTGATCCGCTTGATCCGACAAAGCTTTGGTACAAGGATGACTATCCATGGAAACCAATCGGACGGATGGTATTAAACAAAAATCCAGAAAACTATTTCGCAGAAGTCGAGCAGGTTGCCTTTGGGACTGGTGTACTCGTAGATGGTTTGGATTTCTCAGATGATAAATTGCTTCAAGGCCGTACCTTCTCCTACTCTGACGCGCAGCGATATCGTGTAGGACCAAACTATTTACAGCTGCCGATCAATGCACCGAAAAAGCATGTCGCCACCAATCAGAGAGACGGCCAAATGGAATACCATGTCGATCAAGGCAAAGGGCAAAATCCCCATGTGAATTATGAACCATCGATCCTCGGGGGATTAAAAGAAGCCAAACAGGATGGAAAGGATCATACGCCTTTTGTAGAGGGTGAAGTCAAACGAGAAGCCATTGACCGACCAAACAACTTCGGACAAGCGGGAGAAACGTATCGCCGTTTTAATGATTGGGAGCGAGAGGAACTGATTAAGAACTTAGTCAACACCCTTGCGACATGTCAAAAGGACATTCAAGACCAAATGATCGAAAACTTTACAAAAGCAGACCCTGATTACGGAAAGCGTGTCGCTGACGGCTTAAAAGCCTATAAACAAGAGCAGCCAAGCGGACCTATCGGCTCTACAGGCGCTGCTCAAGCCGTGGACGAAGCCATCAACAACAGCACACCATCAGATCCTTATTAATGAAAAAAGAATGCAGCGGCGAGGCTGCATTCTTTTTGTATTACATCTATTAAGCGTTTTGACCTTTTTTGATCCATTCTGCCACATTCACTGTACGTTTTGCCTGATGTTTCACAGCTGCTTCTGCATCCTCTTGGATTTTTCCATTTTGGTCAACAGTCACACTCACACCGTAAGGGTTGCCCCCTGCACCGTATAAGGAATCATCTGTGTATCCAGGAGCGGCAATAATTGCTCCCCAGTGGAACATTGTCGTATAAAGGCTGAGAACCGTCTGCTCCTGTCCGCCATTTGCATTTTGAGCTGAAGTCATCGCACTGACTGCTTTGTTTGCCAATTTACCTTGGAACCACAAGCCGCCTGTCGTATCTAAGAACTGCTTCATTTGAGCTGGCAGGTTACCGAAACGTGTCGGCATGCTAAAGATGATGGCATCTGCCCACTCTAAATCACTTAATTGAACCTCTGGCACATCCTTAGTTTCGTCTAAATGTGCTTTCCATGCTGGATTTGAAGCTACAACTGCTTCTGGTGCCAATTCAGCAACCTTTAATACTTTAACTTCTGCGCCAGCTTCTTTTGCTCCAGCTTCAGCCCATTTCGCCATCTGATAGTTTGTACCTGTTGAACTATAATAAATAATCGCTAATTTTACGTTTTCCATTTGATCCATCTCCTTTTGTTTGTTTTGCCCAAAAAGCTTCTGTAAAAATCCCACCTGTATACCCCACCTTATTTAAAATTGACGACGATACCATAAAGCTGCAGCATCGACTTCTTCTCTCGTTAGCTGATGTCCGCGATTTTCCCAATGAAGTGTAACCGATGCGCCTGCACCCTGCAGCAATTGCTCCAGCTCCTGCGATTCCTCTGGACGGCACATTGGGTCATTTTCACCAGCTGCTATAAAGACTTGTTTCCCCGCTAATGAAGGCAATGAAACCCCGCGTCTTGGAACCATTGGATGATGCAGGATGGCTCCTTTTAAAGCATCCCCATAATGGAATAACAAGCTTCCAGCAATGTTCGCCCCATTGGAATATCCGATTGCCACCACATTGTGACGATCAAACCCATATTCATCGGCTGCTTCTCCGATAAATGTATACAGCTCCTCTGTACGCTTAATTAAATCCTGCTCATCAAATACACCCTCTGCCAAACGTCTAAAGAAACGCGGCATGCCGTTTTCTAATACATTTCCTCTCACACTAAGAACAGATGCATCAGAGTCTACTAAATCTGCAAGCGGCAATAAATCTTCTTCCGTCCCGCCAGTCCCATGCAGTAATAACAGGACAGGTCTTTGTTCATTCTTTCCTTTTCGAAAAAGATGCTTCATCATGAATCTCCTTTCCCTTTAACTTCTCTCACTTCAATTGGCAGTACAATTTGTTCAATCTGACTGCGCTGTGCCTCATATTGCGGTGGCAGTTTCAATGCTTCACCCATTGTTTCCACTGATTCGTCATGTGCAAACCCTGGAGGATCAGTGGCAATCTCAAATAAGATGCCCCCAAGTTCTCTAAAATAAATGGCATTGAAGTAATTTCGGTCTTGCACCGGTGTCACTTGATACCCACTTTGTGCAATATGTCTTTGCCAATCTAATTGGTCCTGATCATCTGTTGCTCTCCATGCAATATGGTGCACAACTCCAACACCCATACGTCCTCGTGGAACAGGTGTGATGTTCACATCAATGACATTGCCTATTTCGCCAAACGAACGGAATCTCACATAGTCTCCTTCTGCTCCGACTCTTTCAAGTCCCATCGTTTGCTCTAGCAGCTGCATTGTTTGTTCCGGCTGCGAAGTTAATAAAACAGCTCCGCCAAATCCTTTAATCGCTACATCTGGTGTGACACCGTTAAATGTCCACTCGTTTTGCTTTCCTTCCGCACGCTCTACTAGCTCAATCAATAAGCCGTGTGGATCTTCAAATGAGAGAAAAGCTTCACCAAAACGTTCAACCATTTCATAAGAAACATTAAACTGCTCAAGACGATCCTTCCAGAAAGAGAAAGCGCCTGTCGGTACGACATATGTCGTCACGCCCACTTGACCTGCACCAATTTGACCTTTTTGTGCTCCCGGCCAAGGGAAAAATGTAATAATGGTCCCTGGAGAGCCGCCTTCATTTCCAAAATATAAATGGTATGTGCCCGGATCATCAAAATTCACGGTCTTCTTCACGAGACGAAGCCCTAAAACACCTGCATAAAAATCAACGTTCTCCTGAGGATGACCCACAATAGCTGTAATATGGTGAATTCCTTCTGTTTTTTTCACTTCTAATGACCTCCTAATCATGAAGTAATAAACCTCTATTCATTATGTCTTTACTGACGTCTTTATATTATCTCGAATTCGAGATATTAGATCAAAAAAATATATTTATCTCGAATTAAGGATATGATGTTTTTAAGTAAATGTCAATGATTTTTGTTTTTTCTTTTAAAAAAGCAGAGCTGCTTTGCCTTAAACAGCCCTGCTTTGCCTTGATTATTGCAGCAATTTTTTCTTTTTTAAATAGGCTTTCGCTACCTGAAATGCATCCTTCCCCTTCACATTGACTTCAAAATTCATTTCTCTCATCTCATCGTCTGTGATTTGCCCCGCAAGTTTATTGAGAGAGGTCTCAATCTCAGGGAATTCAGTTAATGTCTCCTGCCTGAGCAGCGGTGCTCCTTGATATGGCGGGAAAACATGCTGATCATCATCAAGCACCTTTAATTTGTATTGTCTCAATTCACTATCTGTCGAATACGCATCGACTAAATTGATATCCCCTTTTTGAATCGCTCGATACCGAAGCTTCGGCTCCATCGTCACGACATCGTTAAAGGAAAATTGATAGGCTTTTTGAATGCCTCGATACCCATCCTGACGATCAGAAAACTCTAAGGTGAATCCAGCTTTTATGCGGTTTTTGATCTTACCTAGATCTGAAATGTTAGACACCTCATATTGATCAGCCAGTGACTGCGGCACGGCTAAAGCATACGTATTGTTGTATGCCATGGGCTCAAGAAGGCGGAGCTGAAAGGATGATTCTAATCCGCGCCGAGCTTGCTCATACACTTTTCTTTTATCTGTGCTTTTTGCTGTTTCCTTGAGGAATTCAGAAATCGCTGTACCCGTAAACTCAGGATAAATGTCAATATCACCAGAGCGTAAAGCCTGGAAAACAAAGGACGTCTTGCCAAGACCGGGCTTTAGGTTCACTTGAATATCTGTATCCTGTTCAATTAAAAGCTTATACATCGAAATCAAAATCTCAGGCTCTGAACCTAACTTCCCGCCAATGGTGATTTCTTTCTTTTCTTGCTGAAACAGCAAGGGGGAAGCGACAACTGCTCCTGCAATCAAAGCAAAAACAGTCACAGAGATCACCGTCTTTTTAAAGGAAATTTTCTCAAAGGTTCGCAGCACCACATCAAATAAGAGTGCGAGTAAGGCAGCTGGTATCGCGCCAATGACAATGAGCGACATATCATTTCGATCAATTCCCAGCAGGATTAAGCTTCCTAATCCCCCAGCCCCGATCAGTGCTGCCAGAGTGGCGGTTCCCACAATGAGAACCATCCCGGTTCGGATACCCGCCATGATCACTGGCATCGCAAGAGGTAGCTCCACCTTTAATAACCGTTTGCGATGATTCATCCCCATAGCAAGCGCTGCTTCTCTCAGGGAAGGATCAACCTCCTGAATGCCTGTATATGTATTTCTTAAAATAGGGAGTAAGGCATAGACCACAAGCGCAATAATGGCAGGCACTTGCCCAATCCCCACGAGAGGAATCAGCAAGCCAAGCAGTGCAAGCGACGGAATTGTTTGCAAGACAGCCGTCACCCCGATGACCCACTCCGCTAGCTTTGGAACCCTTGTTAAATAGATACCTAATGGAATGGCAATCAAAATCGCTAAAAATAAAGCGATAAAAGAAATTTGAATATGCTCAAGTAAGGCGTGTCCCAATTGTTCTTTTCGTTCCCATAACACACGAGTCCAATCATTCATGTGAATCGCCCCTCTCTCTAGGAGAATCAGCTAAAAACTGAATCACTGCTTGACGGTTCACTAGTCCTATCCGATCTCCATTCTTTTCTACAGCCAATTCCTCGTGCCTTGCCAATTGAGATAAGACTTCATCCAGTGTGGCATGTGCTGAGACCGCCTCATAGGATAAAAGAGCTTCGTGAGCCATCGGTTGCGCCAAGTTTTCCAGCTCAAATGCTTGATGTCCTACATGATGGGCAGCCCCTGAGACAAACTCCTGTACAAAGGCATTGGCTGGTTGCTGAACCAATTCCTCAGGACGTCCGATCTGCACTACTTTTCCTTCATTCATCACACAAATTCGATCACCCAGCTTCATAGCTTCCTGCATATCATGCGTCACAAAAACAATGGTTTTTTGAATACGGCGCTGCAAATCAAGTAGATCATCCTGCAATTTCTCCCTCGTTAGTGGATCTAACGCACTAAAAGGTTCATCCATCAGGACAATCTCAGGATCAGCTGCAAGTGCACGTGCCACACCGACACGCTGCTGCTGCCCACCAGAAAGCTCTGCTGGCTTTCGATGTCGATACATAGCAGGATTAAGCCCGACCATCAACATGAGTTCATCAACACGCTGATTGGTCTCATTCCGGCTCCATTGCTTAAGCTCTGGCACCACAGCAATATTTTCTTCTATGGTCATATGAGGAAAAAGCGCAATTTGCTGCAGAACATAACCGATATCCCAGCGCAGCTCATACATATCATAATCACTTATTTTTTGACCCTTTATGTAAATCTCACCTTCTGTTGAAGTAATGAGACGATTGATCATTTTCAATGTCGTCGTTTTCCCGCTGCCACTAGGTCCAATCAATACAAAAAACTCACCTTGCTGAATCTCCAAATCAACAGATTGAACGGCATAGCGCTCATCAGAAAATTGCATCGATACCTTTTTAAATTCAATCATCTTCCCACGCCCTGACTACAATTATTTTCTAGACTACCAATATGACAGATCAACCTCATATTTGTATAGAATAAACTGTCACTTTTACATACTTCCCCTTCACATTGACTTAATAATTCGATTCTCTAATATTTTGTTAATAATATTCCATCTAGTGTGTATTCCTTTTTAGTGTTTACTGGTAAAATTCTTATAAAAGATATTTCTTGGGGGAGAAACAATGACTAATACCTGCCCATACTGTGGCACAAAACTAAATATAGAAACGGATTTCTTCTTTTGTGATTTTTGCGATATGAATTTACCACTAGATCAGATTCAAAAAGACGGAGAAAGAATCCAGATAATAAATAGAGAAATCAATTCTGCCTATCTTAATATGACAACTCCAGAATTGATGACATTTTCAACATGGGAACTGATACTTCTTCTAAAAGAGGCTAGAAAAACAAGAGCATTCTTTTTTGAGCCTAATACTCGCAAAAATACACAGAAGGGAGAAGATGAACAATTTAAACTATCCACCAAAAAAATGTATGTAATTGAAAATATACTGAAGATACGGCTAGGTTATATCCCAGCAAATCTAAATCAATCTTTCCTCAACAGATATAACAAAAATATAGAAAACCCTAAATATAAAACAAAAATGCTAATATGGGAAACCTAATTAATATATTTTCACTTGAGCAGTTTAAATTTTTAATATCTATTTTATTTAATAAAAAAAGCGAAGAGCTCGGGGCTCTCCGCTTTTTAAGTCAACGACTTACTCACCAGTAACGTATGGAAGTAATGCCATTTGACGTGATCTTTTGATCGCTAATGTCAATTTACGTTGATACTTAGCGCTAGTTCCTGTTACACGACGAGGTAAAATTTTACCACGCTCAGAAACAAACTTTCTAAGAAGATCAACATCTTTGTAATCGATGTGCGTGATACCGTTAGAAGTAAAGAAACATACTTTACGACGTTTCGCACGACCGCCTCTGCGTCCACCTGCCATTTGTTTTCACACCTTTCCTTTAGTCATTTTTTCAGATCAATTAGAATGGCAAATCATCATCGGAGATGTCAATCGGTTTACCATCGTTCGCAAATGGGTCATCATTGAAGCTATTTCCCTGATTACGATTTTGGTTGTTTTGATTGCCATATGGATTTTGACTTGGTTCATTTCCAAATGGATTCTGATCATTTTGGCTCCCGCCATAATACTGGCCTCCGCTATTGCCACCGCCGCTGTATCCACCTGAACCAGCACCGCCGCTCTTAGGCTCAAGAAATTGAACACTTTCAGCTTGAACCTCTGTCACGAAGACACGCTGTCCTTGCTGATTTTCATAGTTTCTTGTCTGCAAACGACCGTCTACACCGGCAAGACTTCCTTTTTTCAAGAAATTAGCCACGTTCTCGGCTTGTCTTCTCCAAGTAACACAGTTAATGAAATCGGCTTCACGCTCTCCAGATTGATTCGTAAACGTACGATTCACAGCTAGAGTAAACGTGGCTACAGCCGCACCATTAGGCGTGTAGCGAAGCTCAGGGTCTTTTGTTAGTCTTCCGACCAATACAACACGGTTTAGCATATTGAAAGACCACCTTTAAATATATATTTCAATGATTTATACTTCTTCTTTAACAACAATGTGGCGAATGATATCGTCACTGATCTTAGCTAAGCGGTCAAATTCTTGAACTGCTGCAGCGTCAGATTGAACGTTTACGATTTGGTAGAAACCGTCACGGAAATCGTTGATTTCGTATGCAAGACGACGTTTACCCCAATCCTTTGTTCCAGTGATCTCCGCACCGTTAGAAGTTAACACGTTATTGAAACGCTCGATAACTGCTTTTTTAGCTTCATCGTCAACTGTTGGGCGGATGATGTACATAACTTCGTACTTTCTCATCTGATTGCACCTCCTTTTGGTCTAAGCGGCCCTAAACGGGCAAGGAGCAATAAATTATATTACTCACAATTGTATATTATAACAAATCACTTGGCCTATGACAAGAACCTATACGTTAAAACGGAAATGAATGACGTCTCCATCTTTCACTACATATTCTTTACCTTCTAGACGAACTTTTCCTGCTTCTTTAGCAGCAGACATACTTCCGCCAGCTAGTAAATCCTCATACGCAACCGTTTCAGCACGAATAAATCCACGCTCGAAGTCTGTGTGGATGATTCCAGCACATTCTGGCGCTTTCATTCCTTTTTTAAATGTCCAAGCACGTACCTCTTGCTCACCTGCTGTGAAATACGTAGCTAATCCTAGAAGAGAATAAGATGCTCTAATTAGCTGATCAAGCCCTGACTCATTAATACCAAGCTCTTCAAGGAACATTTGCTTCTCTTCTCCTTCAAGCTCTGCAATTTCAGACTCGATCTTCGCACAAACGACGATGACTTCAGCATTTTCACCAGAAGCAAACTCACGGATTTGCTGAACATATTCGTTGCCGTCATGATCCGCTACTTCATCCTCACTCACATTTGCTACATAAAGAACTGGTTTAGATGTGAGTAAATGAAGCTGTTTCACAAGCTTTTGCTGCTCATCTGTAAATTCAACCGATCTAGCAGATTTTCCAGCTTCAAATGCGTCCTTCAGCTTTTCCAAAATATCAAATTCAGCTACAGCTTCCTTGTCTTTTTGCTTCGCAAGCTTACTCACACGAGTTAAACGCTTTTCAACCGTTTCTAAATCAGCCAAAATCAATTCTAAATTAATCGTTTCAATATCTGACACTGGGTCAACTTTACCTGATACGTGTGTAATGTTGTCATCTGCAAAAGCTCTGACCACGTGACAAATCGCATCTACTTGACGAATATGAGAAAGGAATTTATTCCCTAAACCTTCACCTTTAGATGCACCTTTGACAATACCCGCAATATCAGTGAATTCGAAAGCAGTGGGAACTGTCTTTTTCGGCTGCACTAATTCTGTTAGCTTTTGTAAACGCTCGTCTGGAACTTCTACAATTCCGACGTTTGGATCAATGGTACAAAACGGATAGTTAGCAGACTCCGCTCCAGCCTGTGTAATTGCATTAAATAGCGTTGACTTCCCGACGTTAGGTAAGCCAACAATACCAGCTGTTAAAGCCATTCTTTCATCTCCTCTATATCAAACGTGCTCGTTATACTGCGTAATATGAACCTAGAGCAATTATAAGTAGGTTTACATGAAAAGACAAGCTAACCATCATGCATTTTCAATAGAAGAAACATCGTAAAAAAGAATAAATCAATGCTTCAAAACGGGAAATTGCACCTGGCTTTGCTGTAGAAAAGACAAATTTAATAAAAAAAGCATGAGGCCTACTTAAGCAGTTGGCTCCTCATGCTTGACGAGAATTTTCTTCATTTTTCGTTCAAAATCTCTTCTTGGGATCATCACGCTGTGTCCGCAGCCTTCACATTTAATACGGATATCCATGCCCAAACGAATGACCTTCCACCGATTGGCACCACATGGATGGGGCTTTTTCATTTCAACAACATCATGTAACCCAAACGCTTTGTCTGCCATCAGCCTTCACCTCTCTTGCTCATTTCATTGAATCTATTGTACAAAAAAACGGCGATGGAGGGCAATGCACAAAACAAAGAGTCTCTTTCAATCGTTCATCCTATTCTTTTTTAGAGAAAAAACCCTTCTTTTAGATCATTTTATTTGTGACCAATAGTTACTTAAACTCCGCTTTTTTTCAATATTGTCACAAACACTGTAGGTCAAAAGGTTTTTATTGGTAGAACGCGGTGGTTTTTCCATATTTTTTGATTTATGATATCTGCATAAATGTTATGTGAGGGAGCAGGTACGATGGTCAATCGAAAGGATAGATTAACTGATAAAGAATATAAAATCATATCCGATCATGCTGGAAATATCGACAATTACCAGCAGCACCATACGATAGATATAGGTCAGCAAACACTCACTGTCCACGATTTTCTAAAGATCGACCAAAAATTATATGGTTTAACGATGCAGCCGGAACAATCAGACGAACTCATCGTCGCTTTTCACTGTCCGCTGCCAAATCAAATGACGGTGACATCTAAGCAAGATGTACACAACGCGGCACAGTCTTTGCTCAAAACAGACTATGCCTATCCAATTGAAAGAAAGTCCCTTGATGGCAATCAAGACCATGTCTTTTTTAAAGGGAAGGAATACATAGATACAGTCTGTCAGAAGCATCCGAATGCAGGTATCCATCTCACTGGACAAGCACTTGCCGGTGCTGTTTGTGCTTATGTTGCAACAGAACAGCAAGCTGTCAAAAAAGCCGTTACCTTTGACAGCCCAAATATATGGAGCAGCCTGTCGCCTTCGATTCAGCAAAAGGCGCAGCAGGGTCAATATACACACATGTTGACTGAATATATTCAGCCTAGTCATTACGTCGGTTTACTCAATCGTCATGATCAAGGGGTTGGACAAGTCAAGTACACCGTACCGCCAAAGCAGCAAGGCTCAGTCCAAGAATCCGTTAAATACAAAAAAAGAGAAATAGACACCTTTTTAAAATCAGCTTTTGCATCTATGAATATAGAATGGAACGAATCCTTTGATACAAATGCTTTTTTAGCTCTCGTTTCAGGAGAATTTAAAGCAAATGGATATTCATTCCATCCGAATGGATCTGCCCGTATTTTAGATGAACAGCTTGATCATAATACAAGTTTTACAGCCATGCTGCTGCAAGAAATTCATTCTGGACGTGCATATGCACAAAGCGGACTTGAAATTATCATAAAATCCCATTTACTGAAAAATTCATCCTATGATCTGCAAAGTATTATTGAACATGAAGTGCACACTGTATTTGAGAAAATCGATGGAATTGATGAAAGCGTAAAAGACGCCGTTCATCATGTAAAACAAGAGCTCAAAGGACTCGTCGGCTTTGGTCACTATGATTTATTAAGTCATAGTGATGTGGAAGCACTCGTAGAGGAAGTGAGGATGGAACAGACCCATGCCTCCTTTTATTCACACGAAAAACAACTGAATGCCTTGTACACCCTGAGAGATTACGAACAAGAGCTTTCTGCCCTTTCAAGACATATGTATACAATGGGTGATGACTACGCCAAGGCAGATAGACGCCTTGCGGTGCAAATGGGTATTCATTAAGAAAGGAGTCATCGTATGATCAATCAAAATAAACCTCCTAGTGACGCCCAGCGTTTCTTGCAAAATGTGAGTGCCCGCCGCTCCATGTCTGTATTCGAAAATCAATCGGCACCACACACACAAACACAGTCTCCTGAAGAAATCGCCGCCATTCAGGCCATGCGCAGAGAAGGGCAGCGAAAAGATCTAAAACGGCTGCTCAAAATGCGGCTGCACGACGAATTAGCAAATACTCGCGTGCACTTGGAGTATCAATTGGCTAAAACAGAAGACATGATAAACCAGACGACCATTGTCAAACAGCACATTTCCCTACATTTAAAGGGACAGGCCATTTCAGAATTAGAGGATCGCCTCCAGCGTCTTAAACAAATGCCTGTCTACGATGACATCAAAGAAGCTATTGATTCAATTCAGATCAAATAAGCACAGCTCTTAAAAAGAGAGGTGCTTATTTTGTTTTATCAATATAATTTTTAGGGCGAGAAAATATCTTTTTACTTAAAATCGGATACAGCATTAAACAGACGAGCAAATAAAGATTCAACAAACTATATATCGGATACAAGAAAGCAATCAAATCAGCAAATCCAAGAGATGTTAAAGGGGCCATCAAAAGAAGCATCACCAATACAACCAGCCAGCGAGGCATTCGTACAAAAGAAAGCATCCGGCTGGATAATCCAAATAAACCTGCTGCCGTCGTCGTATAAATGGCTAGACAAAGGACAACCGTCATAAACACAAACAAAGACGCCGGCGCCCCTTCTAATACTGTAAACAGAGGAATTCCCTCTGCTGAAAGGCTTCCAGAAATATCAACCAGTATTTCGTTATACACATACGAGATGACACCAAAAATGAGACCGCTTAATATACTCGCCACTTTGGCTTCCCCAAGCCCCTTCATTTCTTTCCCAACCGAAGACAGCACTGCCACAACGGATAATATATTCAAAGAAGCAAAGACAATGCTGGCAGGCCAATTGTACTGCTGTCCAAAATCAATCCGCCACATATGATCATGGTTCATATAATAAAAAACAAACGCATAGATGAGCCCTGCCACCAAAATTGGTATAATGAAAGCATTCACAGATAAAAGCCCTTTCACATCCCAGAAAAAAATCATAAATGAAAACAAACAGAACGCGCCGATGCCAATCCAAAAAGGCACATGATACATCTCAAGAGTTACCCCGCCGCCGGCAATCATGACCGTCGTTGTCGTGAATAAATAAAGGACAATTAACACGTCATACACCTTAGCCAGCCATGGACCGACAAGCCGCTCCAGCACTGGTACAAAGTGATCGGCACGCACCTCATAACTGATTTTTAACACCACATAGGTAGACAGCATAAACATCAATGTAAACAGTAGAATGGCTAGTCCGCTATCAATGCCAAAAAACTGCCAAATTTCCTGGCCGGAAGCATATCCCGCTCCTATTAAGCTTCCTAAAATTAAAAGCGTCCACCTTGAACCAGCCTTCCACACAATCATCACCTCATAGGTATAGAATTAAGCTTGTTTCCGTATACTGTTACTAACTACTATGACAAGGAAGTGAGACCTATGAATAGCAAGAACGGTCTTTTTTTTAGAAATAGGGTGAAAGAATACGTGTCCCATACGGATACAAATGCCATTCAACAGCTTAAAAGTATTTTATTCTCGCATCTTCAGAAAGCAGGAAAAAGACCCGTTGCCATCGTTTGTATTGGAACAGACCGCTCAACTGGCGACTCTCTAGGTCCACTTGTTGGTACAAAGCTTTCAAGTTTAGATTTGAAAAAGCTTCATGTATATGGAACACTCTCTGATCCAGTGCATGCAGTCAATTTAAAAGAAAAACTCGCTGAAATTGAACAAGCTCATAAACACCCGTTTATTGTAGCGGTTGATGCCTGTTTAGGAAGAGTGAAAAGTGTCGGTTCCTTCCAAATTGGAGATGGGCCGTTAAAGCCTGGAGCTGGTGTGCAAAAAGAGCTGCCAGAGGTAGGAGATATTCATATTAATGGAATCGTCAATGTGAGTGGTTTCATGGAATACTTCGTTCTCCAAAACACACGTCTTCATCTTGTCATGTCTATGGCCAATACACTTTCTGAAAGTCTATCTCACATTGACCAAATGGATTGGACGAGAGAAAAAAGCCGGTCTCTCTTCACACCTATTCAAAATATCACTGGGAGAATATAAAAAAGACCATCCTGTATCAAGATGGTCACTCTGATGATTCCCTCGTAGAAAGCAATTCAAGGATTCTTTCTAAATCTTCATTGGAGAGAAATTCAATCTCAATTTTCCCTTTTTTCTTCTGTTTCTTGATCGTCACGGAAGTACCAAAGTAGTTTTGTAAGAAAGACTCTCTTTCTTTCAAAACTCGATCCTTTGGTGCTTCTTTTTTCTTTGTTTCACGTGGAACATTTTCGTTTAACTGCTGCACAAGTTTCTCAACCTGGCGTACGTTTAATCCCTCATCCACGATTTTCTTTACTAAAGGCGCCAGCTTCTTTTTGTTTTTTAAGCTAAGCAATGTCCGGCCATGTCCCATTGATAACGTTCCATTTGCAATCAGCTTTTGTATATCATCCGGTAAAGTCAACAGACGGAGATGGTTCGCAATATGTGGTCTGCTTTTCCCTAATCGCTTCGCTAATTCCTCTTGCGTCACACTTAGATGATCCAGCAAGGAAGCATACGCTTCGGCTTCCTCTAGTGGAGATAGATCCTCGCGCTGCAGGTTTTCTAAAAGGGCAATTTCTCTCATTAGCGTTTCTGAAAACTCTCGAACGATCGCAGGAATTGTTGTCAGACCAGCTTGTTGTGCCGCGCGAAAACGGCGCTCTCCTGCTACAATGTCATATCCTTTAATCGATTTACGAACAATGATTGGCTGTAAAACACCGTGCTGCTGAATCGATTCTTTCAGATCAGACAACGCATCATCATCAAACGTTTTCCTTGGCTGATACGGATTCGGACGCAAATCCTTTAGTTTAATTTCTTCAACCGTTTCCTCATTTGAGTCTACGTTGTTAAATAGTGCATTAATACCCTTTCCTAGACCTTTAGCCATTCGCATCCACTTCCTTTGCTAAGTCTAAATAGACATCTGCACCTCTTGAACGTGGATCATACAAGATAATCGGCTTTCCATGACTTGGCGCCTCACTCAGTCTCACATTTCTAGGGATTACGGTTTGATAGACTTTATCTCTAAAGTACTTCTTCACTTCTTCGATAACCTGAATCCCAAGATTTGTTCTGGCATCAAGCATTGTCAGTAAGACACCTTCAATGGCTAGATCGGTATTTAAATGTTTCTGCACGAGACGAACTGTGTTTAACAATTGGCTCAATCCTTCAAGCGCATAATATTCGCACTGAACTGGTATTAAAACGGAATCGGATGCAGTTAACGCATTAATCGTCAGTAGTCCAAGTGATGGCGGACAGTCAATAATCATATAATCATAATTCTGCTTAACAGATTCAAGTGCTCTCTTCAGCCTCACTTCACGTGAGATTGTAGGCACAAGCTCTATTTCAGCCCCTGCAAGCTGTATCGTCGCAGGAATGACATCAAGATTTTCGACCTCTGTCGTCTTAATCACATCAAGAACATCTGCATCATCAACTAGAATATCGTACACACACTTCTCTACGTCGGCCTTCTCAATCCCAATACCACTCGTGGCATTGCCCTGCGGATCAATATCAACTAACAACACTCGTTTGCCTATGTATGCTAAACACGCACCCAAATTAACAGAAGTTGTCGTCTTCCCGACGCCGCCCTTCTGGTTGGTAATCGCTATGATTTTTCCCACGATGTCACCCACTTTCAACTTAACAAGTTTCTCATTCATTCATACTTCCTATTCTATCAAAAAAAGTATGAAACGTTTGCTTTTTTTGTTTCCCTATTATAAATTCGTCGGTGAATGTTGATTTTCGTACATGAAAAACCGAATGAAAACACAGTAAAAAATATATTAATATATCTTTTTCGAGAAATAAACATACTCAAAACCCTCACTTTCATCAAAAGTGAGGGTCACATGTCAAAAGTTTAATTCACCTATTTTACGGCCTTCACTCACAATGACCTTAGGAGTTACTGTTTTATAGCTTTTCTTTTTTAAAAATCCATAGGGTGTCTTAATGGTAAAAGTCGCATGTCCCAAAGCGTCCCCTGTTTTGCCATAAGCCTGCCACACAATCTTTGAACAATAAGTCGGATCCAGTGATTGAATGGACATGGTGATGGAGTAGCGAGCCTTCGGATGACCTTTCACATAATCGTGTGCCCATTCCCCTGCTAAATCTGCCTTCTCCTCTTGATTAATTCGAATTACCTTTGTATTGGCACTATAGCGAAACCAGTTATGAATGGAATCAAGTTGAGGATGCTGCCGAAACCCCGGAATAGAAGCATAGCTTTTCTCATTAATGACGATGCCTGCATGTCCAACCAACCCCTTCACAGCATCAGTGGTTGTCACCAAAATATCTCCTTTTTTAGGAATAATATCGGTACCAGGATACGGCTTTCCTAAAAGGTGCTTGAGGGTGTGCGGCTTTTCATCTGTCACCAGCTCATCCTGCTTATTTTGCCGTAAGCCATAGTTCTTCAAATCATCGTCAGCTGTAATCAATTCGATCGAATCGTCGGAAGACGCATAATCTTGATTGAATTGCTGTACAGTCACATCTTTAGAAACAGCACCTTGCTCCTTCAGAACGTTCAATTCTTCGTTGGTCATCAGGCTTTCATCCGCATGATGAGCCGTTGGCAATTTCACAGCGTATATTGTGGCTTCATTTGAAAAAAGAGAAAAAGAAAATAGTAAATAACAAATAATGGCGAAAGTAGTCTTCTTCATTTTCATCAAGTAGTTGTCACCTCCTTTACACTTCTAAAATCATATTTTACCAATTTATAAATATAATGTATATTGAATGTGTGCTAGAAATAAGACAAAAAAAAGCTGACGAGTGGCGCTCATCAGCTTTTTTCTATTTAGGGATTCGAATCGTTAATTGGATATATTCCTCAAACTCTTCTTCCTCGGTATTTATCTTAAGTCCGCTGTCTTCTACCATGTGGAGAGACTGACGAATGGTATTCATCGCAATTCGTGTATCACGACTAAACGCCTTACGTTTTGGCTTCGGTTTGCGATCTGTTTTTTGTTCAAGCATTTTCACTACACGCTCTTCAGTCTGTTTCACATTCAACTGCTTTTCGATGATTTCCTGCAATAGCGCGATTTGTAATTCTGGAAGCTTTAGAGGCACAAGTGAACGTGCATGCCTTTCAGAGATTTTTTTCTCTAAAATGGCCTGTTGTACCTCTTCAGGCAACTTTAAAAGTCTTAATTTGTTTGCAACAGTTGATTGTCCCTTACCTAAACGCTGAGCAAGAGCCTCTTGTGTTAAATCATGGAGCTCTAAAAGACGTGCATAAGCATGAGCCTCTTCAATAGCAGACAGCTCTTCTCTTTGCAAATTTTCAATCAACGCCACAGATGCCGTTTCCGTATCAGTAAAATCTTTTATAATAGCGGGGATTTTCTCCCATTGAAGAGTCTGTACCGCTCTCCAACGTCTTTCGCCGGCGATCAGTTCATATTTTCCTTCTTCTTCTGTTGGTCTAACAACAATCGGTTGGATAATGCCATGGGTATGAATCGTCGTGGCCAGCTCTTGTATCTTTTCTTCTGAAAAAATGGTGCGTGGCTGAAAACGGTTTGGCATAATTGTGTTGACCGGGAGCTCCTGTATCTCTTCCTTTAATGTATCATGCTCAGCAATCTCTGCCTCTATTTCGGTTTCACGCTCAGGATGTTCTTTGTCACCAAGCCCGAAGAAGCGTGAGAGTGAATGCTTCATGAACCTACACCACCTTTAAAAACTACCTTTTTATAATTCTATTTTCTCATGTTTTTTCCTTCTGTAAAATCATAAATATTGAAGAAAAACCGACCTTTTACATGATCAACCTTCTATTGGTGATTTATTAGGTGTTCCTGGTTTTCTAGGATATTTTTTTGGTGTCTGCTTTTTCTTTTCAATGACAATAATGTTCCGTTCGCTTTCTTCTAAAGGAAGAACAAAGGAATGCTTTTCAACAACCTCTCCTCCGAGGACTGTGACGGCTTTTTTCCCTGCTTGCATTTCTTCATCAGCGGCAGATGCTTTTAAGGCAACAAACAATCCTTCCTTTTTCACTAGAGGCAGACAAAGTTCGCTCAAGACGGATAAACGTGCAACTGCTCTAGCAGTGACAAGATCATAGCTTTCACGCTTTTCCTTACGTTGTCCAAACGTTTCCGCACGATCATGATAAAAAGTAGTATCTTGTAAGTTTAATCCTTTTGCTAATTCATTGAGAAACGTAATTCGTTTCTGAAGAGAATCAACAATGGTCACATGTAAATGAGGGAAACAAATTTTAAGAGGAATGCTTGGAAAACCAGCACCAGCTCCAATATCACAAATCGTCGTCACTTTGTGAAAATCAATAAAAAATGCTGCTGATATTGAATCATAAAAATGCTTTAAATACACTTCTTCCTTTTCAGTAATGGACGTTAAATTCATTTTCTCGTTCCATTCTACAAGCATGCGGAAGTAGGTTTCAAATTGTTCAAGCTGCACAGGAGAAAGAGTGATCCCTTTCTCCTCTAGTGCTGCTGTAAATTGTTCAATGTTCATGCCGACATCCTTTCTATTCTGCTATCTTCGCAATACGCCCCTGCTCTAAATATACTAAAAGGATAGAAATATCAGCAGGGTTAACGCCTGAAATACGAGAAGCCTGTGCAACAGAAAGCGGTCGGACTTCTTTCAGCTTTTGTTTCGCTTCAGTTGCAATCCCTTTGATAGCGTCATAATCAATACGATCAGGAATCTTTTTGTTCTCCATCTTTTTCAGTTTTTCAACTTGCTGGAGTGACTTTTCAATATAACCTTCGTATTTAATTTGAATCTCTACCTGCTCACACACATCAGAAGGAAGCAGTGTTTCAGCAGGAGCTAATTTCACAACAGATTCATAATTCATTTCTGGACGCTTCATCAAATCGCTTGCACGAATGCCGTCCTTCAGCTCACTTCCACCGAGTGAACGAATAAATTCTTGAGTCTCTGCTGTTGGTTTAATGATGACAGAATATAAACGTTTTTTCTCTGCTTCGATGGCTTCTTTTTTCTGCTGGAATGCTTGGAATCTTTCTTCAGAAATTAATCCAATTTGATAGCCAAGTTCGGTTAATCTTAAATCAGCATTGTCATGACGTAGAAGTAGACGATACTCAGCACGTGATGTCAAGAGACGGTATGGTTCATTTGTTCCCTTTGTGACAAGGTCATCGATGAGAACACCGATATATGCATCAGATCGGCTTAAAATGACTTCTTCTTTACCTAATGCTTTTCTTCCTGCATTAATACCTGCCATAATCCCTTGACCTGCTGCTTCCTCATAACCAGACGTACCATTAATTTGGCCAGCTGTATATAATCCAGAAATTTTCTTCGTCTCAAGTGTAGGCCACAATTGAGTAGGTACAATCGCATCATACTCGATGGCATAACCCGCTCTCATCATTTGTACATTCTCGAGTCCTGGGATGGTTGAAAGCATGCGCTGCTGTACATCCTCAGGAAGACTTGTAGACAATCCTTGAACATAAACTTCCTGTGTATTACGACCTTCTGGCTCTAAGAAAATTTGATGTCTCGGTTTATCATTGAAACGCACCACTTTATCTTCGATGGACGGGCAGTATCTAGGGCCAGTTCCTTTAATCATACCTGAATACATTGGAGAACGGTGTAGATTCTCATCAATTATTTGATGAGTCTCTAAACTCGTGTAGGTTAGCCAGCATGGCAGCTGGTCAGTAATATATTCAACCGTTTCATAGGAGAATGCCCGCGGGACATCATCACCTGGTTGAATTTCTGTTTTACTATAGTCAATCGAGTGACTATTCACTCGAGGAGGTGTTCCTGTTTTAAAACGAACCAAATCAAATCCTAGTTCTGCTAAATGATCCGATAATTTAATGGAAGGCTGCTGGTTATTTGGACCACTTGAATATGAAAGGTCTCCTAAAATAATGCGGCCTTTTAAGAAAGTCCCTGTTGTTAATACAACAGACTTCGCACGATAGTTCGCCCCTGTTTGAGTAACAACACCTTTACATTCATCATCTTCTACAATTAAATGATCTACCATACCTTGCAGCATTGTCAGGTTTGGTTCATTTTCCATTGTTTTTTTCATTTCATGCTGATATTGGAACTTATCTGCTTGCGCTCTTAACGCACGGACAGCAGGTCCTTTCCCCGTATTCAGCATGCGCATTTGAATATGCGTCTTATCTATATTTCGTGCCATTTCTCCGCCTAGAGCATCAATTTCTCTGACAACAATCCCTTTTGCGGGGCCGCCTACGGACGGATTACATGGCATAAAAGCAACCATATCGAGGTTGATAGTCAATACAAGTGTTTTGGCGCCCTGTCTTGCAGAAGCAAGAGCAGCCTCAACTCCAGCATGACCGGCACCCACGACGATTACGTCATAATTGCCAGCTTCATAACCCATTTCTTATGTTCCTCCCTTTACTTTCCTAAACAGAATTGAGAGAATAACTGATCAATCAAGCTTTCATGAACAGCATCCCCAATAATTTCACCCAGCTGTTCCCAGCAGCGTGTTAAATCTATTTGAACTATGTCGATCGGTACGTCCATTTCAATTCCTTCAAGAGCATCCTCAATGGATTGTTTAGCTGCCTGAAGGAGGGCAATATGCCTTGTGTTACTTACATACGTTAAATCTCCACTTTCAATTGAACCCGTGAAGAATAGTGATTGAATCGCAATTTCAAGCTCATCAATCCCTTTTTCTTGTAATAATGATGTAGTAACCACCGGACGATCCTTCGCTAACTGCTTGACCTTTTCGATATCAAGCTTAGGCTCAAGATCTGTCTTATTCACGATCACGATGATATCCATGCCTGAGACGGCCTCAAATAGTTTGATATCCTCTACTGACAATTCCTCGCTATAATTGAGCACAAGTAAAATCAGGTCAGCTTCTTTTAAGACCTGTCTAGATCGTTCAACCCCAATGCGCTCAACAATGTCCTCCGTCTCACGTATACCCGCAGTATCGACTAAACGAAGCGGTACACCTCTAACATTTACATATTCCTCAATGACATCTCTCGTTGTTCCAGGAATATCCGTTACAATCGCTTTTGTTTCCTGTACAAGACTATTCAACAAGGAAGACTTCCCAACATTCGGTCTTCCAATAATGACAGTGGATAAGCCCTCGCGAAGTATTTTCCCCTGCTGAGAAGTCGTTAGCAGTGACTCAATTTCCTTTTTCACTGATGTTGCCTTTTCAACTAAGACCCGATGCGTCATTTCTTCAACATCGTCATACTCAGGATAGTCAATATTGACTTCAACATGGGCCAGAGTTTCCAATATCTCGCCGCGAAGTCGTTTAATCAAACCGGAGAGGCGACCCTCCATTTGAGTAATCGCTACATTCATCGCACGATCTGTCTTTGCGCGAATCAAATCCATTACCGCTTCAGCCTGTGAAAGATCAATTCTTCCATTTAAGAAAGCTCGTTTTGTAAACTCACCTGGCTCCGCTAATCTTGCTCCTTCTCTTAAAGCAAGCTGCAATACTTTATTGACCGTTACAATTCCGCCATGGCAGTTAATCTCAATAACGTCTTCTCTCGTAAATGTTTTTGGCGCTCTTAATACTGACACCATGACTTCTTCTATTACTTGCTCAGTGCTAGAATCCACAATATGACCATAATGAATCGTATGAGAATCCACCGATATAAGTTTTTTCTCCTTAGGACCTTTATACATCCGATCAGCAATCTGTACCGCATCAGGCCCGCTTAAACGAATAATCGCAATTGCTCCTTCACCCATCGGCGTAGAAATTGCTGCAATTGTATCCATCACTCATTCACCTCTTTCTCTACTGAATAAACAGTCTGTTATCTATTAAATGGACATTGTCCATCTCTATATCAAAAACGCTTAATCCAAAATTTAAAGATACCATAAATGAAAGCGAAGTGAAAGTATCCCATATCTAATTATCCACAGCTTTGCATCTTATCTATTTTAACACTTAACTTATCCACATGTGAATAACGACGTTTGAAACTTGTCTTCACATCTTACACCTAAATCCAATAAATTTAAACGCCCTGACCCCTTTACTTACTTGTTAAAATGGCGTTTTACACTCATATCTCACACTTAATTTTTAGAAATAAAGGATGAATCATCTATAAAAAGCAATTTTTCAATAAAAAAAAGACTAAAATCCAGCTTTGCTGAATCTTAGCCTTTCTGCTATTTTTTATACAGCACCACAACATGACGCTTGCTGCCTGTATCTTCAGATGCCGTTGCAAGTTCTTTAGAGAATGCAGCAATCGCATCATGAACAATTTTTCGTTCATTCGAAGGCATTGGTTCTAAATGAACCTTTCTCTTCGTTTTTAAAACCCGATTTGCTGTTTTGACGGCATATTGTTCAAGTGCTTCTTGTCGTTTCTTCCTATAATCGCCAATATCAATTGTTATATGATGATATTGATCAGAATAACGATTAAACACTAGCTGTACCAGAGTTTCTAAAGAGTACAATGTTTGGCCTCTTTTTCCAATCATTAATGACGTTTTATCTCCATCAATGTGGAAAGAAATCTTTTTCGGTTCCTGTTTGGAAATAATCTTTGCTTTAGGATCAATAGACTTAACAATTTTATCTAAATACTGTGTAGCTAATTTAAGTGCATTTATCTTTTCTACTAACTTGACCACAGCTTGTCTTTTACCAAATAACCCTAAAAACCCTTTATTTCCTTCATCTACTATTTTGATTTCTACTTCTTCTTGTAGTAGCTGAATTTGTTTAAGTCCGGAATCTACTGCTTCTTCGATTGTGCGACCGACAGCAGTTATTTCCTTCATTTTTTATTCCCGCCAGCTTTTTCTTTTGTATCTACTTTTACTTGAGGTGTTTTAATCACCAATGTTTGAATGATCATGAAAATGTTACCTACAACCCAGTACAATGAAAGTGCTGCTGGGAAACTAATTGCAAACACAACGATCATAATCGGCATCACCCATAACATGATAGCCATTTGAGGGTTGTCCGAAGGATTTCCAGCCATCATCAGCTTTTGCTGAATGAAAGTAGCTACACCCGCAATAATCGGTAATAGGAACAATGGATCTGGGCTACCTAAGTCAAACCATAAGAATGTATGCTTTTTAATTTCTGCTGTTCTCATAATTGCATGATAGAAACCAATAAGGATTGGCATTTGAATTAAAATTGGGAAACAGCCTGCTAACGGATTGACGCCATTTTTTTGAAAAAGGGCCATTGTTTCCTGCTGAAGCTGCTGCTGTGTTTTTTGATCTTTAGAGCTGTATTTTTCACGAAGCTTTTTCAATTCAGGTTGTAATGCTTGCATCGCTTTTGTACTTCTTAACTGTTTAATCATTAATGGTAAAATAAGCAAGCGGATTAGCAGTGTCACAATAATAATCGCTACACCATAGTTTTCACCAGTTAAGTTTGCCATGTACGTGATTAATTGAGATAGCGGGTAAACAATATAAGAATTCCAGAATCCCTTACTATCTGATGTAATTGGTTCATTGATCTGTGTACATCCTGCCAATAAAACCAATACGCCAATCAAGCTAAATATTAGTAATAATCGCCTTTTCAACAAGATTCCTCCCATTACTTCAAACTTTATTTAAGTTGGAATTGATTACGAAAGTGACTTACCTAATCAGTATGGTAACATTTTTTCTTTGCAAAGTGGTGGTTTCATTTTAATTCACTAGATGAAGGAAGCGCTTTTAAAAATTGATTCAACGAAAGTTTCTATTACGAAGACTTTTTCGGTTGTTGTTGATAAACAGCGGATTTTCTAAATAAATGTTGGAGAGACTTCTTTGTTTCTTCAAAGGTCAATTCACTCGCTGGTTTTCGTGCAATGACTATGTAGTCTTTTTCTTGCTTTAACTTATGACCTTCCTCTAAAAACACCTGACGGATCAGTCGTTTAATTCGGTTTCTTATCACTGCATTACCAATCTTCTTACTGACAGACAATCCTAAACGCAGTTCATCTTGATTTGGCTGATCCAGCTGGTAAATAACGAATTGGCGATTTGCCATTGATTGACCTTTTTTGAACACCTTTTGAAACTCTTCATTTTTTTTTAGCCTGTTTCGCTTCTTCATGTTTTCTTCCACTCCGATAAAAACTGACAGTTCATTTACGATTTTATGTAAAAAAGACCACTGACATTATTCAGTGGCCTAAGCTGATAATTTTTTTCTACCTTTGCTGCGGCGTCGCTTTAAAACTAGACGTCCGTTTTTAGTACTCATACGGCTGCGGAAGCCATGAACTTTACTACGCTTACGGTTATTTGGTTGAAACGTTCTTTTCATTTATGACACCTCCCTGAGGAATAGCTGTTTAAGACAGTCTAACTCATTATATTTGTGTAACCCATCGATTGTCAATATCAATGATAAAACTCTTATTATCAACCTTATAAGCATAACATAAGTTATCAAACGAAGAAACCTTCTTTTTTAGTTTCCAGCATTTTATTCTTTTTTTCCTCCTAAAAGACCTTCAAAACATGGATGTGGATATTTTTCCGGCATATTTAGACTATCCACACCCATTATCGACATTTTTTTCACACAAATAACCGATGTGGATAATTATTTTTCAACAGGATGTAAAGTGTGTGGATAAGTTTGTGACACCCATTGCACCATCTTGTTTATTTTGATATTATATTTGTGTTTTAACTCTTAATTACTTATCTGGCCCATTTATATTATCCACAAATTGTGGATAACCTGTGGAAAGTTATTACACAGCCTGTTGAATTGTTTATCCACAGCTTGTGTAATTTGTCGAAAAGACGTTTTTCTACTATATTAATTGTTTTCAACAATGTATGTGCACGAATGGTGATGACCATTTGCTCTTTTTCGTGTTCTATAACAGTTTGATACTGGTCATTTTAAAAAGAAAAGGAGGGGGGAGAAGCCTTATGGAAAATATTTTGGATCTGTGGAATAAAGCACTTCAAAAAATAGAGACAAAATTGAGCAAACCCAGTTTTGAGACATGGATGAAATCGACAAAAGCCCATTCTCTTCAGGGAGATACGCTTACAATTACGGCACCAAATGAATTTGCTAGAGATTGGCTCGAGTCAAGATATCTTCACTTAATTGCTGATACCATCTATGAACTAACAGGTGAAGAGCTCAGCATTAAATTTATTATTCCTCAAAATCAGGACGAAGAGGAAGCCATGCCAAAGTCTCCAATCAAAAAAATGTCTAAAGAAGAGCCCGTTGACATTCCACAAAATATGCTGAATCCAAAATATACATTTGATACTTTTGTTATTGGTTCAGGCAACCGTTTTGCTCATGCCGCTTCACTTGCAGTCGCGGAAGCACCAGCAAAAGCATATAACCCGCTTTTTATTTATGGGGGCGTTGGTTTAGGAAAGACTCACTTGATGCATGCGATTGGTCATTATGTGATCGACCATAATCCATCAGCCAAAGTGGTCTATCTATCATCTGAAAAATTTACTAATGAATTTATCAACTCAATCCGAGATAACAAAGCTGTCGACTTCCGTAACCGTTATCGGAATGTAGACGTGCTTTTGATAGATGATATTCAATTTTTAGCAGGAAAAGAACAAACTCAAGAAGAGTTTTTCCATACATTCAACACACTTCACGAAGAAAGTAAGCAAATCGTCATTTCTAGTGACCGGCCTCCGAAAGAAATTCCGACACTTGAAGACAGATTGCGCTCTCGATTTGAATGGGGGTTAATCACAGACATTACCCCGCCAGATCTAGAAACACGTATCGCAATTCTGCGCAAAAAAGCAAAAGCAGAAGGCTTAGATATTCCAAATGAAGTCATGCTTTACATTGCCAATCAAATCGACAGCAATATTCGTGAGCTGGAGGGTGCTTTGATTCGTGTCGTTGCTTACTCATCTTTAATTAATAAAGACATTAATGCAGATCTAGCAGCTGAGGCACTAAAGGACATCATTCCTTCATCGAAGCCAAAGGTCATTACAATTAAAGATATTCAGAGAATTGTAGGGCAGCAATTTAATATTCGATTAGAGGATTTCAAAGCGAAGAAACGTACGAAGTCAGTTGCTTATCCAAGACAAATTGCCATGTACCTCTCTAGAGAAATGACCGATTCCTCTCTTCCTAAAATCGGAGAAGAATTTGGCGGCCGTGATCATACGACTGTCATTCATGCTCATGAGAAGATTTCGAAATTAATCGTTGAAGATGAACAGCTTCAGCAGCATGTCAAAGAGATCAAAGAACAATTAAAATAACCAAGCTGATATAATGAGTACGGGAAAATGTGAATAACTAGAGCATAGTCATACACAGTCTGTCCACATGTGGATAGGCTGTCTTTCCTTTCTTTTTCTCGACTTATCCACATATTCACAAGCCCTACTATTACTTCTACGATTTTTATTAATAAAATATATATACATGTCATTAAGAAAATTTAGGAGGACCACTATGAAATTCACGATTCAAAAAGATCGTCTTGTCCAAAGTGTCCAAGATGTATTAAAGGCCGTATCCTCTAGAACAACGATTCCTATTTTGACAGGGATTAAAATTGTTGCGTCTGATGAAGGGGTTTCTCTAACAGGAAGCGATTCTGATATCTCAATTGAATCTTTCATTCCTCAAAGAGATGGAGATTTAGAGGTTATCACCATCGATCGTCCGGGAAGTATCGTGCTTCAAGCCCGCTTCTTTAGTGAAATTGTAAAGAAACTACCTATGGCTACTGTCGAAATTGAAGTAGAACAAAATCACCTGACCATCATCCGCTCTGGTTCAGCAGAATTTAACTTAAACGGCTTAGATGCTGAAGAATATCCGCATCTTCCACAAATTGAAGAGCATCATGCATTTCAAATTCCGACAGATCTGCTTAAAAACTTGATTCGTCAAACTGTTTTTGCAGTGTCCACCTCAGAAACACGACCTATCTTGACAGGTGTAAACTGGAAAGTTGAAAAAGGTGAATTAATATGCACGGCGACGGATAGCCACCGTCTTGCTTTAAGAAAAGCGAAGTTAGATATTAACGAGGAAAGTTCGTATAATGTCGTCATTCCAGGGAAGAGTTTAACAGAGCTAAGTAAAATTCTTGATGATGGACAAGATCTTGTAAGCATCGTCATTACAGAAACACAAGTTCTTTTTAAAGCACAAAACGTCCTGTTCTTCTCAAGATTGCTGGATGGTAATTATCCAGATACAGCTCGTCTGATCCCGCAAGAAAGTAAAACGGATGTCGTAGTCAACACGAAAGAGTTCCTTCAAGCCATTGATCGTGCATCACTTTTGGCAAGAGAAGGACGTAATAATGTCGTGAAACTGTCAGCTGATCCTGAACAAAGCCTTGAAATCTCTTCTAATTCGCCTGAGATCGGTAAAGTGGTGGAGACGGTTCAAGCAGATGATATTAAAGGGGAAGATCTTAAAATCTCCTTCAGTCCAAAATATATGCTGGATGCGTTAAAAGTATTAGAGGGAACCGACATTCATGTAAGCTTCACTGGTGCAATGAGACCGTTCCTGCTGCGTACGCCGAATGATGATTCTATCTTGCAATTGATTCTTCCGGTAAGAACGTATTAATTCAATCTAAAATGGCTGCTGTGTGAGTGCACAGCAGCTTTTCTTCTCATTTTCCATGCTTTCTTTCATCCCAGTTCGCTTTCCCCCTTTCCTTCTTGTCTTGTTTTTTAGTACAATTAGATATTAGTGATATTGAAAGAGGTCGATACAATGCCTAATCTTATAACCATTGAAACAGAAATGATTACATTAGGGCAGTTTTTGAAATTAGCCGAAGTCATCCAATCTGGCGGAATGGCGAAATGGTTTTTAAGTGAACATGAGGTGTTCATTAATCAAGAGCCAGATAATAGACGGGGACGCAAACTATACCCAGGAGATGTTGTCGAGATTGAAGGTTACGGCACATTTCAAGTTGTGAATTAGAAACGGGTGACAATACATGTACATTCAAAGTCTGGCGTTAACTTCATACCGAAATTATGAACACACCGAGCTTCAATTCGACAATAAGGTGAATGTCATGATCGGTGAGAATGCCCAAGGTAAAACGAACTTGATGGAAGCGATCTATGTATTGTCGATGGCAAAGTCTCATCGTACGTCAAATGATAAAGAACTTATCCGATGGGACCAAGACTATGCTAAAATAGAAGGTAGAGTCATTAAAAAAAATGGTCCACTCCCAATGCAGCTCGTGATCTCAAAAAAAGGGAAAAAGGGTAAGGTCAATCACATTGAACAACAGAAGCTCAGTCATTATGTTGGTGCGTTAAACACCATCATGTTTGCGCCAGAGGACTTAAGTCTTGTGAAGGGCAGCCCGCAAATCCGCAGAAGATTCCTCGACATGGAGATTGGACAAGTTTCTGCTGTCTACTTGCATGATTTATCGCTCTATCAAAAAATCCTCTCTCAGCGTAATCATTACTTGAAACAATTGCAGACAAGAAAGCAAACGGATCAAGCGATGCTGGAGATTTTAACAGAGCAGTTGATTGATGCGGCAACGAAAGTTGTCAAAAGACGACTGACTTTTACGAAACAGCTCGAAAAATGGGCGCAGCCGCTGCATTTTGGGATTTCTAGAGAGCTAGAAACACTCACGCTCCAATACCAGACGGCAATAGAGGTATCAGAAGCGTCAGACTTGTCGAAAATAAAGAATAGCTATGAAGAATCGTTTCAGAAACTAAGAGAGAGAGAAATTGACCGAGGGGTGACACTGTGGGGACCTCACAGAGATGATCTGCTTTTCTTTGTAAATGGTCGGGATGTTCAGACATATGGCTCTCAAGGGCAGCAAAGAACAACAGCTCTTTCACTAAAGCTGGCAGAAATTGATCTGATACATGAAGAAATCGGAGAATATCCTATTCTTCTACTTGATGATGTTTTATCTGAACTTGATGATTACAGACAGTCTCATTTGCTCCATACCATTCAGGGACGTGTCCAGACCTTCGTCACCACAACAAGTGTTGAAGGTATCGATCACGCCACCCTGAAGGAAGCGGAAATTTTCAGAGTAGCCAGTGGAAAAGTAATTGACTGATAAATGAGGTGTGAGTCTTGTATATTCATTTAGGTGATGATTGTGTTGTTTCTACACGAGAGATTGTCGCAATTGTTGATTACAAAATGAGGTCGTCTTCTGTTGTAGAAGAGTTTCTACAAAAACAAGAGAAACAAATCATTTCGTTATCCCAAGGGACACCCAAATCCATTGTCGTCACAACTGAATCTGTTTATTACTCTCCTCTTTCCTCAAGCACGCTCAAAAAACGTGCTTCGTTTGTGATTGAAATTGAAGTCTAAAAGCTCAATTCATATAAATATATCGTTTAAGAAAAGTGTAGGTGAATGTACGTGGCAATGGAACAGCAACATAATAGTTATGATGAAAATCAGATACAGGTGCTTGAAGGACTAGAAGCTGTTAGAAAACGTCCAGGAATGTACATTGGGTCAACCAATGCAAAAGGACTTCACCATCTTGTATGGGAAATTGTCGACAACAGTATTGATGAGGCATTAGCTGGTTATTGTACAGACATTACAGTGCAAATTGAAAAAGATAATAGCATTACAGTAAAAGATAATGGCCGCGGGATTCCTGTTGGAATTCATGAGAAAATGGGGCGTCCTGCCGTAGAGGTCATTATGACTGTTCTTCACGCTGGCGGTAAATTCGACGGCAGCGGTTATAAAGTATCAGGCGGTCTACATGGTGTAGGGGCATCTGTTGTAAATGCATTATCTACTACCTTAGACGTGACTGTATACCGTGACGGAAAAATTCATTATCAGCAATTCAAACGCGGCGTTCCAGTGGGAGATTTAGAGGTTATTGGTGAAACAGATGTAACCGGGACAACCACTCACTTTGTGCCAGACCCGGAAATTTTCACGGAAACCATTGAATTTGATTACGATACACTTGCCAACCGTGTTCGTGAGTTGGCTTTCTTAACAAAAGGTGTAAACATCATCATTGAAGACTTGCGTGAAGGAAAAGAGCGGAGAAATGAATACTGCTACGAAGGCGGTATTAAGAGTTATGTAGAACATTTAAACCGCTCAAAAGAAGTCGTTCACGAAGAACCTGTTTATATCGAAGGTGAGAAAGACGGAATCACGGTGGAAGTGGCATTACAATACAACGATTCCTATACAAGCAATATCTATTCCTTCGCCAACAATATCAACACGTATGAAGGCGGAACACACGAAGCTGGCTTTAAAACCGGTCTAACGCGTGTCATCAATGATTATGCTCGTAAAAATGGCGTATTCAAAGATGGGGATTCGAATTTGAGCGGTGAAGATGTGCGAGAAGGCTTAACAGCCATTATCTCCATCAAACATCCAGACCCTCAATTCGAAGGACAAACGAAGACAAAGCTTGGGAACTCAGAAGCCAGAACCATCACTGACTCCCTTTTCTCTGAAGCACTTGAGAAATTCTTGCTTGAAAATCCTGATTCTGCGAAAAAAATTGTGGAAAAGGGACTGATGGCGGCTCGTGCAAGAATGGCTGCCAAAAAGGCTCGTGAGCTGACAAGACGTAAAAGTGCGCTGGAAGTCTCCAGCTTACCTGGGAAACTTGCGGACTGTTCTTCAAAAGATCCATCCATCTCTGAGCTCTATATTGTAGAGGGAGATTCTGCGGGCGGATCTGCTAAGCAAGGCCGTGATCGTCACTTCCAAGCGATCTTACCGTTAAGAGGAAAGATCCTAAACGTAGAAAAAGCTCGTTTAGATAAAATTTTATCGAACAACGAAGTTCGTGCAATGATTACAGCGTTAGGAACTGGAATCGGAGAAGACTTCACTTTAGAGAAAGCACGCTATCACAAAGTTGTGATCATGACAGATGCCGATGTAGATGGAGCGCATATCCGAACGCTTCTCTTAACATTCTTCTATCGTTACATGCGTCAAATCATTGAAAACGGTTATGTGTATATTGCACAGCCGCCTTTATATAAAGTGCAGCAAGGAAAACGTGTGGAGTATGTGTATAACGATAAACAGCTGGATGAGCTGTTGAAATCACTGCCTCAAACACCAAAGCCTGGACTTCAGCGTTATAAAGGTCTTGGAGAGATGAATGCGACTCAGCTTTGGGAAACAACAATGGATCCTGGAGCAAGAACACTTCTTCAAGTCACACTTGAGGATGCAATGGATGCTGATGAGACATTTGAAATGCTGATGGGAGATAAAGTAGAGCCGAGACGGAACTTTATCGAAGAAAATGCACAATACGTGAAAAACCTTGATATTTAGATGAATCCCTCCTGAGAACAACCTTATTTCTTGTTTGGAATAAGGTTGTTTTTCAAGAAATAGGTGTGTAAAACGAATGTCCTGGTTTTCCGTGTTTTCGTTGATTTTCTAGTAAATTAATGTGTATAAAGCCGAGATTATTGATATAATGGAGAATAGTCTTGTGAAGATAAATACATATTTTACTCCCACATAATTTATTTCATGTGATACGTAAAGGGAGGTTCTTATAGTGAGTGAACAACATACACCAAATGTACGTGAAGTGAATATTAGTCAAGAAATGCGTACGTCCTTTTTAGATTATGCAATGAGTGTTATTGTTTCGCGTGCATTACCAGATGTGCGAGACGGATTGAAGCCCGTGCATCGAAGAATTTTGTATGCGATGAATGACCTAGGTATGACAAGTGATAAACCATTTAAGAAATCTGCACGTATCGTTGGGGAAGTTATCGGTAAGTACCACCCTCACGGTGACAGCGCTGTATACGAAGCGATGGTTCGTATGGCGCAAGACTTCAACTATCGAAATATGCTAGTTGAAGGACACGGGAACTTTGGTTCTGTCGATGGAGACAGTGCAGCAGCGATGCGTTATACTGAGGCGCGTCTATCAAAAATCTCAATGGAGATCCTGCGTGATATCACCAAGGACACGATTGATTATCAAGATAACTACGATGGCAGTGAAAGAGAACCAATCGTTATGCCTGCTCGATTCCCGAACTTATTAGTCAACGGGGCAACAGGTATCGCTGTAGGAATGGCAACCAACATTCCGCCTCACCAACTAGGTGAAGTGATTGACGGGGTACTGGCGATTAGTCAAAACCCAGAAATGACAACACAGGAACTAATGGATATCATTCCAGGACCAGACTTCCCAACTGCGGGACAAATCATAGGCCGAAGTGGAATTCGCAAAGCATATGAAACAGGCCGAGGCTCTATTACATTACGTGCAAAGTCTATCATCGAAGAAACATCCAGCGGTAAGCAGCGGATTGTCATCAATGAAATTCCATATCAGGTCAACAAAGCCCGTTTGATTGAAAAAATTGCTGATCTTGTGCGCGATAAAAAGATTGATGGCATTACAGATCTGCGTGACGAGTCTGATCGTAATGGTATGCGGATTGTAATTGAACTGCGAAGAGACGCGAACGCCCACGTTCTATTAAACAATCTTTATAAACAAACGACACTCCAAACGTCATTTGGGATCAACTTATTGGCACTAGTTGATGGACAGCCGAAAGTCTTGTCCCTCAAACAATGTCTTGAATATTATCTAGAGCATCAAAAAGTGATCATTCGCAGAAGAACAGCATATGAACTTCGTAAAGCTGAAGCAAGAGCTCATATTCTAGAAGGTTTGAGAATCGCTCTTGACCACTTAGATGAAGTCATTGCATTAATTAGAAGCTCTCAAACTGCTGAAATTGCGAGAAATGGCTTAATGGAGAACTATAGCTTGTCCGAAAAACAAGCACAGGCCATTCTTGATATGCGTCTTCAGCGCTTAACTGGTTTGGAAAGAGAAAAGATAGAAGAAGAATACAAAGGACTTGTTGATTTGATTGCTGAGTTGAAAGCCATTTTAGCAGACAATGAGAAAGTTCTTGAAATCATTAGAGAAGAATTAACAGAAATCAAAGAACGTTTCAATGATACGCGCCGTACTGAAATTGTGACGGCAGGTATTGAAACAATTGAAGACGAAGATTTGATCCCTGTTGAGAATATTGTGATTACGCTGACTCATAATGGTTATATCAAGCGTCTGCCTGCATCAACCTACCGCAGCCAAAAAAGAGGCGGTAAAGGTGTTCAGGGCATGGGAACCAATGAGGATGATTTCGTAGAACAGCTGATTTCAACATCTACCCATGATACGATCCTTTTCTTCTCTAATAAAGGGAAGGTCTATCGTGCGAAGGGATATGAAATTCCTGAATTCGGACGAACGGCGAAAGGGATTCCAATTATTAACCTGCTTGAAGTAGAAAAGGGAGAGTGGATTAATGCCATTATTCCAGTAAGCGAATTTGATGAAGATTCGTATCTCTTCTTTACAACAAGACACGGTGTATCAAAACGAACATCATTATCTCAGTTTGCCAACATTCGAAACAATGGACTTATCGCATTAAGTCTTCGTGACGAAGATGAACTGATGGCTGTCCGTTTAACCAATGGAGAAAAACAAATCATCATTGGTACGAAAAAAGGTATGCTGATTCGTTTCGACGAGACAGACGTTCGTGAAATGGGACGAACGGCAGCTGGCGTGAAAGGAATTACGCTTTCTGAAGATGACATCGTCGTTGGGATGGAAATCCTTGAGCCAGATGCAAACGTATTGATCGTAACCGAAAAAGGGTATGGTAAGTTAACACCTGAAAAAGAATACCGTGTTCAAAGTCGGGGCGGTAAAGGTCTTAAAACATGTAAAATCACTGACAACAATGGTCCGCTTGTCGCAGTGAAGGCAACGAATGCTGAAGCTGAAGAGGACTTGATGATTATTACAGGAAGCGGCGTGATCATTCGTATGGCCGTTTCAGACATTTCAACAACAGGTAGAGTCACTCAAGGTGTCCGCCTGATTCGTCTTGGTGATGATGAACATGTTGCTACAGTGGCATTAGTTGAACAATCACAAGAAGATGATGAAGAGAATAGTGAAGAAAACGTAGAAACTATAGAGTCAGATCAAGAGCAATCTGAGTAAAAATAAAGCCGGTTCTTCACCGGCTTTATTTTTTTCTAAAAAAACATGAGTTTTTTTGAAATTTATAATGCTTTTTTCATAGATTTGTGTTAATCTTTCAAAGGAGCAAAAAGAGGCTCTATTTTTTATCTCTTCTACAGTGGAAACTTCTTAAAAAAATAAAATGTTTTTCAAGAAAAATGTTGACTGTTGATAGAGATATATGATATATTTAAGTGGTCGCTTTGAGAGAGTGACACACAAGTTCTTTGAAAACTAAACAAGACAAAACGTACCTGTTAATTCGAGTTTTTATAAAAAAATCCTATGATGCTTCATAGGTAGTCAGTCAAACGCTGACGAAAAGCAAAACTTCGGTTTTGTACTTTTTCGGAGAGTTTGATCCTGGCTCAGGACGAACGCTGGCGGCGTGCCTAATACATGCAAGTCGAGCGGACAGAAGGGAGCTTGCTCCCGGATGTTAGCGGCGGACGGGTGAGTAACACGTG